>DAOTXX010000021.1:0-100935 GCA_034434835.1 Thermoflexales bacterium | reverse complement strand
GTAACTACTCAGCCGTCATTGCGAGGAGGCCCGCGAAGCGGGCCGACGAAGCAATCTCAGCGATCGGAGCACAGAGATTGCTTCGCCTGCCTTCGGCAGGCTCGCAATGACAGCCTGTGCGGTAGACTGGACTGAGTAGTTACGGCATGAGTTAGCGCGTGCGGATGAGCCAACCCCGCCGCGCAACACCCATCAGGAGACCGTCATGCAGACTGACCAACACGCGCTCACCCAACAGCGTCTTGCCTATGTGACCTTGACGGGCATCCTTTTGGCCCTCGTGACCGCGCTGGGCCTGCGACGCCCCAAGAGGAACGTGACGCTTGGGCTGCGCGAGGTGGTGGTATTGGGACTGGCCGCGTTCCGACTGGGGCGGCTGGTTTCGTACGATCGGGTGATGGAGCCGCTCCGGTCACCCTTTACCCAGACCGTGCCCGATCCGACCGGCGCAGGCGAGTCGGTCGAACCGAAAGGCACCGGGTGGCGACGCTCGGTGGGCGAACTGATCTCTTGTCCCATCTGCTCCGGCACCTGGATGGCCGCCGCGCTGCTGTATGGACTCGAGTTTGCGCCTGGCCCCACGCGTGTGTTGATGGCGATCATGAGCGCGATGGGGTTGAGCGAGCTGCTTGACTCGCTGGTCGAATGGCTATGCTGGAACGCCCAGGCTGCGCGTCGACAGACCGGCTCGAAAAGCTGACAAAAGTCACAGACAAACCCCGCCCCCTGCGCTACACTGTTCCTGCCGGGAATGTCTTCCACACTGTCTGCCTCATCACAGCAGCTTTCCCTTTGCCACTGGCGTCGTGTAACGAAAGGAGCGCCGCATGAAGCAACTCTCGCGCCGTGACTTTTTGAAACTGAGTGGTGCGGCGGCGGGCGTGACCGCCGCCAGTTTGCTGACCAGCAAATCGTTTGCCTTTTTGCAGCCCATCCCTCAGATTGATAACCCCCTCGCCTTTTACCCCGACCGCGACTGGGAGCAAGCCTACCGCAACCTCTCCCGCGTGGATTCGACCTTTGTCTTTTTGTGTGCACCCAACGATACGCACAACTGCCTGCTCAAGGCCAACGTGCGCCATGGGGCGATGACGCGCATCGAGGCAACCTATCGTTACGGCGAGGCGGTGGACGCTTACGGCAATCGCACGTCAGCGCGCTGGAATCCGCGCTATTGCAACAAAGGCCAGTCGCTCGTCCGCAAAGTCTATGGCGACCGGCGCGTCAAAGGCGCGTTCGTCCGCACAGGCTTTCTGGATTGGGTCAACGCAGGCTATCCGCGCGAGGCCGATGGCCGCGTGCCCGCGCAATACCTCAAGCGCGGATTGGACGAGTACGTCAAGGTCGAGTGGGACCAGGCGTTCGAGATCGTCGCCAAGACCTACCGCAACATCGCCCAGACCTATAGCGGCCCGGAAGGCGCGAGCAAGCTGCTCGCGCAAGGTTACGATCCCGACATGGTCGAGGCGATGCACGAGGCGGGCACGCAGACGCTCAAATATCGCGGCGGGATGCCTTTCCTGGGCGCAACGCGCATCTTTGGCCTCAATCGCGTGGCGAACATGATGGCGCTGCTCGACGTGTACACGCGCAAGGTCGAGCCGGATAAATCGCTGGGCGGGCGCGCGTGGGATAGCTACTCGTGGCACACCGACCTGCCGCCCGGCCACCCGATGGTGACGGGCCAGCAGACGGTCGAGTTTGATTTGTTCACCGCCGAGAACGCCAAATTGATTACGTTGTGGGGCATGAACTGGATTTCGACCAAGATGCCCGACGGCCACTGGCTCACCGAAGCCCGCCTGCGCGGCGCCAAAGTCATCACGATTGCGACCGAGTATCAATCCACCTCGTGCAAGGCCGACGAGGTGCTTATCATTCGACCTGGCACGGATACCGCGCTTGCGCTGGGACTGGCGCACGTCATCATCCGCGACCGGTTGTACGATGCGGACTTTGTCAAGCATTACACTGACCTGCCGCTCTTGGTTCGGATGGACACGCTCAAGCTGCTCAACGCTGCGGACGTGATGCCCGGCTATCGCGCGCGCGCGCTGGAAAACTATGTGAAGGTGCTCAAGCCGGAAGACAAACCTGACCCCAATTACAAGCAAGGCGCGCAAGTCATCACCGAAGCGCAGCGCAAGGCGTGGGGCGATTTCGTTGTGTGGGATACCCGACGCAACGCGCCCGCCGCCGTCACGCGCGATCATGTCGGCAAGTATTTCGCCCAACTGGGGATTGACCCCGCGCTGGAAGGCACGTTCAAGGTCACGACGACTGACGGCAAACCAATCGAGGTGCGCCCGATTTTCGATCTGGAAAAAGAATACCTGGCCGAGTTCACGCCGGAGAACGTCTCTCAACTGACCTGGGCGCCGCAAGAGGCCATTCTTTCACTGGCCCGGCAAATCGCCGAAAACAAAAAGGCCACCTTGCTCGCGCACGGCATGGGACCGAATCACTTTTTCAACAACGACCTCAAAGACCGTGCGATTTTCCTCGTGTCCGCGCTCACGGCCAACATTGGTTACCTGGGCGGCAGCCCCGGCTCGTACGCGGGCAACTATCGCACCGCGCTGTTCAACGGGATGCCGCAATACATTCTCGAAGACCCGTTCAACATCGAACTGGACCCGACCAAGCCGGCCAAGACCAAATCGCTGGCCAAATATGAATCGGCGCACTATTACAACTATGGCGACCGGCCTCTGCGCGTGGGCAACAAGCAGTTCACCGGCAAGACGCACATGCCCACGCCGACCAAAGCCACCTGGTGGGCCAACAGCAATTCCATCTTGGGCAACTCGAAATGGGCCTATGACATCATCGTCAACACGCTGCCCAAGATAGACCTGATCGTCGCCAACGAGTGGTGGTGGACGATGACGTGCGAGTACGCCGACGTGGTGTTCGGCGTGGATTCGTGGGCCGAGCTGAAATACCCTGACATGTGCGGCTCGGTGACCAATCCCTTCCTTTCGGTTTTCCCGCGCACGCCGCTGCCGCGCCTGTTTGACACGCGCGGCGATATTGAGACGTTCGCGGGCGTGGGCGCGGCGCTCGCCAAACTCACCGGCGATAAACGCTTTGAGGACTATTGGCGTTTTGTGCTGGATAATCGCGTGGACGTTTATTTGCAGCGCATTGTGGATCACAGCACGTCGCTGCGCGGTTATAACTTTGCCGAACTCGAGTCGAGGGCGAAGGAGGGCATCCCCTCGCTCAAAATGCTCCGCACCTATCCCAAGGTCGTCGGCTGGGAGCAGACGCAGGAAAGCAAGCCCTGGTACACGCGCACCGGTCGCCTGGAATTTTACCGCGACGAACCCGAGTTCATCGAGTATGGCGAGAACCTGACGGTTCACCGCGAGCCGGTGGACGCCACGCCGCACGAGCCGAACGTCATCGTCTCCGCCTTGCATCCCGCGCTCAAGCCCGCTCAGCCCGAAGTCTATGGCCTCAAGAAGGACGATCTGAGCACCGAGGTCCGCCAGGTGCGCAACGTCGTGCTGAGCATCCAAGATGTGGTTGTGAGCAAGCATCCGCTCACGAAAGACGGTTATAGTTTCCTGTTTATCACGCCCAAATATCGCCACGGCGTCCACACCACGCCCGTGGACATTGCGATCACCTCGGCGTTCTTTGGCCCGTTCGGCGACATGTACCGCCACGACAAGCGCAAGCCATGGACGGGCGAATCATACGTGGACATGAACCCGGCCGACGCGAAGGCGCTGGGCATCGAAGACGGCGATTACGTGTGGATTGACGCTGACCCGACGGACCGCCCGTTCCGCGGCTGGCAGGACAAGCCGCAAGATTACAAAGTGATGCGCCTGATGACGCGCGCGCGTTACTATAACGGCATCCCGCGCGGGGTGCTGCGGATGTGGTTCCACATGTACCAGGCCACGCACGGCACGGTCGACGCGCACGAATCGCGCCCCGACGGGCTGGCTAAAAATCCGCGCACGGGCTACCAGGCCATGTTCCGCTACGGCGGCCATCAGAGCGCGACGCGCGCCTGGCTGCGTCCGACGCTGATGACGGATTCGCTCGTCCGCAAAGACGTGTTCGGCCAGACGATCGGTCAGGGCTTTGCGGCGGACGTTCACTGCGTCGTCGGCGCGCCCAAAGAGTCGTTCGTCAAGGTCACCAAAGCCGAGCCGGGCGGACTGGGCGGCCAGGGCGTGTGGCGGCCGGCGGCGCTGGGCCTGCGCGCCGGATACGAAAGTCAGGCGATGCAGGACTATTTGGCGGGCAAGTTTATTACGATCAAGTGAAGGTGCAGGAGCACTCAAAAGAGTTCAAGGAATTCGTCTACGGTCATCTGCGCTTGACGGAGAATGGAACGGAGAACATGAGGATTCAGATCGCCCGAATGGACAGGAATCGTGATGAGCAGGTTGCCCCGTTTCAATTGGACATGGCTGCCGCGTTGGCGGACAGAACGAAATCCGGCCTTCTCTAGCGCAGCAATGACTTGGCGGGGCGTGAGGACGGGTAGTTTAGGCATACGCGTGAACGCGGACGTCAACCTTGAACCGAAACGTTTCCGCAACGCTGGCTGGCAGAGTGTTTCGAGGGTCTTCTGAAGGAGGGATCGGGCGCAGGTAAGGTAACCCATCTTCGATAGCGCCTTCGAGGTGAAGCGTGGCAGCTTCCAGCAACATGGTTTTGGCTTCTTCAAGTGTAGCGCCCTGCGAGGCCACGTCCAGTTCAGGGCAAAGTGCGCTATAGCCTTCATCTTCCTTTAGAAGGATGCCCGTGAACACAAACATTTCCATGATCGTTACCTTTCAGACACCACTTTTGCACGTAGAGTGAGTATAGCACACGTGATGGCGCAAAACAAGGAGGCATGATGCCCAAGGTGTTCAACTGGCAAATTGGCCGCGAGATGGAGTATCCTTACGAGGCCGCCTATCCCAAGCAGCAATTCGCGGCCGTATTCGACATCAACAAGTGCATCGCCTGCCAGACGTGTACCTTTGCCTGCAAATATGCCTGGACCTCCGGGCGCGGGCAAGAGTACATGTTCTGGAACAACGTCGAGACGAAACCGTATGGATTCTATCCGCTCGGCTGGGATGTGCGTTTGCTGGAGATGCTTGGCCCACAGACGTGGGAAGGGGGCAAGTATACGGGCAAGACGATCTTTGAGGCCGCCCCCACTGGACACGTGGCAGCCGGCTTTTTGCCCGAAGATGAAGACTGGGCGCAGCCCAACCTCGGCGAAGACGAGACGGCCGGCACGATTGAACAAGGCGCGTTCTTTGGCATCCCGCATCCGGTGTGGATGTTTTACTTGCAGCGCCTCTGCAATCACTGCACCTATCCCGCCTGTCTGGCTTCGTGCCCCCGCAAAGCGATCTACAAGCGGCCGGAAGATGGCATCGTGCTGATTGACCAGGCACGCTGCCGGGGGTATCGCGAGTGCGTCCGCAACTGCCCGTACAAGAAAACGCTCTACAACACGGTCACGCGCGTCAGCGAAAAATGCATCGGCTGCTATCCGCTCGTCGAGCAAGGCAAGCAAACTCACTGCGTCCAGGCCTGCATCGGGCGCATCCGCATCAATGGTTGGATTCATTTTCCCGATCAAGTCGTGCCGGATAATCCGGTGGATTTTCTCGTGCACGTCCGCAAGGTGGCGCTGCCGCTCTATCCGCAGTTTGGCCTCAACGTCAACATCTATTACATCCCGCCGATTCACGTCCCCCCGGCTTATTTGCAGCAGATGTTTGGCCCCGGCGTCGAGCAGGCGATCCAGACCTATCGCAACGTTGCCAATGACCCGGAGCTGTTGGGCGCGCTGATGTTGATGGGCGCGACCGATCGCTGGGTCGAGCATTTCCGGGTCAAGGGCAACGAGGCGATCGGCTACGACGCCAAAGGCGCCGAGATCGCCCGTGTGCCGCTCCAAGAGCCAGTGTACATCCGCGACGCGTTCGACCCGGCGCGGCAGGTCTATCGGCACAACATCACTTGATTTTTCCACGAAGGACACAAAGATCACTAATTTTTCGTCACCACTCGGCCCATCATTGCGAGCGCAGCAAAGCAATCTCCACGCCGCAAGAGGCAAATTGCTGGCGTGGGCGAAGGCAGTGCCTTCGCCCCACCCGTGTGCCCGCCCGCCGATGAACCCTTCGCTTCGCTCAGGGCAGGCTCGGCGGGCTACAAAGCGGCGCTGGCTGAAGCCAGCTTTGAGCCCGATTCATCGGGCGCGGCTCCCTCCCCTACGCCCTCTCCCCCTCTCCTGAAGGATAAAGTGGGAAGGATGAAGTAGGAGGGACTTGCCGCCTTCATCCTTCCGCCTTTAGGAGGGGCCGGGGGGAGTTGGAGGGGGGCGTGTACTTGGAGAAAGGAGATCACGATGAGACTGCACAGACTCTTGCTCGTTCTCATCATCTTGTTGGGCGCGGGACTGGCCGCGCGCGGGACGATCCTGGCGCAGGCGCAGCCCACGTTGACCTCGACCTATCGCGCGGAAGCCGTGCCGCTCGATCCGCTCGCGCCTGCGTGGAACTCGGTGACGGCGCTCGCGGTTCCGCTCACGGCGCAGTCAGGCATCGCACCCGCGCTGGCGCAGCCGACGGTCAACCAGGTGAGCGTCAAGTCGCTCCACGATGGGCAGCGCATTGCGTTCCTGCTCACGTGGGACGACCACACGCAGGACGATCACGCCACGCGGCCCGATCAATTCCGCGACGCAGCGGCGATCCAGATGCCGGTCACTGGCACGGTGCCGGTCATTTGCATGGGCGCGGTGGGGCAGCTCGTCAACGTGTGGCACTGGAAGGCCGATTGGCAGACGGACATTGACAAGGGCTTTCAAGAAATCGTCGAGGCCTATCCCAACTTTTGGAACGACTATTATCCGTTCGTCGTGGGTCAGCCGCCCTATCACGTGCCCACCGATTTTGCTTCGGCAGATGCCAAAGCCTATCTCATCGGCTGGACAGCCGGCAACCCGCTCTCCGACCCGAATCGCGTGACGCCGGTCGAAGACTTGAGCGCGCTGGGCTTTGGGACACTGACCCATCAAAAGAGCCAGGATGTTTTGGGGCGCGGCGTGTGGAAAGACGGCAAATGGTCGGTCGTGTTCAGCCGCCCGCTTGCCAGCGCGGACGCGGAGGATGCGCAACTGACCCCGGGCAAATCCAGCTCGATCGCGTTTGCCGTGTGGAACGGATCGAATCAAGAGGTCGGGGCGCGCAAGCAGCTCTCGTCTTGGGTGACGCTTCAGATTCAGGGCGGCGGCGCGACGACCGCCGTGGTCCCCGTCAGCCGACCTCAGACCGGCGCAGCGATCAGCACGTCTTCCCCTGCCGCTGTTGGCGCAACCGTATTCACCATCCTGATCGCGCTGATTGGCACACTCATTCTGCTCGTGCTCATCGTCGGCGTCTTTGGGCGGGTCGCTTATCAGGAGCTACAGAAACGATAGTCGAACAAGCCATGACCTCACCAGCCCATGAGCTTTCGCTGACACAGGGCATGCTCTATCGCCGATTGGGCGCAGGCTTTGCCTATCCGACGGCGGAGCGACTGGACGCCTGGCAAGATGGTTCGGCCTTTGAGTCGCTGGGGCAGGCGGCGAACGCGCTCGGCTCGTCCGAGTTGCAGGAAGCTATCCAAGAACTGGAGCGAGCGTTTTCAGCGCAGTCCGAGCTGAGCCTCGAAGAGGAATACACCTATCTCTTTCAACGGCAGGCCGTCGCGTCGCCCTACGAAGGCTCGTACCTGGCGCAGAGCTTTTTCGTCCAGCCGCAGATGCTGGCCGACGTGGGCGCGTTCTATTCGGCGTTTGGCTTTCAGGTGACCGGGGACTTGCAAGACCACCTGGGCGCGCAACTGGAATTCATGGCGGCGTTGTGCTTCAAAGAAGCATACGCCCGCGAGCAGGGCTGGGTCGAGCAGGCCGAGACTTGCGTTCAAGCGCGGCGACGTTTCCTCCAGGAACACCTCGGACGTTGGCTGCCAGGGTTCGTGTCCCGCGTCAAGCAATATGCACGCCTGCCGTTCTTTGTCGCGCTGGCTGAACTGACGGCAGCGCTCGTCTCGCTCGACTGCGCTGCGCTGGGCGTCACACCTGATCCGGCGGGCCTGCTCTCCGAGCCAGTGGCAGAGGTGTGCGAGCCAGACACGCTGGGGGAATGTCCGGTATGATTCACGAGGACATGCATCAACCGATCCGTAGGGATTCGCTCCGGGCCGTGCCCGGCACGTGCGCGCAGAGCCTGTCCGTGCGTCTTGCGCCGGACCTGCTCGCGCGCGTGGGCCGGTGGGCTGTGTGGGCCGCGTTGATCGAGTTTCTGCTCTTGCGCATCGTCATCCGCCTGGGGCCGATGCTGCCGTCGAGTCAGGTGGTCACGTCGGCGGCGCAGGTCGTGCTCTTTGTGGGGACGGTCGCGCTGAACGCCGCCGTCATCTTGACGACGCTGGCCGTGCTGATCATCGCAGGACTGACGCGCTCGAACGCGCTGCGTAGCTTGCTGGTCGTCGTGGCGGTCTTGAATGTGATTCGCGCAGTATCACCGCCAGGGGTCACGCCGATGCTGGACGTGATTTTCCTGCTGCACAGCGTCGTGATGTTGGCCGCCATGGTTGTAGCGGCGATCCTGGTGGTCGCCCATCCTGCAAGCGCAGGGCGGCCGCAAGGAGGGCAGCCGCAAGGGCTGCCCCTACTGCGTTGTGTGATGTTGATGCTTCTCGTTGCGCTCTATGTTGCGTTGGCTGGTCCGACCGTCGCTGCTTCTGCCGCTCGATTGGGTTGGCAATGGTTCAACAAAGCAATGGTCGTTCCACATTTTCTCGCCGAAGCGCTCGCGGTGCTCGTCGCACTGATGGTGTATTTCGTGTATCGTCCCGCGCCAAGCCGGCGCGCACTGGTTGTCGCGCTGATCGCCACAGTTCTGCTCGGCGGGTTGTGGATCGCTCGACCGCATCTGGCTTCGGCGTTTGCACAATGGACGGTGGATTTTGCCACATGGCTTCCACCGTGGCTCTATCTTTTGGGACTGGCCTGTTTTCTCTACACAGCAATTGCGCTGGCGCGTTCGAGTGAGGCGAGATCGCGTTTTGCCGCGTGGGGATTGATCCTCATCGCGCTGGGCGGGCTGCGCTGGGATTACACCTATTTCAGTGGATTGGGACTACTGGGATTCCTGTTGCTCGCCGAGCCGTGGGAGTAGAGAGCAAACGGGTTTGATCCAAGACGCTATACTTGCTTGATCCTGGCAGGATAACGGCTGCGCTGATAGGCAAAAATGTCTCGTCGAAACGCTAAATTCCAAATGGGTGTGACTAAATCTGGTTGATGTGTAGGGGCGACCCTTGCGGTCGCCCAGGGCAGGCGCGAGGCCTGCCCCTACCACAGTCTTTTTCTGAACATCTATAGAAAGTTGCACATAGTGTTGCTTGTCTACCGTGTGATCGGCGAACCGCTGAATGTCTCGCAGCCGAGAATGGTTTGGGGCTGATTGTTAGCGCTTTCAGCGATCTTGCAATGGCTCGGCGCGATGGCGTTTGTGATCAACACGTGGGGCCGGGTGAAAGGCTGAAGGAAGGCAGATGCCTCGCCTGACCCGCTGGTTTGTCCAAAGCCTAGGGGGTGCATTTCAGCCTGGGATGGGGCTTGACAATCTTGACCCGCTCACGCTATACTTTTAGCATCGGATCCGCTTTCCTCGTTTTCCAGGAGGAGGTCAGCCGGCCCAATAAACGCAATCACTCGCCCTCAACTTTGCGCCGCCTTTTTCATTGGAATAGGAGGATGAAATGCAAGACCGACCATGGTTCAAAAGCTATGACCCCCAAGTCCCTCGCTCGCTGGAACCCTATCCCAAGCTTCCTCTCTTTGGGTTCCTAGAACAGGCCGCCCGGGATTACCCCGATACCACTGCCGTCATTTTCAAGCCCCGCGCGATGAAAGGGGCGCTGGATGGATTGACCGGCGGCAAAATCTCGTACCGCACACTCAACGAATTGACCGACCGACTGGCCGGAGGTTTGGCAAAGCTGGGCGTGAAAAAAGGCGACCGGGTGATCGTCTTTATGCCCAACTCGACCCAGTTTGTCATTGCCTACTTTGCCATCATGAAGGCGGGCGGCGTGGTCGTCGCGACGAACCCGTTGTATTCGGCCCGCGAGATGGCTGACCAGTTCGAAGATTGCGGCGCGGAGATGGTGCTCTGCACCAGTAATTTCTACGCGCGCGTCAAAGAGGTTCAGCCCAAGACCAAAGTCAAAAAAGTGATTGTCTCGCATATCCGCGAGTACATGGGCGGATTCCTCAAGACCCTCTTTCCACTCAACAAGCACGCCGCGGCCGAGCATGCGGCCGAATTGAGAGACGGCGATCTCTGGATGCAAGACGTGATCGCGCAAAACACGCCTGCCGACCGGCCCAAGTTAGACATCGGCCCGGACGATATTGCCCTCTTTCAATACACGGGCGGGACGACCGGCACGCCCAAGGGCGCGGTGGCGCTGCACCGCAATCTGGTGGCCGATACGCTCCAGATCAAGGCGTGGGTTCACGATACCCGTTTGGGCCAAGAAGTTGTGCTGGCTGCGATCCCCTTGTTCCATGTCTATGGCATGGTCGCGGCCATGTGCTACTGCATCGCTGCAGCAGGCACACTCGTCTGTGTTCCGAACCCACGCGATCTGGAAAACTTGCTCTCGGCGATCAATACGTTCCACCCGTCCATCTTTCCAGGCGTACCGACGATGTATAATGCCATCAACAATTATCCCAACATCAGCCAATACAACATCCGCTCGATCCGCGCCTGCATCAGCGGGAGCGCGCCCCTGATGCCGGAAACGCAGTCTAAATTCGAGCAACTGACCGGCGGCAATCTGCGCGAAGGTTATGGCTTGTCCGAGGCGCCCACTGCCACGCACTGCAATCCACGATCCGGTGAAAACCGTAAAGGCAGCATCGGCTTGCCGTTCCCGGACGTAGAGGCCAGGATCGTGAGTCTGGACGATCCAGACAAGGAGCTGCCGATCGGCGAGGTCGGCGAGCTGGCGATCAAAGGCCCGCAGGTGATGCAGGGCTATTGGAATAAGCCGACCGAGACCACCAACGTGCTCCGCAACGGCTGGCTCTACACGGGCGACATCGCCCGCATGGACGAGGATGGCTATTTCTACATCGTGGATCGCAAGAAGGACATGGTCATCGCGGGCGGGTTCAACATCTACCCGACCAACATCGAAAAAGTGATCAAGGAAAATCCCAAGGTGTTGGATGTGGCCGCCGCGGGCATCCCTGATCCCTATCGCGGCGAGACGATCAAGGTGTGGATCGTCCCGCAGCCCGGCCAGACGCTCACCGAGCAAGAAGTGATTGATTTTTGCAAAGAGCGGCTTGCCAAGTACGAAGTGCCGACGGCGGTCGAGTTCCGCACCGAGTTGCCCAAGACGATGGTGGGCAAGGTCCTGCGCCGCTACCTGGTCGAAGAGGAAAAGAAGAAAGCGCAAAAATAGATCGAACAGGGGAAGAGACGTGAGCCAACCCGAAGGGCCTTGCGGGGTCCTTCGGGTTTTCCATTACACAGCCGTCAAGACGACTCCGCTGCGCGGAGCGAGCTTGAAGTCGTTTAGTTTATCTTGTTCCACCGTGTACGTCTCACGGCCCCACACATTTCGCCAAGTGGTCGCGCTCTCCACCGGCAAGGACACGACACGCGTCTCGCGGCTGAGGTTGAGCACGACGATGAGGGTCTCGCCAAGTTGCCGGGCAAAGGCGTACACATCTTGCTTTGACCAGAGCATCTGGTAGCTGCCCCGCCTCAAGGCAGGGTGTGCCTGGCGCAGCTCGACGCATCGCTTGTAGAAATTCCGCAGATCGTGATCCCAGCGCTTTTCATCCCAGGGAAAGCTTTTGCGACAATCAGGATCGTGCTTGCCGTCCAGGCCGACCTCATCGCCATAGTAAATACACGGCGCGCCGGGATAGGTGAACATGAACAGCACAGCCAGCCGGAGCGCGCTTTGGTCGCCACGCGCGCACGTGAGAAAGCGCGGCGTGTCGTGGCTATCGAGCAGATTGAGCTGCGCTTGAGTGACGGCGGAATCGTAAAGGTTCAACAGTCCATCAATCGCTTCGGCGAACTCTTGCTGGTTGATCCGTTTGACGTGACGGTAGCCGCCGGCCCGGCGCACCTCGGCCAGATCGAGGTTGTCAATAAAATAGCCCAGCACCGGCTTGGTGAAAAGGTAATTCATCACCGCGTCGAACTGATCACCTTGCAGCCAGCGGCGCGCGTCTTCCCAGATTTCGCCGACGATGTAGGCTTCGGGATTGCGCTCCTTTACCCGGCGGCGGAACTCGCGCCAGAACGCATCGTCGTCAATCTCGGCCGGCACGTCGAGCCGCCAGCCGTCAATCCCCAAGTCAATCCAGTGCGTCGCCACGTCAGAGATGAACTGACGCACCGCAGGTGTCTGGGTGTTGAGCTTGGGGAGCGCGGGCATATCCCACCAGGCTTTGTACCCCAGCGTCTGCAGGCTGTCTCCCTTGACCTTTTTGCGAGGATAAGCGTCGAGCGGTCGGCCTGACTTGAGCCATTCCTGGTTGAAATAGAACCAGTCCAGGTAAGGCGAAGCGGCGCCGTTTTCCAGCGCGTGATTGAATTGGTAAAAGCCGCGGCTGGCATGGTTAAAGACGCCATCGAGCACAAGCCGGATGCCGTGCTGGTGCGCTTGATCGATCAGTTCGCGCAGCGCCGCGTTGCCGCCGAGGATCGGATCCACAGCGTAATAGTCGAACGTGTGATAACGGTGATTGGCCGTCGAGGCGAAAATCGGATTCAGGTAGATCGCCGTGATGCCCAGGTCTTGGAGATAGTCGAGCTTTTCGGCCACGCCGGGCAGATCGCCGCCCTTGTAACCGAACACGGTCGGCGGCGAGTCCCACGGCTCCAGGTTCGACGGCTTGGGCACCCGAGCGCTGATCGCAAAGCGATCGGGGAAAATCTGATAAAACACTGCATCTTTGACCCACTCGGGGGTTACGATAGACATGATGCTTGTCCTTTCTGATTGACAGTCTCGATTTACCAGGTTACAATCTGCCACGGTGTCCAATCAACAGATTGCCGCGTATTATACCTCAGGAGCCTTGGCCATGTCGCATATTGTTGCCGATCCCATCAGCCGTTCCTATCTCCGCCTGGCGTTTCACATCAATCGGTTAGTGCCTGGATTCATTGACGCTTACTTTGGCCCGCCGGAATGGCAGGCCGAAGCAGAAGCCGAAGGGAACCTCCCCCCGGCCAGCTTGCAGCATGACGCCAAGGAGCTGTTGCGCCATGTCGCCTCGATTTCGGATGACCTGCGCCGCGAATGGCTGACCAAACAGGTCACGGCCATGATCGCCACGCTGCGCCGTGTGCAAGGTGAGGCCCTTCTCTTTGAGGAAGAGCTGTGTCTGGTCTATGACATTCAGCCGCAGTGGACGGACGAGCAGGTGTTCAGCGATGCGCTGCGCGTGATCGGTGATCTGCTGCCTGGCACTGAGCCGCTGGCCGATCGGCTGGAGGCCTGGGATGCGCAATTCGATGTGCCAAAGGACAAACTCTTGCCGCTCCTGACCGCCTGTCGGGACGAAACCCAGCGCCGGACGCGGCAATGGTTCACTTTGCCCGAAGGCGAAGAGATTGCTTTGCAGATTGTCGAAAATCAACCGTGGTCGGCTTACAACTGGTATCTGGGCAACTATTGCTCGCGTGTGGATGTCAACACCGACTTGCCCGTGCGCGCCAATGCGATGCTCGGGTTGATGGCGCACGAAGGCTATCCCGGCCATCACACCGAGCATGCGATCAAGGAAAAACTGCTCTACCGCGATCAGGGGCATGCCGAAGCGAGCGTCCAGCTCATCAACGCCCCCGAATGTGTCATCAGCGAGGGCATTGCCGATCTTGCGTGGGAGATCATTTTCACCGAGGACGAATTACAAATGTGGCTGCGCGATGTATTCTATCCGATGGCAGGTCTCAAGGTGGATGTGGCGCGCGATCGGGCTTTGGCCCAGGCTCGTCGCAAGTTGCGTCCGGTGAGTGGCAATGCAGCGTTCTTGTTCCATCGTGATGGGGCGGACGAGGGAACTGTTGTTCAGTACATTCAACACTGGGGAGCGCGGACGGAAAAGCAGGCTCGCCAGTCCTATCGCTTCATCTCGAATCCGCTCTTTCGTTCCTACGTTTTCAATTATCACTATGGCCGCGAGTTGCTCGACCGTTACATCTCGGCCGGGGATCGCCTCGCTCGTTTCAGGACCTTGCTTGAGCAGCCATTGACCCCATCACGCCTGCCAGCCTGAGCAGATATACTGGGCACGGTCAAGTTTCATCGGAATTGCCAGTCCCCCAAATTTCAGCGGGGGCGGCTCCCATGCCGCCGTTTCGCTGCCTGCGGCGGGCAGGCTGGCATGGGAGCTTGCTCTACTCCTAAAAACAAAAGTCAGTGACCCATGCGTGTCAACTTGAGGTTGGAGTGCAGGCTTCAGCCTGCATAAAACGCGGCCTGAAGGCCGCACTCCGGGGCCAAAGTTTACACCAATGGTCAGTGACTGTTGATAGTATAGATGCCACGACGATGATCCGCTGATGGTGCGAGCTTTCAGCGGTCTTTTTTTTATGTTCAAACGCCCTGTTTTGTACAGCTTTTCTTGACAAGCATTGGCCGATAAGGTATACTTGCAGCACAATTGTCAAAGAAAGACGGAGATTATGAGCCAGATTGAAACTCACCAAGACCCACGTGATGAGCCTCTCTACAACATCGGGGCCGTCTCTCGAATGACGAGCATCCCGGTGGCGACGCTGAGAATTTGGGAACGGCGTTATGGCTTTCCCCAATCGGCGCGGACGCCCGGTGGTCATCGCCTTTATTCCGAGCGTGACGTGCTCGGCTTGCGCTGGATCAAAGCGCGAACAGACGAAGGCATGCAAGCTGGCAAGGCGGTTCGCGCGCTGCGTCACGTGCAACAGGAGGGCCGCTTTCCCGAAGCCCCTGTGATCTCATCTCTGGCGACACAGCCTGGAGTGGGCGAGCCTGCTCTCAACGTCATTCGAGAGAATCTTACAGCCGCTTTGCTGGCTCACGATACGATCAGGGCTGACCAACTGTTGGGTGAAGCCACCGCTATACATCCCTTGGAGAGCGTCATACTGGATGCCATCGTGCCGACGTTGATCGAGATCGGTCAAGCCTGGATGGAGGGGAAGGTAGATGTGGCCACTGAGCACCTGGCGACCAATTACGTGCGTCATCGGCTGATCATGTGGACGGTGACTGGCCCGCCGATTTTTCCTATCCGTCCCACCTTGCTTGGGTGCGCGCCCGACGAACTGCACGAGGGCGGGCTGCTGATTTTGGGAGTGTTATTGCGCCGGCGTCGCTGGCCGGTCGCTTACCTGGGTCAAGCCGTTCCGCTGAAAGATATGGCCAAATTGATAGCGGAGATGAAGCCGCCTGCGATTGTCCTGGTCGCCAGCACGGATAAAGCCGCGCAAAATCTTGTGGATTGGCCCCGCTGTCTTCCGGGCGTTTTCGAGTCCAGGCGTCCAATCGTGGCTTATGGAGGCCGGGTGTTTAACGAGAAACCCGAGTGGCGCAGTCAAGTGCCCGGGATCTTTTTGGGCGAGACGTTGCAGGAAGGTGTGAATAAGCTGGAAAGCTTGCTGCGTGATGCCACATCGCTGATGGTTTGAGGCTGGAGCGTAAGCGATATTGCTTGTGGCAAGTCTGGTCAGTTGGTGCGCGGCCTATGCCATGTGAGTGTGTGGCATAGGCCGCGACAATATCGAGTCATGGAGTAACTGTTCAGTCGGAATCCGTCAACCTGTCTGCTGCCAGGCAGGCGAATCGCCTTCGGTGCAACGAACACCTGCACCCACCGCAAGTGCGGTGTAAACGAATCGCTGTCGGAGAGGCGTGACCATCATTCGTTTATTCGGGGTATTTCCCACACAGCGTGGGTAAATCCCTGCAACCTGTCATTGCGAGCCGCCGAACCCCCTGGCGAGGGCAGGTGCGGCGAAGCAATCTCATCTTTGCAGTATAGAGATTGCTTCGGGCGCTTCGCGCCCTCGCAATGACAGTGCTATCCACGTCAAGTGGGACATGCCCTTTATTCGTTTTTAGAAAAAACATTGGCTGAACGGTTACTCCATGAAGATGCAATCAAGAGTCTGTATGGGAGTGGGAAAATGACCGGGTCTTTGGTTCCATTGGGAAAGAGTGGAATCCAGGTTACCCCGCTGGGGTTCGGCACCTGGCAGTGGGGAGATAGTCGCAATTGGGGCTATGGCCGCACGTACACAGAAGCCGATGTGCGCGCCGCCTTCGAGGCGAGCCTCGCCGCCGGGGTCCATTTTTTCGACACAGCCGAAATCTATGGCTTTGGGGAATCCGAACGGCTGTTGGGCCGCTTTATTCGACAGAACGGCCGCCAGCCTGTCATCGTGGCGACCAAGTTCATGCCGTTGCCGTGGCGTTGGCGCAAGTCGAGCCTGCTCAAGGCTTTGCGGGACAGCCTCGATCGCCTCGGCCTGGAGCGAGTGGACCTGTATCAAATCCATTGGCTGCTTCCCCCCGTTCCGATCGAGACGTGGATGGACGCGCTGGCCGACGCAGTTCAAGCAGGATGGGTGCGGGCAGTCGGCGTTTCGAACTATAACGTCGAACAGACGCGCCGCGCCCATGCCGCGCTGGCTCGACGAGGTGTGCCGCTGGCTTCGAATCAGGTGGAGTACAGTTTGCTGCGCCGCGCTCCCGAACGAAACGGCTTACTGCAAACCTGCCGCGAGTTGGGCGTGACACTGATCGCTTACAGCCCGATCGCGCAGGGGCTGCTCAGTGGCAAGTACACGCCGGATCACTTGCCGACTGGCCTGATACGACGTCGCTTTGGTCAGGGATACCTTCAGCGCATTCAACCGCTGGTAGATTTGTTGCGCGAGATCGGTCAGGCGCATGGCAAGACGCCGTCGCAGGTCGCGCTCAATTGGGTGATGCGCAAGGACGCAGTGCCGATCCCCGGCGCCAAGAATGTCCAGCAGGCTTTGGACAACATTGGTGCGTTGGGTTGGAGCCTGACCGATGCTCAGGTCGCCGCACTGGATGCGATGAGCGACCAGGTGACGGTCCGGTGAGCCGCTCAGGCGTGCCTTCTGCCGTCGAATTCAAGAGGAGTGAGATGAAGACCATTCGTTGGGGCATCATCGGTTGCGGCAACGTGACCGAAGTCAAGAGCGGGCCAGCCTTTCAGAAGGCGGATCATTCGCAGCTTGTCGCTGTCATGCGGCGCAATGGGGCACTGGCAAAGGATTATGCCGAACGTCATGGCGTGCTAAAATGGTACGATGATGCCCAAGCCTTGATCCACGATCCTGATGTGGATGCAGTGTACATTGCCACGCCGCCCTCATCGCACAAAGAGTACACGCTGGCGGTTGCCCGCGCAGGCAAACCGGTGTGCGTCGAAAAGCCAATGGCGCTCAATCATGCCGGGTGCTTGGAGATGATCGAGGCCTGCCAGTCGGCAGGTGTGCCGCTGTTCGTCGCATACTATCGCCGCGCGCTGCCGCGCTTTCTCAAGGTCAAGGAACTGATCGAGTCGGGCGCGATTGGCGACGTACGCTTTGTGACTGTGACGTTATACCAAAGGCCCGCGCCCGACGAGCTTGATCCCAATCGCCTTCCGTGGCGCGTCGTGCCCGAGATCGCCGGCGGGGGCAAGTTTCTCGACCTGGCTTCGCACACACTCGATTTTCTCGACTATTACTTGGGGCCGATTCGCTCGGTGCAGGGTATGGCCTCGAACCAGGGCCGGCTCTATCGCGCCGAAGATATAGTCACGGGCACGTTCGTCTTCGAGTCGGGCGTGCATGGCACGGGTGTATGGTGCTTTACAGCGTTTCAAGATTACGACATGAACGAGATCGTCGGCGCGCGCGGCAAGATTGCATTTTCGTCCTTTGGTGTCGAGCCGGTCGTGCTGACCACGTCCGCTGGCGTGACCGAGTTCCCGATTCCCAACCCGCCGCACGTCCATCAGCCGCTCATCCAGACGATCGTGAATGAACTGAACGGCATCGGCAAATGCCCCAGCACTGGTGTCACTGGTGCGCGGACGACGTGGGTGATGGATGAGATGTTGAAGGGATACAGACGTGAAACGTAGAGCGCCAAATGGCTGTGTGGCTGTAAGACTGGAGCATTGTCCAGGTGGAGCCGGAGGTCTATCACTTGCGCGCGGCGCAAAACGGCGGTACGCTTGGCGATGGACATCAGGCGGCACTGTTCTGTCGTTGCGAGGCCTGACCCCCTGACGCGGGCAGGTGGCCGAAGCAATCTTGTTCCTGCGAGTTAGGAGATTGCTTCGTCAGCCCGCTGCGCGGGCCTCCTCGCAGTGACAAGGGGTTGCGTAATGAGCATAAAGGTCGCTCTACTCCAAATGTCGTCACACGGCACCGATCTCGCCGCAAACCTTTCCAAAGGCGAGGCGTTTTGCCGTCGCGCAGCGGCAATGGACGCGGACGTGGCGCTGTTTCCAGAAATGTGGAACATCGGTTACGCGCCTTGCCCTTCGGACGCAGAGGGACGCGCGGCCTGGCGCGCGCTCGCGCTCACGCAGCAAAGCGAGTACATCACCCGTTTCCGCAAACTGGCGCGTGAACTCGATTTGGCGATAGCGCTCACGTACCTGGAACGTCGAGGCGAGGCGGTGCGCAATTCGGTCTCGCTCATGGACCGACGGGGTGACATCCTGTTCACCTATTCCAAAGTCCACACGTGTGAGTTTGACTGGGAAGCGGAGTGTGAGCCGGGCGAGGATTTCTACGTCGCCGCGCTCGATACCCGGTCAGGGCCGGTCAAGGTGGGCGCGATGATCTGCTTTGACCGCGAGTTTCCCGAATCCGCGCGTATCCTGATGCTCAAGGGCGCCGAGATCATCCTCACACCCAATGCGTGCGAGTTGGAAGCCAACCGCTTGGGCCAGTTCCGCGCGCGGGCCATGGAGAACATGGTTGGCATGGCAACGGCGAATTACGCCGCGCCCCAGGAGAACGGTCACTCGGTCGCCTTTAGCCCGATTTGCTTTGACGAGAACGAGCGGTCACTCAATCCGCTCGTCGTCGAAGCAGGCGAGGCCGAAGGCGTGTACCTGGCCGAGTTCGACCTGGACAAGATTCGCGTGTGGCGTGAGCATGAGGTGTGGGGTAACGCCTTTCGCAGGCCGGGCCGGTATGCGTTGTTGACCTCGCCCGCCGTCGAGCCGCCGTTCATTCGACCCAAAGCTACAAGGTAGATTTGTCATGCGAAAGTGTCTCTGTCTAGTGTGAAAGAGATTCTGCGCCGCTTCGCGGCTCAGAATGACAGGATCGTGCGGGAGTATATCCGACCCCTGACTTCCGACCTCTGATCTCTGATGCCCATGAACACACGCGAACGATTTTTGGCTGTCATGAATTTCGAGCCGGTCGCTCCGCCCAAGTGGGAATTTGGCTATTGGGCCGGTGCGCTGCGCCGTTGGTACCGCGAGGGGCTGGTCGAGCAGACCGGCATCCCCGCGCACCTGGCCGATGGTCAAAACGTCTATGGTGGGGGCGGCGCGTGGATGCCGGGCCGCTACGTGGACCTGGATGTGCGCCACGCGCTTGGCCTGGACGAGTGCATGCAGCGCGTAGCCGTCAACAACTATTTCTGCCCGGCTTTTGAGGAGCAGGTCCTGGAGGAGCATGATGACTGGCTGCTTATCCGCGACGATATGGGCATGATCGTCAAGCGCACCAGACACCTCAACTCGCTGCCGCATTTTGTGCGTGGGCCAGTCGCCACGCGCCAGGATTGGGAGCAGATCAAGGCCGAACGATTGCAGCCGACGCTGGCGGGACGATTGCCTGATCACTGGACCGAGTTGCTGGCGAGCTATCGCCGTCGGACCTTCCCACTGGCGATTGGCGGCGGTCAGGGCTTTTTCGGCACGCCGCGTTCGCTCTTGGGCGAAGTGCAGGTGCTCACGGCCTACTACGACTGTCCCGACCTGATGCGCGATGTGATCGATGACCTGGCCGATTTTTGGATCGCATTGTATGACCAGGTACTCGATCGGGTGGATGTTGACCTGGCGCTTATTTGGGAGGATATGGCGTACAAGAACGGGCCGCTCATTTCGCCCACGCTGTTCCGCCAGTTCATGCTGCCCGCGTATAAAAAGCTGACCGGCTTTTTCCGCGAGCGCGGCGTGCGCGTGATTCACGTGGATTGCGATGGCAACATTTGGAAGCTTTTGCCGCTATGGGTCGAAGGCGGAGTGACGGGCCTGTACCCGTTCGAGGTGATGGCCGGCATGAACGTCGTTGAGGTGCGCGAAGCGTTCCCCCAATTGCAAATCCTCGGCGGCATTGACAAGATCGCGCTCGCCCGTGATCGTGAAGCGATTGACGCCGTGCTGCGCGATGTGCCTGCCATGCTCAGGCGCGGCGGTTACATCCCCTACGTGGATCACATGGTCCCGCCCGATGTGTCGTGGGAAAATTTCTGCTATTATCGCAAGCGGTTGAACGATCTGATTGATGCATCTGGTGAGAGGCGAATGACCGCTTCGCGTGACGAATGACTAAAGACCAAGGACGAACGTTGGTCATTTGTTCAGAGGGAGACCAAAGACATGGCTGCCGAAAATAGCCTCGTGCTTGTCACTGGCGCCACCGGCTACGTTGGCGGGCGCCTGGTCTCGCGCTTGCTCGAAGCGGGCTATCGCGTCCGCGTGTTGACACGCGATCCGGCTCGCCTGCAAGGCCGCACGTGGCTTTCGCAAGTCCAGGTGGTCCAAGCCGATGTCTTGCATCTGCACACGCTGCCCCCGGCCATGGAAGGCGTCACAGCCGCCTATTACCTGGTTCACATCATGAGCGAGATGGACAGTCGGCAAAGCCGTCAGCGCAACATGGCAGCCGCATACAACTTTGGTCAGGCGGCCCGGGCCGCCGGCGTCCAGCGCATCATTTACCTGAGCAACCTGGGGAACGTCGAAGCCGACCGCTCCCAGCGATTGCTTTCGCTGCGCGAGACCGGCGAGTCGCTGCGCGAGGCGGGCGTGCCGGTGACCGAGTTTCGCGCCAGCCTCGTCATCGGCTGCGGCAGCATGTTCTTTGAAATGATCCGCGTGGGCACCGAGCGTGTGCCGGTGATGTTTGCGCCGCGCTGGGTCTATACGCCGATCCAGCCGCTCTCTGTTTTTGATGTCGTGAGTTATCTGGTCGCCGCGTTGCGCCAGCCGGCCAGCGCCGGACGGGTCGTCGAGATCGGCGGCCCGCACGTGCTCAGCTATGGCGAGATGGTGATGGGCTATGCGCGCGAGCGCGGCTTGCGCCACTGGCTCATTCGCCTGCCGATGTTTGCTTCACGCCTGTCATCCTACTGGGTGCATTGGGCCACGCCCGTCCCCGCTCACATTGCTTATGCGCTCATCGAAGGGTTACACGATCCGGTCGTCGTGCAGGATGATTCGGCGCGCAGGCTGTTCCCCGAGATCCAGCCGATGGATTATCGCGCCGTCCTGAGGTATTCGATCACGCGCATGGAGGCGGGATTGGTGGATACCTCGTGGAGTGATGCTCTGGCGACCAGCCTGGGCGACCGGACACCTGTGACGTTCCAGTGGCGCGAGGGCATGTTCATCGAGCGACGCCAGCGCATCACGTGGGCGCCGCCGGAAGCATTGTATCGTGTGTTCGCCAGCCTGGGCGGTGAGCGCGGTTGGCTGTATGGTACGTGGCTGTGGCATCTGCGCGGCGCGATGGACCGCTTGTTCGGCGGCGTGGGGGTGAGCCGGGGCCGCCGCAATCCTGACGACATTCACGTGGGCGACGCGGTAGACTTTTGGCGGGTGGAAAAAGTCGAGCCGGGACGACTGCTCCGCCTGCGCGCCGAGATGCGCATGTTTGGCCCGGGCTGGTTGGAATTCGAAGCGCAGCCTCAGCCCGACGGCTCGACGCGCCTGCTGCAAACTGCGTTCTATGTCCCGCGTGGGTTCCTGGGGCATGTGTACTGGTATTCGCTCGTGCCTTTCCACGCCTTTATCTTTTCTGGTCTGATCGATCGGATTGTGCGGCAGGCCGAACAGGTCAGTGGGATTTCGACGATCCGGCCGCCATTGGTGCCAGCGAACGCCAAGCGTCAGGTGTGAGGTGGGGGGCCGAGATGAATCTTTTGGAGATTTATGGCATCGTCGCCGGGATTGTGCTCAGTCTCATGATCATCCTTTGGCTCGTCAGCCTGGCCCTGCGCAATGCGAGCATCGTGGACATTTTCTGGGGCGCGGGCTTTGTCATCGCCAACTGGGCGTATTTTGCGCTTGCGCCGGGCGGCCTGCCCGCACGCAAATTGCTCATCGGTGTACTGGTGACGATTTGGGGGCTGCGGCTTTCGCTGTACATCTTGCGACGCAACTGGGGCAAGCCGGAAGATTTTCGTTACCGGGCCTGGCGGGATGAGAATCCGCGCCTCTGGTGGTGCAAGAGTTTCTTTCAGGTGTTTCTGCTGCAGGGCGTGCTGTTGTGGATCATTTCTGCGCCGCTGCTGGCAGCGCAGTTTTACGCCGCGCCATTGAACGTGTTGGATCTCATCGCCATCCCGGTGTGGGCCATCGGCTTTTTCTTTGAGGCGGTAGGCGATTGGCAGCTTGCGCAGTTCAAATCCAGTCCCATCAACCAGGGCCAGGTGATGAACCGGGGTGTGTGGCGCTACACGCGCCACCCGAATTACTTTGGTGATGCGATGCAGTGGTGGGGCTATTGGCTCATCGCGCTCGCGGCAGGTGGCTGGTGGACGATCTTTAGCCCCATCATCATGACGACGCTGCTCGTGCGTGTATCGGGCGTGGCGTTGTTGGAAAAGGCGATGGAGACGCGGCCGGGTTACAAAGAATACATCGAAACGACGAGCGCATTCGTGCCGTGGTTTCCACGCAAGCGAGCGTGAAACACCATATCACGTTTTACTCATAGCGCGGGAGCAACTATGATTCCCAATCAATGGTATGTTATTCTCGAATCGAGTGAAGTCAAGTCGGGCAAGTCGGTCGGCGTGACGCGCATGGGCGAAAAGCTAGTGCTCTGGCGCGATGCGAGCGGCCAGGTCGCGTGTATGGCGGACGTGTGCCCGCATCGCGGTGTGGCGCTCAGCATCGGCAGGCTGAGGGGCGATCGCCTCGAGTGTCCGTTCCACGGCTTCCAGTACGATACGTCGGGACGCTGCACACTCATTCCCGCGAATGGCAAGAACGCTGTGCCGCCTAAAGCATTCCAGGTCAAGCGCGTCTATCCCGTGCGTGAGGCACACGGTTTTATCTACCTCTGGTGGGGCGAGCCGAAGGACGATTTGCCGCCGCTGCCGTGGTTCGATTCGATTGACGATTCGTTCTCGTATTCGACGCTCCGCGATCCCTGGCCCACGCACTATTCGCGCGCCATCGAAAATCAACTCGACGTCGTGCATCTGCCGTTCGTGCATCACAATACCATCGGGCGCGGCAATCGTACACTGGTCAACGGGCCGCTGTCTCGCCTGCAAGGCGACCTGCTTGAACTGTGGGTCTATAACACGCTGGACGAAGGCCAGACGCCGCTCCGGGCGGGCGAGCTTCCCGAGCCGCAACGCCGGCCGTTCCTGCAATTTCGTTTCCCCAACATCTGGCACAACTGGATCAGCGATGATATGCGCATCATGGCAGCGTTCGTTCCGGTGGATGACGAGAACACGCTGATGTACATCCGCTACTACCAGCGGGTGGTCAAACTGCCGATTTTGCGCGAACTGTTCAACTGGGTCGGTGCTCAAGCCAACTGGATCGTCGAGCGTCAAGATCGGCGCGTGGTCATCACTCAGCAGCCCAAGCGCACCGGGCTGCGCATGGGCGAAAAGATGATCCCGGGCGATGGGCCTATTGTGGACTATCGGCGACGCAGAGAAGAGTTGATCGGCAAGCAACACTGAGGAAATTTTTGTGAGGTCTTGACAACGTGGTACCGTGCTGTCTGAGAATTGGATCTACTGAATCTGTTTTGTGAGGTGATGGAAGATGAGCAAACGTCGTCTGTTGACGATCTTTATCGTCGTGTTTGTTGACCTGCTTGGCTTTAGTCTGATTCTGCCGCTCCTGCCCTATTACGCCGAGACGTTCGGCGCGAATCCGACCGCCACCGGTTTGCTCGTCGCATCGTATGCGCTGGCGCAACTGCTGGGCGCCCCACTCTTGGGCCGCCTGTCCGACCGGATTGGCCGTCGTCCGGTGTTGCTGGTGAGCATCTTGGGAACGTTTCTTGGTTTCGTCTTGCTCGGAGTCGCGCGCTCGCTGGGGATGCTGTTTGCCGCGCGCATCATTGACGGCCTGACCGGCGGCAATATCTCGGTGGCTCAGGCCTACATCACCGATGTGTCCGACGAACGGGATCGCGCCAAGGCGCTCGGCCTGATCGGTGCGGCGTTCGGCCTCGGGTTCATCATCGGGCCGGCCGTCGGCGGATGGATGAGCACCTGGGGCTATAGCGTCCCGGCGTTCGCGGCCGCGGTGCTCTCGCTGATCAATCTGATATCAGTGTTTTTCTTCCTGCCTGAATCGCTGACGCCGGCTCGACGTGCCATGCTGGCCCAGCGCCCGCGCCCGTCGTTCACGTTTGAGGCGTTGTGGTACGCGCTTCATCGCCCGCGCGTGGGGCCGTTGCTCCACACGCGGCTGTTCTTCGCTCTGGCTTCGGCCACGTTCCAGACCGTGTTCACGCTCTACGCCCAATACCGGTTAGGCCTGGACGCCCGCACGACGGGACTGGTGCTGGCGTATGTGGGCGTGCTGGCTGTGATTGTTCAAGGCGGGGCGATAGGGTGGATGGCCCGGCGCTTTAGCGACAAGCAGTTGATTCTCGTCTCCACGGTCGTGATGACGCTCTCGCTGGCCGCGTGGGCATTCGTGCCGAACCTGTGGATGTTGTTGATCGTGCTTGCGCCGCTTTCGGCGGCGAACGGTACGCTCAACACGGTGCTCAATAGCGCGCTGACCAAATCAGTCTATCCCGAAGAGGTCGGCGGCACGCTGGGACTGGCAGCTTCGATGGAAGGTCTGTCGCGTGTCGTCGCGCCTTCGGTGGGCGGTGTACTGCTGCAGGGCGTCGGCACATGGGCGCCGGGCATTTTCAGCGCGTTGGTGATGATGTGGGTCGTTACGTTTGTGTGGCGGCGCATCGTGGTCAACCCCGATCCGCCGCTGCCGCAGCGCGATGGTGACCCAACGCTGGCGTATGTTCCGGTCGAGGTAGATGCATGATGCAAGGCGAGGGTATTCGTGAGAACGCCCTCGCCCTCTAGGCACCTTCATAGGGCAAATCTTTGACAAGATTTTCCCACCGCAGAGACCGCTGAGATCGCAGAGAAAAAATAAAAATCTCTGCGTGCTCCGTAGTGAAATATCTATTCGGTTTGAGGCGGAGCTTTGCTAGATCAGAGGAAAAACATGGACAAGCTAGTGCAATTTGCCAATCAACAGTTTATGAACGTCGAGACTTTTCGCAAGAACGGGCAGGGCGTTCAAACGCCGGTCTGGTTTGTGCAAGACGACAGGACACTGTACGTTCGGACGGTGGATGGCTCGGGCAAGGTCAAGCGCATCCGCAACAATCCGCGCGTCCGCGTGATGCCATGTGGTGTGCGCGGCGAGCCGATGGGCGAATGGGTGGAAGGCCAGGCCCGCTTTGCCGACGCCGACGAAAGCAAAAAAGTGAACGGTGTTCGAGACCTTTGAGGTCTGGGGGCGGCCACCATGCAAAATATCTATCCCATTCTCGAATTCGATCCCGCGCCAGAAGCGGTCATCGAACCGTCCAAGATCATCAAGCCGATAGATGCCCCTGAGCACTGCGTACTCTGTTTCTTTCAAGAGGTCATCGCCAGGGTGCGCGACGAACGCAATGCCAGGGTGATCGCATCGCCCAAGTGGGAGGATGCAGCTCATCCCATTTACGAGATTGAGATGGGCGGCCAGCGTTTGGCGTTTGCGCATCCCGGCGTGGGCGGGCCGATGGCGGCAGGCATTCTGGAAGAAACCGTGGCTTTAGGCTGTCGCAAATTCATCGCGTGCGGCGGCGCGGGTGTCTTGAACAAGGAAATTGCAGTCGGCCACATCATCGTGCCGTCGGCCGCCGTGCGCGACGAAGGCACGTCGTATCACTATCTGCCGCCCTCGCGTGAAGTGTGCGCCAGTCCCGAAGGCATCGCCGCGATTGAGCACGTGCTCAGGCAGCATGGCGTTCCGTATCGGGTGGGCAAGACGTGGACGACGGACGCGGCCTATCGAGAGACGGCGGGCAAGGTGGCACTGCGCAAGTCGGAGGGCTGCCTGACGGTCGAGATGGAGGCCGCCTCGTTCTTTGCCGTGGCCCGGTTCCGGCGCGTGACGTTCGCGCAGATGCTGTATGGCGGCGATGATGTGAGCGGCGGCGAGTGGGATTCGCGCGGTTGGACTAGTCGAGCCGAGGTGCGCTATAATCTGTTTTGGCTGGCAGCCGAGGTGTGCCTGAGGTTGTAGGCTTTTTTCGCCGCCCACGCGGCGGCATTGCGCGAAAAGTGGAGTCGGCTGTGGATAAAACAGATACCATCTTGTTGACCGGCGCGACCGGCTTTGTGGGGCGCAACCTGTGGCCCGACCTAGTGCGGCGAGGCTATCGCGTGCGCAGCTTGACCCGCAACCCTGATTCTGCACGCGGCCGATTTCCCGAACAAGAGTGGGTTGCGGGCAATGTGGATCAACCCGAGACGCTGGTCGCCGCCATGCAGGGTTGCCGGGCCGCCTATTATTTGGTGCATGGCATGGCCGAAGGTCGAACCGATTTCCGCCAGCGCGAAGTCAGTGCGGCCAGGAATTTTGCGCAGGCGGCGCACGCGGCCGGGCTGGAGCGGATCATCTACCTGGGAGGTGTGCAGCCGGCCGCGGCATCTTCCGAGCATTTGCTCAGTCGGCTGGAGGTGGGGCAAACGCTGCGCCAGGGCCATGTGCCGGCCCTCGAGCTGCGCGCCAGCATGATCATTGGTCACGGCAGCTTGTCCTGGTTGATCGTCCGTGACCTGGCGGCCCGGTTGCCATTTATGGTTCTGCCGCGCTGGATGAGTTCGCGGACAGAGCCGATTGGGATTGACGACGTGGTGGCGGCGCTGATGGCGGCCTTGGAGGTGCGCTTGCCACAGGGGCAGTGGTATGATATTCCCGGGCCAGAGATCCTTTCCTGCCAGGCGATCCTGGTCAAAACGGCGCACCTGTTGGGTTTGAAAACGCCTGTCATGGTCAAGGTGCCGGTGCTTTCGCCGTGGCTGTCTTCGCACTGGGTACGGTTTGTCACGCGCGCCGAGTGGTCCGTGGCACGCGAAGTGGTCGTCGGCTTGGCCCACGACCTTTTGGCGCGCGATCATGCTTATTGGGCGCTCATCGGTCAAGCGGACCGGTTGTCTTTTGATGAAGCGGCTCGGCGGGCGCTAGCGGCAGAGCGGCAAGCGGCGCCCGTGACCGGTCCCTGGCGGGCTGTTGAAGCCAGTGTCAGGCGGTGGCGCGGCAGAGGCTCTGCGCCCGGCGCATGAGTGCCGCGTCGCATGCGATTTGGAATGGCAGTCAAGATCACAGGTCGTCCAAGTTAGGAGGAAAAAATGAACGCAAGAACGGCTCAGAGAATTGTCAATCCATTGGCGCTGATTGGCGCAGTCGTGATGAACGCGCTGGCCAGCATTCTGCCCCTGAACGGCCGGACAACGGGCGAGATCTCGGATAGCTTTAACCTGGTGTTTGTGCCGGCGGGCTATGTGTTCAGCATCTGGGGCCTGATCTATTTGGCGGCGATCGGGTTTGCGGTCTTTCAGGCGCTGCCTTCGCAACAATCGAATCCGCGTGTGGAGGCAACCGGCTGGTGGTTTGCCGTGAGTTGCGTGGCAAACGGGCTATGGATTGTCTTTTGGCACTATGGCCTGTACCCCTTGACGCTGATCGCCATGCTGACATTGCTCGCCTCATTGATCGCGATCTATCTACGTGTGAATCCTTCGAGCGCGGGGTCGGCGGATGCTTCGACGCGCTGGCTCGTGCAGGCGCCGTTCAGTCTCTACCTGGGCTGGGTGAGCGTGGCGACGATTGCGAACGTCGCCAGTCTGCTCGTGTGGCTGGGCTGGGATGGCGGCGGGCTGTCGCCAGTGACTTGGGCCGTGATCATGATCGCGGTGGCGGCGGTGCTGTCGCTCGTCATGTCCTTTCGCCAGCGTGACGCGATTTTCACGGGCGTCCTCGTGTGGGCGCTGATCGGGATATGGGTCAAACAAGCCGCGTTGCCCGCTGTGGTGATCGCTTCGGCTGTGGCGATTGCGGTGTCGGTGGCGGGTGTGTTGATCGCCAGTGGCATCAATCTGCGGTCGGGTGCGATGACGGTGAGGTAGGCGGGGAGCTTGCGCCCTGATGGCGCACAAGCGAATTCTCTTTAGGGTAATCGCGATGAAAGGAAAACGCGTATGGCAGAAACCCCAAAAATATTCTGTAACAAAGAAACAAAACGAAATTGAAATCCGGCAGTATTCCGGTTACATTCAGGCTGAGGTGGCTATTGACGAAAAGAACTATCAATCAGCCATTGAAAAGGGTTTCAGTGTTCCCGCGGGATACATTTTTGGCAATAATATCTCGAGACAGAGAATCGAGATGACTACTCCCGTCCAAGCATCTCGATCCGAAAAAATTGGTAGGCGCGCCAAAGTGATGGGATACCGTAGGGCGGCTCTCTATAGCCGCCGCAATCGACGGCAGGTTTGGAAACCTGGCTCTACGTGCGCACCCCAGCGGTTTGGCGCGCTAACAAAAATTGCCATGACCACACCGGTTACCGTAACCGGTGAATTCGGATTTACAGTGGCTTTCATTATGCCCTCTCAATATACACTTTTAACTCTGCCGCAACCGAAAGACAACCGAATTCACTTTAAGCTTATCGCAGCCCGCCAAATGGCTGCGATCCGGTTTTCCGGTTATTTCCAGCAAGATCGTATCCAAGAAAACAAGCAGCGCCTCAGCCAATGGCTGGAGGGACAAGGAATGGAAACAGAGGGCGATTTTATTGTGGCTGGATACAATCCACCCTGGGTGCCGGGGTTTATGGCGCGAAATGAAGTCCTGATCAAGATCAAAACTGAACTTGGAGAAAAATGATGCGGTATCTTAAACTTTACCTTGTCTCATTGTTGGCCTTCCTCGCGATTGACATGCTTTGGCTGGGACTGGTGGCGCGCTTGTTCTATAAGCAGCAACTTGGTTTCATCATGGCCCCCAGCGTCAATTGGTTTGCGGCAGCCATTTTCTATCTGCTCTTTATCGTGGGCATCTTGTTCTTCGTGGTCGTTCCCGGGCTGGAGAGCGGCTCACTCAAAACCACCCTCCTGCGGGCGGCGCTGTTCGGACTGATCACCTACGCCACTTACGACCTGACCAATCTCGCCACCCTGAAAGACTGGCCTGTGCTGCTCAGCGTGGTGGACATGCTGTGGGGAACATTCTTGAGCGTTTCCGTCAGTGCTATCGGCTATATTGCGGGCAAACGGATCAGGAGATCATGAAATGACAGCCAATTCCAATCGACTCCACGTGATGGGCATCTCCGGCAGTCTCCGCCAAGGCTCGTATAACACGGCCCTCTTACGTGCCGCTGCTGAAGTGATGCCTCCAGGAATGACGCTGGAAATCTTGGACCTCTCTCGTCTGCCAATGTTCAACCCAGATAATGAGAAGCCGTTTCCTGAAGTGGTGGTCGAGTTCCGCACTCGGCTGGCGCAGGCCAATGCACTACTGATCGCCACACCAGAGTATAATAGTTCGATCAGCGGAGCCCTTAAAAACGCCATAGATTGGGCCTCACGCCCGCCTCGGCAACCTTTCAACGGCAAGCCCGTTGCCATGATGGGCGCCAGCACTGGCAACTTTGGCACGCTGAGAGCCCAACTGCATCTGCGCCAGATACTGACCCATGTGGGCGCATTACCGCTCGGCAAGCCTGAAGTATTGGTTGCGCGCGCCGAGCAGGCTTTCGACCCTGAAGGGAAACTGGTAGACGAAGCGGCGCGTGGCTTCCTGCGAGATTTACTTGCCGCTTTAGCTGAGTGGGCGCGGCGGGTATCTTTGGCCTGACGGCCTGCTGCCAGCGCAGAGCGATAATGGGTGTGCATCCTCTCAGGTCAGCGAGAGCAGGTCATGGTTGAGCGCCAAACACTATGTGCCGCCGATAGGGTCATGCGCAGAGGAGAACCGCGTGGAGCATGATGAGAGTTTGCGATTCCATTTTACGAGTGACCTGCGAATCCATTGCCTGCTGAACGGCATGTGGCAGGTCTCGGGTGCGCATGGCTCAATTGACCGCCGCAAAGCGATTCAAGCGATGCTTGCGTATCACAATGCAGGTTTCACGACCTGGGTTCTGGCTGACCACTACGGCCCGGCAGAAGATTTCATTGGCGAGTTCAGACGGCAACTCAAAGCGACGCAAGGCGCCGCGGCGCTGGCCAGTGTTCAAGCCTTTACCAAGTGGGTGCCGCGACCGATGCGGATGACACGCCGCATGGTGGAAGAAGCGATTGGAGTGTCGTTGCGCCGGATGGACGTCGAATCGCTCGATTTGTTGCAGTTCCATTGGTGGGATTATGCCGACGATCAATACCTGGCCGCGCTAGATGTCATGGCTCAATTGCAACAGGCGGGCAAAATCAAGCACCTGGCCTTGACCAACTTTGACACGGAGCACTTGCAGCGCATCCTCACGCATGGGATTAAGATCGTCTCGAATCAGGTGCAGTATTCACTGATTGATCGCCGCCCTGAAATACGAATAAGGTATCAAGCCGAATTGGACGAGCGGGAGATCGAGCGGCAAGGACTGATCGCCAAGCTCAAGCAAAGCCCGATTGCGATTGAGGCCGACCAGGCAAACCGGCAGCATTATGAAGTGCCCGCCGAGTTCTTTCAGCTCGTGTTGGGCACACGGAAAAAGTACAGTTGCTGCTTGTGGCCGCCAGGCGTACACATGCTCGACCAGGCCGAAGATGCCATGCTGCAATTGACCTGCGAGCGCGCGCAACTGCAAGATGGCATGGACATCCTCGATCTTGGCTGCGGCTGGGGCTCGTTTTGCCTGTGGGTGGCCGAGCACTATCCGAACAGCCGTGTGGTGGCCGTGTCGAACTCGCGCACGCAGAAAGAGCACATTGACGCGCTATGCCGCCGCCGGAATATCCAGGCCGTTGAAACCATCACGGCCGACGTGAGCCATCTGAACCTTGACCGCCGCTTTGATCGCATCGTCTCTATCGAGATGTTCGAGCACATGAAGAACTATGAGCGGCTGATGTCCAAACTGGCCGCTTGCCTCAAACCGGACGGCAAGTTGTTTGTGCACATTTTTAGCCACCGTGAGTTTGCCTTCGAGTTCAATGCGAGCGATCCTGGAGACTGGATGGCGCAAACATTCTTTACCGGCGGCCTGATGCCATCCGACGACTTGTTGTTGCACTTTCAACGCGACCTGGTCTTGAGCGGTCACTGGCGGGTCAGCGGCCTACATTATGCCTGAACACTTCACGCATGGCTGGACAAGCTCGACCGTCACACAGCCGAGGTGCGCAAGGTCTTGGCCGGCGTTTACGGCGCCGACAAGGAGACGCTGTGGCTGGTCAACTGGCGGTTGTTTTTCATGGCCTGTGAGGAAACCTGGAATCTGCGCCGGGGCAGCGAATACCTGGTGTCGCATTATTTGTTCGACAAACGTTAGCCATGCTGCAATGTGTGCCAATGCCCACATTGCCACAAGGAAAGGAAATAATTCCATGAAGAAAACAGATCGCAACGCACTGGTCGCTTTTCCCGTTTTGATAATCGTCGGTCTTCTGGTCGCTGTGGCAGGCAGCCAGGGCGGCAGCTCGTTTGCCGGCATCCCCCTGTTTGCCTTGTTGGTAGGGCTGGCCTTTCTCATCCAGTGGCTGGTCTTTATCCCCGCTTACTGGCTGCAAACCGAAAAATTCTTTGACCTGACGGGAAGTATTACCTACATCTCCGTAATCACAATTGCCGTGCTATTCAGCACGGGTGTTGATGGCAGGTCGCTCCTTCTATCGGCTCTGGTAGTGATCTGGGCAATCCGCCTGGGCACTTTCCTGTTCCGCCGTATCCAAAAAGCGGGGAAGGATGATCGGTTTGAAGAGATCAAACCTTCCTTTGTCCGTTTCCTGAACGTCTGGACCATCCAGTGCTTGTGGGTAACCTTCACGCTGGCCGCTGCGCTGGTTGCCATCACTACGACGAATCGGAAAGAATTGGACATTTTTGCCCTCATCGGCTTCCTGGTGTGGGCTTTCGGATTTTCGATTGAGGTCGTAGCTGACTCTCAAAAAAGTCGCTTTACCGCAAATCCGGGCAACAAAGGCAAGTTTATTCAAACAGGTTTGTGGTCTCGATCCCGCCACCCCAACTACTTTGGTGAGATCGTTCTTTGGGTGGGTGTCGCAGTGATTGCCCTGCCCGTTCTGCAAGGCTGGCAATGGGTCGCCCTGATTTCTCCTGTTTTTGTCACTCTGCTTCTCACCCGTGTCAGCGGAGTTCCGCTGCTCTTTGCAGTTGACAGTGTTGATCGCGCCTGTCAGCATTTGAAATCAAAGGGTATTCGACTTGCCGTTGAGCCAACCGATCATACTGACTGGGGTGTCCGTACAGCTCACTTCCGTGATCCAGATGGAAACTTGATTGAAATAAATCAACCTATTCAACAGCCCATTTAGGAAAGGTCTCTATGACACTCAAGGTAATTATCTATGGCGGCTCGGGCGGCATCGGTTCAGCCACGGCTCGTCTCCTCCGAGAACGGGGCTATCATTTGCACCTGGTAGGACGCAGTGAAGCCAAATTGGCCCCTATTGCAACCGAACTTGGCGCCAGTTTTACAACGGGTGACGTAACGGATGCTAGTCTCTTTTCCCGCGCGGCGAATGAGGCTGGCGAAGTGTTGGATGGTCTGGTCTATGCCGTGGGTACCATCAATTTGCGTAGTTTCCAACGCCTCACCGAAGCCGATTACTTGAATGATTTCCGGCTGAATGCCCTTGGCGCAGCACTGGCTATTCAGGCGGCTCTACCGGCGCTAAAAAAGAGCACAGGCGTCGCTTCGGTGGTGCTTTTCTCCAGCATCGCGGCCCGGCAGGGCTTTTCATTTCATGCGTCGATGGGCATGGCCAAGGGGGCTGTCTCCGGGTTGACTCTATCCCTCGCGGCTGAACTGGCTCCGAAGGTGCGCGTCAACGCCATCGCTCCTTCCCTCACGCGTACGCCGCTAGCCGAGGGTATCTTATCGAGCGAGCAGATGGCGGCCTCCATGGCTGGACTGCATGCCATGCAGCGGCTGGGCACCCCCGCGGATATGGCTGCGCTCGCCGCTTTTCTGGTTTCCCCAGAGGCCGGCTGGATCACGGGGCAGATCATTGGCGTTGATGGCGGCCGCTCGACACTGCGCACCAAGAGCTGAGAGATATCGCAAATGCCGCCGCGAGTTTGCCTTCGAGTTCGACGCCAGCGACCCCGACGGCTGGATGGCGCAAACGTTCTTTACTGGCGGCCGGATGCCATCGGATGACTTGTTGTTGTTGCACTTTCAGCGCGACCTGGTCTTGAGCGGTCACTGGCAGGTCAGCGGCCTGCAGTACGCCCGCACGCTTCGCGCGTGGCTGGGCAAACTCGACGAACACAAGTCAAAAGCGCGCGAGGTCTTGGCCGGCATTTACGGCTCTGACAAGAAGACACTGTGGCGGGTCAACTGGCGCTTGTTCTTTATGGCCTGCGAAGAGACCTGGAAGCTGCGCCAGGGAAGCGAGTACATGGTGTCGCACTATTTATTCGACAAACGTTAGACAGCCTGTTTTGCAGCGGCATGGTGTTTTAGTTATAATCGTCTCAATCACAGTCTGGCCGCGCCCGGCGCCATCGCATCCCTCAAGCGCAGGACAGGGTGAATGGTGCGATAGCGAGCTCAGGTTCAGGCGGTTTATCGAGTAGGTGGAAATGTTGCGAGGAGTATCATGCGGTCTAGAATACGGTCAGGAAACCTTGAGTATGTTTTTCCGGTAGGCCACGCACAACTTTCTCCCAGCATTGGCAGCAAGGCCAGCAAACTCCAATTCCTGATACGCAAAGGCTTCCCTGTGCCCGTGACGCACGTGTGCACCTGGGATGCCTTTTTGCGTTATGCCGCCGACGATGTGACTTTGATCGAGCAGCTCAGGTCAGAGCTGGCTGCCAAGCTCAAGCCGGACCGGTGTTACGCCGTGCGCTCTTCGGCCAACATCGAAGACAGCCTCGATCACTCCTTTGCGGGTCAGTTCAAAAGTGTGCTCAACGTAAGCGGCGTGGACGGCGTCCTGCACGCCCTCTGGTCCATCTGGGCGCAGACGCGTGCGCCGAATGTGCAAGCGTATCTGCGCAAGATGGGGCGCGATCCCGAAAAACTCAAGATGGCCGTTGTGATCCAGGAGATGGTCCCGCCAGTCGCTTCGGGCGTGGCGTTTAGCAAGAACCCGATCACGGGCATGGACGAGGTCATTATCGAGGCGGTGCAGGGCAGCGGCGCAGCGTTGGTGCAGGAAGGCGCGACGCCGCAGCGCTGGGTGAACAAGTGGGGCGAGTGGCTCTCGACCCCCGAGTGCGAACGATTCGACCGTTCCGTTGTGAGTGACATTCTCGTGCAGACCAAAGCGATTGCCCAGGCGTACGGTGCGCCGGTTGACCTGGAATGGGTGTACGATGGACGCAAGGTCTACTGGGTTCAACTGCGCGAGATCACCACGATCAAGGACATCAACCTTTATTCACATCGCATCCCCCGCGAGATGCTGCCGGGCCTGATCAAGCCACTCGTCTGGTCAATCAACATTCCGCTGGTGGGCGGTGTATGGAAATCGCTCCTGACCGAGTTGATTGGCCCGAATGACCTCGATCCTCACAAGCTCATCAAGCAGTTTTATTATCGCGCCTATTTCAACATGGGGGTGCTGGGCCGAGTCTTTGAATCGCTAGGGTTCCCGCGCGAGGCGCTCGAGATCATGATGGGCGTGAGTGCCACCGGTTCTGAGCGGCCCTCATTCAAGCCATCGGGCCGGACATTTCGCCACATCCCGCGCATGTTGCGTTTTGCCGCCGATAAGCTGATGTTTGGCCGCAGGATCAAAGCTTTCATCCCCACGATGCGCGAGAAATATCGCGCGTTTCGCTTTGAGCAGGCGGACGATTTGAGCGAGCCTGAATTGCTCGCTGAGATTGACAAGCTGTATGTACTCAATCAACAGACTGCCTATTTCAATGTTGTCGGCCCGCTGTTGATGTTCATGTACAACGCGATGTTCAAGGGTCAGTTAAACAAGCTGGGCATTGATTTTGCCAATTTCGCTCTGACCGCCGGCATGGACGAGCTGCACGATTATGACCCTAACTATCATCTGAGTCATCTGGCCCGCCGCTATCTTGAATTGGATGCCGCTGTCCGGGAAAGGATCGCCAGTGCCAACTATGAACAATTCCGCCAATTGACAGACCTGGATGAGTTCAAGCAGGAGGTTGAACGCTTCATGCAGCATTTTGGTCATCTGAGCGACAGCGGCAACGATTTCTCGTCCGTGCCCTGGCGAGAAAATCCTGATGTGGTGTTGCAGATGCTGGTCAATGCGGCAGGCGCCCTGGTGCCCGCCCAAGCGCCGAACCAGATCACGTTTGGCGAGTTGCGTCTGCCTGCGCCTCGGCGTTGGCTGCTGGGGATGATCTACCGCGGCGCGCGCGAGTATCGCTTGTATCGGGAGGCGATCGGCTCGCTGTACACGTTCGGCTATGGGCTGTTTCGTCCGTACTTTATGGCGCTGGGTGAGCATTTTGTGCGGCGCGGCATTTTGGCCGCTCGTGACGACATTCTCTTTTTGGATTTTGCCGAAGTGCGCGCGGCAGTCGAGGACAAGTCGGTGGGCAGTGACTATGCTGACCGGGTCACACAGCGACGGCGTGAGATGGAAGAACTCCGCCATGCCGCTATCCCGGAAACGATCTATGGCGATCAGCCGCCGCCGTTGACAGCGCACATTGGCGGTCGGCTCACGGGCATTGCCACCTCGCGCGGTTATTACACCGGGCCGGCCAGGATTGTTCGGGGGATGGGCGACTTTTCCAAAGTGCAGCCCGGTGATGTGCTGGTGATCCCTTTTTCCGATGTGGGCTGGACGCCGCTGTTCACCAAGGCCGGCGCGGTGATCGCCGAGTCAGGGGGGATTCTGTCGCACAGTTCTATTGTCGCGCGCGAGTACAACATTCCGGCGGTGGTCTCTGTCCCTAATGCCTGCACATTGCAAGATGGCAGGATCGTTTCGGTAGATGGTTACAAAGGCGAGGTGCTCGTTCATACAGACGAGGAGATGGCATGATGGATCCGATAATAGCCGTTGGGGCAGCGCTTGTCGGGTATCTGCTCGGCTCGATTTCGTTTGCGCGCGTGGTCAATCGGCTGATCGCTCCAAATGTAGATGTGGCGCGCACGGAATTGCCAATAGTGGGCAGCGAGGACAAGTTGCAAATGCCCGTCAGCGGCACGGCGGTCTCGGTTCAGCTTGGAGCCAAGTGGGGCATGACGACGGCGCTGCTCGATATGCTCAAGGTCGCTGTGCCCACTTTGATCTTCCGTCTTGCCTTTCCAAACACCCATGATTTTCTGATCGTCGCGATGACGGGTGTAGTCGGTCATATCTGGCCGCTTTTCTATCGCTTCAAAGGCGGGCGCGGGCTTTCGCCGATCTATGGCGGATTGTTCGTCGTAGATTTCCTGGGCGTGTGGGTCACCAGCTTTGGCGGTTTGCTGCTTGGCCTGCTGGTCGTGCGCGATGTCGTCGTGGCATTCATGGCAGGCGTTTGGCTGATGATCCCCTGGCTGTGGTTCCGCACCTATGATGTGTGGTACCTGGCGTATGGGATCGCCGTCAATATCTTGTTTATCGTTGCCATGATCCCCGAAGTCCGTCAAGTGATCGCGGCGCGGAAAAGGGCTGGTGGTGCCAACCTCACCCAGGACATGGATGCGGTTCCAATGACGCGCATGATCGCCAAGATGGCTCGCCGGCTTGGACTTTGGAAAAAGACATGAGCAGAATGGCACAGCCCATTGTGATCCTGGGCGGCTTTTTGAGTTTTGACTTGCTCTATGTCGGGATGCGTGATGAATTGGCCTCGATCACAGACCAGCCGGTTGCGATTGTTCAGACGTTTGGGCACGATTGGCTGCCCAGTGTGACCCCAGCGGGGTGGACGCGCCTATTGCGCAAGCTCGACCGAACTGTGCGTTCGACCGCGTCACATTCGGCTACTGGCAAAGTCACGTTGATCGGGCACAGCATGGGTGGCGTGTTGGCGCGGCTCTACCTCAGCCCACAGCCGTTTCTGGGGCGCACCTATCGCGGCCTGGACTATGTTGATCGCCTCATCACGTTGGGCAGCCCGCATCACAATCGCGGCGGTCTGGCGCGGGGTGGTGTGATGTCGCGCTGGGTTGAGCGGCATTACCCGGGCGCTTTTTTTGTGCCGCGCGTCGAGTACGTGTCTGTCGCAGGCAAGGCGATACGGGGCGATCTGGCCGGGACGGGGCGTGAACGCTGGGTATATCGGAATCACCAAAAGATGTGTGGGCGTGGCGACACGTGGGGCGATGGCCTTGTGCCAGTCGAATCGGCCCTGTTGCACGGGGCACGGCATGTCGTGTTGGACGGCGTCAGTCACTTTGGATTCGGCACACTCTGGTATGGCAGCCCAGAGGTTATTCCTCTCTGGCTCAATAGCCCAGAAAGCGATCGCGGACCGATGCACCGAATGATCCAAGATGAGGAAACGCGATGCTGATGGTGATTCTCAAGAACCTGACCGGACGCAAGACGCGCACGGTACTCACGGTGTCGGGCATCGCTATCGGCGTGACCATGATCGTCACGCTGGGCGCGATGGGCGAGGGCCTGCGCAACGGTTACCTTGCCATGTTTTCCGGCAGCGGTGCCGATCTCATTATCATGCAGCAAGGTGCGTATGATGTGACCAACAGCATTGTAGATGAGGCCGTGATCCGTCAGGTGGCGGCGATCCCCGACGTGCGTGCAGCAACGGGCATGATTGTCGGCAACGTCACTGCGCCAGGTGCGCCCTACTTTTTTGTCTTTGGCTACGACCCAAAGGAATTTGCTATTCAACGCTTCAAGCTAGTCGCTGGGCAGCCACTTGGTGTAGCGCGTCGGGGTTCGAGCAGCCGCGAGATCCTGATCGGTGGGCAAGCGGCGCAATCGCTCAAGCTGCAGGTGGGCGACATGCTGCCGTTGACAGGCGGCGCGTTTCGCGTCGTTGGAATCTACGAGACGGGCAGCGGTTTCGAAGACGCGGCCTCGGTTGTCTCGTTGGCCGACGCGCAACAGTTGCTTCAAAAACAGCGAGCGGTGAGCGCGGTACAGATCAAGTTGCGCGACCCTCGCCAGTTGCTCGAGGTGCGCGCGCGGATCGAGCGCCAATTCCCGCGCCTGAGTGTTTCGCAATCCTCCCAGGCAGCAAACCAGCAGCAGCTTGTCGGTTTGATTCAGGGGCTTGGGTGGGGCATGGCGTTGCTGTCCGTGATCATTGGCGGCGTGGGCATGACCAACACGGTGATGATGAGCGTCTTTGAGCGCACGCGCGAGATCGGCACGCTGCGCGCGCTGGGCTGGAGCCGCGGTCGCGTGTTGGTTCTGGTGCTCGGCGAGAGCGTGGCGCTGGGCGTGATCGGCGGTCTGATCGGCTGCGCAGCCGGCGTGGGGCTGATCGGCCCGCTGGGGCAGATGCCGGCGTTGAGCTTTTTGCAGGGCCGGCTCACCTGGCCGCTGCTGCTGCAGGGCATGATCACGGCGATGGTGCTCGGCGCGGCTGGCGGTTTGTACCCCGCGCGGTGGGCCTCGCAGTTGTTGCCGGTCGAGGCGCTGCGGTACGAAGGCGGCGCGGCGGATTCCAAATCTCAAATCTCAAATCTCAAATATGAAATCGCACGCTCGCTGTTGAGGCGGCGCGGGCGCACGGTGCTGACTGTCGTGGGCATTGCAATGGGATTGGCTTCGGTCGTGACGTTGGGCGGGCTGACGGATGGCTTTATGGCAGAATACAGCAAGCTTATCAGCGCAGGCGGGGCTGACCTCACGGCGCGGCAGGCGGGCGCGACGAGCATCGGCTACAGCGCCATCAATGAGCGTGTGGGGCGTCAGATAGTGATGCTGCCTGGTGTGCAGAGTGTATCTGCTGCGGTCATGGGGATTGTCGCGACGGACGAGTTGCCCCTTATCGTCATGGGCTATGATCCGCAGGAAGAGGCCATTCGCCACTTTGAGATCGTCGAGGGGCGCAGCCTATCTGGCAGCCGCGAAGTGATCCTGGGCCGCGTCGCCGCTGAATTGCTCAAGACACAGGTCGGCCAGGTCATCCGCTTGCGTGAGGTGAGCTTTCGCGTGGTGGGGCTGTTCGAGACGGGGGTCACGTGGGAAGAAGGCAGCGTCATCATCTCGCTGCGCGATGCCCAAGAGTTGCTGGGCAAGGTCCGCCAGGTGACCATGTACCTGATCAAGCTGAGCGATCCTCAGCAGGCCGACACACTGCGTGCGCAAATCCAGGCGCTCTTTCCCGAAATCACCGTTGCGCCGTCGAGCGAGTCGGTTGAGACGGCGCCCGAGATGCAGAGTATGCGTGTGATGATGTGGACGGTCAGCCTGCTAGCGATCATTGTCGGTGGCATCGGCATGATGAACACGATGGTGATGAGCGTCTTTGAGCGCACGCGCGAGATCGGCACGCTGCGCGCGCTGGGCTGGCGTCGCCGCCGTGTGCTGTTTGCTGTCTTTCAAGAGTCGCTCGTGCTGGGTGTATTGGGTGTTGTGTGCGGTATCTTGATCTCGCTGCTATTAGGAGCGGTCATGCGCCAGATCCCCTTGTTCGGCCCGGCGCTTGCCATTGTTGTTTCTGTTCCCTTGCTCACACAAGCGCTGATCATCGCGCTGGGGTTGGGTGTGGTGGGTGGATTGTATCCTGCCTGGCGGGCCGCAAACCTCAGCCCGGTGGAAGCTCTGCGCTACGAATAACTTTTCCTCTGGTCATCCCTTTGCTGAGCTTTTTTTGCCATTTTTTGGAAATATTTTGTATATGTATTAGATTAAAATCATATTATAAAACCATTCAATATATTGACAAATAGTAAACATTATGATATACTTGTCAATAGTGGGGATCAGAAACCCAAAAATCCCATAAGGAAGGAAGAGAAAAATGAAGCGCTTGAGTGTTATCGTGATGTTAGGATTGGTGATGGTGATGGCGACCTCGGCCTTTGCGGCGGAGGGCAAGGCTCGTGTGCGCGTCGTTCATGCGTCGCCCGATGCGCCCGCGGTGGATGTGTGGGTCAATGGCGCTCCGGCTTTCAAGAACGCGCCGTTCAAGGGTATTACCCAGTACGCAGCGTTGGATGGCGGCAATTATGATGTGCAGGTCGTTCCAGCAGGTGCAACGACCCCCGTCGTGATCAAGGGCACGCTTGGCTTTGGCGCGGGCAAGGATTACACTGTGATCGCATTGGGCAAACTGGCTGACATTGCGCCGCTTGTGCTCGAAGATAACAATGCGCTGCCCGAAGCTGGCAAGGCTCATGTTCGCTTCATTCACGCTTCGCCCGATGCCCCGGCCGTTGATATTGCCGTCAAGAACGGGCCGGTCCTGTTCAAGAACATTGCCTTCAAGGGTGTTGGCGAGTATTTGCCCGTAGCGGCTGGCACGTATGACTTGGAAGTCCGCCTGGCCGGCACCAACAACGTCGCGTTGAGCGTGCCAGGTGTCAAGCTCGATAATCAGACGGTCTACACGGTTTTCGCAATGGGCCTGGCGGGTGGTCAGCCGTCTTTGACTGCAGTTCTGAGTGTTGATGCAAGCCCGATGCCAATGACGCTGCCGGTCTCGGGTGGGACCCAGACATCCCTTTACATTCTGGTTCTTGCTGCTGGCGCGCTTTTGGCCGCAGGTGGTCTCGTGCTGCGCAATCGCAAGGTCTACGTGCAGTCGGATCGCTAACACAATCTGGGGTGCGAATGTATAATGAGGGTAGTGCCACAATCCAGGCGCTACCCTCTCTTTATCACAAGGGGTTCCATGAAACGCATAGGCCGGTTGCTCATGAACGTTGTCGTCATTCTTCTGGCGACTGTCCTGATCGGGCCGCTCATGATCCCCATCCCACCGCTGCAAGGAACTGTGTCCCTGGAGCAATTGGCTGATCCCGATAGCCGGTTCATCACGCTCAAGGGCGTGCAAGTCCACTACAAACAGGCAGGACAAGGTCAACCCACTATATTGCTCTTGCATGGATTTGCGGCAAGTGAGTTCTCGTGGCGGGAGGTGATGCAGCCGCTTGCCAAATTCGGAACCGTCATTGCCTACGATCGGCCTGCGTTTGGATTGACCGAACGACCTCTCAAGTGGACCGGTGAAAATCCGTATGGGGCCGAGTTTCAGGCCGATATGGTCTGGGCGATGATGGATGCCAAGAATGTCCAACGGGCGATCCTGATCGGCAACTCGGCCGGCGGCGCGCTCGCGACTTGGGCAGCGCTGCGCCAGCCTGAGCGCGTCCAGGCGTTGGTGTTGGTGGATGCAGCAATTTACGAGGGAAACAGCCCAGCCGGGATCATGAATTGGATTCTGCAAACGCCCCAGGCGCAAAGGCTCGGTCCGCTGTTTGTCCGTTCGATTCAGAATTGGGGCATGAACTTTGCCCGTTCAGCCTGGCATGATCCCTCCAAAATTACACCCGAGATATGGGAAGGTTATCTGAGGCCGCTGAGAGCAAATGACTGGGATCGCAGCCTGTGGGAGTTTACGCGGGCGCCGCGTGCCTCCGGACTACCTGCGCGATTGAGCGAGATCAGGTCGCCCGTCCTGGTGATCACGGGCGATGATGATCGGATTGTGCCGACGCAGAGCAGTGTCCGGCTGGCGCGCGAGCTGCCCAATGCCAGGCTGGTGGTGATTCCAAATTGTGGTCACGTGCCGCACGAAGAATGTCCTGCCGAGTTCATGCGGGCTGTGACTGATTTCTGGAATAGCATCCAGTAGGGAGAACTGAAGCCTTCGCAGGGTCGCAGTTGCCCACCAGGAGGAACCATGTCGCAACGTCTGGAAAGAAACGCCGCGCCCGATTTTACGCTGACCGATACGCAAGGCAACACGATCCGCCTCTCGGACTATCGAGGCAAAAAACATGTCGTGCTGGTGTTCACGCGCGGTTTTATGTGACCGTACTGCCGTCGGCACTTGGCGCAGTTGCGTCGTGACTATTCCGAGTTTGTTGCTCGGGAGGCCGAGGTACTCGCCATCGGCCCGGATGGGCCGCGTGCCTTTCAGCGCACGTGGCAATTGGAGACTTTCCCGTTCCCGGGGCTGGCGGACCCGCAGCACACTGTCGCGGACTTGTATCGGCAAGAGGTCAACTTGCTCAAGCTGGGGCGGATGCCGGCTGTGCTGGTGGTGGACAAGGCCGGTCAGATTCGCTATCAACACTATGGCGAGTCCATGAGCGACATTCCGCTCAATCAAGAGATCATAGGGGTGTTGGACGGATTGAACCGCAACGCTGCGAATGAGTCTCTAGCCCCGGCGAAGGTGTGACGTTGTGCTCGGCACAACTTGAAAGGGAGAAAATGCATATGCGCGTCGTTATCGCTGGTGGCACAGGCTTGATTGGCCGGGCGTTGGCAGAGAGTCTGGCTGCCGACCATCATGACGTGATCGTTCTCAGCCGCTCGCCTGAAAAAGCGCTCCTCCCAGCTGGTGTGCGCGCGGAGCGGTGGGATGGCCGCACGGCTTCCGGCTGGGGTGCGCTGGCCGACGGCGCGGATGCGATCGTCAACCTGGCGGGCGAAAGCATCGGCGGCGAAAACATGGTTGCGTTGATCACGAAACGCTGGACGCCGGATCGCAAGCAACTCATCCGCAGCAGCCGCGTCAACGCGGGCATGGCAGTCAAACATGCCATAGAGACGGCGAAGCAAAAACCGCAAGTGCTGATCCAGGCTTCGGCGGTGGGTTACTATGGTGTGCGCGGCGACACGGAAATCACCGAAGACACGCCGGCGGGTGGTGATGCTCTCGCCAGGATTTGTCTGGACTGGGAAGCAACCACTGCTTACGTCGAAGAGATGGGCGTGCGTCGCGCCGTGATTCGAACGGCAGGTGTAGTGATGAGCACGCAGGGCGGCGCGCTGCCCTTTATGCTGTTGCCATTCAAGTTGTTTGTCGGCGGGCCGCTGGGCAGCGGCAAACAGTGGTTCTCGTGGATTCACATCCAGGATCAGGTGCGCGCGATCCGGTTTCTGATGGACGATCCTGACGCGCGTGGCGCGTTCAACGTGTGCGCGCCAAATCCGCTCACCAACGCCGACCTCAGTCGTGTGATCGGGCAGGTGATGCGTCGCCCATCGTTCATGCCGACGCCGGTTTTGGCCATGCGTCTGCTGCTGGGCGAAAAGGCCACACTGGTGCTGGACGGTCAGTGGCAGGTGCCCAAGCGATTGCAGCAAATGGGGTTCCAGTTCCGCTTTCCCGACGTGGAATCCGCGCTGCGGGATTTGCTCAAATGAAATTCCAGCATCGCTTTCGCGTGCGGGCTTTGCTCGCCGCGGTTGCCCAGTTTCATAGCCAGACGGCCAGCCTGGCGATGCTCACGCCGCCGCCCGTGATCGTACGCATCCATCGCGCGCCCACGATTCAACATACTGGCGATGAGGTTGATTTTACGATGTGGTTCGGGCCGTTGCCGGTTCGGTGGCTGGCGCAGATCGAACAGGCGTCGGACAGCGGCTTTGTGGATCGCCAGGTGCGCGGGCCATTCCGCGCGTGGGTGCATCGCCACTCGTTTGCCCCGGTGGATATGGCGACGACGGAGGTGATTGACGAGGTGCAGGCCGAGTTGTCATCGCATTGGCTGTGGCGGATCGTCGGTGGCTGCATGTGGTTGACCCTGCCCCTTTTGTTCGCCTATCGTGGTTGGCGGACTCGCCGCATCTTGGAGAGCACAGCGCCATGAATCGCGTGGTCGTCATCGGCGCGGGCGTCGGCGGCTTGACGACGGCGGCGGTGCTCGCGCGCGGGGGAATAGATGTGACCGTGCTCGAAGCGCACGTGTATCCGGGCGGCTGTGCGGGCACGTTTTATCACCAGGGCTATCACTTTGACGCGGGCGCGACGCTGGCCGCGGGCTTTTATCCCGGTGGGCCGATGGACTTGGTCGCCCGGTCGGCCGGGATCGGCCAGTGGCCGGCTCATGCCGCTGACCCGGCCATGGTCGTGCATCTGCCCGATGGCGCATGCGTGACCCGCCGGGGGGACGAGTCACGCTGGCAGGTGTATCGCACCGCCTTGGGCGAGGGAGCCGAACCGTTCTGGCGCTGGCAGGAAGATACGGCGGACGCGCTGTGGAACCTGGCGTTGCGCTCGCCCGCGTGGCCGCCACAATCGGCGCGCGAGTGGGCACAGCTTGTTCAGACGGGCCTGGCCTGGATCGGCCATGACGTGCGCCGTCATCTCAAGCCATCGCTGATAGCCGATGCCCTTCAGCCGCTGGCGGCGCACCTGCGCGGCGCATCTGAGCGGCTGCGTTTGTTTGTGGACGCTCAATTGCTCATCTCGGCGCAAACGACGAGTGAAAATGCCAATGCACTCTATGGCGCAGCGGCCATGGATTTGCCTCGGCGTGGTGTGGTGCACCTGGAAGGCGGCATGGGGACAATAGCCCGGAAGTTGGTGCAGGCCGTGCGCGGGCATGGTGGACAGGTACATTTTCGTCAAGAGGCAAGCCGCATCGTCGTTGAGCGAGGTCGGCCTGTTGCGGTGGAGACGAACAAGGGCGATACCTTCCCAGCCGATGTGGTGATCGCGAACTTGTCACCCTGGAATATTGCGCGTTTGTTGGGTGAAAACGCGCCGCGCCATTTGCGTCGCTTGCCCCCTCGGCCGCGCGAGGGATGGGGAGCCTACATGGTGTATGTCGGTCTGGATGATTCCGCCGTGCCGATCGAGTGGCCCTTGCACCATCAAGTTGTGATGCGCCAGCCGTTGGGCGAAGGCAATACGGTTTTCCTTTCACTCAGCCCGGCCTGGGACAAGCGGCGAGCACCCGCAGGTCGCCGGGCACTCACGATCAGCACACACACCGCTCTGCATGTGTGGTGGGATTTGTACGAACACGACCGGCTCGCGTATGAAGCGCGCAAGGCTGATTACGCCGAACGCGTTTTGCAGGCGGCGCAAGTGGCGCTGCCCGGATTGCGTGATGCTGCCGATTTGATTTTGCCCGGCACGCCCATTACGTTCCAACGCTTTACACGCCGCGCTTGGGGCTGGGTCGGGGGCTTGCCCCAAACTCGCCTTCGACTGCTGCAGGCACGAGGGCCGCGCCAGATGCCCGGTGTATGGATGGTGGGCGATAGCATCTTTCCGGGTCAATCCACGGCGGCGGTTGCGCTGGGCGGGCTGCGCGTGGCGTCTTTAATTTTGGCGGAGCAAGGCGTGCCGGTAGAGCAGCACCCGCCCATGTTTCTTGCGCCGACGGAAAACGCGCTATGAAGCGAGATCAGCCAGTGTTCTCGTCGGTCGCTTTGTGGTGGATTCGGCGTGATTTCCGTCTGAGCGACAATCAGACGCTTGCCGCTGCGCTGGCCGGAGCAGAGCAAGTCGTGCCTGTGTTTGTCCTTGACCCGGCGTTGTGGAAATCGCCGCACGCAAGTGAAAAGCGCCGGGCGTTCCTGCTTGGCGGACTGCGCCAGCTCGATGCCGATTTGCGCGCGCGCGGCAGCCGCCTGATCGTGCGTCAGGGCCACCCCGGCGACCAGTTGAAGGCACTCGTGGATGAGGTCGGCGCGAGTATCATCTTTGCCGAAGAGGACTATTCTCCTTATGCTCGACGACGCGATGCGCAGGTTGCTCGACATGTGCCGCTTCATCTGATCAGCAGCCTCACGGTGCACCCTCCTGAGGCGGTCGTCAAGAAGGATGGCAAGCCATACACAGTGTTTACGCCGTTCAGCCGGGCGTGGAAGGCGCTCCCGCCACCTAAACCGAATTCGGTTTTGCCAGCGCCCCGGCACATTCCGACTCCGGCCAATGTGCCGGGTCATACGCTCCCAGCCGATGCGGGTTTGCTCTCTGAGGTTCCCTTTGCGCCGGGCGAAGCCGAGGCGCAAGATCGTCTGAGCCAGTTTGTGGATTGCGACGATCCGCCAATCTATCGGTATGGCGAAGCCCGCAATCGGATGAACCTGGCGGGCACATCGCAGCTTTCGCCGTACTTGCGCTTTGGGATGCTTTCCGCGCGACAGGCTGTTGTGGCTGCATACAGCGCGATGGAATCGGCGCCGAACAAGTCGGCGCGCGCCAGCGCCGAGGCTTGGTTGAACGAGCTGGTCTGGCGCGAGTTTTACCTCTCGATTCTGTATCACTTTCCAAATGTGCTCACGCAGGCTTTTCGCGCCGAGTTGAGGAATATCCCGTGGCGCAACGATGAACGCGAATTTGCCGCGTGGTGCGAGGGGCGCACGGGCTATCCTGTCGTGGATGCCGCGATGCGCCAGTTGAAGGCGACCGGCTGGATGCACAACCGCGCGCGCATGATCGTCGCCTCGTTCCTCGTCAAGGACTTGCTGATTGATTGGCGCTGGGGCGAGCGGTGGTTCATGCAGCACCTTGTGGACGGCGACCCGGCCTCGAACAACGGCGGCTGGCAATGGACCGCGGGCGTGGGCACGGATGCTGCGCCGTACTTTCGGGTGTTTAATCCGGTGCTGCAAGGCGAGAAGTTTGATCCCGGAGGCAATTACGTCCAGCGCTGGGTGTCTGAACTGGCAGATGTTCCGGATAAATTCATCCACAAGCCGTGGGAGATGCCGATGGATGTGCAGCGAGCGTCGGGATGTCTCATTGGCCGAGATTATCCCGCGCCGATCGTCCATCACGCCGAGGCGCGCGAGCGTCTGCTCAGCGCCTATCGAACGCGCCGCTGACGTTTGACGTATGACGTTTGAGACTCATATCCCCGCCAGTACTTGCTGCAATTCTTGCGGCGTGTCCGCGTTGACCTCGGTGAATTGCGCGCCCGGATAGTGGGCGTCGTACCACGCCTGATCGAGCGGCGGAGTGCTACCCCATCCCGCCGGATTGATCGCAATGATCTTGCGCGCGGGAAGATCGCCGATCCCTGCGTCGTCCGCGCTCCCCCCGATCGTGTATTGCTTTGACTCCCAAGTGGCTTCTACAACCGCTTGCACCCAGGTCGCGTCGGCCTGTGGCGGTATCAGGACATAGACACGTTCATACGGACGGCCAATCCCCGGTTGACCTCGCGGCGGCGGGAGGGGCGGGGGATAGGCCGGGCCAGGTACCTGGGTGAGTTTGACTGCGAGATCGGCGGGCGAGGCTGCCTGGACTGTGACATATTCGACGCCGGGAAAAGTGCGCTCAAAGAACGCCTTGAGGTTGCCGGGCCATTCGGCGGGATTGACTGCGATCACGCGCCGGTACGAGAGGTTGCCGATGCCGGCATCGTCCGCGCTCGCGCCGATCGTCAGGCGCGCTCGATCCCACGTCGCCTGAACCGCGGCCAATGCCCATGCCTTGGGCTTGTTGGGAGGCAGCAGCAGGTACGTCCGCTCGTAATCAGTGCGCGGCTGACCACGCCAGCACAGATACGGATACGGATTGATGTACCCGCTGCACGCTCGCATCGCGTCGAGCAGGGCGGCGTCGCTCGTGATCTTGATGGCGAGGTGGAGGTGTGTGCCATGCGCGGTGCCCGAATGTCCGCCCAGCCCGATCACGTCACTTTGATTGACGAACGTGGGCGGGTGGGTCTCTTGGACGAGTCGCTGCGAAAGGTGCGCGTAGGTCAACTCGACCGTGCCGACGTTGGGCACGAGGCTGCGGATGCGGACGAAATCGCCAAAGCCGGTGGGATCAAAGCGGCTGCGGATCACATCGCCGGCGATCGCAGATCGGATCGGCGCGCCGTCGCTTGCGCCGACGTAGAGATCGATCCCCGCGTGACCACCGCGCAGCCAGTGTTGGCCGGTGGCCGGGTCGAGCGAATGGTCATAGTAGAATTGCTGCTGCTCGCCGTAAATCTGGGTGATCTGGCCGATGAAGCCTGTGTCGGCGGGCCAGGCCAGTCGCAGTTGAGAGGGCGCGGGCAGTGTGGCGCGCGCGGCCACCGCAGAGGCAATCGGCTTGAGGGTTCCGTTTTCCGTCCGCCATGTCTCGTGAGCGAATTCGGAGTTGGGACTGCTGAGGATGAAGGCATAGGCGGCTTCGATCCACGAATACTGCTGGCACAGCGCGTAAAACACCGCGTACTGTTTGCCTTTGGTCGCTGCATCCTCCAGAGTGCCGTTGTTGGAAAACTCGCTGATCACGATGGGTTTATCGGGAAACTTTTCGTGATACTCTTTGAGAAAGCGCAGCCCACCGTTAATGTCCTCCATCTCGCCGCGACTTTGCCAATACGTGTGCAGGCACAGGAAATCTGCCATGGCGACGGCATCTCGGCAACCCGCCAGGAAATCCCAATCCGAGATCACACGCGGGCCGCCGGGCGCGCCGGGCGAAAGACCTGGAAAGCCCAATCGAACGCTGCGCCCGAAGCGCGTGCGGAATCCCTGTACGACTTGCTTGAACCACGCACCAAACTCTTGCGGGCTGCGCCAGGTGACGCCGTAACCTTCCGTCGTCAGGTTGGGTTCATTGTGAATCTCGAACGCAGTGACGCCGCGAGCGATGTATTCTTGCATCGCGGGCGCAAACACCTGGACAAACTTTTGCCAGCTCATGCCGGTATCGTGCGCGGGTTCTTCCGTATAAAGTCGCGCGTGAATCACCTGCGCTCCGGCCTGACGATAGGCGTCAATCTCGGAGGGCGCGTTGCTGCCCACCAACAGTTTGACCGCTTCGACGCGCGCGGCGCGGATAGCTTGCTTGTCGGCAGCCTCGATGGCGGCGTTGCGGGCGTGAACTCCAATCAGCGCAAAAGACATGGGGGTTCCTTTCACTCAAGCAGTCACCATCTCATTCCTGGCCTCGAGCAGGGTGATGCTTTCGCGGTACGTCTGGCCAAAGATCGCGGCGCTGACCAGGGAGAGATAAAAACCGGTGGGTGCGGCGGCCAATGGGATGAGACAGCAGAGGACAATCGAGTAATAGAACAGGGTGACTGCGATGTACACTACCATGGTCAGCCCGGCTGCGATGACAAGGCTGATGCCGTAGCCGAGCCAGTTGGCGCGCAGCAGCTTCCACCATTCGCGCACACGAAACGCTGCGCCCAGCTTGTCGCAGGCGACCATGTGCGCCATCGCCATCGGGATAGGGAGCATGCCGACAAACAACAGGATGAAACCCAGGAACGTGGATAGCATCATGATCCCCAGGCTGGCAAAGAACAGCGCCATCATGGGCAGCGCGAGCGCGGCGTTTCCTTCTTCTCCGGCCATGCCCGCTGAGATAGGTAAGATAAATGCACTGACAAAGTAAATGATCATGCCACCTATAAAGATGAGCAAGCCCGGCAGCAGGTAAGCCAGGCTGACGACCGTGCCCCGCAGCCCGTCCAGGCCGAACTTGGCCCAATCGTCCCATGCAGGCAGGCTCAGGCTCTCACCTTTGATCGCCTGCCGCATGACCTGAAGGGCATAGCCGAAGGCAAAGAGCGTGGGCACGATGGGGATCGCGGTCCCGGCCAAAACGAGCGCAGAGCCGATCAGAAAACGCTCTTGCCATTTAGGGCCTTGAAAAGGAAATTGAAAGACTGCTCTGAGCGGAGTAGTGGCAATGGCTTCGGACATGACGGACCTCCGTAAGTGTGAGCTGATCACGCTGGAGAAATTGTATCACCCGGCGATGCTTGTGTCAAAAAGAGGTTTCGCCTATAATCAGCACAGTTCTCTTACATCACCGAACGCCAGGAGCGAGGCCATGGATATTGCGCCGGTCAGTTATGTTGCGACGATGTTGCTTGCGTGCGAGTCATTCATCCTGCTGCTGATTCCTGTAGCGATATTTGGCGCGGGGGTGTATGGCGTTCGCTCGCTGCGGCGCAAGTTGCCGCCTGTGTTCGCCCAGGCGCGCAGGTATGTGGCGCTGTTCAAATCCTACGCCGAGCGCGGGTGCACGTCGGTCGTTGCGCAGCTGATGGCGGCGCACGCTCGGGCGGCCCAGGTGCGAGCGTTGGGCCGCGGCCTGGCGAGGTTTTTTCAGGGAGAAAGCTGATGGAGCAACAAGAGCGCACGACATCCGGTTCAGAGTGGAAAACCAAAGTGATGCTGTTCGGCAGCATCGCCGGGGCGTTGGTGGGGGCAGGCGCGGCGTATCTCTATGTCCGCTCCGTCGAAGCAGAACAGGGGAGCGCGGCCCTGGCTCCGCGCCCGGTCAAGCCCACGGCGGCGGTCTCGGTGGGGCTTTCGATCCTGAATCTGCTCCGGCAGATCGCCAGCCTGGGCATGGAGGAAAAGTGATCGGTGATCACCGATCACCGAACGTTCGCCCCAGCATTTGCAGACCGCGCTTGGCCCACTCGTTGTCCGGGTTGATCGTCAGTACGTTTTCCAAGGCGATCGCTTTATCGTCGTCGCTGTCCACCACGCTGGAAAGCCACAGCCAGGCGGATTCGTTCCTCTCGTCCAGTTCCACAACCTGCAAGAGAATATTGCGAGCCTCGTCTCGTTGTCCTGCTTTTGCGAGCGCGATGCCTTGTTGCAAGAGATCGCTCGTGTCCGGCATATCTTCCTCACGCTCACCCTGACCAAGTTCTGCACGAGTGCAGAACAGGATACCTCTGAAAAGCATTGGTGTAAACTTTAGCCCCGGAGTGCAGCCTCCAGGCCGCGTTTTATGCAGGCTGAAGCCTGCACTCCAACCTCAAGTTGACACGCATGCTCTGAAAAGCATCACGTATCACGCTCCAGATGCTGCGTGATACGTGATGCACCTGGATCAGCCCACAGGCCTAAAGTGCGAAATGTCGGTGATCGAGCCTGTTCGCTCGGCGGCTGGCTTGAACACGGCTTCGACAGGCATCCCGATAAAGACCTCTTCGGGTTCGACCTCGCCCAGATCGCACACCAGGCCACCATCGGTCTCGCCGATCTCGACAAAGACGAGCAGACGTGGTTTTTCGAGCGGCGCGCCGTCGAGGCCGATGTGAACTTGCGTAAAGGTGTGGACCCGGCCATGCGTGCCCGCGTCGAACCAGGCGTCGTCGCCCAGGTGGGCCAGACATTGCTCGCAGTAGAGGCGGCCGGGGACGTACATCACGTCGCACGCCTGGCAGTGCGTGCCCAGGATTTTGCCCTCGTCCTTGAGCGCGCGAAAGAATTTCTCCCCCGCAATGCCCAGGGTGTACACGCTGTAAAACGGCAGATCGCTCTCAACAGCCTGGACACGGTGGACGTGATCGAGTCGGTCCAGAATTGGCATAGTCGCTACTCCTTTGACGGATGACGTTTGACGAAAGGCGAACGACGAAGGATGGATGATCAGCTTTGGTCGTTCGTCCTTAGACATTGGTCTTTCACAATGGCTTGAAGTAGAGAATGTCCGTGATCGCGCCTTCGCGCTGGGCGGCGGGTTTCCACACGGCCTTGACCCTCAGGCCAATCTTGACATCCTCTGGCCTGACCTCGCCCAGCAGGTGCATGATGCCGATACCTTTGGAGGCGCCGTCCAGGTCAATCACGGCGGGGATGTTTGGCTCCTGGAGCTGCTTCATATCCCAGGTGATGTGGCAGATGCTGAACGTCTTGACCGTGCCGGTGTCTTGGACGGTGACCCAGGCGTCGGTCGGGCGAAAGCATCGTTCGCAGAACATGCGCGGCGGGACCAGGATGCGGTCGCAGCCATCGCAGCGGCGCCCCACGATGCGGCCGGCCTTGAGTCCCTGGAGATAGTGCCCGATCGCCACGCCGGTATCCCAGGCATAGCGCGCGTTCGGCTCCCAGCGTTCGGTGAGCACCTGGCCCGAATCGAAATCCTTTTGACTGAGGTACACGGTTGGATAAACATGAGCTTCCATAGTCATGGCGTTTGCTCCTCTATCTCCCTACCACAATGACGGTGCCGACCTGCATCAAATCGCCCCAGGCCTGTGCGACGCCTCGACGCGGGTTGCCAGGCACCTGACGCGCGCCAGCTTCGCCGCGCAACTGCCAGAACAGCTCGGCGACTTTCATCGTGCCCGCCGCCGCGATCGGATTGCCGACGCCAAGCAAGCCGCCCGACGGACACACGGGCAAATCGCCATCGCGCTGCGTGATGCCCAGCGCGGTGGCTTCGGGTGCCTTGCCCTTGTCAAAGAGCATCAGCCCTTCCAGATGATGCAATTCTTTATAGTCGAACGGGTCGTATGGCTCGGCGATGTGAATCTGCTTGCGCGGCTCGGTGATGCCGGCCATCTTGTAGGCCATGCGCGCGGCCTCTTCGACGTAGGTCGGGTACGAAAGGTCGCGGTTCGTCCAATACGCGGTATCGAGGCACCAGCCGACGCCTTCGATCCACACTGGCTTGTCGGTCACGCGGCGCGCGACGTTTTCGGCGGCCAGCACGAGCGCGACCGCGCCATCGGTGACCGGGCTCACGTCGAGCCGCTGAACCGGCCAGGCCAACGTCTCGGACGCGAGCACGTCTTCGACGGTGATGTCCGCATCGCCCAAGAGCGCTGCGGGATGCAGCGCCGCGTTGCGCTTGTTCTTGACCGAGACCAGTGCGATGTCGCGCTTGGATAGCCCGTAGCGGTTCATGTAGGCGTTCATCTCGAGCGCGAAAATCCACAGCAGGTTCGGGCCTAGAGGTCGCTCGGTCATGTTGTCAAAGATCGTGAGGAACGCGCCCTGGGGGTGCGGCTGGCACGAGGACATTTTCTCTTCGCAGACGACCAGGCAGGTATCGAACAACCCGGAGGCGACGTGATACCACCCTTGCAGCGGACTGAACACGCCGGTGCCGCCGCCCACGTATCCGCGCATCACGGGTTTGCGCCATGCCCCTGATCCGTCCGAGAGGTATTCGTGGTTCATGTGGACGCCGTCGAACGCTTCGGGCGCCGTGCCGATCACGACACAGTCAATATCCTTCAAGGTCATCTCGCACGATTCCAGCGCGCGGCTGGCGGCTTCCCACGCCAGCTCGTTCGCCGTCTCTAGCGCGCGGCGGACAAAGCGCGTCATGCCCGCGCCGACAATAGCTACTCTACGCATAAGTGGCTCCTTCTCTCGTCAAACGTGAAACGTGAAACGTCAAATCGCCTGATGCTTGACGCATGACGTTTGGCGCATGACGTTTGACGTTTTAGTCAATTGCTCAGGATGACGGCCGCGCCGGCCGTGGTCGGCACGCCGCGCCAGCTAAAGGCCAATCCCGTTTCGACCTCTTCCAGTTGACGCTGACCACATTCGCCGCGCAACTGCAGGACGACTTCGAGCGCGCGCGCCAGCCCGTTGGCGTCGAGCAGGTTGCCGCAGCCCAAAGCGCCGCCCGAGGGATTGACGGGGAACTCGCCCGTCAGCTCGGTGCCGCCGGAAGCGGTCCATGCGCCGGCTTGACCTTCGTCGCACAGGCCGAGCGCTTCGAGGTGCTGCAACTCCTTGTAAGCGAACGTGTCGTCAATTTCCGCAAAATCAATTTCCATGCGCGGGCTGCGGATGCCGGCGGTACGATAGGCCATCTGCGCGGTCTCTTGGGCATACACCGCCTTGCCCCACGGGCGGCTTTCGAGCGTGTGCGTGTCGTTGATCCAGCCCAGGCCGCGGATCCAGATTGGCGCATCGGTGAGCGAGCGGGCCGTTTCACCGTCGGCCAGCACCATGACGATCGCGCCATCGGCGTGCGGAGCGATCTGGAATTGCGTCAGGGGTTCGGCGACGGGCGCGCTGTTCAGCACCTCGCCGAGGTCAATCGCCGCCGGCCACGCCGCGGCCGGATTGAGCATCGCGTTGCGCTTGTTCTTGGCCGCGACGTACGCACACTGTTCGAGCGTCGTGCCGGTTTCAAAGAGAAAGCGCTGCATCTCCATGCCGGCGATGAAATAGGGATGCGCACGCAGAGGGCGGTTGTAAACGGGGTCCATCGCGTAGGCAGTGATGTGTGAGAGCGTGAGGATGTTGCTGGCTTTGCTGTGCGCCTCGACCACGACAATGTTCATCAGGCCGGAGGCGACTTGCATGTACGCGGCGGCCAGGCCGTGCAGCCCGTCGCCCGTGATTGTGTGCATTGGGCGCTGCATCGCGCCCAGTTGATCGGGGGTGTATTCGTCAAAGATACTGGTGCCCTCGTGCAAGTCCTCGGCGCACGTGACAAAGCCCTCCACATCGCTGCGCGGATCGATCTCCGCGTCGGCATAGGCTTTGGCCGCCGCCTCGAACACAATCTCCTTGTAGGAGAGGTCGGGCGTGATCGAGCGATAACCGCTCCATCCCACGCCGACGATGGCAACTTGTCGGTTCATAAATCTCTCTCCTGATCGAAGGGTATGAAGGAACAGGCAAGTCAGGCTGGCGAGGTCACGAATGGTTCAAATAGGCACCTCCTGGCGTGGAATGAGATTGGCAAGCCGCAGCGATTGAGGGCATGTGTTCTGCGGTCTGCGCATCTATTCTATCCTCGCCGCGCCTGGATGTCAAACGCAGATTTGCGTCTCCCTCTGCCCGGACTTATAATGGTGACCTGTGATCCAAGTCATTCTCAAGCCGGGCCGCGATAAACCTGTGCGCCAGCATCACCCCTGGGTGTTTTCCGGCGCGGTCGCACGCATCCAAGGCGATCCGGCCGATGGCGATGTGGTGGATGTCTTCGCTTCGGATGAGACATGGCTGGCGCGTGGATTCTTCAATCGCAAGTCGCAAATCGTCGTCCGCCTGCTGACGTGGAACGAGCATGAAGCCATAGACCGCGAGTTTTTTGCCAGGCGATTGGCGCGCGCGTACGAGGCGCGCATGGCGATCCTGTCCGATCCGCAGACAGACACCTGCCGTTTGGTCAACGCAGAAAGCGATGGCTTGCCAGGGTTGATCGTTGACCGATACAGCGGCTGGCTGGTGACACAGTTTCTCACGTTGGGCATGGAACGTTGGAAGGAAGAGATCGTCGAGATGATCGGCCCGACCGTCGGGCCGGTGGTCGAAAGGCGCATTTTTAACGTGCTGGGTGTATATGATCGCAGTGACGTGGACGTGCGCGCGAAGGAGGGCTTGCCACAGGCGACGGGCGTGCTGGCCGGTGATCAACCGCCCGACTTGGTTGAAATCCGCGAGAACGGTTTGCGCTTCCTGGTGGATGTCAGGCGCGGGCACAAGACAGGCTTTTACCTCGACCAGCGCGATAACCGCCGCAAGGTCGCGCCCTATCTGCGCGGGTGCGAGGTGCTGAACTGCTTTGCCTACACTGGCGCATTTGCCGTGTACGCGCTGGCTGCCGGAGCCAGGAGCGTGGTCAACGTGGACACGTCGGCGGACGCGCTAGAGTTGGCGCGGAAGAATCTAGACCTGACAGGTCTCGCAGACCTGTCAGGTCTGGAGTACATCACGGGTGATGTCTTTGCTGAGCTGCGCCGCTTTCGCGCCGAGGGGCGCATGTTCGACGCGATCATCCTCGACCCGCCCAAGTTCGCGCAAAGCGATCGGCAACTGAAACGTGCTGCGCGCGGCTATCAGGACATTAATCGCGTGGCGATGAACATTCTGCGGCCGGGCGGCATCCTCGTCACGTTCTCATGCTCCGGACTTGTCACGCCCGATCTGTTCCAAAAGATCGTCTTTAGCGCGTCGGTCGAGGCCGAGCGTGAGGTGCAGATCGTGGAAAAGCTGGGGCAGGCAAGCGATCACCCGATCCTGGTGACGCTGCCCGAATCAGAATACCTCAAGGGGTTCATTTGCCGCGTGTGGTGATCGGACGAAAGACGAACGACGAACGCCGTCTTTCGTCCTTCGTCTCATGAGCAACCCAACACCCTCGCATCTGCCACTGTAACTGTCCAGCGAAGCTTCGCCTCAAACCGACGAGTATTCTCACCGCAGAGCGCGCGGAGAACGCAGAGGTTTCTGTGTTCTCTCTGCGTCCTCAGCGGCCTCGGCGGTGAAATCTTGCTCTGTTTGTTCAGAATTCTTACCCTCAAGGATTTCAGCCCGCACCCGGCGGGATGATGAATCATCCCGCTGATACTGGAAACTGGCTGAAGCCAGTTGAGACCGGCCTGCTTCAACTGAAAGAGATCGCACAAGGCCTGCCTGGTCAAGGTTTGATCTCGTTGAGCACCCGCTCGACGGTCTCGGCGTCCGGCCCGCGCACGACGACGACGGAAGCCGCCTGCCAGGTCATGCAGCGATAATCTTGGGGGCTTTGCCAGCACGCGCGGTCACCTTGCGTCGAGTCTGCATCGTGATCGAATGTATGGGTGAGATAAAGCGTGTAGGCTTTTGCAAACTCGCCGGCTTCCGTCGTGTTGTCCCAAGCGGTATACCACACAAGTACGGTCGTCTTTTGCGCCTCGTTGTAAAACGTGTTGTAGCGGTCGCCTCCCCAGCCTTCCGCCGCGAGGGTCGCCGAGATCGGTTTGAGGTATTGCTCCAGGTGCAAGCGCATGTAATACTCGCCCATGATGTCTTGGCTCGCCAAGTGCCAGCCGCTGCCCAACGTGTCCGTCAACGGCGGCAGCGTGACCAGACGGGGCTGATCGTTCAGGCGATAGCGGCCGGGATGCAAAATCTGCTCGGTAGATTGGGGCGGGTTGGCGAACGCCGCATTCACAGCCGCCCACCCACCCGAAGCGTACAGGCTCTTGACAAAGTCGCTACCCTGGAGATAGGGAAAAGTCAGCCCGGCGGAGATCGCGCGCGGCGCCTGGTTGAACTTGCTCATGTCCAGTTGCGAATACTCCCAGGCCAAGCGCAGCCAATCGAGCGGGGAGAAGCGGCGCATGTACTGGGCTTGCAGCAGGCTGGCGTCGCCTTCGACCAGCCCTTGCAGCCCGGCCAGGTACTCGGAGTCGTGTCCGGCTTGCCGTTCCTTTCCGTATCCCAGCCCCTGCAGATCAAAGTGCTGATCTTGGAGCGCGTGGGTAAGCTCGTGGGCCAGCGTCATGCGCCCGGAGACGTCCACTCCGCCGGCATCGGAGACGACGTACAGCTCTTGGGTCTCTGGATCATAAAGGCCTGTGACCTGTTCGGTATAAAGGTCGAGGTACAACTGATAGAGGTCGGTCTCTGGCTCCAGAAGATCGAACGCAGCCAGCGTGAGCGCGAGGCCGTGCGCTTCCTCTCGAGGCCACTCTTGCTCAAACTTGTCCAGGAGCCGCGCGCGCAATTGTTCTGGCGTCAGGAGCTTGAGCGCAACAGGCCGCTTGAACTGCAGGCCGCGCATCTGGCTGACCTCTTGTTGCACAGTCTGAGTGAGGGTGGCCGGATCGGTAGGATACGCGGTATATTGCTTCCAAAGCCATGCGCCCACACCGGAGGTTGCCACGCAGCACAGACAGACCATGACGATCAAACAGCCGGCGATCCAGCGCCAGATAGGCGGGCGTTTCTTGTCCGTGTTCATCCCTTGATCCTTTATCGGTAGAGATCAACCCATTGAATACGGAATCTACGGACTTGGCTTCTGATGAAATCCTCTGGCGCTTCGACCTGGATGTATCCGCTCTGCAGCGGGATCGTGTTGGACATTCCCTCTTGAGCCACAAGGTCTATGTTCATCCAGTAAGGACTGTTGGGCAAGATGGGTTCCAACTCGATGCTTCCCGCGTCGCGCTGGTGCTGGCGGATGCGATGACCAGGCGCGCTGGCTACCGAACCGATCACGACCGTCTTGCCATAGTCGAACTGAATCTCTTCCAATCCGCGCAGATGGAATCGCAAGACGATTTTCTCGGGCAACGCTTGCGAGCTGATTTCAAACTCTGCGCTGCCGATGCCGCTGGGACTGACAATATCAATGATAGCCTGTTCGGCGCTGGCGTCTATAGCGATCTGAACATCCTGCTTCTTTGAGACGACGTTGAGCGTGACGTGTTCCTGAGGCGCTGTACTGCATGACGCCAGGTATATAATCGCCGCAAGGCACACTACGGACACGACCAATGTGCTTAATCGAAGCATGTCTACTTGTCTGCCTCTTGCCGAGTTGATATGTACAAGTCTCTTGCTTCCGTGGTGGTTTTTCCCCCGAATCGCTCAATGCCGAACACACCGATGTCCATCGTTGAGGTGTGTCCCTGGCTAATCAATTCTCCCACAAGCTGCCCGGCGATGGGCGCCTGGATGATGCCTTTCCCGCCCCAGCCACAGTTTAGAATGAACCCCTCCACGGAGGGCACTGGACCCAATATAGGGTGATCATCCAGCGTCACGGGACGGATTCCCGCCCAACCGGTCAACATCGAGGCATGCTCCAATGCAGGGACACGATGGACGGCTGCCTCTATCATCTGATCCTTCATCTCTTGGCTGAACGTGACGTTCAAGTCTCTGGTCGGTGTTGCTCCCATCCCCATCAAGACCCCGGGACCTTCCGGGCGAAAATACCACTCGGCTGTCACATCTTCCACAAAAGCTCTGGGGGATGGAATTTCCGGGATAGGCCCGGTCACCAGAATGTGTCTAACCAGATTGACGATCGGAATCTCGACTCCCACCCACTTGCCGATTTCGATAGCCCAGGGGCCGCCTGCGTTCACGACCTGCCGGGTTGCGATCAAGCCCCGAGTGGTTTGAACACCTTTCACTTGCCCGCGCTGGATGTGAATATCTGTTGCGCGCACACCTTGCTCCAGCCGGACGCCCATCTCGGTCGCTCGCTTGATGTACCCCCACATGATCATGTGTGGATCGAAGGGGCCATCGTCAGGCCCCCAGGTGCCCAACGCCAAGTCCTGGGTGTGGATTTCCGGGTAGAGTCGCTTGATGTCCTCAGGTTCCAGGATCTCGGTCGTAATGTCAAGAGATTGTAACAGCCTGGCTTTCTGTAACAGCCTCTCGGAGGTTGCCTGTGTGGCCACCGATAGCCAGCCGATTCTCTTGAAATCAATGGGAACGCCCAACTCCTGTTCAAACTGCATGTACCTGGCATACGAGTACTTGGCCATCTGGACACTTGGCTCATCCTGACAAAATTGCAGGCTGAGCATCGAGGCAGACTTGCTCGATGAGCCACTGCCGACCTGCTCCATCTCGACCACGGCGACGTTGGTGACGCCCATCCGCGCAAGATGATAGGCGGTGCTGCATCCGATGACGCCTGCCCCGATGACGACCACATCGGCTGTGGTATGCATGGCGCCACTCCGTTTGACTGTTGGAGGGTCTGCTCACCCTTGTGGAGGCTGCGAAAGATGGCTCTCAACTCGACACCCAGCCCGTCGGCGATCCGGTTGACGAACGCATAGTAGGCCGTGATGACGCGGATGTTATGGATGGCGCGGTCGTCAAAGCCTGCCGCAAAAAGCGCTCGATGTCAAGTCCCCTGCTTCCGCCCGATCACCCGATGATAGTCCTCGGGTGTGTCCATGTCCTGCAAGATGGATTCGGTATCTACCTCAATGTACCGCAGCCAACCTGGGTGGGCACGTAGCAGTTCGCGCAGGCTCGCGTCGAGCGGCAACGCGAGCACCTCGGCCCAGCAGGCGCGGTCCATCAAAATTGGATGGCCGCCGCGCCGGTTGAAACTGGGGATGATGACGGCGCCCGGCGCATGGGCGGCGATGACTTGGTCCACAATCCGTCGCTCGAGCTGCGGTTGGTCCCCCAACACGATCAGCGCCGCGCCCAAGTCGCCCGGCATCGCTGCCAGGCCAGCCTGGATAGACGAAAGCATATCGCCTGTGGCATAGTTCGGATTGTACACAAAGCGCAAGCCGCCATGCTTGGCGCTATGGCGGCCTAGGGATGCTTCAATCTTTTCACGCTCATGCCCGGTGACGACGACGATCTCGGCAAGCGGGCAATCCTGCAATACGGAGACGACTTGAGCGAGGACGGTGTGCTGCCCAAAGGGAAGCAGCAACTTGTTAGTTCCCATGCGCCGGGACAGCCCGGCCGCCAAGACAAGCGCCCCAATCCGCAACCCGAAATCTACAACCCTACGTGATCCCCAGATAAGCTTTGCGCACCATCTCGTTGGCGCGCAGGTTTTCCGCCGAGTCTTGTAGCACGACCTCGCCCGTTTGCAGGACATAGCCCCGGTCGGCGATAGCCAGCGCCATGCGCGCATTTTGCTCCACAAGCAAGATGGTCGTCCCTTCCGAGTGAAGCTGCTTGATCGTGTCAAAGATGCTATCCACCAGCACGGGCGCCAGACCCATCGAAGGCTCGTCCATCAACAGGATGCGGGGTCGGGCCATCAGCCCCCGAGCGGTGGACAGCATTTGCTGCTCGCCGCCGGAGAGCGTGCCGGCCAATTGGTTCCGCCGCTCCTTGAGGCGGGGAAAGAGCGCGAACACGCGCTCCATATCCTGGGCAATTCCTTCCTTGTCTTTGCGGGTGAACGCGCCCATCTCCAGGTTTTCCGTCACCGTCAACCGGCCAAGCATCCGCCGCCCTTCCGGCACCTGCACCACGCCCTTGGCAACGATCTCGTGGGGCTTGAAGGCGGTCAGGTCTTCGTTGCCCAGCCGGATGTGCCCCTGGCGCGGACGGAGCAATCCACTGATGGTGTTAAGGGTCGTGCTCTTGCCGGCGCCGTTCGCGCCGATCAGCGTGACGATCTCGCCCTCTTCGACGGTGAGGGAGATGCCTTTGAGGGCGTGAATGTGACCATAGTAGGTGTGAACGTTTTCGAGTTCGAGTAGTGCCATAGTGTCCGTCTTTCTCTTACAGGCTTTGCAGAAAACCCACGAATTGCTCTAGGAGAGTGCTGAAAAACCCCTTCTTTCACCGCTGAGCGCGCAGAGAGCGCAGAGAAAACCTAACAAAACTCGGCGTCCTCAGCGGCCTCTGCGGTAGAAAGACGACTTTTTCAGCGGTCTCCTAGCAGCGATGACTTCCAAGTCACGGCGGATACTGTTTGCCAGGATGAGAATCTTGTCATCCATAGACCTGCTCGCCTTCTTGCGCCGCAATATCCGCTATCGCGTCGGTCAACGGACGCACATCTACCTCCCGCTTTAACTCGCGTTCCAGGGCGCGCCAGAAGGCACTTTCGGCTTCCAATGTATCACACTCTACTGCAACATCAATGTCTGAATCGGGCCTGAAGCGTCCTGGTGTCACTAACGATCCAAAGAGGTAGGCCCGCCGTACACCCGGACAGTGTAAAGCGAGGCGCGCAATGGCTTCACGCGCGCGTTGTAGCCACCGCTGCCGTTCGGCTTCGCGTTGCGCACGCCGCCGGGCTTCGCGCTCGCGATAATATCGCCTCGCCGCTTCGAGCCTTTCTTTGCTACCTTCTGCATCCCACATGATGACGGCTCTCCAGAAACCCGTCTTCTCCGAGAAAACGGGTTTCTAGCAGCCTGTCGGAGAGGCGTCCTGGAGTCAAGGCTTCAGCCGGTTTTGACCGGAAATCGTCGCCTTTTCACCGGCTAAAGCCTCGACTCCAGTTCCTTGAGGGTTCTCTCCGACAGGCTGCTAGGCAGTGGTCCGAATCATCTCGGAGGCGCTGCCCCGCCCCAGGTAAGCTTCGATGACCTTGGGATTGTTCTGAATCTCGACCGGCGTGCCTTCGGCGATCTTTTCGCCAAAATCCATGACGGTGATGATTTCCGAAATGCCCATCACCACGCGCATCTGATGTTCAATGAGCAAGATCGTAATGCCCAACTCATCGCGCAGCCGCCGGATAAAGGCCGTCATCTCGGCGGTCTCGGCCGGGTTCATGCCGGCGGTCGGTTCATCCAGCAGCAGCATTTTAGGCTTGCTAGCCAGGGCACGAGCGATCTCTAGTCGGCGCTGCTGCCCATAAGGCAGATTCTTGGCCAGCAGGTCGCCTTTGCCAGCCAGGCCGACAAAGCGGAGCAGCCGGCGGGCCTCTTCCACTGCCTCGGCTTCCTCACGCACGGTGCTGGGCGTGCGAAAAATCGCGCCGAACACCCCCGAACGAAGGTGAGGGTGCTCTCCTACCATCACGTTCTCGATCGCAGTCATGTTGGCAAACAGCCGGATATTCTGGTAGGTACGGCTGATGCCCAACTGTGTGACCTGGTCTGGCGACCAGCCGTCGAGTCGCTGGTTTTGAAACACAATGGAGCCTTCTTCGTGCCGATAAAAGCCGGTCACGCAGTTGAAAAAGGTCGTCTTGCCGGCCCCGTTCGGCCCGATGAGACTATGGATGGCATGTTCTTTAACCTCCATGTCGAAAAGATTGACGGCGGTCAGCCCGCCAAAGCGTTTGGTGACTTTGTGTGCAGTGAGAATTGCCATAGGTCTCTTGCCTTATCGCGCTTCGCTGCTTTCGTGTTCTACTTGCCCGCCACGCCGCCGGCCGTTGCTGGCTCGACTTCGGCCTCAGCTTCGGCTTCGTGCAGCTCGCGACGGTGCGCTGCTTCGGGCCACAGCCCTTCTGGTCGCATCAGCATCATCACCACGAGTCCGATGCCGTAGAACAGGTAGCGGAATTCAGCGAACTCGCGCATCAATTCGGGCAGCCCTACCAACGCCAGCGCGCCGACGATCACGCCGGGAATGCTGCCCATGCCTCCGATGATGATGAGCGACAAGACGTTGATCGAGACGAGCAACTGAAAGCTGTGTGGAAAGATCGATCCCAGTTTGCTCGCAAAGATCGCGCCGCTCAAGCCTCCGAACGATGCGCCCATGGCGAAGGCCAGCAATTTGGTCGCGACCAGATTAACCCCCATCGCTTGCGCCACATCTTCGTCTTCGCGCACGGCCATCCAGGCGCGTCCAAGCCGAGAGTTCTTGACGCGCGTCGTAATAAAGATGACCAGGAGGCTGCCCACAAGGAAAAAATAATAGAATGCTTGTGGGCCCCAGTTGATCTGGATCAGACCAATGTCCGGCTTGGCGATTCCCCGTGTGCCTTGCGCCCCCCCCAGGAACGGCTTCAGGAGGTCGGACAATGCCAAAATACGGATGATCTCGCCAAAGCCCAGGGTCACAATGGCCAGGTAATCGCCGCGCATCTTGAGCACCGGGATGCCCAGGACGACTCCCGCGAGCAAGGCCACGGCGATACCGAACGGCAGCGCTGCCCACCAGCTCCCCATGATTTGAGCGCGTCCCAATTCAGTCGAAGTGAGAACGCCGACCGTGTAGGCCCCAATCGCAAAGAACGCCACGTAACCCAGGTCGAGCAGGCCCGCGAACCCGACGACGATGTTCAGCCCCAAGCCCATCAGCAGGAACATGCCCACCAGGTCAAGGACTTCGCTAATGTACAAGCCGAGAATACTGGGCAGCAACAGCAGAATGACAATGCCAAAACCAATTGCACTCCATCGCAGAGTGAGCCGGCCAGTGGGCGGCAGGCTATTGACCCGATTTTGAATCTGGGCTCCCCTCGCAGACCAAAAGTAGGAGAAGGCGGTCACCAATATCAGGATCGTCACAGCGCCTGCGACGGACAGCCCATTTGCAGTGTAGAGAAACCTGAGCACAGGCGTTAGCGCGGGCAGGTTCGACAGGCTCACCGTAACCAAGTCTTGAAGTACGCCCAAGGCGACCAGGCAGACCAGGGCGGTCACGATGGGCTGGCGCGTCTTGGGCGGCAGCAAAAAGATCAGAGCAGAAAGGGCTCCTAGCACAGCGCCGGAGATTAACAAGAACAGGCTGCCCATCACCAGACCTTGCTCGAAGGTCAGCAAGTCGTACAATTCCTCTGTTGCATTGACCATCATGGCGCCCAGGTTGACGGCTCTCCCGAAAAAGACCAAGACAACTACCATGAGGCTGGCGAGAAGCCCAGACAATGCGCCGGAGAAAAGCGCGAAACCGGGACGGGCATGGCTGCTGCGGCTTACGGCCAGGTACCCAGTAGCGAAGAACGTCATCAGCAACAGCGTCTGGCTCATCGAGATCACGCCGCCCACAATGTTACGTGCGCTAAAGACTTGGATCATTCCCTGCAATGCGATGAGCACCGCCACAAGCCCACCGAGCAACCCGATTTTGATGGGCGTCATCACATCTACGTTCGATTTGGCTATCATGGACGTCTTACCTCAAGCTTTCTTCACAGCCAGTTGTTCGCCGAGAATTCCTGACGGGCGGAAGATGAGGATGAGAACCAAAAGGACAAAGGCAATGACATCTTTGAGTTGTTGAGGCGCGGGGACTCCCAGGCCATCGAGAAACAGGGTGGGACCGACGGACTCGGCGATGCCCAGGAACACCCCCCCCAGCATGGCACCGGGGATGTTCCCGATGCCGCCCAGCACGGCGGCGGTAAACGCTTTAATGCTGGGGATGAACCCCATATCAAATCTCACTTGCCTGAACATCAGCGCGTTCAGCACACCGGCTGCGCCCGCCAGCGCGCCGCCGAGCATAAAGGTGATCACAATGATGCGATCAATGTCAATTCCCATGAGCGCAGCCGTTTGCTTGTCTTCCGACACAGCGCGCATAGCTTTGCCGGTCTGCGAGCGTTGAACAAAGACCTGCAATCCAATCATCATGAGTGCCGTCGCCACGATCACCAGGATTTGCATATAGGTGATTCGAAAGTCGCCGATTTGAACAATGCGCTTGAGCGCCTCGATCTCAGGATAGGCTCTGAGGTTTGGCCCGTACAACCCACGAAAAAAGTATTGCAAGAAGAAGGATGCGCCAATAGCCGTGATCAGAGGCACCAGCCGCGGGGCAAAGCGCAGGGGGCGATAGGCAATGCGCTCAAGCAATGTCGCCACGACGGTCGAGACCACCATCGCCAGGACAAAGATCGCTGCAAGCCCCGCCACCACGTTTTTTTCCAGAAAGCCAGAGGAGGCCATGGCGTCGGCCAGAAAATAGGCGGTAAAGGGACCGGCCATATACACTTCGCTGTGCGCAAAATTGATCATGCGCAGAATGCCGTAAACCAGTGTGTAGCCGAGCGCGATCAAGGCGTAGATGCCGCCGAGCGCGACGCCCGCCACCAGGAAATCAAACCACTGACTGGTGGTGTACTTGCCGGCCAGAATCGTCGCTGTCGAGCCGACTATGACCAGCGCAACGATCAACCCGCCGGTGACAAACATGAAAACGTCTGTGAGATCAATGCGCTTGGGCAAACGCTGCAACATGTGTACGCGCTCCATCTGACAGGATAGGGACGAGCCGGGCCGGCGGCAGGGCCGTACCAGCCCGGCTCATCGAGTGTGTTCTTGCGAGGGGGTAGCGTTTTACTGGGCCTTCCAGATCGGCGTCTTGGGCATGGTGAGTGAAGAAAAGTTGTCGGCGTTAACCTGATACACCGCGATCTTGGGATCGGCGCAGTCGCCATTCGGATCGCAGGTGAGATTGCCTGTCAAGCCCTTAAAGTCCTTGGTCGCTGCAAGCGCATCGCGCAGAGCTTGCTTCGGAACGTGCAGCGTCCCATCCGGGTCCTTGACTGTCACTTTTTCAAGCGCGGCAAAGATCATGTTCGCTGCGTCATAGGCGTGGGCATGGAACGGGGCCAGCGTTCCCTTGACGTTGTATTTCTTCAGGTATTTGGCGACAAAATCTTCATAGCCCTTGCCGAAGGCCGAAAAGTCGGGGCTGGAAAAGTCCATCCCCACCACGTTCTTCCCACAAGCCTTGAGAAAGTCTGGCGAGAAGATGCCATCGGCGCCCATCATCTGGACCTTTTCCAGGCCCGGCACGTCACGGAACTGGGCGCAGATAAAGCCGCCCTCGGCGATAAAGACCGGGAAGTACACGATGTCGGGCTTGCCAGCGGCGATACGGGTCAGCACAGGCTTCATGTCCTTGTCGCCGACGTTGACCGCCTCGACCGCGGTGACTGTGCCGCCCAATTTCTTAAAGTTGTCGGCAAACACGTTCGCCAGCGCTTCCGTGTAAGGACCGCCGTCGTGAATCGCAGCCGCCTTGGTGAACTTGAGCTGTTCAAACGCAAACTTGGCGGCGGCTGCGCCTTGCACTTTATCGTTGTGGGCTGTGCGGAAATACCCGGGCGCACGCTTGGCCGGATCGGTGAGGTAGGGTGCGGTGTTGGAGGGCGAGACCATGGATAGTCCCGCATTCGAGATGATAGGAGCGCCGGGGACGGCCTCGCTGGAGCAGTTGGTGCCGATCACCGCGACAATCGTCTTGTCGGCCGCGATCTTGGTGGCGGCCGTCGTCCCGCCTTCGGCGTTGCAGCCCGAGTCCTGACCGTCGAACTTGATCGTGTGACCGAGCAGCTTGCCGCCCTTGTCGTCAATGGCGATCTCGGCGCCGTATTTCGTGTCGAGACCCAGCGTCGAGTTCTCGCCTGAAACTACCATAGCATACGCGATGTGGATGGGATCGTTGGGACCGATGTCAATGCAGCCCAGTTTATCCGTGCACTGGTACTTGGGCGCCGCAGCGCCGCCGCAGGCTGAAAGGAGCATCGCCGCGAATACGAACAAACTGACGATTCTGAAAGTACGCATGGGGACTCCTCCTCCTGAGTCGTGTAGATACTAGACAGACACTCTTCATTGAGCGTGGTGGCTCAACGAGTCAGCCGAACGCGGGAGGCCCGGTCCCTATTCAGCCCGTCCTGTAGGTCGCATTGGGCGCGTTCCCTCCTTTTTCCATGTGGAAATCACGGATACACCCAATAGGTCAAGACAGTAAGTGAAATGGACGTCGTACAGATTGGCCAGTTGTAGGATAGTGGTTGCAAGGCAACCCACTTGGGATAACCTTGTGCTTCGCGCCAGAGCTCCGAACCGTGTGCGGGTTTGCAGTTACGAGATTGGAAACATTATAGCGAAGGCCAAATCAAATGTCAAGCGGCGATGCTCTTTCTGCTCTTTGGGTGCATGTCAGCCCCGGGGCGAGTTTGCCTGTCATTGCGAGCATATTTAACGACAGAAACTTGTGCTTGGCATGCCCGCGCGGCGATAAATTCGGCGGGCGGGCACTGATAAGGACAAGTTTCTGAGTAGCGCCCGCAGGACGCGAAGCAATCTCATTGCTGCACGAGGATTGCTTCGCGAGCCTTCGGCTCGCTCGCAGTGACGTTGCTCTGCAAGAGAGAGTAGTTCGCCCCAAAATCGAGATGCTCCCTGCTCTTTCGCAAGGAAAACGTCGTTTGACAGTTGAGCGCAGGCAACTTATAATCGAAACAAACACCTGCGAGGATAGGCGAGCATGGCCAAGAGTACACGCAGTCGTCTTAACCAGCAACTCTTGTTTGGATTGTTGAGCCTGATCGTGGTGGTCAGCATGGGGCTGGCCTTGTTCGCCGTTCCATTAGGCTCGCCGGTGGCTCCGACGGCGACCCCTACCCCCATCCTGATCATTTCGCCGACGCCCATTCGATTGCCGACCCGCACCCCAACGCCTGTTCCAACACCATGAGATAATCTATGCGAGACGCGCCCGGACACGGCTGCATGTCCGGGCGCGTTTGTTGTTGCAGAGGCTGATCGTTTCCAGGCATGGCTAGGGATGAAAGACTAACAGCATACCGATCCCCGCTGCCACGACCACGAAAAACTCGAACAGCACCCGACGCGACAGCTTCCCTTGCAAGTGTTGAGAGGCCAGGCCGGTCATCACGTAAAAGATCAGCATTAACACGATGCCGCCCGACCACCCGCTGATCCGCCAATAGTTCATCGCCCAACTGGATTCCCCCATGATCAGCCCGATCACCGCGGCAAGCATCGCCTTGTGACCGGGAGATGTCTCCGCACCCCACAGTAGATCGAGCGCCAGGGCGAACGAGATGACCAGCAGCGCGGTCGCGGTGATCAGGCTTCGCCCGCGCGTTTGATAGACCAGGATGAACAGCGCAAAAGCCAGCGCATAGGCAACAATGTTCAGGAACAGGCGTGCCTGCGGATACACTGGCGCCAGCGGATCAACCGTGGTGTACTCGGCGACGAGCACGATGACAAAGAGCAGCCCGGTGGCTGCCAGCCCGGCTGCCCAGATCGGACGGGTCGGCGCTTCGACCAGCAGCTTGGTCGCCGTCAGCCCCATCAGCCCCGGCAATATCCAGTAGACGAAGGTAAAGCGCAATTCGAGTTCGTGCGCGCGCGGATGAGTCCGCACCAGCGCGTCGGTGCCGGTGCAGACCAGACCGGCCAACAAGACGCCCATCAGCCAACTGGCCGAAAGATCAACGCCCAATTCTGAGCCAAACACGTTGACCGCAAAGGTGCGCGTGGGCACCTGGACAAACTGAGTCAGCACCAGGCAAAGCAAAATGAGGCCGATGAACACACTCAGGCGTTGGCGGCCGGGAATGAGGGTGGGGTGCTTTTCAAACATGGCTTGCATTGTAAATTATCAATTGACAATTGTCAATTGACATTGATAATCTTGAATTTGACATTTGAAATTTGGCATGATACATTAGCTGCCATTCTCGTTCACGGAGCGGAGATGACTGCTATTGTCATTTCAACATTGTTGGCGCTCATTGGAGCAGTCGTGGGCGTGTTGTTGAATCCCCTGGCCGAGGCGATCCATACTGAACATCCCGATTCCCCGGCGATTCCCCGGCGCGAGGTCTATTTGGCGATCGTCACCGCAGTGCTCTTTGGACTGAACGGCGCATTGTTCGGCGTGACTCTTAGAAGTGCGTTGAACTGTGTCTATATTGCTGTCCTGATGGTGCTGGCCACGACCGATCTCGAGCATCGTCTCATTCCCAATCGCATCGTTTTGCCAGCGATCTTGTTCGCGCTGATCGCCGGTTTCGTGGCAGATTGGATGACGTGGAAGGCGGCGTTGTTGGGTGGGGCAGTGGGATTGTGTTTTTTTGTGGTCGCGTATGGCCTGGCCGCTCGAGTCTATCCTGGCCGGGTCGGTCTGGGGATGGGCGACGTGACATTGGCGGCGTTCATCGGCTTGGCGGTCGGATTTCCCAGCGCGATTGTAGCGATCGTCCTTGGCGTTTTGCTCGGTGGACTGGCTAGCGTGTTGCTGCTGGTGACGCGCCGGGCGACGATGCGGACGGCCATTCCCTACGGGCCATTTCTCATCTTGGGGGGATTGATCGCCATGTTCTGGGGCCCGGCGATCATCCGGTGGTATTTGCGGATGTAGCAAGTCAAACGTCAAGCGTCGTGCGTCATCGAGCGCGTTTTGACATCTTACGTTTCACGTTTGACGTTTGACGTTTCACTTTCTTCCAAACTCTTTGGCCAATTGCTCCGCGCTCAAGTGGATCATCGTCGGCCGTCCATGCGGGCAGGTGCCGGGCGTGGCGCACGCTTCGAGCTGGCGAATCAACTCTTGCATCTCGGTCAGTGTGAGCACCTGACCGGCTTTGATCGCCGCGCGTTTGCACACGCGCAGAATCAACCTTGCTTCTTTGGTGGCCTCTAGGGGAACGTCCCCCGCATCCAATTCCGCGACAATGTCAGTGATGAGCGTTTGCGGATCCTGGCGTCCAACGATCGCCGGGACGCTGCGCAACAGAAACGTTGTCCCTCCGAACGGCTCGAGCGTCACGCCGATGCCCGCCAACACGTCGAGGTGATCGGTCAGCAACTCGACGCTTTCGAGGGGCACTTCTACCGGCTGTGGTTCCAGGAGATTTTGAATGGGGATGCCCTGCCGCTCGCGCTCGGCCATGAATTTCTCATACAACACACGCTCGTGAGCGGCGTGTTGATCGATCAGATACATCCCTTCCGGCCCTTCGGCGACGATGTAGGTTGTGCCAACCTGACCCAGGACGCGCAGCGCGGGGAGGTGTGTATCAGGTACGGGGGATGGGGGCGGAGGGGTGACCTCAGTTAATGCTTCTTGACGGGGCGCTGGTGGAATGGCCGCGCTCGGAGCAGGGATGGGAATCTGGACGGTGGGTGGTGTTGGCGGCGCGCCGAGCGCGCGGAGCGGATCAAGGCGATCTGCATCCTCCGGCGCAGGCCAGGCCGGCTTGTGCGGCACAGGTGACGCTGGAGCAAACGAAGCCGTTGGCGCGGCGATGTGCTCGACCAGGACGGCGCGTACAGCTCGCTGAACAGCGCGGAACACTTGATCGGGGTCGCGGAAGCGCACTTCGGCCTTGGCTGGATGGACGTTCACGTCCACCTCATTCGGCGGCACATCCACGCGCAAAAAGCACAGCGGATAGCGCCCTGCCATCAGCATGGTGTGGTAGGCCTGTATCACGGCAAAGGTCAGATGACGATCCTGGACCCATCGTCCGTTGACAAAGACCGTCAAGTCGTTGCGATTGGCGCGCGACAGGTCAGGAGAACTCACATAGCCTGAAACCGAGATCGCCCCTTCGGTTCTTTCGACCGCCAACAACGCTTGCGCGACTTGAAGCCCATAAGCGGCAATCAGCACATCAATCAATTTGCCGTTGCCGGACGTTTCGAACGCCGTGCGGCCATCGTGCGTCAGGCGGAAGCGGACAGCAGGGTAGCCCAGTGCGTAGCGCATCACCAGCCCGTCAATGTGACGACGTTCGGTCGAGTCGCTTTTGAGAAACTTGAGCCGGGCGGGAACGCTATGGAACAAGTCCTCGACTGTGAGGATGGTGCCGGGCGGCGTGCCGATGCCTTTGCGCTCCGTGATGCGCTCTCCGCTGACGCGCAACTGGGTGCCCATGTCTTCGTCATGCGCGCGAGTGACGCACGTCACGTGTGCGACGGCCGCAATCGAAGCGAGCGCCTCGCCGCGAAAGCCCAGTGTGCGGATGCGATTCAGGTCGTCTGCCGATGCGATCTTGCTCGTCGCGTGGCGCGCAAAGGCGAGTTCAACTTCGGCCGAGGGGATGCCGGAGCCATTATCGGCCACGCGGATGAGCTGGCGTCCGCCTTGCGCGATCTCGATGCGGATGTCGGTCGCGCCTGCGTCGAGCGCATTTTCGACCAGCTCCTTGACGACGGAGGCGGGCCGCTCGACCACTTCGCCCGCGGCGATTTGAGAGACCAGCTCGTTCGGCAGGACATGGATGGACATGCGAAGATTATACCACGACTATGCGCGCTCTTCCGGCGGCTTGAGCGTGCGAAAGCTGAACCAGATCGTCAGATCATAGACGATCTTGAGTCCACCTGAGATCAGGAACGGCGCGCTGAGTAATGATGCGTTGATCAGCGCTCCTGCCATCGAGGGTGAGAGGGCCGCTCCTATCGAGCGCGCAATGGTTGTCACGCCGGAAGCGGCCGAGCGTTCGTCAGGATCAACAACGGCCAGGGTGTAGGATTGGCGCGTCGGCACATCCATTTGTGAGATGCTGAATCGCGCGAGCAACACGGCGATAGCCAGGGGCAGGTTGGGCATCAGCGGTACGAGCATCAGCAGGACATTGCTGGGCAGGTGCGTCACGACCATTGTGTTGATCAGCCCGATGCGCGCCGCCACTCGCGCGGCGGCGAGCGCCGAGACCCCGGCCAGAATGTTGGCGCCGAAAAAGATGCTGCCCAGCACTGCCGGTTCGACGCCAAAGCGGACGTGAAACCAGTACGCCACCAGGCTCTGCACGATGAACCCACCGGCAAATGCATCCATCGCAAACAACGCACTCAATTTCAAGACAACGCTGCGAGAGCGATGTAATCCCATCATCGTGGGGGTGGCCCTCGTGGGCGCCTTGACCTCAATCGCCGGCGTCAATCGGCTGAACAATGCCGCCAGGACCACACCGAACACAGCGTATCCGAGCACAACCGCACGATAGCTTTCGAGCGGCGCATAGCCTGCTGCCTGCAACGCCTGTGCCAGTCCGCCGCCGACGAGCGCGCCGGACGCTGTGGCGAATGAGCCGACGAGGTTGTACCACGCGAACATGCGCGTGCGCTGCTCGTTCGGGATGATTTGCGAAAGCGAGGCCTGCTCAATCGAAAGGAATGGGCCGATCTCATTTCCGCTTGGACTGATGACGCCGACGATGGCCGCCACGATGAGCAGCAGAATGTTTCCCGTCAGCGCAAAGATGACGCCTGCAAACAGCATCAGCCCTGCGCCCAACAGCAACATGCGCTTCCGCCCGATGCGATCGGCTGAGGTGGTGATCCACAACGAGATGCCGGCATCGCCGATGAGAGTTAGCGTGAACAGCATGCCGATCTGTGTTGTCGCCAGGCCTACCTGCGCCAGGTAAAGCGCCAGGACGACCGAGAGGAAGCCATACGCGAACAGCCGCACGATGCGCGTGGTGAACAGGAGGCGACCATCCGTCGTCAGGAAACGCACGAATGAGAGTTCAGAGGCAAGCATCATCCCAGTGGGGTATTGGGTATTGGTTACTGGCCCTTTGCCACCTGGAGGCGGCACCAGGCATACAAGGCATCGTACACCTCAAACTGGTGCACCAAGTTTTCTTCGTCTTTGGGAAAGCGCAGGCTGTAGCCGACGGCGATCGCCTCAAGCCCGCGCGCGATGGGATCGGTGTCAATGTCGGCGGCTATATCGGCAGCGTGGATGGTTTTTGCCATTCGCAGCAGCGCTGGGTCTTTAAGCTCGTACTTTTCCATAATGGACTCGAATGAGCAGCGATCGTCGTGATGTCCCAACTCAACGCCCGGCGCATCGAGCGGAATCGCGCCGGTTTCGGTAGCGACCTTGTCCACCTGGTTTGAGGGGACGAACAGAAACTCGGCCTGGTTGTCAATGAATCGCGTGATCAGCCATGGGCAGGCCACACGGTCAACGTGAACGTGTGAACGGGTAACCCACTTCATCTTGACCTCCTTTCGCGGCCATGCTACCACCGGATGGGCGCGGTGTCAAAACGGAAGGTTGACAGGCGCTCAGTTCTCGATATACTTGAAACTGATGCCGCCTCACGACACCCTAGGAGCCTGTCGGAGAAACCCGTTTTCTCCGAGAAAACGGGTTTCTGGGCCACCATTTTCAGCGGAAACTATCAGCTCTCCGACAGACTGCTAGAAAACAGAAACGGTATCCCAGTCATGCCGGACATTGTTCATGTCATTCTAACTGGTGAGGTGATTGAGGAATACCCGGAACGCCAAGGCGATGATCATGCAGGTTTTCAAATGCCCAGAATGTGGTCAACTTGTAGCTGAGGGGGTTACCGAACTCGACTATGAAATCGGCGAGACCAGGGTGACGATTCAGCAGGTGCCCGCGGTGGTGTGCCCCAATGGGCATGCTTACGTGGATGGCTATGTAGCCGAAAACGCCAACCGTCTGGTGGATCGCGTGGTGCAAGACCTGGCTAGTTTCTCGAGCAAGCTTCCGCGCGCAGTTGCTGCCCCTCGCCGGGTCACGATTGCCGCGTAAAGTGGCGCAACACAACGGGCTGGTCAACCTAACCGGCCCGAATCGTCTGTATTGCTTTCTACTTACGTGTCGCTTCGATACGCCTATCAATCTCCGCGACTTGAGCCTGTTCCTTCAGCCACCACTCTGGATTGAGTTGCGCGTCGAGTTCCTCAACGGTCTTGCCTTGCTGCTCGACCCACGTGTAGTATTTCAAGTTGTGCCACTGGCGGCGCATTTCCCTGGTCCCCTCGTGAATCCAATCGGTCTTTTGGCCGTAAAAAATGCTCTCCAGCCGTGCGCCCGCTGCGACCTTGTCCATCTTGCCATATCGCTGGGTCATCTCGGCCATCACCGAATGGTAGCGATCGATCGCGTCCGTGCAGATGGTGACGATGACATCGTTCTTGCCCAAGCCATAGAACTTGGCCGTCTTGATCGCGCCGAGCACATTGCACACGCCGCTGATGCCAAAGATGGTCGAAAGCTTTCTGGCTTGGGCCTCTGGCACGCCGATTTCGGTGAGGAGTTGTATGCCCGGCTCTTCGACGAGCATCTGCAACCCCTTTTTGCACTCGATGTCGTCCAGGCACATGATGGCATCCATGTTCATCACATTGTGAATCCACGTGGCGTGTTTATCGCCAATACCTTGGATGTCGTGCGAGCCGTAGCCATTCATGTACAGCGTGGGACATTGGATCGGCTCCAGGCCGACGATCTTGTGATCCGGCCAGACCTGCTTGAGCCGGTCGCCCGCCGCGATCGTCCCCGCGCTGCCCATCGCCGAGCAGAACGCGGCGATCTTGCCGTTGCCTATGCCCTGCGCCTTGAGCAGGTCAGCCAGCTCGACGATCGTGTTGCCTGTGACGTAATAGTGGAAGCGATAGTTCCCCATCACCTCGAACTGGTTGAGCACCCGCACGTTCGGATCGCGGCGCAGCTCCCACGTTTTGTCATAGATCTCTTTGACGTTGGACTCGCTGCCCGGCGTCTTGATGACCGTCGCGCCATAAGACTCGATCAGCTCAAAGCGCTCCTTGCTCATGCCCGCCGGAAGCACGACGATGGACTTGAAGCCCATCCGGCAGCCCACCCACGCGCCGCCGATGCCATAGTTGCCGGTCGAAGGCCACACCAGCGTGTGGACACGCGGGTTCACCAGCCCTTCTGTCTCCATGTCCACCAGCACAGCATACGTCGCGCCGACCTTGTGCGAGCCGCTGGGGAAATCCTTGGCGTACAGCACAACGATGGGCGCTTCGACGCCGGTCAGTTCTTTCGGCAACACCTCGTAATAGATGTTGTCGTTGCCGTCGCGCCAGGTGATGTTAAAGAGATTGATCGGGTCGAGCGGATCTTGGACCTTCATCTCCAACGCCTTTTGGCGCGTCTTGGGATCGATCTTGTTGGGATGCAGCATCTCTTCAAAAGTCGGGCCGACGATCAATGCGCTTGCCATGACACAGCTCCTTCTTGTGGGGATTTTAACGCCAAGACGCAAGAGCACACAGGCGAATCCTTGCCGCCTCTGCGCCCTTGCGTTCAATTGTTCCGGCTGCGCTCACGGGTTTCCTGCTAATGTCGTGAGAGCACGCCACGCACGATAGACGGCGATGATATCCTGGCCGATCCACTCGACGCTGCGCGGGCCGGTGCGCCGGGCGCCCGGCAACAGCTCGGCGCGTTCCGCCTGGATGCTGCGCCAGAACTCGACGCCGAGCGTAATGGGCGGCTGGACGACGAGCGGGGTGCGTTTGCGCTCCAACGCCTTTTGCGCCGCCTGCTTGATGATCGCAGCCGTCTTGGTCGGGGGGAGGCAATTTGCCGCTGTACGGCCTACGGCGATCTTGACCGTCACGGTTTCGACATCGCCCAACACCTCACGCGCCTCCGCCGTCGCCAGTTGATCGCCCGTGACCAGCGCGACCGGTACGCCGAAATGGCCCGCCAGCGAGGCGTTCAATCGGATCTCGCCCATCGGCTGGCCGTTCAAGGTCGCGTTCAAGATCGATCCCATCCAGGTGTGATCGTGAATCGCGGGAGCAGAACCGGCGCGCGCATGATAGCCGATCAAGAACACAGCATCCACATCCGAGCCGATGCCTTCCATCATCGAAAACGGCTTGGGCGACCCGCTGATGAGCCGCGCCGCCGGATTCAATTCCTCGATGAGAATATTGTCCATGTTCGCGTGCGAGTCGTTCACGACAATATCCGTCGCGCCGCCTGCCAGCGCGCCTTCGATGGCTGCGTTCGCGTCGCCGGTCATCAGTTTGCGAAAGCGTTGATACTCGGCGTGGGTGGGGTCGGTGTGGCTCTGGCTCACCACGCCGGTGATGCCTTCCATATCTACGGACATCAAGACCTTCATGGTCATCCTCGATGTGTCAACCGTCAAACGTGAAACGTCATGTCCTATCACGTTTGACGTTTGACGTTTCGCACATCCTCTCAGTCTGCCAATCCCTCGACCGACTCGGCCTGACCTGCCTTCACGCCACCGGCCGGCATCGGTTGATGGATCTCTGGCGCGTGGACAAACTGCTGGACCAGTTCGGCTGTCCCGCCAATGGAGAGCTTGTTGAATAGCAGGTCAAACATCTTTTCCAGGTCCGCGCCGATGGAGGCTTTGGCGCTTTCGGGCAGCGACCAGAATTGCTGCTTGAATGGGCCGACGGCCTTTTTGCGCGACTTGTAGACAAATTGCGCTTCCGTGTCGCTGGGTTTGCGCTCTTCAGCAGCGTTGGCCAGCACCCAGTTGTACAGGTCTTGCTTGAGTGCTTCCGGCACAGCCGGATGCTCCATGACCAGCGTCTGGAACGCGGTCGCCAGGTGAACCTCGCACGCGCCGGACTCGACGAATTTGCTGAATGCAGATTCGGGCAAGGTGCTGGCGCCATGTTGAACCGCGCCGGCCATGCCATATTCCTGGCGCGCTTTTTCGCTGAGCATCCGCAGCGCATCAAAGTCAATCGCCACCTTGGCTAGCGTGCCATCCGGCAGCACGACGCCGCCGTGGCTCGTGCCGGTCTGGATGCTGATCTTGCTGATGCCGGCTAGACTGCCGCGAGCGGCGTTGTAGCCTTGCATAAACGCATCCAAATCTTCCGGGGTGCTGTTCTTTTGGCCCACTTCGCCGATCTCGCCGCCGACGGAGACCGTCACGCCCTTTGGCTCGTGCTCGCGGATGAACCGGGTGAAATCGGCGCACAGCTCATAGTTGAGCCTTTGCTGTTCCAGGAGCGTCGGCTTGGAGAGGTCCACCAGCGTCGAGGTGTCAATGTCAATATTATAAAAGCCAGCGCCGATCGCTTCGACGATCAAATCGCGGATGGCTTTGACTTCTGTCTCTGGGGAAGCGGTATATTTCTTGGCGGCGGTCTGAAAGTGATCGCCCTGGATGAACACCGGGCCGCGATAGCCTTCCTTGATCGCCGCTGCGAGGATAGACGAAACGTACTCGCTGGGGCGCTGATCGGTGTAGGTCATTTCGCTGCGGGCGATCTCAAAGATGAACGCGCCCGCGTCAATCTTTTTCGCCGCGCGAAACACCGCCCGCGCCGAGTCGTAGGCGATCATGCGCAGGTTCATCGCCGGGACGGTGAACTGGCACGTGCAGTCGCCACGCCCACGCGCCATGTACAGCTCGTGAATCGAGGCCGGGCAGATGCCTAGCGCCTGGGCGATCTCCCCGATCAGCCAGCGCGCTGCTGCTTTGGATTGCGCATCGCCAAACGCGGCTTCATACGCCAGGCCATTCATTCGGTCGGGCAGCCGCTTGGCGTCTTGAACGACGACCCGCCCATCCTGTATTGTCACAGTTCCCGCCAAAGATTTGACCAATCTATCAAGAGCTTCACTTGCCATCTGATTTACTCCTTTCGGAAGGTTATACCCTGTAGGAGCGCCCTCACGGGCGCGATCTACGCCGCAAGAAACTCGGGTGCGTTCGGCACAGTCGGCCCGTAGTATAACAGAAGTGGGGAGATTTGTGTAACCAGGTCGTGAGCCGGGCCAAGATTTTTAAGGTTCACGCCCTTGACAATTTCGCACAGGTGAGTACAATTGCGACCAATCTAGACCTGAGATAAGCCACTGATTTTGCGATGAAACTCGAAACTGCTGTGTTGTGCTTCAAGCGCTCTCGTAAGCCGTCCGGCTCTCCACAAAGGGGAGGCGGGTTGTTCGCGTTTGAGTAGAACACAGCGCGCCATTTAGCAGGAACCAGTACAGCCCTCCGATCCCGGAGGGCTTTTTTTATTCACCGATGCGAAGGTTTCATCGGGATCGGCAAGAGCGACGCCGACCTTTGCAAAAGCTGAACACAGGAGGCGTGATGGAAAAGACAATGGTCAAAAAAGTCGTGTTGGCTTATTCGGGTGGGCTGGACACCTCGGTCATCGTGTCCTGGCTGCGTGAGAATTACCACTGCGAGGTCATCTGCTTCACCGCCGACATCGGTCAGGGCGAAGAGACCTCGGACCTGGCGGAGCGTGCCCGGGCCAGCGGCGCAAGCAGACTGATCCTGCGCGACCTGCGCGAAGAATTTGCCCGCGAATATCTCTGGCCGCTGATCCGCTCCGGCGCGATCTATGAGCGCAAGTATTTGTTGGGCACATCGGTCGCCCGCCCGCTCATCGCCAAGCATCAGGTGCAGGTGGCCGAACAGGAAGGCGCGGACGCCGTGGCGCACGGCTGCACCGGCAAGGGCAACGATCAGGTTCGCTTCGAGCTGACCTATACCGCGCTCAACCCGCGCCTCAAAATCATTGCCCCGTGGCGCGAGTGGGACATCCGCTCCCGCCAAGACGTCGTGAACTATCTCCAATCCCACGGCTACCAGGTGCCCGCCAGCAGCGGCTCGTCGCTGTATAGCCGCGACCGCAATCTCTGGCATCTTTCGCACGAAGGCGGCCCGCTGGAGAACGCCAACACCCCGCCGGAAGATTCGCTTTACCAGCTTTCGGTGCTGCCGCAGCAGGCGCCGGAGGAACCGGAAGAAGTCGAGATCGCCTTCGAGGCCGGCAACCCGGTCGCTGTGAACGGCCAGGCGCTTTCACCGGCCAGGATCGTCGAAACGCTCAACGCGCTCGGCGGCAAGCATGGCATCGGCCAGGTGGACCTGGTCGAGAACAGGTTGGTCGGCATGAAGTCGCGCGGCGTGTACGAGACGCCCGGCGGCACGCTCCTCTATGCGGCGCACCAGGAACTCGAATCCATCACGCTCGACCGCGACACGCTGCACTATAAAGACCTGGTCGCGCAGCGTTACGCCGAACTCGTGTACTTTGGTCAGTGGTTCACGCCCTTGCGCGAGGCGCTGGACGCTTTCTTTGCCAAGACGCAAGAGTGCGTCACCGGCTCGATCAAACTCAAGCTGTACAAGGGCAATGTGTTCGTCACCGGACGGCAAAGCAAGTACAGCCTTTATCGTGAAGATATTGCGACCTTTGGCTATTCGGAAATCTATAGTCACAGCGACGCGGCCGGGTTCATCCGGTTGTGGGGCTTGCCGCTCAAGATCCGCGCGCTCATCGAAGCAGACAAAGACATTCCGCCGGTGCCATTGGAAAGAATCATCAGAGATTAGGTATTGGGTATTGGACGATGAAGCTCTGGACAGGACGATTGAGCGGTTCTGTGGATTCGGCAGTTGCTGCGTTAAATGACTCGCTGCCGTTCGACCGACGACTGGCCCGGCAGGACGTGCGCGGCAGCATTGCCTGGGCGCGCGCGCTGATGCAGGCGGGTGTGCTCACGCAGGCTGAGGCGGACGAGATCGTGAGCGGCTTGCAGATCATCGCAGGCGAGTTTGAGCGCGGCGAGTTTGTCTTTGCTCCCGACGATGAAGACATTCATACGGCGGTCGAGCGACGGCTGACGGAACTCGTCGGCCCGGTCGCGGGTAAGCTGCATACGGGCCGCAGTCGCAACGATCAGGTCGCCACCGATTTTCGTCTATGGGTGATAGAAGCGATCGAGCGCGTGGAGGCTCAACTCCATGCTCTGCAATCCACGCTGATCGCGCGCGCGGAGCAAGACATGGGTATCCTCCTGCCCGGCTACACTCACACGCAGCGCGCTCAGCCGATCTTGCTGAGCCATTGGTGGCTTTCGCACGTATGGGCCTTGCAGCGCGACCGGCAGCGACTGCGCGATCTGAGCGAGCGCGCGTCTGTCTCGCCGCTGGGCAGCGGCGCGCTGGCGGGTACCACCTTTCCTATCAATCGAGACGCGCTGAGTCATGATCTGGGCTTTCACTCGGCGTCCCCCAACAGTCTCGACGCTGTCTCCGATCGAGATTTTGCCGCCGAGTTCCTCTTTTGCGCCGCGCTCATCAGTCTGCACCTCAGCCGCCTGGCCGAAGCCCTCATTCTTTACTCGACTGCCGAATTTGCCTTTGTCGTCCTGGACGATGCCTATTCCACCGGCTCCAGCCTGATGCCCCAAAAGAAAAATCCCGATCCGCTCGAACTGATCCGCGCCAAGAGCGGCAAGCTCATCGGCTTGCTGACCGGCTTGCTGGCGACGCTCAAGGCTTTGCCCTCGGCGTATGACAAGGATTTGCAGGAAGACAAACTGCCCGTCTTTGAAGCGGCCGACACACTCGAGTTGGTCCTGCCCGTGATGCACGGCGCGATTGCCACGCTCAAGGTCAATGCGGATCGGATGCGCGCGGCGATTGACGCGACGATGCTGGCGACCGATCTGGCCGATGATCTTGTCCAGCGGGGTGTGCCTTTCCGCGAGGCGCACCATGCCGTCGGGCGAGCGATCAAACGCGCCCAAGAGCTTGGAGTCGAGCTGACTGATCTTGCGCTGCCCGAGTGGCAGGTCATTCACCCGGTTTTCGAGAATGACCTGTATCAAGTCTTTGACCCGGAGCGCGCCATTGCCTGGCGTTCTGCCTTCGGTGGCACTGCTCCCCAGGCGGTTCGTGAGCAGCTCGACCTCGCCAGGCGAGCGGTCGAATCTCCAATCCCTAATACCCAATACCCAAAATACAGAGAGGTGAAAGATGAACGGAACGTGTCCTGAATGTGAAGCGATGGTGCCGATCGAAAGCGGCGCTGAACTGGGCGAGATTTTGGTTTGCCCAGATTGCGGCGTGGAGCTTGAAGTCACGTCGCTCGATCCGGTGACGCTTGCCCTCGCGCCCAAAGAAGAGGAAGACTGGGGCGAATAATTGGATTTCGGATTTTTGATTTTGGATCTCGGTTCATGCCTTGAAGGCCTCACCGTAATCCAGAATCAGCAGCCCCCCATCGAAGGAGGATAAGATGAAAATCGCGTTACTCATGTCACGACTGCGCGTGGAAGAAAAATGGCTCATGGCAGCGCTGGAGGCGCGTGGTGTTCCGTATGATCGGCTCGATGACGGCGAGGCCGTGTTCGACTTTGACAACGGGCCGGGGGACTGGGGCAAGTACGACGCGGTGCTCATCCGCAGCATTTCGTTCGTGCGCGGATTGTATGCGGCACAGATGCTCAACGCCTGGGGCATCCCCACGGTCAACATGGCAAGCGTCGCGGCGACCTGCGGCGACAAGCTGGCGACTTCGGCGGCGCTCAAGCAGGCCGGGGTGCCGCAGCCGCGGCTGCGCGTGGCGTTCACGGCCGAGGCCGCGCTCAAGGCGATTGAGGAACTCGGCTACCCGGTCGTCCTCAAGCCCGTCGTCGGATCGTGGGGCAGGCTGCTGGCCAAGATCAACGACCGCGATGCCGCTGAAGCGCTGCTCGAGCACAAGGAGACGCTCGGCTCGTACCAGCACAGCGTCTTTTACATCCAAGAGTACATCACCAAGCCGGGCCGCGACATTCGCGCGTTCGTGGTGGGCGATCAAACGGTGGCAGCGATCTATCGCAAGTCCGAACATTGGATCACCAATACCGCGCGCGGCGGCCAGGGCGAAGTCTGCCCGGTCACGCCCGAGCTGCACAGCGTTTGCCAGGCGGCGGCGCGCGCGGTGGGCGGCGGGGTGCTGGCGATTGACGTGTTCGAGGACTCGGAGCGCGGCCTGCTCGTCAACGAGATCAATCACACGATGGAGTTTCACACGACCGTGCCGGTGACCGGCGTAGACATCCCCGGCTATATTGTAGACTATACGTTGAGTGTGGCGCACAAAGGCATGACCGCGCTCGAGATGCCCTTGTCGTACGCCGCTCACGCGCTGACGGGTGTCACAGAATGATCCGGGCAGTCATTGTCGGCGCGTCGGGCTATACGGGCGGCGAGCTGCTGCGCCTGCTGCTCGGCCATCCACAGGTCGAGCTGACGCAGGTTACGTCCGAGCATCACCTGGGCGAGTACGTCTATTCGCTCCATCCGAATCTTCGCAAGCGCACGACCCTCAAATTCGTCTCGCGCCAGGCACTTCAGCCGTGCGATGTGCTATTTCTCGCGCTGCCGCATGGCGAAGCGCAGAAAGAGATCGAGCGTTATGCATCGCTGGCCCCCAAGGTGATTGACCTGTCGGCGGACTTTAGGTTGCGCGATGCGGCGTTCTACAAAAAATGGTACGGCTCGGATCACGCAGCGCCGCAGTGGCTGTCCAGGTTTGTGTACGGCCTGCCCGAACTGCATCGAGAAGAGATGAAAACAGCGTCGTACATCAGCGGCGTGGGCTGCAATGCGACGGCTGCAAACATGGCGCTGTTGCCGCTCAAGCAGGCTGACCTGATTGACGTATCACGCCCGATCATTGTCGAGGTCAAGGTTGGCTCGTCGGAGGCGGGCGCCTCCCCGAACGCTGGCTCGCATCACCCGGAGCGCGCCGGGGTGATCCGCACCTACGCCCCCACCGGTCATCGTCACACGGCCGAGATCATCCAGGAGCTTGGCCTGACGAATGTACACCTCACGATCACGTCGGTGGATACGATCCGCGGCGCGCTGGCGGCGGCGCACGTCTTTGCCCGACCGGGCGTGACCGACAAGGACCTCTGGCGCGTGTACCGCGCGTGGGCCAACGCCGAGCCGTTCGTCCGCATCGTCAAGGACAAGGGCGGCGTGTATCGCGTCCCCGATCCCAAGATCCTGGCCGGGACCAATTACGTGGATGTGGGCTTTGAGCTGGACCCGGACGCGGGCCGCATCGTCGCGCTGGCGGCGATTGACAATTTGATGAAAGGCGCATCCGGCTCGGCCGTCCAGGCGATGAATGTGATGTTCGGGTTGGAGGAAACGATGGGGCTAGAGTTCTCCGGGTTGCACCCGATTTAGAATTTCTGATTTTAGATTGCTGATTGCTGATTGGAAACCCGAACGCAGTTCCAATCAGCAATCTACAATCTAAAATCAGCAATCAACAATGGAGGAAACAATGGACGCTGAAGAGCTCAAGCGCCGTACCAAGCAGTTTGGCTTGCGAGTTATCCGCCTGGTGGAGGCTCTGCCTTCAACGCGGACGGCGAACGTGATCGGGAACCAATTGCTGCGCGCCGGGACATCCGTTGGGGCGAATTATCGCTCTGCTTGTCGTGGGCGCTCAAAGGCGGATTTTATCTCCAAAGTCGGCATTGCAATCGAGGAAGCCGACGAATCGCTCCACTGGATGGAAATGCTTATCGAGGCAGGGATCGTCTCCGAGAAGCACCTCGCAGATTTGATGAAAGAAGCCGACGAGTTGGTTGCCATTCTCACGGCCTCGGTCAAAACTGCTCGTTCTCATCTCTATCGGAAGTGAGTTGTCATGCAACCTGGAGACCGATCAGCAATCAGCAATCAACAATCAACAATTGTCGTGAAAATGGGCGGCGCGGCGGGTGTAAACCTGGAGGCGATCTTGGGCGATGTGGCGCATCTTGTGCAACAGGGCCAGCGAGTCGTGCTGGTTCATGGCGGCTCGGACGAAACGAACAAGCTCTCGGAGCAGTTGGGGCATCCGCCCAAGTTTGTCACCTCGCCTTCGGGCTACACCAGTCGTTACACCGACCGCGCGACGCTCGAAATTTTTGCGATGGTGACAGCGGGCAAGATCAACACGCTGCTGGTCGAGGCGCTTCAACGCCGTGGCGTGAACGCGCTAGGGCTTTCGGGCGTGGATGGCCGGTTGATGATCGCCAGACGCAAGGAGGCGATCCGCGCCGTCGAGAACGGCAAGGTCAAGATGCTTCATGACGATCACACCGGCACGATCCAGACGGTCAACACTGAGCTGCTTCAGGTGTTGCTGGCTGCGGGCTATACGCCCGTCATCGCGCCGCTGGCGATCTCGCCGGAAGGCGTGGCACTCAACGTAGACGCCGACCGCGCGGCGGCGATGATCGCGGGCGCGCTCAAGGCCGAGAGCCTGATTCTGCTGACCAATGTGCCCGGCCTCATGCGCAACTTTCCCGACGAAAGCACGCTCATCCCGCACCTCGAACGCTCCGGATTGGAGGCTTCGCTTGGTTTTGCCGAAGGCCGGATGAAGAAAAAAGTCTTGGGCGCAAGTGAGGCGCTCGATCATGGCGTCCGGCGGGTGATTTTTGCCGATGGACGGGTGGCCGAGCCGGTGCAGCGCGCGTTGGCCGGCCACGGCACCGTAATCTCAGATTAAAGAGCCGCGCCCGATGAATCGGACCAAGCTGGCTTCAGCCAGCGTCGCTGTGTAGCCCGCCGAGCCTGCCCTGAGCGAAGCGAAGGGTTCATCGGCGGGCGGACACTCGGGTAGGGCGAAGGTAGTGCCTTCGCCCACGCCAGCAAGTTTCTGAGCAGTGCCCTGTAGGGGCGCGAACAATCGGCAATCTAAAATCTGCAATCCAAAACAGGATGATGCTATGGCGTCGTCGGAAGCCACTCTGGTTCTGGAAGATGGAACGGTCTTGCGCGGTCAGGCGTTCGGCGCGATGGCCGACGCGGTCTTTGAGTTGGTGTTCAACACCAGCATGACCGGCTATCAGGAGATTCTCACCGACCCATCGTATCGTGGGCAGGGCGTGTTGTTCACGGCCTCGCACATTGGCAACGTGGGCATCAACGCGCAGGATGACGAATCGCAGATTCCGCAAGTTTCGGCGGTCGTGATCCGCTCGCTCAGCCCGATCGTCTCCAACTGGCGCGCGACGCGGACGCTTCCCGATTGGCTGGCCGAGCACGGCGTGCCCGGCATCAGCGAAGTGGACACACGCTTTTTGACGCGCAAACTGCGCGAGGGCGGCACGCTGCGCGCCGCGCTTTCCACGCAGGGCACGTCTGCTGAAAAACTTGGCGACATGGCGCGCGCCTGGCCCGGCCTGGGAGGGCAAGACATGGTGCAGCAGGTCACGTGCTGCGAGCCGTACACCTGGATGGAGGAGCAAGACCCAAAGGGTTTCCCCAACCCTTCGGGTCTGCACATCGTCGTGTACGATTTTGGCGTCAAGCTCAATATCCTTCGGCATCTTGCGGCGCGCGGCGCTTCTGTGGTGGTGCTGCCGGCGACGGCGTGCGCCGAGCAGGCCCTGGCGCTGAGGCCTGATGGCGTCTTGCTGTCCAACGGCCCCGGCGACCCGGAGGGCGTGCCCTATGCGATCGAGACGACGCGCCGGTTGCTCGAAAGCGGCGTGCCGATGCTGGGCATCTGCCTGGGCCACCAGTTGATCGGCCTGGCGTTGGGCGGGCGCACACGCAAGCTCAAGTTCGGGCATCACGGCGGCAATCACCCGGTCAAGGATTTGCGGAGCGGCCGGGCCTGGATCACAGCGCAGAATCACAACTATATCGTGGACGCGGACACGCTGCCCGGCAACGTCGAGATCACGCACGTCAGCCTGAACGATGGCTCGGTCGAAGGCCTGGCGCTACGCGACCGACCCGTGTTCGGCGTACAGTTCCATCCCGAAGCCAGCCCCGGCCCACACGATGCGCACGGTGTTTTTGCGTCATTCTTCGAGAGGATTGTAGATTGCTGATTGGAGATTAGCAATCAACAATCTAAAATCAGAAATCAGAAATGCCAAAACGAACCGACCTCCACACCGTATTCGTCATCGGCTCCGGCCCGATCGTGATCGGTCAGGCCGCCGAGTTTGATTATTCCGGCACGCAGGCGATCAAGGCGCTCCACGCCGAAGGTTATCGTGTGATGCTGGTCAACTCGAACCCGGCGACGATCATGACCGATCCCGAATTGGCCGACGCAACCTACATCGAGCCGATCACGCTCGAGTCGCTGGAGGCCATCATCGCGCAAGAACGGCCCGATGCGCTCTTGCCGACGGTAGGTGGGCAGACCGGGCTGAACATGGCGCAGGCGCTCCATCAGCATGGCGTGCTCGACCGGTATGGCATTCAACTGATCGGCGCGTCCATCCGCTCGATCGAGATCGCCGAAGACCGGGAGCTGTTCCGCGATACGATGCAGGCCAGCGGCATCCCGGTGCCCCGGGGCGGCGCAGTTCGCTCGATGGAAGCAGCGGAGGGGCTGGCCCGCCAGATCGGGTATCCGCTCATCGTGCGCTCATCGTTTGCGTTGGGCGGGTCAGGCGCCAGTTGGGTCAATGCGCCATCCGATCTGGTCGAAGCAGTGGACAAGGCGTTTCGCGCTTCGCCCGTTCATCAGGCCTGGCTCGAAGAATCGGTGCTGGGCTGGAAAGAGTATGAGCTGGAAGTGATGCGCGACCGCATAGGCAATTTCGCCGTCGTGTGCAGCATCGAAAACCTCGACCCGATGGGCGTGCACACGGGCGACAGCATCACCGTCGCCCCGGCCCAGACGCTCACCGACCGCGAATATCAAGTTTTGCGCGACCTGGCGTGGCGTGTGATGAACGCGGTCGGCGTCGAGACGGGCGGCGCGAACGTCCAGTTCGCCGTCAACCCGCACGATGGCCGCGCGCTGGTGATCGAGATGAACCCGCGCGTCTCGCGCTCGTCGGCGCTGGCTTCCAAGGCCACCGGCTTTGCGATCGCCAAAATCGCCACGCTCGTCGCGGTCGGTTACACCCTGGACGAGATCACCAACGACATCACGCGGCAGACCAAAGCTTCATTCGAGCCATCGCTCGATTACGTGGTCGTCAAGATCCCACGTTGGGCGTTTGAAAAGTTTCCGCACGTGGACGGGCAGATCGGGCCGCAGATGAAATCGGTGGGCGAAGTGATGGCGCTGGGGCGCACCTTTGTCGAGGCATTGCACAAGGCCATCGTGTCGCTCGAAATCGGCGTGGACGCGCTGGATGGCTCTGGCCCCAAGCGGCCGGCGCCAACCGGCGTCCCTTCGCTCGATGCATTGCGCGTGCCCACGTCCACGCGGCTCTTGGAGGTATATCGCGCGTTGCAGTGCGGCGTGTCCTCGCAAGATATTGCTCAGGCGACCGGCTACGACCTTTGGTTCCTCGCGCAGATGAAGCAAATCGTGGAACTGGAAGCGGAGCTATCGAAAGTAGACCCTTTGGGTTTTGAAAACCCGAAGGGTCTGGAGAGCCTGTTGCGCCGCGCCAAGCGGGCGGGACTGGCCGATAGCCGCATCGCGCGCTTGCTTTCGCGCCCGCAGCATCCGGTGAGCGCCTCGGACGTGCGCGCGCTTCGCCAGCGGCTGGGCATCGTGCCGAGCTTTTTGCGCGTGGATACGTGCGCGGCGGAATTTGAAGCGCAGACGCCGTATCTGTACAGCTCGTACGAGCAAGGCGACGAGGCCAACCCCACGGAGCGCGAAAAGATCATGATCCTGGGCAGCGGGCCGAACCGCATCGGGCAAGGCATCGAGTTCGATTATTGCTGCTGTCAGGCGGTGTTTGCGCTGCGCGAGCTGGGGTATGAGACGATCATGGTCAACTGCAACCCGGAGACCGTCTCGACCGATTATGACACGGCAGACCGATTGTATTTTGAGCCGCTCACACTCGAGCACGTGTTGAACATTGTCGAGCGCGAGCAGCCGCAGGGTGTGATTGTGCAACTGGGCGGGCAGACGCCGCTCAACCTGGCACACGACCTCGAGGCCGCGGGCGTCCCGATCATCGGCACGTCACCCCAGTCCATTGCGCTGGCCGAAGACCGCAAGCTCTTTGCCAACCTGCTTCAAGAACTGGACATCCCGCAGCCCGAAAATGGCATCGCTCATTCGCTCGACGAAGCGCGAGACATCGCCAGGCGGCTTGGCTTTCCGCTGCTCGTGCGTCCCTCTTACGTGCTGGGCGGCCGGGCGATGCGAATTGTGGAAGACGACGAACAGCTCGACCAAATTCTGCAAGAGGCTATCGCCGCTGCGCCCGACCAGCCGCTGCTGGTGGATCGTTTTCTCGAAGACGCTTACGAGGCCGATGTGGATGCGCTGGGCGATGGCGAGCGCGTGGTGATCGGCGCGATCATGCAGCACATCGAAGAGGCCGGCATCCACTCGGGCGATTCGGCGTGCGTGCTGCCTCCCTATCGCATCAGCCAGTATCATCTCGAAACGATGCGCGAGTACACGCAGCGATTGGGGCTGGCATTGGACGTGCGCGGGCTGATGAACGTCCAGTTTGCGATCCGGGATGACATTGTGTACGTGCTCGAGGTCAATCCGCGCGCGTCGCGCACGGTGCCGTATGCGAGCAAGGCCATCGGCATCCCACTGGCGCGGCTGGCGACCAAGGTGATGGCCGGACATACGTTGGCCGAATTAAACTTGACCGAAGAGCCACACGTGGATGGCTTTTTCGTCAAAGAGGCTGTGCTGCCATTCAAAAAGCTGCACGGCAGCGATGCGCTGCTTGGCCCCGAAATGCGCAGCACGGGCGAAGTGATGGGGCATGCGTCCAACTTTGGTCATGCGTTTGCCAAGTCGCAACTGGCGGCCGGGGCGGGCTTGCCGCTGGAAGGCAGTGCGCTGATCAGCGTGAACGATTTCGACAAGGGCGCGGTGCTCAAGATCGCGCGCGATCTGCATCGCATGGGCTTTTTGCTCTATGCCACCTCCGGCACGGCGCAGTATCTGGAAAGGGTCGGCCTGCCGGCGCAGGCGGTTGCCAAAGTCTCACAGGGCGCGCCGAACGTCGTGACCCTGATCCGCGAGGGCAAGGTGCAGCTCATCATCAACACGCCGCGCGGGCGAGGTTCACACTCGGACGGGATGCAGATTCGCCAGGCGGCGATCGGGATGGACGTGCCGCTGCTCACGACGCTTTCGGCGGCGGCAGCGGCGGTCGCGGGCATCCGCGCGCTGCGCGCCAAAGAGTTGCGCTATCGCAGCCTGCAAGAGCACTTGCGGAATTGCTGATTGTAGATTGCTGATTGCTGATTGACCATCACATCTCAATCTACAATCAAAAATGGAAGATTCTATGACAGACACCATCACCCTCGAAAGCCAACACACTTCGGGCGTGTACCACAAGCGCAGCGTGGTCATGGTGCGCGGCGAAGGCGCGTGGTTGTGGGACGATCAGGGTCGCCAGTACATTGATTGCGTAGGCGGGCAGGGCGCGGCTAATCTGGGTCACGCGAATCCCGCTGTCGCCGCAGCGATTGCCGAACAGGCCAGACAGCTTGTTTCGTTGACCGAGATTTTTCCTAACGACAAGCGCGCGGCGCTCATGGCTCGCTTGTGCCAGTTGACGGGAATGCCGCGCGTATATCTGTGCAACTCAGGGACCGAAGCGGTCGAAGCGGCGATCAAGTTCGCTCGCGCGTCCACGCACCGCGTCGAGATCGTCGCGGCCATGCGTGGCTTTCACGGGCGCACGTTCGGCTCGCTTTCCGCTACGTGGAACAAGGCCTATCGTGAGCCGTTCGAGCCGCTGGTGCCGGGCTTTCGCCACGTGCCGTACAATAACCTGGAGGCTTTGAAGCAGGCCATCACCGAAAGCACTGCGGCCGTGTTGCTCGAAGTGGTGCAGGGCGAAGGCGGCGTGTATCCCGGCTCGGCGGAATATCTGCGCGGCGCAGAGCAGCTTTGCCGCGAGCGAGGCGCGCTGCTGATCTTGGACGAAGTGCAAACTGGCTTTGGTCGCACCGGCAAGATGTTTGCGTTTCAGCATTACGATCTGCATCCCGACTTGGTGTGCCTGGCCAAATCCATCGCCGGCGGCGTGCCGATGGGCGCGACGCTCATCGGCGAGCGGTTGGGCGTGCTGCCCGGCCACATTCACGGTTCGACGTTCGGCGGCAACCCGCTCGCGTGCGCAGCGTCGCTGGCGGCGCTGGACGAGATGGAGCGCCTCGACCTGCCCGCGCGCGCCGCCGAAAACGGCGCGTATTTCCAAGAGCGGCTGCAAGAGATCAATTCGCCGCTCATCCGCGAGGTGCGCGGGCTGGGGCTGCTGGTGGGCGTGGAGCTGAAGAAGAAATCGGCGCCGTTCTTGCAAGCGTTGATGGAGCACGGCGTGCTGGCGCTTCCAGCGGGCATGAATGTCATCCGTTTCCTGCCGCCGCTGGTCATCACCCGCGAGCAATTGGATGATGTGGTCACGACGCTGGCCCAGGTCCTGGCCGAGCCGGTATTGGAAATTTGATCTATTTTTCAGAGCATCCCTCCCCCGCATGCTCTCCCCCTGCGAAGCGGGGGGAGTTGGAGGAAGGTCAAGGATGAGGCTTGTTGACCATGGGCACTGAACCTGTTGACCGTTTTCGAGAGTATCATCCTCGCCCTCTCGAAGTTTTAGACACGACACTGCGCGAGGGCCAGCAAACGTCGCTGCTGCACGACCATCACAAGTACTTTTTCACCCAGACCGACAAGGTCGAGCTTTTGCGCGCGCTGATTTTGTACGGCGTCAAGTTCGTCGAGACATTTGCTCCTGTGGTTAGTGCGCAAGAGGCCGAAGATTTTCAGGCGCTCAAGGCCGAGCGCGACAGCCTGATCACGCAAAAAGGCTATACCTTTTTGCTGGCGCACGTGCGCGCTCACCCGCGCGATGTGGAGGCGGCCATCGCCGCCGGATTCGATGGCCTCAATATGTACATGGGCACCTCGCCGCAATCGCGCGCGTTCAATCACGGCAAAGACGTGGATGAAATTGTGACCCAGACGCGCGGCCTGTTGGAAGATTTGCGACGCAATCACCCGTACTTGATTTTGCGCTTTAGCGGCGAAGATGCCTTTCGCACGCGATTGGACGATCTGTATCGTGTGTACGATCCGGTGGCCGAGCTGGTGGATCGGTTGGGGATGCCAGACACAGTTGGCGTGGCGACGCCGGCTCAGGTGGCTCTGCGCGTGCAGGCCCTGCGCGAGCGTTACCCCAACACACCGCTGGAGGCTCACTTTCACGACGACCGCGGCATGGCCGTGATGAACGCGATGGAAGCTGTGCGCTGTGGCGTGCCGTACGTCAACACGACCTTGCTCGGCATCGGCGAGCGGTCGGGCATTACGTCGCTGACGGCGCTGCTGTTCAATCTATTCATTGACGGCCATTACGATCACCTCGAAGGCTATCACCTGCGCGGCTCGTATCCGATCAATGTGCTGGCGGCGGACAAGCTCAAGATGCTGGTGCCGCCCAAGGAGCCAGTCTGCCTGACGAATCGCACGCACACAGCCGGCGTCCATGCCGGCGCGATTCTCAACGATGCGAGCACCTATGAAGCGCACCCGCTCGATCTGTTTGGCGTGAGCGAGCGCGACATCTTGCTGGGGCCGCTTTCGGGTTGGAACGTCATCCATTACTTTTTGCACGAGATTCACTATTTCCAACTGGACGAAGCCACGGCGCGCGCGATCACGGCGCGCTTCAAGGATCGGGTTTATTCGATCAACGGTCAATCGCCGGCCGAGCTGCTGCTGCACATTGCGACGGATGAATTTCGCCTGTCCAAGCTCTTGTTGCCCGAAGACGCGCGCCGCCGTATTGTGCAGCGGTTGGATTGAAGATTGTAGATTTTGGATCGCTGATTTTGGATTGGGACGTGTTGCCCACGTGACCTGATCAGCAATCTGAGAAGGAGTGTTTACCATCAGCCATCGAAGGACGTTTGCGGAAAAAGTATTGGCCCGTGCGGCTGGGCTTGCCCAAGTGCGTGCGGGAGAGATTGTCGAGGTCACACCCGATCGCATCCTTTCGCACGATAACACGGCGGCTATCGCGCAAATCTTTCGGGAACTCGGCGCGCACAAGGTGGTCGCCCCGGATAAGCTCGTGATCACACTCGATCACGCTGCGCCGCCGCCCACGCCTCAACATGCGCAAAATCACGCCGAGACGCGCGCGTTCGTTCGCGAGCAAGGTGTCCGTTATTTTTTCGAGGTCGGGCGCGGCATCTGCCATCAGGTGATTTCGGAAGAGGCGCTGATCCTGCCCGGTCAGGTCATCTTGGGTGCGGATAGTCACACGACGCATTACGGCTGGCTGGGCGCGTTCGGCGCCGGGGTGGGCCGGAGCGAGGTCGCTGCGCTGTGGGCGACGGACCGCCTGTGGCAGCGCGTCCCGGAAGCGGTCCGCGTCACGCTGACAGGTTCACTCTTGCCCGGCGTCACGTCCAAAGACCTGTGCCTCTACCTCATCGGACAGCTCGGCGCGGACGGTGGCCTGTACGCCTCGCTCGAATTCAATGGCCCCGGCCTGGCGACCCTGTCGCTCGAAAGCCGCATGGTCATCCCGAACATGATGGCGGAATTTGGGGTCAAGAATTGCTATCTCGCGCCGGATGAGGCAGTGTTTGAGTGGCTGGTTCAGAGGTCGGAAGTCGGAGGTCAGAGACCAGAATCAGCAATCAGCAATCAGCAATCAGCAATCCAGAATCTTGCTCTCTACCCCGACTCCGATGCGAGCTACCAGGCCGAGTACCAGTTGAATCTCGATCAGATCGAACCGCTCGTCGCGTGCCCGCCGGACGTGGACAATGTCAGGCCACTTTCGGAGGTGGCTGGTCAGCGCGTGGATATGGCGTTCATTGGCACATGTACGAACGGTCGCTTGGAGGACTTGGCAGCAGCGGCCGAGGTCTTGCGCGGGCGGCGCGTCCATCCGGGCACGCGGCTGCTCGTCATCCCGGCCTCGAGCCAGGTTTATGGGCAGGCGATGCAGCGCGGCGTGCTGTCAACGTTGATCGAAGCGGGCGCGGTGATCGGTGTGCCGGGCTGCGGGCCGTGTATGGGTAATCACCTGGGCATCCCGGCCGCCGGTGAAGTGGTCATCTCGACCGCCAATCGCAATTTCAAAGGACGCATGGGTCAGCCCGACGCGGAGATTTATCTTGCCTCTCCTGCCGTTGTTGCCGCCAGCGCGGTTGCTGGACGCATTATACATCCTGCTGAATTGATTTCGGATTTCGGATTGCGGATTGCGGTGCGTGAATCCCATGCGCAACATTCAATCCTCAATCAAAAACCCAAGTCGTATGACGCAAGTCGCAAATCACCCGCCGCAGAGCGCAATACCCAATACCCAATACCCGATCTCCAATCTCTAACCTCCAATAACCAGGTATGGAAATATGGCGACAATGTGAACACCGACCTGATCTTTCCCGGCAAATACACCTACACGCTGCGCAAGCCGGACGAGATCGCGGCGCATGCGATGGAAGACCTTGACCCGACGTTTGCCCGCAACGTCAAGCCGGGCGATGTGATCGTGGCCGGGCGCAATTTTGGCTGTGGCAGTTCGCGCGAGCAGGCTGCGAGCTGTTTGAAATACAACGGTGTAGCGGCTATCGTGGCCGAAAGCTTTGCGCGCATCTTTTACCGCAATGCCATCAATCAAGGCTTGCCTGCCATTGTCTGTCCAGCAGCCGTCGCCGCTGCAAACGCGGGCGATTGGGTCGAAATTGACCTGGAACATGGCGAGATTCATTTGCCAGCGGGCACGTTCGCCTTTGCGCCGTTTCCACCCAACGTCCAGGCGATCTTGAAAATCGGTGGCCTGATTCCGTTTCTCAAATCCAAAATCAGCCATCAGCAATCTACAATCGAAAATGAAAACGATTTGTCTCATCCCCGGCGATGGCATTGGTAAGGAAGTGATCCCGGCCGCAGTTCAGGTATTACAATCGCTTGAGCTTGACCTGACGTTTGTCGAAGCAGAGGCGGGGTTCGAGTGTTTCCAGCGGCGCGGCGAGGCGTTGCCCGAAGCGACCCTTCAGATGGCGCGCCAGGCCGACGCCGTGTTGTTTGGCGCGACCGCTTCGCCTTTTGGCGGGATGCAGGGCTATCGCAGTCCGATCCTGGCGCTGCGCCAGGAGCTGAACCTGTACGCCAACCTGCGTCCGTGCCAATCGCTGCCCGGCGAGTTTTCGCGGCCAGGCATTGACCTGCTCATCGTGCGCGAAAACAGTGAGGGGCTTTATAGCGGGCGCGAGCGACGCGAAGGTGATACAGCGATTGCCGAGCGCGTCATCACACGCGCGGCCAGCGAGCGCATCGTGCGTGTGGCGTTCGAGCAGGCGGTGCAGCGCGCCGCTCGACACGACCCGTCTCGCGCGCCTGTGGTGACGGTGGTGCACAAGGCCAATGTGCTCAAGGTGAGCGATGGCCTGTTCCGCGAGTGCGCGCTGCATGTGGCGCGGGAATATCCGCAGGTCGTCACGCAAGAGCTGTTGGTGGACAGCGCGGCGATGAAGTTGGTCCAGTCGCCGCAGTCGTTCGATGTGATCGTGACGACGAACCTGTTTGGCGACATTCTCTCGGACGAAGCCAGCGCGCTCGTGGGCGGATTAGGGATTGCGCCTTCGGCGAACGTGGGCGAGGGCACCCCGGTCTTGGAGCCGGTGCACGGCTCGGCGCCGGACATTGCGGGCAAGGGGATCGCCAATCCCATCGGAGCGATGCTTTCGGCGGCGATGATGTTGGAGATGCTCGGGCACGCGCAGGCCGCGCAGCGTTTGCGTCAGGCAGTTCATGCGGTGCTCGCGGCCGGCATCCGCACGCCCGACCTGGGCGGCGCAGCGACGACAGCCGATTTCACGCGGGCGGTGCGCCAGCGCCTGGGATAGCATGAGTAGGTTCTCATCATTCGACGAAGGAGGAGGAAAAAATGTCCGATACGAATGGAGAAAAAGTTGCGATCCGTGGATTGGAAGGTGTGGTTGCAGCCGAGACCAGCATCTCTTATGTGGATGGCATCCATGGCCGGTTGCTCTATCAAGGCTATGACATCCACGACCTGGCAGAGAACGTGTCTTTTACTGAGACGGTTTTTTTGCTCTGGCATGGTCGGCTGCCCACGCTGGCCGAACGCGATACCTTCCGCTCCGAGATCGTCGCCGAAATGCGCCTGCCCAGCCAGGTGGTCGAGATGCTCAGGCTCACGCCGCCCAACAGCCATCCGATGGCCGTGCTGCGCACGGCCGTCAGTATGTTGGCGAATTTCGATCCTGACGTCGAGGACCGATCCCTGGCAGCAAACCAACGGAAGGCTAAACGGTTGTTGGCCCAGGTCCCGACCATCATCGCCGATTTGCATCGTGTGCGCTCCGGCCTGCCGCTCCTTTCGCCTGATCCCAACTTTGGCGTCTCGGCGAATTTCCTGTACATGCTGCGCGGCACGCCGCCCAATGAGCTGGAGCGGAAAGCTATGGAGGTGCTGATGGTCTTGCAGGCCGATCACGAGCTGAACGCCAGCACCTTTACAGCGCGCGTGATCGCCAGCACGCTGGCCGATATGCACTCGGCGCTGGCGGGCGCGCTGGGCGCGCTCAAAGGCCCGTTGCATGGCGGCGCGAATGAGCGGGTGATGGAGATGATCCTGGACATTCCCGATGTCGAGACCGTGCAAGCGTACATTGCGGGCATGTTGGAGAACAAAAAGCGCATCATGGGCTTTGGGCACCGTGTTTATCGGACGGAGGATCCACGCACACGACATTTGCGCCGATACTCGCAGTTGCTGTGCGAGTCGCGCAACGTGAATCACCTGTACGAGATCTCGCGGCGCATCGAACAGGCGGTCATGGAAGCCAAGGGCATCTATCCCAATGTAGATTTTTACTCGGCCACGGTCCAGCACGCGCTCGGTATCCCGGCCGAATATTTTACTGCTGTCTTTGCTGCGTCGAGGACGGCTGGCTGGATTGCTCACATCTTGGAGCAGTACGCCGATAATCGTCTCATTCGGCCCACCTCCCGGTATATCGGGGAGATGGCTTTGCCGTTTTGCCCGATCGGGGAGCGCCGGGCATAAGAGAGCATCCGAGCACATGAGCGATTGGAGCGACCTGGAGACTTTGCTGGGATTGGTGCAGCGCTTTAGCCCGACCGGGCAGGAGCGAGCGGCGGTCGAGTGGTTGACCTCACGCATGACGGGGCTGGGGTTTACCCGCGCCTTTGCCGACGAAGCAGGCAACGCAGTCGGCGTGATGGGCGAGGGGCCGCGCCAGGTTGTCTTGCTTGGGCACATTGACACAGTGCCCGGCGAGATCCCGGTGCGCGTCGAAGGCGATACCTTGTACGGTCGTGGCTCGGTGGATGCCAAAGGGCCGCTGGCCGCCTTTGTAGACGCTGTGGCACAGGTCGGCGCCCGGCCCGGTTGGCAAATCGTCGTCATTGGCGCAGTCGAAGAGGAAGGCGATTCGAAGGGTGCCTGGCACATTGTCGAGCAGTATCGCCCCGAGTTTGCTGTCATCGGCGAGCCGAGCGGTTGGGAGCGCGTGACGCTGGGCTATCGCGGCAGCTTGTGGTTCGAGTACCGCGTGCATCGAGCATCGAGTCACACGGCCTCTGGCAGCGAGAGCGCGTGCGAAGCTGCGGTGAGCTTTTGGAATCGGGTCCAAGCGTTTGCCGATCGGTACAATGTCGGGCGCTCCAAAATCTTTGATCAACTCTCGCCGACGCTGCGCGAGATGCGCTCGGAGAGCGACGGCTTTGAGGAGCGAGCGTTTCTTCAGATCGGCCTGCGCCTGCCGCCCGGCGTTCCTCCGGCGCAATGGCAAGCGATGCTCGATGAGCTGCGGGGCGACGGCGAGGCGCACGTCGGGGGCATCCCGGTTCCGGCGTATCGCTGCGAAAAGAACACGCCGCTCGTGCGCGCGTTCCTGGCGGCGATTCGCGCGCAGGGCGCGCAGCCTGGGTTCGTGGTCAAATCCGGCACGTCGGACATGAACGTCGTCGGGCCGCGTTGGAACTGCCCGATGGTGGCCTATGGGCCGGGGGATGCGAGCCTCGATCACACTCCGCAGGAACACCTCTCGCTGGCCGAGTACGTCAGCGCAGCGCGGGTTCTGGCGCATGCGCTGCGAGCCTTGCCTTATTGATTCTGGCTCCTTTGCCATTGGCGAGACAGGCTCCTGATCGCTGCCTGCCGCAGGCAGGCGACACTCGCTCTAGTGTTTCCATCGTGCGCGCATTTGTCTGCAAGATGGAGCGTCACTCTACTTTGAGCAAAATCCTGGCCGAAGAGTAGGCATTATTGATAAGCGCATTGATGCCGTAGGATTTTTCTGTCTCTACATCTAACCGCGCAACGGGGAACAGCGTTCCGACGACAATGAGCTCGTAGGATCCCGGTTTGTCCGGAGCCTGTATTTGGACCGCTATGGGTTGCCAGGTGGTAGTGGGAACGTGTACATAGAGCGGAGTGTGAGGGATACCTTGGCGATAGATGGGCGTCTGTTGGTAATCCAAGAACGCTGTGATAGCCACGTCAATTCCAGCGTTCTCCTTGTTGTTGAGATGAACATAGAGATCGAATAGCTCGTTGGCAGATGTCTTTAGGTGAGTTACCATTGGAAATCCGCCGTGTTCGTCACGAGGATCGTATTCTCGACCAACGTAAATCAAACCAAAGTTATGGGATGGTAGTCCCTTCGGCTTGTCAACAGTGACCGTCGGAGGCGTGGGATCGCCGCCCACAAAGAGGCTCACGCGCGCACGGTACGTATCGGAATCGAAGACACGACTGTCCGCTGCCGGGTCGTCAGCATCCGCATAAGGGCCTTGCCAGAACGTGACAGAAAAATCATGCAGACCTCGCGCCAAACCGCGAATTTCTATAGGTAACAAGAATTCTTGGTCGGCCTCCAGCGTTACCAGGCGGACTAGAGGTTCACTTGGCGCGCAAGGCGTTTGCACTTGGTCAACCAGGCAAGTGAGAGCAAACTCGTGGACCTGGAGCCGGGCATTCCATAGCCTGAATTGACCTATGAACGGACCATTCTCTTTCACACGAAAAGCATCGTGCGTGCCGGCAACTTGTTCGGCATAGGTTCCGCTAATGCCAAAAGAAAGCCCTGGATGCTTCCGGGCCATCTGGCGAAGGGCTTCTTGAGCTTCGGGAGCAGGTCCTCTAATGTCATCTCCCTTGACACCTAGAGGAATCGTACTGATGGGGACAACTTTGAGAGTGGCATCTCTCTCAGGGGGAATTGGCGGCGTGTGTTGACAAGCCATCAATCTAATGAGCAACACTATCAGAGTCAGTGTAGGAGCAGAAGACCTTGGCATTTCCTGCGGCCTCATCCTGGCATAGAACTCGCCGCCGGCAGTCAGCGCCATCGGCGGCGGAACCATTGTACCTCACAACTGCATCAGGGAATAACCTGTTGTGGCCCCCACTGGTCGTTGTAGATGTACCATTCACCCTCAATCTTGGCCTGGTGATCTCCTTCGGCGGCATGTTCAAAGCCGTTAGAAAACAACGTGTAGCCTGTCCAACATTTGCCAGTTGTAGTCGTGTTCTCTGTCTGTCGCCAATTGCTACTAACGCCATGCCAGTCCTGGCCAGGGGTTCGGTAGAAATGATCAATCCATATGAATAGCTTCTCAACGACCACATCAGTGCTTGTCATTCCTCCTGTCCGCACATAGACTTGATTGCCCCATTCGGGGTACCATCCGAGCGCTCGCCACATCATGATCGTGACCGCACTCAAAGGACTTGGTTTGCCTTGTCGTGAACTCGAGATGCTGGCGGTCTGCATAGACTCGATAGAGGAGACAGGAACTAATCGCCTTTTACCATTCTCTGTTTCTACCCACTCAAGTCTGGTCGTTTCTATGATGGTTGGTTCGGTGGGCGTAGGAACATTCGGCGGTTGTGGACCTTGGGCCCGCACCGCATCCGGCCAGGCGCTCAGCAGCAGCACCAGCACCCCGAGCACTGAGAAAAGTTTGATCCTGCACGTTTCCACCCTCCTTGTAGTGTATGTGGCTTCCCATGGAGCCAACCTGCTTTCACTCTACCACATCTCCCCTCCATCGCACAACGTCCAAAACGATAGGTTTCACCCTATCGTTTAAGATAGTTTTTGACCTATCGTTTCCGGTAGGTGAGCCTATCCTTCGTCTACCAAGCGTTGCCGGATTGCCCAGGCCACCGCTTCGGTTCGCGAGTGCACGCCGGTTTTGTCATAGATATTTCGCAGATGAAAACGCACTGTTGGTTCGCTGACGCACAACTCCTGTGCAATGCGGGCATTGCTATACCCCCGTGCCAGCAATCGCAGCACCGCCAACTCTCTTTCGGTCAGAACAGGCTTTTTGGCTGGTGACGCTTCCTCGGTTGCCGGTCAAGCCAACTTCTCCACGACCGACCGGCTGAACCAGGTATCGCCCTGCGTCACCGTGCGGATGGCGCGCACCACAGCCTCTTCGATTTCATCCTTGAGCACATAGCCTGCTACGCCGGCCGCCACCAGTCCGTGCACATAGGTGTCATCGTCGTAGGCGGCTGGCATCACGACTTTCACCTGCGGGCAGTGCTCGTGCAGGTAGGCTACTGTCTCGAACGCTGAAGGGCCGGGCATATTCAGGTCCAGTAGCAGCACGTCAGGCTCAAGCTCTCGGCTCAGCCGCTGGGCCTCGTACCCATCCGCCGCTTCGCCGACCAATAGCCAATCGGGTTCGGCGGTAACAGGTTGAGTCTTCTACTCCCTATGCCGCAAAGACGGGCCACCGTGTTTTGGTTGCGGCTCGCAGAGCGGGCCATGCTATGGGAGGCTGATGATAGTACACGCAACGCCTCGTGAGTGAATGACCTGTATCTGCCAATCCTCCGGCGACCCCGGGGTCAGATCGACAAGGTTGCCTTGGGTGTATTCCAGACTCCCGTTCTCGCTCATAACCTTGATCGGACCGTTCTCAATCCTGACACTTTGGCCCGGCGCCTCAGAATAAAACACGAGCGTCACATGCTCATTGGAATTGAGACCGGTGATCTTGATCCGAACTGCATTGGCTGACAGCGGCGCGACATCCAGATCCACGCCGGGGACTGGCAGGCACTCGGGGGTCGGTGTCATCGTCATCGGCGGCAATATGGTTTTTTGAACACCAGGGGCTGAAAAGGTTGGCGTAGCGGCGTCCTGGCCCAGCGCAACCGGCTGACACCCCAGCAGGCTTGTAATGACCGCCAGATAAAGGCTCGCTGTGGCAAGCGTCGAAACACCAACTTTCCTGCAAATGGTCGAGGACGTATACATACATACCTCCCAAGTTTAAAGGGCAGAGTTGTTGCACCATTTCATAGTCGCAAGGCTGACGGTAAAGGAGGAATTATCAGCTTGGCAGATTAGTGAAAGACAAATGGTTGAGAGCCTCGGAGATTCACCGCAGGTGGTACCAGCCGCTGGGCCGAACCGTTGGTACATATTGGTCTGACGGAAGTGGCGACGAGTCATCGGGTTGATGCAGCCTCAATCCTCAATACACCCGATGACTCGTTTTGTCAAACTGCCTTTGCCCCACTTGCTGGGGTCTTGTCTACACCTGCACTAAAAGTCTGCGAATACCGATAGAGGCTGAGTTTGATGGCTGGGTGATTCCACGGTCGAATTGTTACCACCCGTAACAGTCCCGAATTGCGTCGTCTTCATGATCGGCCAACCCGAAGATGTGTACCGATATGTGTACGATGCGAGCCCATTCCATCCAGGGGTAAATGGCCCATCTTGGTACAGGTATTGATAGGGATTGTTATCAGGGCAGAGCGCACAGCTCCCATTACAGCCCCAACTTGTTACTGCGCTTCTCACTGTCCAGCCAGTGCCGATCCTTGTCCACCATATCTCTAGCTTGGTCAGTTTGTAGTAGCACGAGGAACCAGCGCAGTATCTGTCCGCGTAGTTTTTTGCGTGGCCTGTGACTCCGCCCGCCGTAACGTCTCTTTGAATTGATTCCGGGGCTTGGTACACGCAAGTTGCAGACACTGCATCTGTGTAGCCGCTCCTATTTGCTTCACAGGCAGTCTGACTTGTCTCTGGCGGACCTCGCCTGATCACAGTTGTGATAGTGACTTCTTGTCCGGTAAATGGGTCTTGGCGTTTTAAGGTTTCGACCTTAATAACAGGCCAGTCCTGATCTTCAAATGAAGGGCTTTCGACGACCTCTACTTGTACAGCGACACTCTGCGGTGCGACATCCGAGATTCCATTATCGCCAGGCCCGTAGGCGAAGCTTGCTGTGGCCGGTGAGAGGAGCATGGACACTACCAAGACAAGCACAATTGTGGTTCGAGGATTCAATGCTTTCATGGCTTAACCTCCTCGTATGATATGTTTTGCCGAAACAGGGATCCCAGGGATAATGACCCTGCGTTCAGACGCGGTCACGGGGCGGTTCTTGTGTCTCCTTGTTGCGCCGCGAGGCGCTTCTGTCAAAGACTGTTCCCCAC
>DAOTXX010000020.1:0-1851 GCA_034434835.1 Thermoflexales bacterium | reverse complement strand
TGCCTCCAGCAGGCTTTCACCCGGCTGTTTAGGTCGGTTCTCTAGCCAAGTTCATGTCCACTGCAGAGCGCAGACGCTTTGCGGTCGGGGGAGTATTTAACCTTGACCATGTTGCGCCTGTTGCCCCGCTACTACCTCATGTCGGGTAATGAAATTACTCTTGACAAATCCAGCAGGACCTTAACTTGTGACCAATGCACTAATGCCAAATCGTCACGGTTCAGCCCGCGCCCAGCGGGATGATGAATCATCCCGCTGATACTGAAAATTGGCTCAAGCCAGTTGAGACCGGCTCCGGCCTGCTTCAGCAGGCCGGATGTGGCAGCCGCGAAATTCATTTCGCGGCGAACAGGCCTGAACAGTTACGCCCAATCTATTCACCTTGGTGCCCTTCGAGCCTTTGGGTCTTGGTGGTGAAAATTCTTGGCCGAAAGAACAAAGATTGAACTGGCAAGGGCCTATCCGAAAATCCGTAACCGACGCATCCCTATGCGTCGGTAAGCGGCAAGCGTCGCCGCTTGTACGAATTTTCAGATAGGCTCAAGACCGTCTGACTATTCGACTGGCAGTGGTTGGCCGCAGAACGCGCAAAAGGCAGCGCCTCTGGGCGCTTTTTTGCCGCACGCAGGACACTTGGGCGCAGGGGCCAGCCATCCCCGGCGAGGCTTGGGCAAAGCAGGCGACTGGGCCTGGCGTCTGGCGATCAGTGTTTGCGCAGCCTGTCGCCCACGTTCCAGCGCGTGAGTGTACAACGCCTTGAGCGCCTCGGGCTTGAGCTTTTCGCCGTTGACGCACCACTGATAGATCGCTTCTCCGATGGCGTACGTCCCCGCATACGAGACCGCGATCTTGGGGATGAGGCCGTAAGCGGGGATCAAGCCGACAAGCTGACGCGCCAACTGTCGCCACAAGAACGCGCTGCCCACAACCGCTGCCAGCTTGGGGATCGTCTCGCGCCAATCGGCCGGCAATCCCATTGCCAAAGCGATCTTGTATGCCATCAACGCCTGATTCTTGGTCAACACGATCAAATCAGCCACGTTGAGGGGCAAGTCGAGCACCAGATTGAGTTCGGCCAGGCCGGTCGTCAGGCTGTACGCGCCGTTGATGAACGAAGTGTCGTCCATCAGCTTGCGGCACACCGGCTCGCGCAGCATCGGCAGGCGGCGCGCGAGCAACACCTCGCGTCCGCGATGGGCGCGCAGCATCGCGGGAACCAGCGCACGCAAAAGCGACTGACGATCGGGCGCGGCGATGGCGGCGACTTGAGCGCCCGGCCAGCGAACGGCTTCGTTCAGCACCGCCTGCGGATCGTCCACCAAATCCGATTTGTTGTAGCAGACGACCAAGGGGAGCTGGCTGGCCGCCATGCTTTCCACAAACTGCCGCTCGCGCGGATGATCCACCACCGTCGCATCCAGCACCAGCAGCACACTGCTGTAGGGTTGGAGCGAGATGTTTTCGCCCAGCCGATATTCGGTCACTGGCGGCACGCCGGGCGGATCGAACTGACGCGGGCCGGCCAGCAACTGCGCAATGAGGGTGGACTTGCCCACACCCACGTCGCCGACGACGGCCACATGCAGCGGCGACTCGGCCTGCTCGCGGATGGCGTTGAGATCCACCTCGCGCAAGAGTTTGAACCCACTGGCAAGACCAGACAAGTTTGGCATTTGGTTTATGACCTTACCCCCTCCAAATCCCCTCATTTCGCAGGGGGTAATTGTTTACCGGTCGTCTCATAGCCTTCAGAAGGGAAAGTCCCTGTCAACGAATGGGACAACGAATAAACGAATGAACGCGTCCGGCGGGCCGATTCGTTTATTCGTTCGATATTCGTTGACAGGAATT
>DAOTXX010000019.1:0-125729 GCA_034434835.1 Thermoflexales bacterium | reverse complement strand
GGCGAAGGCACTGCCTTCGCCCGCCCACTGCCTTTTGTACGGATTTTCGGATAGGGTCTTGTTGTTAGTTTACTCGCACCAGGGTCGTTTGTCTATTGGCAATCTCACCGAAATCGTCAAGGCCGATTTTGTGCATCCTGCCCAATGGCGGATGGCCGACGGCGGAGAGGTATGCTACTGGCATCCAGCCTGTCACCGCAGAGCTTTTTGCACCGCTTCCACCGTCGGCTCGATGACGACAGGCACGTTGGCGTAAGACGGCGTGATGCCCGCCAGTTGATTCAAATGATAATCCACCGTCGCGCCGGGATCCTTGAGCAGGTGCCCGGTGAGGATGGCGACTGCGCTTTCGCCCGGCCGGATGACACCCTCCTTGACAAGCTTGCCAAGACCTGCCACGCTGCTGGCCGAGGCCGGTTCGCAGCCGATGCCGGCCGCGTCCACTTGAGCTTTGGCGTCCATGATCTCGGCGTCGCTCACCTGCGTCACGACGCCGTTCGTCCACTCGATCGCACGCGCGGCACGTTTAAAGCTGACCGGATCGCCGATCTTGATCGCGGTGGCAATGGTTTCGGCGTGAACTCGCTCGCGCGTTTGAAAGCCGCCGACAAAGCTGCGGTAGAACGGATTGGCCCCTTGGGCCTGGACCGCCGCCAATCGTGGGACGCGCGTGATCAATCCCAATTGATATACCTCGTACAAGACTTTGCCAAACGCCGAAGTGTTGCCCAGGTTGCCCGCCGGAAGCACGATCCAATCCGGCGGCTGCCAATCCCGCTGCTGCAACAACTCCAGGACGATGGCCTTTTGGCCTTCCACGCGAAACGGGTTGATCGAGTTGAGCAAATAGATGTCCAACGCGCGACACGCCTCCTGCACCACCCGCATCGCGTCATCAAAATCGCCCTTGACCTGCAAAGTTCTGGCCCCATACGCCAGCGCCTGCGAGAGCTTGCCGAACGCGATTTTGCCTTCCGGCACAAAAATGACCACCGGCAGACCTGCCATCGCGCCGTATGCAGCCAGCGAAGCGGACGTGTTGCCGGTCGAGGCGCAGGCCACCGCTTGTGCGCCCAATCGTCTGGCCTGCGTTACCCCGACCGTCATCCCGCGATCTTTGAACGAGCCGGTCGGGTTTTCGCCTTCGTGCTTGAGCGCGAGATCGTCCAGCCCGACCCACCTGGATAAGCGTGAGCTGCGATATTGCGGCGTGTTGCCTTCCGGTCGAGAGACAATCGCCTCCTCCGGCACTGGCAAGACCAGCTCGCGAAAGCGCCACACGCCGCTGGCGTCCACCAGCGTTCGTCCCCCCAGGCGGCGGTCGAACGTCTCGCGCGAGACTTGCTCGCGCAATTCCTCCAGGTCATGCGACACGTCCAACAGCCCACCGCAGTCGCAGGTGTAACGCACCTCCTCGAGCGGATATGTCGCACCACAGTCAATGCACTTGAGTTCGATAGGAATTGGCATGAGATTCCTCTGGTCAAGATCGCGGGCCATTGTATCTTTAGTTTCCGGTAACGTACATTGAGTGGATAGACTGACCAGAAATGAATTCAGTGCACACGGAGTCAAGGCTTTAGCCGGACATTGACTGCGAAACCGGCTGAAGCCTTGACGCCAATGCACTCGTTTGATCTCCAATCAGTATAACTTGGGCCAGCCGATGCGCTGGCCCAGTTCATAATTGTACACTAGTCACGTGACCATTGGTGTAAACTTTAGCCCCGGAGTGCGGCCTTCAGGCCGCGTTTTATGCAGGCTGAAGCCTGCACTCCAACCTTAAGTTGACACGTATGGTCACGTGACCTGCGTGGTCGCTCGGGACCAGCGACTGCCTTTTGCGCCTCGCGGTGTTGTGCCACCCTCGCCCTGACCAGGAGCACGAACGCAGCCATCGCCAGCCTCCAGCGTCACGACGTAGACATCCGCACCGACCCTTCGACTTCGCTCAGGCAAGCCTGCCCACCCGCGTCGAGGTATCCGGCACGCAGCGCATCACCTACACACAAGTGTGGGATGCCGAGAACCGCCTGAGCATAGTGGCGAACACTGTCCCCGGACATCGGAGGAAGCGACACTCGACTGGCGGTATGGCTCTGGGGTGAGGATATACTCACCCTATCTACACCCCAACGCCAGCGCAAACCACGGGAGCTGCCTGACGACGTTGACCTCTTCCCCGCCAAAGGTGTACGTGCCGAGTGTGAACCACGCTGCGCCGATGACGTTGTCCTTGGCCAATTCGGTGAGGTACCACTGCCAATCGGCATAGTCGGGGTTGTAGTAACCGTCGGGCTGATACGCTTCAGTGATCGCCACGCGCGGCATGGACTCGCCCAGCAGCGGATAAAACATGCGATACCTCAGCGCCGCACCGTCTTTGTAGGCCTGTTGGAACAGCCTCCGCTCGTCATTCACCGATCCATCGTGAACGCTCAGGATGTGCCCATGCTCGGCGGCATAGCGCAGTGTATGGGAGATGAGTTGCGCCTGCCAAAGCTCGGGCGTCCCGCTGCTGAACGACCAGATCGCCAGACGATACGGCGGGTCGTGCTGCTCGGCTAGCTTCATCGCTTCCATCATAAAATCTGCCGCGCGCAAGGTCTGCGTGACCGTCGCCGGGTTCGGCTCGTTGGCGATCTCAAAATAGTCAATGTAGGCCCGCTGGTTTTCCCAGTCGGGATACATCGCCTCCATCCACTTGCGCGCGATCTCGGCCGTCTGATCCTCCGGCCAGTTCCAATCGCCGTCCGGATTGTCCGCGTACTGGGCATGCCCGGTCTTGGCTGGCTTGCGCCAGATGGTGATGGTGCGCGGATCAATCTCTTTGGCGAGCTTGGCCGAGTAGCCGTCCCCATAGACTTTGATCAGCGCGACCGGACGGTTGACCGCAGAACACTTGCGCAGGAAATCTTCGTAGCCGGTGTGATCGCCGACGCCTTCGACGTGCAGCCCGCCCAGGTTCTTGGGAATGATGACATTGGGGACGACGGGAGTCGGGATAGCCGGAGCGGTGGCCGTCGGGAGAGGCGACGCTTGCCCGGCGGAAATCAGCGGCAAGTAAAAGCGTCTTGCAGCCGTCGTTTGCCTGGTGCTGCTTGGCTTGGGGGAAGGTGTGGTGGTTGCAAGCGGCGAGCGCGACCTCAGCGGCGGTGTGTTCGGCGCGGGCGCAGGTGACGGTTTGCAACTGACCAGCGGGCCGGCCGCCAGGCAGACGAGCGCGAGCGCAAGGATCAAACGCGAGCGAATCATGGCGGCTATTCTACACACTTGGGCAGGTTTTGCTCATGGCGATTGCCCTGCTCCTGCCCACCTTTCGTTTGACGTTCAGCCTTTTTCAAGTTATAGTTACGTATGCTCAAGTCCTATTCCATTCATGTCGAGGAGGAACACGATGGGAGTTGAACGCGACCGGGAAATCCGCCGCCGTCGCGCGCGCCGCGCCAAGACTCGCCGGCTCAAGGCGCGCATCAAGGCGACGACCGACAGCCGGCTGAAAGCCAGGCTGATCGAAAAACTCAAGCGCGTCAATCCAAATCTTAAAGATCTCAAGTAGCCACACACGGCTGACCAAAAAGACCTGACGGACCCCTGACCCGTCAGGTCTTTTTTCGTTTGTCCGTTGCAGCCCAACCTTGCGAAGGTTGCAAACGCACTGGGCAACAGAGGTGATTTTGCTGCGTGACTCGCTCGTGCTGACGGAATTGCGCTCAACCTTCGCAAGGGTGAGTAGTTACTGTCCGTTTTCGATCACCGCTTGGCGATCAGGATCTGCGGCTTTGGCTCGGCCGGCGGTGGAGGCGCAACCGGTGCGGGAGCCGGAGTGGCCGCAGCCGCCGCGCTCGCCGGAGCAGGCGCTATTTCCTGAGCCTGTTCGATCACTTTCGACAAATGCTCGGCAGCGTCGGTGCGACCGTTTTGTTTGAGGTCTTGGGCCACGCTGCGCATCCAATTGAGGAATTGCGGGCTGAGCGCGCGGCGATTGGCTTCCAAAATCCTCCGCGTCTCGTCCGGATAGGTGACGGAGAGCAGCGCATTGAGAAAGCGGATCTCGGGCGGCTGCGCGGCGGCAATCGCGCGCGCGATCGCATCGGCCACGGCCTGCAAGCGGTCGAGCGTCGCCTGTTGATTGGATTGCTCGGCGGCCTGCATGTTGGCATCCAGGATGGTGAAAAAGGCGTCGTCCAGCTCTTCGAGGTGCGCCTTGACTGCTTCGTCCAGATTCTCGGCGATCATCAGCTCGCGCAGGAGCATGGCGCGTTGATCGAGCACGGCTTTGGTGACAGCATCCAGCTTTTCGCGCAAAGACAAAATCTCGCGGCGCAATTCAATCAGTCGGTCGGCCTCGGCCTTGTTGCCCGCGGCGTTGGCCGCTTCGATCTTGGCAGTGAGCGCCTGGAAGAATGGATAATCGAGCAGCGGACGGCCGAACGTCAGCAGCAGCTCGCGCGTCTCGGCCTCCGGGGCCTGGATGAGCTGCTCCAGCAACGTTTCACGATCAGGCTTGGCCTGGAACGCTTCCAGCACGGCCTGCTGGGCCTTGACCTGTTTGCCGACCGTCGTCAGTTCCAAAAGATTGTTGCGCAGGGTCATCAACTGCTGATAGTCTTGCGAGGCACGGTCGGCCTGTGCGGAAAGGAGCGCAGCGCTCAGCAACTGGAAGAACGTCATATCTACATCCGCATCGTGCTCGCGGATGAGTGCCTGCTGCTTGTCCGGGTCGGTGGTTTCGAGCATGTCCTGAAGCAATTGCAGTTTAGCTTCTTGAGCGGCTAGCATCTCTTTGGTGATGCCGTCGGCTTCCAGGATCGCATCCAACAGGCTCTGCAGCGTAAAGAACTGCTTGGGCATGAGCAGATAGCCCTTGCGCTTCTCCTCAGGCAGCTTGCTCATCAGCGCCTTGGTCAGTTGGCCGATGATGCGCTGCTGGTCCGCGTCTTTGAGTCCCATCTCCATGGGCAAAAAGACGAGCGCCAGTTCCTTGTTCGCATCGTGATACAGAAACGGTGTCGCTAACGCGGCGCGGTTGCGGCACACCGGGCAGACAAACGCATTCAATCGGCCCGCCAGCAGCGCCGACTTGAGGGCTGGCTCTTCGGTCACATCTACGATTTGCCGCAAAGGCACCGTGATCTGCGAGCGGCAGAACGGACATTGAATAGGTGTTGGGGCAGGTGGAAATGGCATCGGAATTTCCTTTCGTCACAATTTTCGTCATGCGAAGCGGTCAAACGTCAAGCGTCAAACGTCAAGCGTCAAACGTCAAGCGTCAAACGTCAGGCGTCAAACGTCAGGCGTCAAACGTCAGGCGTCAAATGTCATCCAGTGGCGTTTCACGTTTCACGCCTCACCTTCTCGGCAAAGCAAAGCTAAAGGATGCTCCCCGGCCCGGCGCGGATTCGACCCAGATTCGGCCGCCGTGCGCGTCAATCACGGCTTTGGCCAGGTACAGTCCCAATCCGCTTCCGGCGGTGCGGCGGCTGAGCGCGTCGTCCACACGGTAGAACCGCTCAAAGATGCGAGCCTGCTCTTCGAGCGGAATGCCAATGCCCTCATCGGACACGGACACGATCACTTCGTCGGGCAGTACGCGACCCGTCACGCGAATGGCGCCCCCTTTGGGTGAATACTTGATTGCGTTGCCGATGAGATTTGAAAGCACTTGCTCCAATCGCGCCGCGTCGCCTTGAACGGCGGGAAAATCCGGCGCAAAGTGCGCGCTCAGCGTATGTTGATCCGTTTGCGTGCGGAACTTGTCCACCAGTTGCCGGGCCAGCCGGGCGAGCGACACCTCGCCCAGATTCAATTCGAGTCCGCCGGCTTGCAGGCGACTCGCATCGAGCAGATTGTCAATGAGCTGCGTCAGCCGGTCGGCTTCTTCTTCGATGACGGCGGCGCTGGCCCGAACCGTCTCGGCCTCCCATTTTGCATCCTCGCGGCGCAAGGTCCCGGCGTAGCCTTTGATGAGGGCCACCGGCGTTTTCAGCTCGTGCGAGATGATCGAGATGAACGTGCTTTTAAGCTCTTCGGCTTCGCGAAAGCGCGTGATGTCGCGCACCGAAGCGATAATGTTCACCAGCCGCCCTTCGCGGTCGAACAGCGGCGCGTAGGTGATCCCGACGCTCATGCGGACGCCATCCGGGCGGACGAGATCGCCTTCGACGTACAGCGAGCCGCTGCCCACGAGCGGCCAGCCGCCCGCTTCGGCCTCGGACAGTGTCATGCCCGCGCGCTTGTTTTCCAGTCGGATCGCGTCGTCGTGACGCATGTGAAGTGCCTGGGCCGCGCTCAGCCCGGTCATCCGCGCGAGCGCCCGGTTGAACACCGTGATGCGATGTGCGGCATCCAGGATCATCACCCCATCGGCGCTGGCCTCGATGATCGCGTCGAGCCGCCGCTTTTCGCGCGAGACCTCCTGATACAGTCGCGCATTGTTGACGGCAATCGCCGCCTGGTCGGCAAACGATTCCAGCACCTGGCGCTCATCGGAAGAAAAGCGCCCACCATACTCGCGAAAGATGTAAATCGCGCCGACGAGCTGATCACTGACCGTCATGGGCAAGGCGACCACTTGCTCGAATCGCCGGGATACCGCGCGCGCCACGCGCGCCAGCTTGCGCTCGAGTTCCAGCGTCGCCCAGCTCGAGGCGTCGGCGTGGTCAGGCAAGCCCAGGAGGAGTGGCTCAAACAGGTCCAACGCCTGCGACGAAATACCATAGCTGGCGTTAATGGAAAAGCTCCCATCGTCCTGGCGCAGCGCGATGAGGCCGGCTTGCCCCGCCAGCATTTCGGCAGCGGCTTCCAGAATCTTGCGTAGCACTGCGCCCAGGTCGAGCTGGGCCGTCAGCGCGCGGCTGATTTCGAGCAGGTAATCGCGCTGGCGGACGCGATAATCGGTGAGCATCAGCATCGAGCGCGTATTGTACCAGAGTTTGCCGATTTGCGCCCACCTGACATTATGCTAGAATATTCGCGCATCACCTGCCCGGCTGAACAGCGCAGTTTGTAGCTACTCAGCCATCCGGTCACTCTGAGCGCCCCGCACCCCCAAAGGGGGCAGGTTCGCCGCGCTTCGCGCGGCTCAGAATGACAGGCTGAGCAGTTACCGCAGTTTTTTGAATTGGGGGAGGTTGGGATGAGTCACGTCAGCATCCTCAAACGAACGGATATTTTTTACGATCTCACCCCGAGTCATTTGGAGATGATTGCCGAGCTTTGCCAGGAGCGCAGTGCGCGCGCTGGAGAGGTCATCTTTGAAGAAAACACGCCTGGCCTGGAACTGTTCGTCATTGCGCGGGGCGAGGTGGAGATCCTGGTGGACCCGGCTTTGGTGGGCGGCTCGCCCGCACGCAAGTCCTCCGGGCCGGTGACGATCGCAACGCTCCGCGATGGGCAAACGTTCGGAGAAGTAGCGCTGGTAGATCGGGGGCTGCGCAGCGCTTCTGCCCGTTGCGCGACGGACAACACCAAGCTGTTGGTCATCCCGCAGCAACAACTCTTGGCGCTGTGCGATACTCACCCGGAGCTGGGCTACCGGATTATGCGGAACATTGCGGCGGACCTGGCGTTCAAAATCCGCAACAGCGATCTGGCGATCCGCGAGCAGTTGTTCTGGCGGCCACGGCAGGCGATTTGACGCTTGACGTTTGATGCCCCACATTCGGGCGGCACGCTTCCGTCATGGGTGTGCTGCCCTTTTGTTTCCGAGGAGTAGTCAGATGCGCGCCGAAATCGTCACAACGGGCAGCGAGCTTTTGTTGGGCCAGTTGGTGGATACCAACTCGGCCTTTATTGCCCGCACGCTGCGGAGTATCGGACTGAATCTGTATTACAAGACGACGGTGGGGGACAATGAAGAGCGCATGGTTGAAGTGCTCAAGATCGCGATGGCTCGCTCGGATGTGATCATCACGACGGGAGGACTGGGGCCAACGGTGGACGATGTGACGCGCCCGGCGGTCGCGCGCGCCGCGGGACGCGAGCTGGAATTTCGCCCGGAGCTGCTCGAACAGATCGAGGCGCGCTTTCGCAGCTTTGGCGTGCCGATGAGCGAGAACAATCGTCGCCAGGCCTATGTCCCACGTGGGGCTATCGCGATTGAGAACCCTGTCGGGACGGCGCCCGCGTTCATCGTCGAGCACGAGCGCGGGATCGTCATCAGCCTGCCCGGCGTGCCCAGCGAGATGGAGTACCTGCTCACGCGACGGATCATCCCATATCTGAAAGAAAAACTCGACCTGCACGAAATCATCGTCACCCGGACGGTTCACGCCGTCGGCCTGGGTGAAAGTCGGATTGATGCGGCCATTGCTGACTTGCAGACTGGCAGTAACCCGACGGTGGGGCTTTCCGCGCATCCAGGTCAGACGGACATTCGCATTGCCGCCAAAGCGGACAGCGAGGCACGCGCGCGCGAACTCATCGCGCCGGTCGAAGCACAGATCCGCGAACGGCTCAAGCTGCACGTCTGCTGCGCCGACGATGAAACGCTGGAAGATGCAGTCATCTGCAAGCTCTCGGAGCGCGGCTTGAAACTGGCGAGCGTCGAGGCGGGCACTGGCGGACAGCTTGCCGGGCGGCTGGCCGGGGCGCGCGGCAGCTCCGCAGTATTTTGGGGCGGGCACGTTTTATCTGAACTGAGAGGCTCGACTCAAGATGCCGCCAACGCCCTGCGCGTTGAATCGGGGGCGACGCTGGCCTTGGCCGCGTGCGCCGTCGTATTGGGTGACCACAAACTCAATCTCGAGGTCGCGCTCGCCACGCCGGAAGGCGTCAAAACCACCGGGCGCGCCTTTAGCGGTTCGCCCCGGCTAGGCGCCGAGTGGGCCACCAACTCAGCGCTGGGATTGGTGTGGCGGTTTCTGCAAGAATAAAAAACCTTTACAGGTATTGCTTTTCCGCTTCGGTCAGCGCGTCTTCAAAGATCTGTAGCCCTTCGTCGGCCATGGTCTTGGGCAGCATGAGCGGCGGCATAAAGCGCGTGGCGCTCGCGCCGCAGCCTAGCGTGAGGAGGCCGCGCTCAAAGCAGCCGTGCACCACCGCATCGCGCAGGGGTCTGGCTGGCTCTTTGGTCTTTTTGTCCTTGACCAGCTCGATGCCGATCATCAGTCCCCTGCCTCGCACGTCGCCTATTGAGGGATGCCGCGCCTGCATCTCGGCCAGCGCATCCAGGATATATTCGCCCATCGCCGCGGCGTTCTGCATCATCCCATTTTCGACCAATTCGATGGTCTTGAGCGCAGCGACACAGGCGATCGGATTGCCGCCATAAGTATTGCCGTGCGCGCCCGCCGGCCATTTCTCGATGATGCTCTTGCGCGCGACCATCAACCCCAGCGGCACGCCGGACGCGATGCCCTTGGCGATGCAGACAATGTCCGGCTCGACATTCCAGTGCTGGATCGCCCACCACTTGCCGGTGCGCCCCACGCCCGACTGCACCTCGTCGGCGATGAGCAGGATGCCGTGCCGGTCGCACAACTCGCGCAGGCGAGGGAAAAAGTGCGGCGGCGGTACGATGTAGCCGCCTTCGCCCTGGATCGGCTCGACCAGGATCGCGGCGACCTCTTCGGGCGGCAGCGTCCTGGCAAACAGAACGTCCTCGATATAGTCCACGACGGCGTCCCCGGCATCCTGGCCCGGCTGCATGATGAACAGCGGACGGTACGGGTCGGGGAAAGGGACATGCCACACGCCGGGCATCGTCGGGAAAAAGCGCTCCTGCTGCGTGAACCGGCTGGCGGTGAAAGACAGGCTGCCCATCGAGCGACCATGAAAGCCGCCCAGAAAGCCGATAAAGCGCTGCCGCCCGGTCGCATAGCGTGCGAGCTTGATCGCCGCTTCGACGGATTCCGTGCCCGAGTTGGCGTAAAAGATGCCCACCTCTTCACGCATCGGCGCGATCGCGTTGATCTTTTCACCCAGCGACACCATCGGGTCGTGATAATAGTCGGACGAGATGTGGATGAATTTCTCGACCTGTTGCTGGATGGCCCGGACGATCTCGGGATGCGTATGGCCGGTCGAAAGGACCGCGATGCCGGCGGCAAAGTCAATGTAGCGATTGCCATCCACGTCCCAACATTCGGCGCCTTGGCCGTGATCCATGACAAACGGGTAATCGCGCGGGTAGGATGGCGACGTATGTTTTTTGTCTCGAATGAGAATCGCCTGGGCCTTGGGGCCTGGCACATTGTATTTCTTGATAGCCATTGGGGGTCTCCTGTTCTGTCTTCCGTATTTCGTATTGCGTATTCCGTTTCGATGACGGAATACGCAATAGATTGATGGGCATAGCGTGAGACTGGAGTTTAGAGTCCACGCTCGTAGTAACGGCTTTAGCCGTGTTTTTGGCGGCTGAAGCCGCTACTACCAACACGTGAACTCTAAACTCACATGAGAATGTAGCGACGGAAACACCCGCGGGCTAACCTCGGTCAGCCGTAAACCGCTTGACGCGAGCGGCCCAACAACTCGATTGAGGCGAGATTCGGAGAAAACCGGCGCGGAACATGGTGCACCTTCCGCGTTTATTTTACCACAATTTCCGCCAGAAGGATGCGATCGGCGCCGTCGTTCGATTTCAGGCGGCCCTGAGCATCGTACAGCCCGACCTGGATGACGTACTGGCCCGGCGCAGCATCAGGGGGGACGCGCAGCGTGAAGGTGTTGCGGATGAGCGTCCCCTCCATCCAAAGGGAGGTGGGATAGGCATCCGCCCCGGCGATACGATCAGAGCCAGTGACCAGGTGTCCATCCGGCGCAAGGAGATGCGTAAAGACCTGATAGTTGCCTGCGATGCGCCCTAACGCGCGCCAATACAATGCCAGCTCGATGGATTCGCCCGGCGCGCGGGCCGTGGCGTTCAGGTCATATCCGACGAGCGAGATGGGTTCGGCAAAGCGGGCTTCCATCGAATATTGAGGTCCATCGCCGAACGGTTTGTGTTCATGCAGGTCAAACAGCATCAAACGCATCTCGTGGAACTCTTGGCCCACCCCCAATCGCCGCGCTTTAGTCAGCAGTTCATTCATCACCACGTCTGTAGGATCGGCCAGCTCGCGATGCCACAGGACTAGCCAAAGCCGTGTCGCCCCGCGAGTGAGGTCCTGCAATTGACGCGCCGCCCGGTAATCGAGCGGCGATTGCGCGGGCGGCATAAGAGTATTGGGTATTGGGTATTGGGCATTGGGGCCGCGGTAATAGTAGCCGAACACAGGTGACTGGTGACCGCTCAGGAGCATGATGACATCGCCGGGCTGTTCATTCGATTGGAGGTATGCCGCCACGCTCCGCATGTCGGGGCGCTGGCGGGCCGGATCGAAATAGACCGCGAGAAGCGAGAGGAGGCTGGTGAAGATCAATATACCGGAACTGATCCCGATCAGCAGGCTGCTGACCACGGCCTTGCGCAAGTCTCGTCGCCCTTGGCGGAACCCCCACTGCCGCAAGGCCGTCCATCCCGCAGCGACCAGGAGATAGAACGCCGGGAGCGCCTCGATCAAATACCTCGGCGCGAACTTGGGTTTTTGCCATGCGATGACGGCCATCGCCGCCATCGGCGCGGCGGCAAGCAGCGCCGTGATCACGCGATGGAGCCGCGTCGTGCCGGGCTGCTCAGTGAATGCGCCGACCATGGCCAAGAGTCCCATCACACCGACCGCCCACGCAGCCACGTTCGTCGGCGCAACGTCCCCGGTGCCGAACGCTCGCAGCGTGTCTGCTACCACCGTCTGCCATCCCACGCGGCCCGGAAAGTAGGTGACATTGGTCGTGGCCTGTTGGATCGCAGCCGGGAGCCAGGGAACAAAGGCAAGGACGATCAGGAGTTGGAAAAGGCAAAAGGAGATGGAGGATTGAAGATTGGGAAACCGGTATTGAATATTGGGTATTGGACGTTTTGAGAATGTGCGGCAGGCCAACGCGGCCAGAAAAGCCAGATTGAGCGCCAGCAATGTGAAGGCAGCATAATAGTGCGTGTAAAGTGCAGCAATACCAAATATCAGATACCAAATTCCAAAATTCAAACCGCCGCGCGGCTTGGGTTGGCAGAAACGCACAAACGTCCAAGTTATCATGAGCGTGAGCGCCAGCAGGAGCGAATACCCGCGCGCCTCTTGCGCGTACCATACGGCCAGGGCCGAGATCGCCAGCAACGCCGCGCCGACTGCGCCGATTGTATCTGTGAGCAACTCTTGCCCCACTCGCCACACGAGCGCCACGGCCAGCACGCTCCACCACAGCGAAAGAAAGCGGACGGCAAACTCGCTGCGTCCGGCGACTTGGGTCCACGCGCCGAGCATCAACACGTGGAGCGGGGGGTGATCGGTGATGGCGCTGGTTGGGATCGAGGCAAACGGCGGCAGACTGGCGAGATATACACTCAGCCCCTCGTCGTACCACAGACTCTGCGTGCCCAGGCGATAGACGCGCAGGCCAAAGGCGAGCAGGCAGATGACAATGACGAACGACCGCCTTGCGCGACGATTGACAGCCACGGCTCACCCCAGCCCGATACGCCGCGTCAGGCCAGCGATGGCGTCAAGCGGATGATCCAACCACGCGGCACGGTGAACGCTCCAGGCCCATATGCCCCCCAGCCACGCGCCTGCGACAACGTCGGCAGGGTAGTGGACGCCGCCCACGATGCGGGCGAGCAACATACCGACAGCCAATGCCAGCATGACCGCGCCCCAACGTCTCTGGCTCAGCCAGACAGCCATCGAAAGCGCGAAACACACGACCGCTGCGTTGCTGGGCATGGACGAATCAGAGGGATGATAGAACAGCAATCGCACGCTGCCATCGAACGTGAATGGGCGCGGGCGAAAGTACACTTGATTGATCAGCTTGAGCGTGAGGCCGGCCAGGGCCAGCGCCAACAGCGCGCGCAGGACAGTTTGCTGGAAGCCGGCCTGCTCGTCAGCCCCTTGACCGGCAAACCATAGTGCCAGCAATGCCAAGACCAACGCCGTCGGCACGATATAGTCATTCATCAAAAACTGCGCCGTCACGTCAATCCAGGGTGTGCGGAGCGCCCACCCATTCAGAATGTGGAATAGCGGGACGTCAAAAAGGAACACAACCACTGACGCTATCACAAACATCAAATACCAAATCTCGAATTTCAAAGCCGCACTTCCAGCCTCCGTATTCTGATTTCCGATCTCCGATTTCCGACTTCTGACTTCTGTCTTGCTCAATCTCCAATCTCTAATATCCAATATCCAATACCCGATTCCCCTGGTCACGCCAACGGCGAGCAATGCAGCTCCCCCAAACAGAAACACCATCTCACCCCCGGCCGGGCCCGGCGTGAGAAGCTCAGGAGCAAGGGTGTAAAAAAGGAAAAACGCAATGACCACGATAGCAAGCGCGACGGTCGCGCACACGCGCCAGCCCGGCGTGGCGTGGCTGCGCGCCTGGGCGAATTGCAGCGCGCCCAGACATGCGATGAGCGCGAACACCAGATAGTTGCGGACCAAATACCAGGGGACGTAAGCTCGAATCACACGCGCATTATAACATGGCGCGGCGCGCGTCCTCCATCCCACCCCAAACCTCCCCCTGCGAAGCGGGGGGAGTTGGAGGGGGGGTGGGAAATACCCGTTTTCTGCGCCGAGACGGATTTGTGTGGCTTCCCCCGCCGATGGGCGGATACAACTCGACCCGGTCGCCATCCGAAACGCGCGCCTGCTCTAGCTCAACGAGGCGACCGTTGACCACGGTCAGCGCGACTTCGCCCGTTGGCACTTGAAGCTCCTGAAGTAGTTCGATCAGGGAGACGGGTTCAGAGAGCGGGATCATCAGCCACGCTCGCTTGTGCAGATCGTACCAGTTGAGATGTCCGCCGAGATGCAGACGCATTCTTTACCACAAAGACACCAAGACACCAAGAACACAAATCCTTTGTGCCTTTGTGTCTTGGTGGTTACATACCCGATTACATCAAGTCCGCCGCCCACTCGATGTCGAGTGCGCGCAGTCGCTCGCGAGAAGGTCGAGCCGTCTCCGGGTCCCAGCCTTTGACGCGGTATAACTCTGTCATCGCGTCTTCAAATTCCTGGCGCGGGATCGCCACGCCCTGCAAGGGGCCGTTCTCTAGTGGCTGGAATAATCGCTCGGGCAGCGTGTCGTCCCTGCGCGAGAATCCTTCGCGCACGTTAAACACGCGCGCCAGGTTCGTCGCGCGCTCGCCCACGCGGATCAGGTCCTCCATGCTCACATCCCAGCCGGTGGCCGCGCGCACGGCCCGGACGACGTCGTCAATCTGGATGAACGAGCGCGGCGCAGGGCCAAAGTAGCACAGCCCGATCACTTTGCCCGCGCTGCTCCAGCTTTCCATGCGGGCATAGTATTCGGCCTTTTTCCGGCTCAATTCGCGCGGGGGCAGCGCTTCGGCGATGCCCAGCGGCATCGCGCCCTTGAACGTCACCGAGTTCGGGTTGGCGATCGCTGTATCATGATACGCCGAAAGATGTTCCGCGCCCACTTCCGAGATGGCGTACGCAAAACCCACGCCCACCTTGCCGCGCGGATCGTGCATGGGCATCTCTTGACCTTTGACGTGCATGGCGAAATATTCTGCGTCGCCGCCGATGACTTGCGCCGCGCGCTTGACGCCCTCCGCCAGCAGATTGCCAATGCCCTCGCGGCGCGCAATCATTTCGACCAGCCACAACATGGCCTGCGTGTTGCCAAAGCGCAGGTCAACGCCTTTGGTGTCCTTGGGGCCGATGAGACCGTGCTCGAAACATTCCATCGCAAACGCGACGACCGAGCTGGTCGAGATCGCATCGAGCGTGAACCGTCCACACATCTCGTTGGCTTTGGCGACGGCTTGCAGGTCGTCAATCCCGCAATTAGAGCCAAAGCCGCTGATCGCTTCGTACTCCGGCCCGCCGTACTCGCTCGGCTTGCCCTCTATGGCGACTTCGCGCTTGCAGCGAACCGCGCAGGCGTAGCAACTGCGCCGCGCCGTGAGCAATTCTTTTTCATAAGCTTCCCATTTGATCTTGTCCACATTTTCAAAAGCGCCCTGGCGAAAGTTGCGTGTGGGCAAAATGCCGGCTGCGTTCAATCCGGTCACCAGCCCCGGCGTCCCCTTTTCCTGCAAGTCCCAGCTCTGCGGATGTTCTTTGACCTGCCTGGCGAGCGCCTTGCCGATCTCGGCCACCGCTTGCGGATCGTGCGCCAGATCGAGATAGCGACCGCTGCCGCGCACGGCGATCGCTTTCAGGTTCTTGCTGCCCATCACCGCGCCCATGCCTGTACGCCCGTTGAAATGCCGCAGGTCGTTGGTGATGGCTGCATAGCGCACCTTGTTTTCTCCGCCTGCCCCGATCTGCAAAACGCGGATGAGCTTGTCGCCTAGTTCCTGGCGAATCGTTGTCTGCGCCTCCAAAGGCTCGCGGCCCCACAGGTGACGCGCGTCGCGGATTTCCACGTGGTCCTCTTGGATCCAGAGATACACCGGGTGCGGCGCGTGTCCGGTGACAATGATGCCTTCGTAGCCTGCCATCTTGAGTTCCGGGCCCCAGAATCCACCGGCTTCCGATTCGCCATAGCCGCCGGTGAGCGGCGATTTTGCGGCGGCGGTAAAGCGGGTGGCCGTCGAAAGTGGCGCGCCGGTCAGCAGGCCGTTGACCAGCACCAGGATATTGTCCGGGCCGAGGGGGTCAATGCCGGGCTGGATCTCTTTGAGCAGCAAGTAAGCCGCGAGCGCCTTGCCGCCGGGATAGCGGCGATAAAATTCCTCGTCGAACTGCTCGATGCGGATCGAGCCTGTGGTCAGGTCAACACGCAAAAGCTTGCCGGTGCATCCAAAAGACATGGTCGGCCTCCTGAAACAAGAATTGTCACGCGCAAGTATAACACAGTCACGCAACCCTGCACGCACGATCCCATCAAAACGTGGTAAAATGCCGCCGTTCTGTACGCCCTCGCAAAAGCGGGGGTGATCTGCGACACTCAGCAAATGTGCCATGCTCGAATTTCAGAGATACTCTGCTGCCGTGAGTGACTTTCGCCGGGCTCGCCAGCGAGCCGCGCTGGAAATGATCCTTGCCCGCCTGACGGGCAAATCGGCCGAGTTGTTGTCCTTTGACGACGTGCGGCACAAGCTGAGGGTCGGCAGCTCGATACCGCGCGGTGTGCAGGACATTCCGCTGAACGCGATCGTGGGGAGCGCAGGGCGTTATACGGACTTTACCCGCAGCTTTTTGCCCAGGCAAGATAGCGACGAACGGCGTTGGGCGCGGGTGGGGGCGACCAACGATTTGCTGGCGCTGCCACCTATCGAGGTGTACCAGATCGGCGAAGCTTTTTTTGTGCTGGACGGCAACCATCGCGTCTCGGTCGCCCGGCAAAAGGGCCTGCGCTATATCCCGGCCTATGTGTATGAAGTTCAAACGCGCGTGCCGCTTTCTCCCGATGTCCAACCGGATGATCTGATCGTCAAGGCTGAAGCTGCCGCGTTTCTCGAATACACCCGCTTGGGCGAGGTATGCCCCGAGGCCGATTTGATGGTGAGCATCCCCGGCCAGTATGTTCATCTGGAAAACCACATCGAAGTTCACCGTTATTTCATGGAGGAGGAAAGGGGGCACGAGATTCCGCTCGAAGAGGCCGCGTGCGATTGGTACCGCACCGCCTACTTGCCGGTGGTGCAGGTGATACGCGAGCAGGCCATCTTGCAGGATTTCCCCGGCCGCACCGAAGCCGATCTCTACCTGTGGCTCTCTCAGCACCGCGTGGCGATCCGTAAGGAGCTGGGGTTGGACATCCAGCCTGAAGCTGCGGTGGCCGAGCTGGCCGCGCGCTTCAGCCCCCGCCCCGAGCGGGTCGCGGCCCGGATGGCGCGCCGCGTGTTGAGCGCCGTGATGCCGGATGAGTTGGGGGCCGGCCCGCCGCCCGGGCAGTGGCGAAAGGAGCACCTGGCCACTCATCGCGCTGGTCGGTTGTTCGACGATATGCTCGTTGCTGTCAGTGGGGATGAAGCCGGATGGCGTGCGCTCGATCAGGCGATCGAGATCGCCCGCCGCGAACAGGCCCGTGTGTATGGCTTTCACGCCGCCGCTTCGGAAGACGAGTCCGCGCTCGACAAGGCGAGATCGGTCGAGGCTGAATTCAACCGGCGCTGCCAGGCTGTGGGACTGGTCGGCCAACTGGCCTTTGAAGTGGGAGAGGTGGCGCGTCAGGTTTCCGAGCGGTCGTGGTGGGTGGACCTGATCGTGTTGAGCTTGAGCTATCCCCCCTCGCCCCAGCCGCTGGCGAAATTAAGCTCCGGCCTGCGGACGATTTTGCGCCAGTGCGCGCGTCCGGTGTTGGCGGTGCCGGGCCCGGCCTCCCGGCTGGCGCGCGCGCTGTTGGCCTACGACGGCAGCCCGCGAGCGGACGAGGCATTGTTCGTCGCCATGTATCTGGCAGGCCAGTGGCATATGCCGCTCGTCGTGTTGACGGTGGAAACCGACCGCACCAAACTGGAGGCGCAACAGCGGGCGCGCGAGTATCTGGCTGAGCGTGGAGTGGAAGCGATGCTCGCACATCAGCGTGCGCCGGTTGCCGAAGCGATCCTCGCCGCGGCGGAAGAATATCAATGCGATTGGATCATCATGGGCAGCTACGGCCCGAATCCGCTCGTAGAGATCGTGCGGGGGAGTGTGGTGGACGAGGTGCTGCGCGGGAGTCGCAAGCCGGTGTTGATTTGCAGATGAGGTGGGAAGGGGATGTTGGGCTGCACCGCCACTGCGTGTCTCAGCCGCGCCACACATTGGCTCGATGCCATGCCAGTGCCAAAGGGTGTGGTCGCACCAATTCATTGCCTGGTAGCAGGATGGGGTTGCTCCCCGAGTTCACCAGTTCAAAGTTTCGTGTTTCTGCGCCCTCCACTGCTGAACTCAACAGCACCCGATAATCTTCGCTCACCGAAAAGATGCCGACATCAAATGCCCAGTGGTGAGTACGGCACAGCGACAAACCATTGCGAGGATCATCAGTTCCACTTTTGCGCTTTGGTACTATGTGTGCCGCTGTTGCCTCAATCAAATTGCCCAAGCGAAACTTCATCTCACATACTGCACAAGTAAAACTGTATTCTCGCAATACTATCTCTCGGAAGGCCTCATCCCGCTTGGGGGCACTTGCGATGTAGGTTGCGGTTTCTGTTTCAGTAAACGGACGAAACTCGTTCATCAACTGGGCGCAGAGTTGCACCTCGTAACGGGCTTTTTCGTCAGCGACCACGCTGGTGACTTTTTCCAAAACCGAACGATTTGCGCTTTCAACGATGAACACATCGGCCTTGGGATCGTAGCTCGTGATCAAGCCTAATCCTACTACAAGATACGTTGAGCCGTGCTCACGATTGGCCTTGTCGGTAAGCTGCTTGAATACGCCAAGGGGCACATGATCGTCCATGCATTTGACAAGTGCCCGATTGTCAGAGAGGTCAAGACCTCCAGAACGCGGAGAATAGGTCATTAGCCAGCGCCCGTCCTCCAAGAAAACGATATCGTCCTTATGCTCATAGGGGCTACCGAGCTTTATAACGATAGAGAGAGCATATTCAGACCATGAAGGCTTGAAGATGCCCGTGACAAGATTGTGGAATCGGTCAATCGTGGGGATGAAATCAGAGGTCTGTCTGATAAATTTCCATGATACGCGCTTGCCAGTATGTCTGGCCAGTTCGAAAAGGATCGCAGCGCGCTGTTCATCAGACATAGAGATCATGGGGCTGAATGAGGTGGAAACGACTTTTGACGAATCAGGTTCGTCAAGGCCCGAGCTGTTTCCAGATCGGCCCTGATGATCTCTGGCTGCAATAGTGTATGGATACCAATTGGATAGCGAGTTTCGACATAGTATTCCGTGATTCTCTGGCATGCCGCGAGGAAAGGAGTAAAGTCAGGGTCACGGTCAATGGCATCGCGGACGAGGATCTCCAAGTCGTGTATCCGTCGCAGAGGCCAACCAGTGGAGATTAAAAAGCCTTTGAGATACTTTTCAATTGCCTGCTGGATATGAAAGGCAATGACTGGCAAAGGGCCGTCTTGAGCCAACAAAATATCTGCCGCCCGAATATCCATATCGCCACGAGCATACCAGTCTGCCGGGAGCCGAGCTTCAGCCTCGGGCATACAGCACCCTCCCCCGGCGAATGATCTCTTGATAAAAAGCATCACCTATTGCAAGCCGGTGTGCCAGCTCGCCCGGCGTCAACACGAGCGGAGATAATGGAATCCGGCGCTGCGGGTCTGCAACCAGTCGGCGAACGTGAAGCCTGCGTTCCAGTGGTGTCTCGTCAGTTTCTTTGATCACGAGCAAGTCAATATCGCTATCCTCGTCCGGCTCGCCATAGGCGCAAGAACCGAACAGGATGATCTGCTGCGGCTGATAGCCCTCGATCAGACGCCGGGCGATCTGGTCAACAAAATGCTGAATTTGCTCGATTTGCTGCACAGGTTGCCTCTATACAAATTCTAGCACGAAGGATGTCCAGAGGCAAGAAGCCCGCGGGGGCGGCCGTACCTGTGACATCTGGCACCGCGATTCAGGACAAACATCCCTACACCAATCCACCCGGTTTGGTTACACTGTTGTACAAATTCACAAAGGAGCCAGCCATGTACATCATCACGATTGATGCGACCAAATGCCAGGGTGAAGGCGATTGTGTGGATACCTGTCCGTCGTCCCTCTTTAGTCTGGTGGACGGCAAAGCCCAGGTCACCGGCGACATGAACGAATGTCTGGGCTGCGAAAGCTGTGTCACCACCTGCCCCGGCGAGGCGATCTCACTTGCGGAAAGTTGATCCGCCAGGATCGTCGCTCTCACCAACCAGCGCGGGCCGATCTCCAAAAGACCGGCCCGCGTCGTGCGAGTCTGCCCTTTGCCCAAGAATACTTGCCAAATTTTACCCCCTGTGGTATAGTCCGCCCGCCTGACGGCGGCCTGGGGCCGCCTCTCGCGCTTCTCGCTCCTGGCGCCACGCATGACCAGGGGCAAATCCCATGAGAAGGAGGTCAACAGCGAGGATGCGTGATTACGAATTGACGTTGGTGGTCCGCCCCGATGTGGAGGACGCCGCACTGACGGCCCTGTTGGACAGAGTCAAGGGCATGGTCACCGCCACTGGCGGCCAGGTGGGTTCGATGGATACCTGGGGCCGCCGCACCCTGGCCTATCCGATCAAAAAGATCGGCGAAGGCCAATACTTTCTGATCCGCGCGCAGCTTCCCCCGCAGGCTCTTGACGAGCTGGAACGCAATCTCAAGCTTACCGAACAAGTTTTGCGTTTTCTGTTGGTGCGTACTGACGAGTAGGCCGATCACTCGAGATTGTCCCAACGGTCGTGGATGAGGAGTGAACAAGATGAGAGGCTTGAATAAAGTCATGATTATCGGCCAGTTGGGCCGCGAGCCGGAAATGCGCTACACGCCCAGTGGGCGACCGGTCACGTCTTTCAGCGTCGCCACGACGCGCTCGTGGACGTCGAGCGACGGCGACCGCCGTGAAGAGACCGAATGGTTCAACGTGGTGGCGTGGGGCAACCTGGCGGAAATCTGCAAGCAGTATCTTCGCAAGGGCCAGCCGGTCTATGTCGAAGGACGGCTGCAGACGCGCGGATGGGAAGACCAGGAAGGCAAAAAGCACTTTCGCACCGAGCTGGTTGCCAACGAGGTCATCATCCTGGGCGACCGGCGCGTCGAATCGAGCGAGGAGGGCTTGGTCGAAGAGGCGCCTGCCGAAGAAGAATTTCCATTTTAGCGGCATGACCTTCCCGAAAGGCGAGAGCCTTTGGGAAGGCCAAGAGGATGAGGGAGGTCCGCCTTGGCAGAAGAACTGGAACAAACGGAAGAGATTGTGGAAGAAGTTCGACAGCCGCGCGCGGCGAAACGAGACAAAAGGGCTGCCGGCGGAGCCGGACGCAAATTTGTCCACAAGCCCAAGGTATGCGCGTTCTGCGTCGAAAAGAACTTGACCATTGACTACAAGCAGGCCGACGTCCTGCGCCGGTACGTGACCGAGCGCGGCAAGATTCGCCCGCGTCGCCAGACCGGCATGTGCGCCAGGCATCAGCGCAAACTGGCGCAGGCGATCAAACGGGCGCGTCACCTGGCGCTCTTGCCATATTCGACGTCGGCTGCACGCTGAGAACAATGAGCAAAGCGACCAAAAAAGTCTCCAGGGAGATGACCCGCAAGCATCTCGCGCGCGCCGAGCGCGAGGCACGCCAGCGGCGCTGGCTGTTGATCGGCCTGACCGTTGTGCTGGTCTCGGCGATCGGGCTGGTGGGCTATGGTTATCTGGACGAGCGCGTGCTCAAGCAGCAACGGCCGGTTGCGACGGTCAACGGCAAGCACATCACCACCGCCGAATTCCAAAAGCGTGTTCGATTCGAGCAGTATGGGCTTCAATCTCAACTGGCTCAGCTTCAAAACCAACGGACGGTTTTTGCGTCAGATCCAACGCTGAGTTTCATCCTGGAACAGATTGACCAGCAGATCAGTAGCCTGCAGATGCAACTGGCCAGCCCGACAGTGCTGGGCAAGCGCGTCCTGGACACCCTGATCGAAGAAGAGTTGGTGCGGCAGGAAGCGACGCGCCGTCAGATCGTAGTCTTGCCCGAACAAATCCGAACCGAGATCGAGCACAGTTTTAATTACTATCGTGTCCCGCCGACGCCTACACCGACCCCGACGATCACACCGACGCCGCTGGTTTCGCCCACGCCCAAGCCGACGGCGACCGTAAGTATCACGCCAACGGACACGCCGGAACCGACCGGGACCCCGGAGCCAACGTCCACCCCGGTCACCGAGCAGGCCTATCAAGCGGCGTTCAACAATTATTTGAGCCAGATCGCGCCGACCGGGATGACGTCCGAGGATTTGAACAAGCTGGTGGAAGTCAACTTGTTGCGCCGCCAACTGCAGGACGAGCTGGGCAAACAGGTGCCGACCTCGGCCGAACAGGTGCAGTTCCGCTATGTTGCCTTTGAGGTGCTGGAACAAGCTCAGGAAGCCGACGCGCAGCTCAAATCCGGCGTGAGCTTTGACGATCTGTTCGAGCGCGCCGAGGCCGGGAAGGTTGTGAGCGCGACCGCCAGCGCCGAGTCGTGGATGTTGCTCGACGATATCTCCCAGCGTTATACTCAACCGATCGCCGATCTGGTCCTTTCGTTGGGCATCAGTCAGACGAGCCGGATTGTCACGGATACGTTGTACTCAGGCGCGCTGATCTTTCAGGTGACCGGGCGCGGCGTGCAGCCGCTCTCGTCGTACCAACTCCAGACACAACAACAAAAGGCCTATCAGGACTGGCTCGATAGCCAGCGCAAGGAGCCGAACGTTAACCTGTACGACAATCGCTACATGGGCCTGGTTCCCACCTCCACTCCGTAGCGAGTTGATCGGTTAAATGACACGGGGCGCTGGCAGTACAAGCGCCCCGGTTGTTTTTCAGGGAGCAGGCGGCCTGCGCGCTCAGCCCGTATGTCGCTGCACCTCGACCACGTTGTGGATTTGGTCGAGCTTGGTCAATGCCCGCGAAAGCTGATCAATGTTGGCAATCTGCAGGGTGGCAAAGAACGTCGCAATGTTCTTTTGTGTGCTCACGCTCACGGACGACATGTTGATGTTTTCTGCTGCGACGACGGCCGCAATGTCGCGCAACAGTCCGCCCCGGTCGTAGGCCGTGATCTTGATCATCACGGGATGCGTTTCTTCTGACGTTCCCCAGTCCACCTCGATCAGCCGTTCGGTCTCGCGGCAGCGCAAGATGTTGGGACAATCGCGGCGGTGGATCGTCACGCCGCGCCCGCGCGTGATGTAGCCGACTGTCTCGTCGCCCGGCAGAGGATTGCAGCAGCGTGCGACGTTGGTGAGCAGCCCCGAAGTGCCCTTGACCGACACCGTCTTGGACTTGGGCTGCAACACCGGGGGGGCAGGGGGCAGCTCCGGCTCTGGCTCCGGCGGGCTTTCTTGCTCCTGCTCGATGACTTTGCTGGCGATTTGCTGGGTGTTGATGTCGCCTTGGCCGATGGCGGCGAGGAAATCTTCTACCTTGTCAAAGCCAAACAGCGGCGCCAGCATCTCGTGGCTGATCGAGGTCGCGCCCAATTGCTTGAGTTCCTTGTCCAAGATCGCCCGGCCCTGCGCAATGTTTTCGTTGCGATCCTGTTTTTTGAACCATTGGCGGATTTTGGTCCGCGCGCGTTGCGTCTTGATGTAGCCCAGGTGCGGGTTGAGCCAGTCACGGCTGGGGCCGCCGCGCTTGGCCGTCAGGATCTCGACCCGATCGCCGGTCTGAAGCGGATAGTCCAGGTTGACCAGCTTACCGTTGACCCGCGCGCCCCGGCAGCGGTCTCCGATCTCGGTGTGAACGAAATAGGCAAAGTCAATCGGCGTGCTGCCTGTCGGCAGGTCAATGATCTTGCCTTTGGGCGTGTAGACGTAGACGCGATCCTGGAACAGGTCGGTCTTGAGCGAGTCAATGAACTCTTCCGCAGTCACGGCTTCGTGACCGGTTTCGAGCTGCTTGCGCCACTCGCTGAGCTTTTCCTCGTAAGCTGCGTCGCGCTTGCTGCCTTCCTTGTACTTCCAATGCGCGGCGATGCCATATTCGGCTTCGCGATGCATCTCGGGCGTGCGAATCTGGACTTCGAGCGTCTTGCCATCTTGGGTCGCCACGGCGGTGTGCAGGCTGCGATAGAGGTTCTCCTTGGGCGCGGCGATGTAATCGTCGAACTGATTGGGGATAGGCCGCCAGATCTGGTGGACCACGCCGAGCGCGTGATAGCACTGTGGCACAGCGTCCACGATCACGCGGATGGCCCGCACATCAAAGATCTGCTCAAAGGACAGTCCTTTGCGCTCCATCTTTTGATAGATGCTGTAAATGTGCTTGGGGCGTCCGGTGACTTCGGCGTGGATGCCCTCGGCCTCCAACCGCTCGCGCAGCCGCTCGGCGAGTTGTTGGATGTGCGTCTCGCGGTCGGCTTGCCGCTCGTGGATGAGCGTGGCGATCTCTTTGTAACGCTCTGGGTTGAGATAGCGGAAGCCCAGGTCCTCGAGCTCCCATTTCATCTGCCAGATACCCATGCGGTTGGCCAGCGGCGCAAAGATTTCGAGCGTCTCTTGCGCGATGCGCTTGCGCCGGTCTTCGGGCAAGGAGCCGAGCGTCCGAAGGTTGTGGATGCGGTCGGCCAGCTTGATAAAGATCACGCGGGCATCCTTGCCCATCGCCAGGAACATTTTGCGGAGCGACTCGGACTCGCGATCTTTGCGGTCGCCCACGCGCTGCACTGAGGTCTGGTCGAGTTGGGTCAGCTTGGTGACCCCGTCCACCAGCATGGCAACTTCTTTGCCGAACTCGACTTCGAGATCGTGAATGGTCAAATGGGTGTCTTCGACAGCGTCGTGAAGCAGACCGGCGGCGATGGTGGAGGGGTCCAGGTTGAGGTCGGAAAGAATGCCCGCCACGGCGTGACAATGCGTGAGGTACGGCTCGCCGCTGTCGCGTTTTTGGCCGTCGTGGGCGGCCTGAGCGCGCGTGTAAGCGCGGCGGATCTTGTCCTCCGCTTCTGGACCGTAAGCCTCAGCGGCGCGTTGAATGATCTCTTCGATCGTGGGTGTGGCGATCTTGACCATGGCAACCCCCCGGCTTGGAGAATAGTATAACGCGGTTGGCGCAGACGGTCAATGGCTTGCGAATCGGGGTAGCTGTGGTATAACCAAACCTCAAATGTCAAATCTCAACAGAGGCGGATGATACACTCAAGACCAGATACCCAATACCTTTTCACGGAGTGGCCAGCCTGATGCGCGTGATCTCTGGCTCGGCCAAAGGCCGCACCCTCAAATCAGTGCCGGGCGAAGGGACGCGCCCGATCACGGATCGCGTCAAGGAGTCGCTGTTCAACATCCTCGGCTCGGACATCCGCGACGCGCGCTTTCTCGATCTATTCGCTGGGACGGGCGGGGTGGGCATCGAGGCGCTCAGCCGGGGCGCGCGCCAGGCTGTCTTTGTGGAGCAGGGCCGGGCGGCGCTGGAAACCATCCGCGCGAACCTGGCGCACACCCGGCTGGCCGACCGCGCGCGCGTCGTCCGCGCGGACGTGTTCACGTTCCTGGCGGGCGTGCCCGATGAGCCATTCGATTACATCTACATCGCTCCGCCGCAATACAAGGGGCTGTGGGCGCAGACGCTCCGCGCGATTGACGCTAACCCGGCCTGGCTTTCAGAAGATTCGCAGGTGATTGTCCAGATTCACCCGCGCGAATTCGAGCCGGTGGCGCTGGCACATCTGGTGCTGGTGGACCAGCGCAAATATGGGAGCACACTGCTGTGTTTCTACGAGCTGTGACGGGCGGCAGGGCGCAAGTCGCAGGGAGCAAGTCGCAAGGCGCAAGTCGCAGGGCACGCACGGCCTGCGTTTTGCGGCTTGTATGCTTTTGGGTGTTCGCGACTCTGGCGTGTTCCACCGTGACTCGGACGCCGACGCCGACGCTGGCGCCCTTGCCTACTGCGCGCCCTGCGCCTTCGCCCACTCCCGAGCCGGACGACACGGGCTGGCAATCGCTCGGCAACGGGATCGAGCTGCGGAGATTGCGAGTTGAATTGAGCGGCGTGAGCAATCGGCTCTGGCTGGCGCGGATCGATCCGACGCGTGTGCGTTTTCGCGTGCTGTACGATCAGGCGAATCCGCGCCTGGTCAGTGAGTGGTTCGCCAGCGTCAAGCCGCTGTTGGCCGTCAACGCAGGCTACTTTACCGAGGACTATCGCCCGACAGGGCTGATCGTCTCAGATGGAACCCGCAGCGGGCAATCGTACGTCGGCTTTGGCGGGATGTTGGCCGTGCGGCCCGATCGCGTCGAGGTGCGATGGCTGGTCGCCAGGCCGTATAGCCCCGGCGAGTCACTGCGTCAGGCAGTGCAGGCGTTTCCGATGCTGGTTCATTCCGGCGGCAAGCCGGGCATCTCGGAAGATGACGGCAAGCTCGCCCGCCGCACCGTCGTCGGCCAGGACCGCCAGGGACAAATCGTGTTTGTCGTCAGCCCCGATGCGTTCTTTACGCTCAAGACGCTGGCGGCGTTTCTTGCCGCTTCGGACCTGGAGCTGGATACTGCGTTGAACCTCGATGGGGGGACATCTTCGGGGATGCTCGTCGCCGGGCGCGATGGCCCGCTTGGCGTGGATTCATGGGTCAAGATCCCGGCGGTGATTGTGGTCGAGGGGCCCTGAGCCTGCTATTCTCGCCCCACCCACCGCTCGACCAGCGAAAGGATCAGCCACAGCAGACCCAGGAGGCTCGCGCCGGCCAGCAGGCACAGCGCGCCCGTCATGGCGATCCCCCAGCCGTACACCAGGCCGATGGCGATCCCGCCGACGATGATCAGGAAGAGAACGATCACGATCATCAATCGTCGGTCTTCGCGGCGCTGCCAGGCGCGCAGGTCCATGATGGAACGTGGCTTGTCAGGCATTGTTCCAAGTTTAATCCAATCCGCTATAAAAGTAAAACGGGGGGCGGTCCATTCGACCGCCCCCTTGCACTACCTTGCCAATAAACCACGATTCTGTTGTCCGGGTAAAGGTGCGTTATCGCTCAGTTATTTGGTCGTGTGCCTCCTGTAACGATATTCCCAACTCTGGCTGCGACGGTAAGGATTCGCTAATTGGATCGAGCGCCTCCTTTCTGTGAGCCATCGCCCTCCCCTCGAGCGACGCCTCACGCGACCAATGCTTGAAACGCACACCCTGCAATCCACTCTACCCAAAGGAGGAACTGTTTGCGATCCTATGCTAGCACAGAATAGACTGGAGCGACGTTTGCGTTTCGTTGCAGTTGCATGATCGGTCTATGTCAACGCTCGCCGATTTTTCTATGGAGAAACCCGTCTTCTCTGAGAAGACGGGTTTCCGATGAGCGTGCTATTTCACGAGTTGCCGAAGCGCCCGCAGAATGCCGATGGCGCCTCCCGCCATCATGGCCAGGCCGGTGCCGGTGTAAATGAGGTTGCCCGCGCCGGGGATCGGAATGCCAGGGGCGCCCAGTAACGTGCCGCGCCAGGTGTAAAAAACGGCGTAGGCCACCAGGCCCAGTCCACCGACGACGATCAGCACGCCGATTATCACTAACAGTGGAGCTGTGCCGGCGGCAATCTCTTGGCGATGCTCGGCTTCGACCTTCTGGACAAATTGCTGCGCCTGCTCCCACGAGCCGCCCGTCTGTTGGCACAAGTCCATGATGATGTCGTTGCGATGGCGCTGCTTTTTCAATTCCTTGATGACGAACTCGGTAGCTTCTTGTTTGTTCATGGATGGCCCCCATAAAGTGATCGTCGTGTTATTTGGCCGAGTGGCCCGCGCTGCTCTTTATTCTTCGCCCAGGACCCAGGCCAGTAGTTTTTGAACCTGGCTGCGCGGGACGTTTCCGCCTACCTGACCGGTCTGGCCGTTGATGCCCAAAGAAAAATAACGGCCCTGGTAACGGTAGCCCGCCACATAGACTGGCAGCAGAACCAACTTGTAGGTGTTGATGACGATGCCGAGGCTGCTGCAGTTCAGGTCGCGCACGTTCTCGGCGCTGAGGATATAATCACGGATGCGTGTCCTGGCAGCCTCCAAGGCACGCTGGCGGGCGACGAGCGAAGCATCCGCCAGCGGGATTTGATAAATTTCAGTCGGCCAGTTGGCGAGCAAGTCCGGAGAGTACGGCACCAGGGCGCGCGTGTCGAAATTGGACAGTTTGTTCAGCGTATCGGGCGGCAGCGAGTGGGTGCCCGGCACGAGCAGGTCATCGTGATCTACCAGATAGAGGTCGTCACGATGGATCACTTGACGATCTTTTTCAATCGTCGCGTGCCATTTGACCTGGCCGCCGATGTCAAAAGTCCAGAACGGCATATAGACGCCGCGTGGTCGGGCGAGGGCCGATTTCTGGTCCAGGTCGCCCGGCCGGAAGGATCGTTTCTTCAACCATTGACGCGCAATGTGAAGCGCCCGGTCCGCGTCGAACTGGAACGGCAGGATACCTTCGGGCTGGATCAGCTCGCGCTCTGCGCCGGTCTGAATGACGTGGGGCGATTCGCAAAAGGGACAGGCGCCGGAGACTTGGGCCGGGGGCAAGGTAAACAGCGCCCCGCAGCCTTTGCAAGTGAGCGCGCGCTCCGTCGGGATTTCCCAGCGGTGGGCCTGGACGGTGGGCAACGTGGCAAAGAAATCGCGCTCCTGAACCTCGGTCACAAGCGCGCCGCTCATGATGGCCTGGTATTCGTGCATCGTATGACCGCAGTGCTCGCAAGCCAGTGCGCGCTTTTGGGGATCGAATGTCATCTTGCCGCCACACTTGGGGCAGACGTATCGCCGGACTTGGCTAGGCGCGGAAGGCTGAACTGGCTGGACGGGCTGGCGGTCGTCCATCACGTCTTCTGGCTTGAGCCGACCTTGCAGGATCGCCATGCCGCGCCGGGCCAGCGGGTGCGCCGGGTTGATCGCCAGGACCTGTTCCAAACACTCGCGTTTCTTGGCCGGATCGTCTGTGATCTGGCTGAGCCACAGCCAGGCGTCTACTTGTTGCTCGAGATCAGCATCGCCCCGGCGCAAAACCCATTCGAGGTAAAAGCGAGCTTGGTCTTTTTCCTTTGCTTTGGCTGCGGCGATGCCGCGCACGAGCAACCCCCGTACATCTTCAGACATGCTTATCTCTCTTTTGGTTCAAATAACGCTCCAGCCGGTTCAGGCCTTCGACAATGTTCTCCATCGAGTTGGCATACGAAAACCGGAGGTAGCCTTCGCCGTGTCGGCCAAAGTCAATGCCCGGCGTCACGCCCACGTGCGCCTTTTCCAGGATGTCGAAAGCGAGCTGGTACGAATCTTTCGAGACGTGCTTGACGTTCGCAAACACGTAAAAGGCCCCGGTCGGCTCGACCGTGATCCCCAATCCCAGCTCCTTGAGGCGTTTGACGATGTACCGCCTTCGCTCGTCATACAGGCGCTTCATGCGGGCGACGTCGGCCTCGGTCTGTTCGAGCGCCGCAATGCCCGCCCTCTGCACCACCGAATTGGCCGAGATGAAAAAGTTTTGCTGGATTTTCTGGATGGGGCGGATGAACGGTGGGGGCGCGATCAGATAGCCCAACCTCAGCCCTGTCATGGCGTACAGCTTGGAAAAGCCGTTCAGGACAAAAGCCCGGTCGGTGAATTCCAGGATCGAGTGCTCCTGGCCCTCATAGACCAGGCCGTGATAGATTTCGTCCGATACGATGTAGGGCGAAAATCGAGCAATCGCCCGCATGCGTTCTTCGGACAAAAGATTGCCGGTCGGGTTGGACGGCGAGTTGATCAGGATGGCTTTGGTCTTTTTGGTGATCTTGCGCCGGATGGACTCGGGCCGATATTGAAAGCCATCTTTTTCATACACCGGCACATTCACTGGGACGCCCTGGATAAAGTTGATGAAACTGGGGTAGCAAGCGTAATGCGGGTCGGAGAGGATCACCTCATCGCCTTTTTCGAGCAGCGCCGCAAAGATCAGGAACATGGCGGGCGAAGTGCCCGAGGTGACCACGATCTGATCGGGCGAGACCTGGACATTGTACGTCTTGAGGTAATGTCGGCTGATCGCCTCGCGCAGCTCCAACAGGCCCAGGCTGTGAGTATAGTGTGTATGTCCTTCGGCCAGCGCGCGGCAGGCCGCCTCCTTGACGCACTGCGGCGTGTCGAAATCCGGCTCGCCCACTTCCAGGTGAATGATGTGAATCCCCTCCTTTTCCATAGCGTGTGCTCTTTCCAGAACGTCCATGACGAGGAAAGGGGCGATCTCTTGGGCACGTTTGGCGATCATGGTGTGTACTCCTCTGTCATTTTCACTTTTTAGACTTGCCATGCCTTTGGCTGCGCGGCTCTTGCTGTTTGCGCTTGTCTCGCTTTTGGGCCTTCCTGCGCTTGGGCCGGGACTGAGGTTGGCTGGATGATATGAGTTGAGACAGCTCGGCGAGCTTGGCGGCCAGCTCTGGACCAAGCGCATCCTCCAAATAGTTGGGCTTGGGAGTGGCTCGTGTTTGCCCCAACCCCAGCTCGATTTGCACATCCTCCCAATCGCCCGCCACCGCCAGTTCGACCCGCCTGGCCGCAAAGGCGCGTTCCATGATCGGCGCTGCCTCGACCGCCTTCAAGTCAAGCAGGGCAGCGATCACCTCAGCGTTGAGTGTCCTGTCATTGTCTTCAAAATGTTCCAACTGTTGCATAAGGGCAGCCACACATTTGGCGCGGGAATCGGGATGCTGCTGGCCGATGGTGGCCAGGCTGAGTGCAGCCGTCACACGTGCCCACAGGCCGCGTGATGAATCGGCCAGATAGGCCCCCAGCGCAGGGATGGCCGCCGGGCCAATCATCCCAAAGACGTGCGGAAAATCCTCCTGTGCCCATTCGTCATCGTCATCGTCAATCCGATGCATCAGGCTGACGAGCGGCTCGACCGCGGATTCGGCGCGCAACTGTCCCAACGCTCGCCAGGCGTGTATCGGCGCCCACACCTCCTGGCTATCCGACCTGGCGGTGTGCAGGGCCTCGTCCGTTGCCATCCGGATCAGCTCAGGGATGTGCTCCGGGCCGACGTCGTATGCGGAACTAGCCGGCCACCGGTCGCGCGTTTTGCGTGGGTCGCCCCATGTGAGCAGCTTATCCACGGGGGGCTGATAATTGTATGCACTCATCTTTTACTCCCTCAAATCGTCGGTGATCTCGGCAAATTGCTCCAATGCCGCTTGCAAGTCCTCAACGATCTCGGCAGCCAGGACATCTGGCTCGGGCAGGCTGGCCGTATCTTCCAGCGATTCGTCCCGCAGCCAAAAGATGTCCAGATTGACTTTATCGCGCGCCAACAGTTCCTCATACGTATAGGCTCGCCAACGGCCTTGCAGATTTTCTTCCGACCACGTCGGCGTGCGCTGGTGGCGATGGCCCGGCTCGAAACATGCGACGAACTCGTCCAGGTGCTCGCGCGCCAGCGGGTTCTGCTTGAGCGAAAAATCCTGATTGGTGCGCAGGTCGTAAATCCACAACTGGGTCGTCCACGGCTTTTCGCTCGCGGGCTTGCGATCAAAGAACAAGACGTTCGCTTTGACGCCCTGCGCGTAAAAGATGCCTGTCGGCAAACGCAAGAGCGTGTGCACGTCGCACTCGTGCAGCAGCTTGCGACGGATCGTCTCGCCCGCGCCGCCCTCGAACAAGACATTGTCCGGCACGACGACGGCCGCCTTGCCGTGGATCGCCAGCAGCGTCTTGACGTGCTGGACAAAGTTGAGCTGCTTGTTGCTCGTGGAGGTCCAGAAATCATCCCGCACGATGGTCTGCGACTCGCGTTTGACCTCGCCCGCTTGTCCGATGATCGCCACGCTGCTCTTTTTGCCGAACGGGGGATTGGTCAACACCATATCAAAGCGCAGACCAGGGTCGGCCGCCAGGCTGTCGGCCACGCGGATCGGGCTTTCGCCGCCATTCGCGCCGATGCCGTGCAGGTAGAGGTTCATCACGCACAGCCGCGCGGCGTCGTCCACAATCTCCCAACCGTGCAGTGCCTTGTGCCGCAGGTGATCCCACTGGTCGCGGTCGAGTGGGCCGTGATGCTGCACGATGTAATCGTGCGCGGCGAGCAAAAAGCCGCCCGTGCCGCACGCCGGATCGGCGATCGTCTGGCCCGGCTGCGGGCGCATCACGTCCACGATGGCCTTGATGAGCGGGCGCGGCGTAAAATATTGCCCCGCACCGGATTTGATGTCTTGCGCGTTCTTTTCCAGCAGCCCTTCGTAAATGTCGCCCTTGACGTCAATGTCCAGCCCGGTCCACGTTTCGCCGTCAATCATCTCGATCAGCCGCTTGAGCTTGGCCGGGTCCTGGATGCGGTTCTGCGCCTTGCGAAAGATGACGCCGATCAGGCCCGCACCTTTGCCCAGCTCAGTCAGGATGTGACGGTAATGTGTTTCGAGCGCGTCGCCGTCGAGCCGCAGCAGGCTCGGCCAGCCCAACTCGGGCGGGATGGCGCTCGGTTTGCCCAGCTCGCGCACCTGCTCGTCGGCCATCTTGAGAAAGAGCAGGTACGTCAGTTGTTCGACGTAATCGCCGTACGAGACGCCGTCGTCGCGCAGGACGTTGCAGTAATTCCACAGGCGTTGGACGAGGGTCGAGGATTGATTAGACATCCGTGCTCCACTTGGCTTGTCGTATGTTCTTGTCTGAGTTATAATCTTGACATTGATTCTGTCAGCAATTGGCCGAGGCGATCCAATGACACTTGACGATATTTTACAGGATATTTACGCGCTCGAGGACGAGATGCGCACTTACGAGCGCAAATATGGCGTGCTGTCCGAAACCTTTTACGAGTCCTACACCCAGGGCGAAGAGCCGTTGGACGAAGCCTGGGTGCGCGATTGGACTGCCTGGGCCAGCGCCTACAAGCTCTGGCTGCGCCGCCGTGAGCAATACCAGGCCGTTATCGCATCCCTTCGCGCCAAGACCCGCACCACAAGCATATCCCACCCGACATCAAGCACCACCGCGTTCCTGCCCCTGGTTTGAGCTTTTCCGCTCCGAACCTGCCTTTCGTGATCCGTGAGATCGAGGCGCTCTTACCACAGGCTTGATCTTCCCTCGCGCTGGGACAAACCTGACCGATTCCCGCGTCTGCTCATCGGCCATCTTGGGAAAGAGCAGATACGTCAGTTGTTCGACGTAATCGCCGTACGAGACGCCGTCGTCGCGCAGGACGTTGCAGTAATTCCACAGGCGTTGGACGAGGGTTGAAGATTGAAAAGACATGTCATCTATTCCTCAAACAGCGCTTCGATCTCAGCCCAATAGTCTTCGATGGAGGTCGGAACCGGCAAGCGACGAATGTTATCGGGGTTGTCCCGGTCCAGCGCCCATTGCAGCGGGTTGTCTCGGATGTAGCGTCGGACCGCGTTCAATCCGATATCGTTGCGGATGATGTGCTCGTAGTAATTGCGCTGCCGTACACGCTTATCAAAAGGTGGCCAGCCCAACTGATAAACACCTGTGATATATACTGAGCACGGTCATGTTTCGCGCTTTTGTATTTGCCCTCATCCCTGTCAACGAATTGCCTTCGGCGCAACGAATCAACGAATGAGCGCGGCCAGCGGGCCTATTCGTTTATTCGTTCAATATTCGTTGACAGGAGAAAAGCGCAATTTTAGGGGGTGCCCCTGCCATAGGGCGACCGCAAGGGGCGCCCCTACAAAGGGGGCACCTGGCGCAACAGCTCATCCACCGGCTGCAAGCGCGGGAAGGTCTGAATGTGCGTGCGCCTTACCACTCTTCGTCAAAACCTGGCGGATGGCCCATGACGATGATCTCTTTGCCGTCCTTCATCCGAACCCGTCGCCCCACCGTCTGCTCAAAGCGCATAATCTCTTCAGGCCGCTGACCATTCCGACACAGAAAATCAATGTCCTTCGTCGTGATGGTGGGCGTATTGGGGCCATCGGGCAGCGAGAGCACCTGGCGGATCAGATGCTGGCGGGCGGCGATCAAATCGCGCGGCAGGCGGATGTTCGATTTGCGATTGCAGTCCAATGCTTTGAGAGCTTTCTGTTTTGCCTCCATAGCCGTGATGGACTTGAGCCGCATACCACGCTGGTTCCATATTTCGATGAAATCCTTGATCGCTCCCTGGGGCGTTCGCTGCGGATAAAAGATAATGTCCTTCACAGCGCCATCCCAGGGTGGGTTGTAGTCAATCAAAAAGTTGAACCCCCGCACGTGTGTCTTGCGCGCATCGGTATACCACAAGATATGGAGGGTAGCCTGCGAGTCATCTTCATAAAAGTATGCGCGATAAAACATCTCGGTCTGCGGGGGACGAGCCAGCGCGCTGGTCTCGACGCCCGCCGCCATCAGCCAGGCCAACGCGCGTTCTTGCAGATCGCCCGCCAGCGAGACGTCGGCGGCGATCTTGGTCAGGGTATCCTGATGACCTCGCTCGCGCAGCCAGCCGGGCACGATCGCGTCCAGCCGCGCCTGCGACTCGGCGGGTGCGGCGAGATAGGCCTGCAACATGGTGAGAAAAAGTGCATCCGGCCGGACGCCGCGCGCCATCGCGTCCAGGTCAGCCCGCACGGCGCTGTCTTCTTTGCGCGCAAGCGCCTCTTGGCCCCACAGCGCGTCGAGGCGAGGTCGCAGCAAGGCTACGGCTGGAAGGCCGGACGCCGACGGTTTCTTTTTGTGTTTTTTGCTCATGGTTGCTTTCTCCTGGGGCGACCCGAAGGTCGCTGTGATATTTTGGCCTGCGCCCTGATTTTTTCCAACAACACGCTCGCCGGTTCGTCGTTAGGGTCTTGCGGGACGAGCCTGCCCTCGAACGCCTGCTTGAGGATGGACTGGCGCAGACGTTCCGCGCGAGCGAGATTGGCGACGAGGACGGCTTCCAACTTTTGCACGACCGACAGCCGCCGCTCGACTTCGGCCACGATGCGATGTTGTTCGGCGAGAGGCGGAAAGGCAACCGCCAAGTTCTGCAACGTATCAAGGTTGATGTTTTTCTGAGCAGTTGCCGGAGCATATTGCTCCAAGTCCTGCTTCACTGTGCGTATGAAAAACTCCACAAAGTTAACATCGCACACGCCTTCGTCGGGAACGAAACCTACCACACTGTCGGGAAAACAGGCGTCAAAGCCGAGGATTGCGGTCTCAGCGATGTTAGCCGCAATCGTGATACACAATGTGCCTTTGGGCCAAAGCCGACTCTGAGCCAATCCAAATTCGCTGTAGGTTTCAGTATAAGTTGTTATTAAGCCATTGGCTTGTCGAATCTCGCCAGTCTGGATAAAGGGATAAGGCCCCCCGAATAGCTTTTTCTCATTACGAGGACGATGCTTAGACTTACCTCGCGCCAGTTTGCCAATCTGAGGCAACGAAACCCAACACCACCCACTCGGCAACTCTGGCAACCCGTCCGTATCCGGCGGTTTGGGTTGGACATATTTGGCCTTGCTGGGGTCTTGGCCTTTGGCGCGCAAGTCCGCTTCCCACTTTTTCCGACGTTCGGCCAGGATGCGTTCCAGCAGTGACGATGCCGGTTCGTCGTTGGGGTCTTGTGGGACGAGCCGCCCTTCGCACGCGGCCTTGAGCACGGCAGCCTTGTAGCGTTTGACGTTGGCCTGCGCCCGCCTCAGCGCGGCCACGCCCGCGTCCAGCCGCGTGAACAGCTCCTCAATCTTGGCGACGATGCGGCGTTGTTCGGGTAGAGGAGCAAGAGGAAAAGCAATCTGCTTCAATTTCGAGGCGTTTACATTCGGGATCGCAATGCCGAGGCTTTTTTCCGAGATAGATTCCCAGTAGGGTGGGCTTTGTAGAAAATACGCAACGTATTGCTCATGTATCAATGGTCTGAAACGGATCAGGTATGAGGCAAAAACAGCAGAGCGAGGATTCTTTACAAGATGACTATATCCAACAGAGCCAGCTCGTGAGATGACAATATCCCCGTCGCGCAAGAGATACTTGTCCTTATCCGGCGGCTCGTCTCGACAAAACGGAACAGATTCCCAGTCAATCTTGCCAGAGGTGATGTCAGTCGTTCTCAGCAAATGCAAACTGCCGTCGGCTGATGCACTTGTTGTCCAGCCATATTGCGGCGGCAAACAAACTTCTCCCAGTGTCGTCCACACCCACCCTGGCGGCAACGTCATCGTCCCACGCTCCACACTCCACCCTCCACGCCCCACGCTCCACCCTCCACGTCTCACGCGCTCTTGTATTGCGCTTGGCCGTGAATCGCCACGATCTCGCCAAAATAAACGCGGTGATAATCCTTGTTCGGATAGTGCAGGTCAATCGCCGGATCGAAAAAATGCTCCGGGGCAAAATCGTCCCAATAAATCTTGCGGCACTCGATGACGAGTTCCGCTTCGGCAAAGCAGGGCGCGGCCACGCGCGTCGAGGCGACCGGCGTCAGCCCGGACTCGGCGATCTTGTCCCCATCGCGGCCTGACTTGGATCCCAGCAATTGCCACGCTGGTTCTAATCTGGCGGGCAAGACGCTCAAGGTGAACGTCTCGTACTGCTCCATGAACTGGAACGTGTAGCGGACGGGGCGCACCACCACCTGGGCAAAGGGCCGTCCCCACATCGTGCCCAGGCTGCCCCAGCCCACCGTCATCGTGTTAAAGCGGCCGGCTGCAAAATCGCCCGCCGTCAGCAGCAGCCGCTGCGTGTTCCACAGATAATGCGACCTCACCAGCAGTTCGTCGAATGAGATAGGTTGGCGTGTCATGGTTGCTCCTGGTTTGAGAATGTCGGATTGCTGAACAAACGTCCGATATGAAATGATTTGGGTGTGACCAAAATCAGTTGGTCGCGGGAGCCACTGTCATTGCGAGGAGGCCCGCGAAGCGGGCCGACGAAGCAATCCTATGGCAAGAGGATTGCTTCGCGCCTTTCAACTCCTCATCAGTAGGCATTGCTCTACGCACCCAACGCCGTATTCAATTCCTCCAACAGCGTGGGCAAATCCTGGCCGAACACGCGCGCCGCCGCAATCCGCCCGCCCTTGTTGAAAAACTCACCCAAGTCAAAGTCGTCCGGCGCGATGCTCACGTTCACGCCAATGTGCTCGGCGATTTTATCCAGCCACCAGCGCTGCTCCGCCGTAAAGCGGCGTCCGCCGGCCTCTTGGGTCGCCAGCCATTCGGCGTACCGCGCGCGCACCCGCTCAGGGTACGGGATCAGCTCGTCGTCCAGTTGCACCGCGTGCCGCACGAGCGAGACGACGTCCGTCAGCACGCGTCGCGCGCCCACGCCGCGCACCTTGTCCCTTTCCAGTTGGGCATAGGCCAACCAGAGCGATTCGGTGCTCCACGCCTGCGGTGGCCGTTGCAGTCGCTCAGCCAGCTCCTTGACCTGCTGGAACGTCAGACGACGTTGGGCATACGGCTGGCCGTAGATGATTTGCAGCGCGGTGATCTCGTCGCGGTGCCCGGCGATAAATTTCTGAAACGATTCGACCGTCGCGCGGGCGCGGTCGGTATCGGCCTGGCTGAATCCCGCCTCGCGCACGCGGTCCACGCTCACGCGGTCAATCGTCTGCTCGTTGCGCTGTTGAATCGCAATGAGGCAGTTGCGCAATTGCGGATTGTCGAACGGCGCGACGGCCTGTTCCACCGGACTGGGGGCGACCGCATCGGGGGCAACCGCAACCCCCGTGCGGGGGCAGGTGGTCGCCCCTACATCGGGGTCAATGGCGTCCAGGATCGCGTTGGCCAGATCGCGCAAGGTGCGGTTGCCGCTCGCGGCTTTGATGTCGAACACGTCCTGCGGCGTCAGCGTCCGTTCCAATCGAGCCAGCCGACCCGCCAGCGAAGACAACGTCTCGGGATCGCGCTCGCCCAGCGCGACGGCTTCCAGCAATTTGTCGAACGGCACCGACCGCTTGCGTTCGAGCGTCTGCGTGTCGAATTTCTCCTGCTCGACCACGCCCACGGCGTCCACGATCACAAAATGCGTCTTGTGGCGCGCGTCCGGCGTGACGGCCTGCAAATCCGTCGGGTGGATGACGCGCGTGCCGCGTCCGAGCATCTGCTCGAAATAGCTGCGCGACTTGACCGCGCGCATGAACATGACGATCTCGATCGGCTTGATGTCCGTGCCGGCGGCGATCATGTCCACCGTCACGGCGATGCGCGGGTTGAACGAGTTGCGGAACGCGGCGATCAAATCGTCCGGCTTGACGCCGGTCACGCGGTAGGTGATCTTTTGGCAAAAGTCATTGCCGCGCGCAAACTCTTCACGCACGATGCGCACAATGTCTTCGGCGTGGCTGTCGTCTTTGGCAAAGATGAGCGTCTTGGGCACCTCGGTGCGGCCCGGAAAAATCTCGGTCAAGAGTTTATCGCGGAACGTGCGGACGACGGTGCGAATCTGGCTTTCCGCAACCACGTCGCGGTCGAGCTGGCCGGCGTCGTAGCTCAGGTCCTCGTCGAGCTGTTCCCAGCGCACGGCGCGCGTCTGCTTATCGCGCCGGTCCACCCAATGGCCCGCCTCGACGGTGCTGCCGCGCTCGGTGATCTCGGTGCGGATGCGATAGACCTGCCCGTCCACGTTCACGCCATCGGCGACCGCGCGCTCGCGCGGGTATTCCATCACCAGGTTCTGGTTGAAAAAGCCGAACGTCTGCTTGGAAGGCGTGGCCGTCAGCCCGATGAGAAAAGCGTCAAAGTATTCGAGCACCTGCCGCCACAGGTGATAGATCGAGCGGTGACATTCGTCGGTGATGATGAAATCGAAATACTCGATGGGCAGCGCAGGGTTGTAGCGCACGAGCCTGGGCTGTTTGAACAGCTCGCCCACCTCGAACATGGATGGCTCTTCCAGCTCGGCGTCGTATTCCGGCTCGCCGCTGAGGATCGAATACAAACGCTGGATGGTGGTGATGACGACCTTGCACACCGGGTCGAGCATGTTGCTCGATAGACGCTGGACGTTGTACAGCTCGGTGAACTTGCGCCCGTCGTCGGGCGTGACGTATTGCTGGAACTCGGTGAGCGCCTGCTTGCCCAGGTTCGTGCGGTCCACCAGGAACAGCACACGCCGCGCGCCCGCGAATTTGATCAGCCGGTAGACGAACGTGACCGCCGTGAACGTTTTGCCGCTGCCGGTCGCCATCTGGATGAGCGCGCGCGGGCGATTTTCGGCAAACGAACACTCCAGGTTGGTCACGGCTTCGATCTGCGCGTCCCACAGTCCGGTGGTGATCAGCGGAGGCATGTGGCGCAATCGGGCGCGCAGCGTCGTCGGCTGCATGGCCCAGTCGGCCAGCGTCTCGGGTCGGTGAAGGGCAAACACGCGGCGGCTGCGCGGGTCAGGGTCGAGCGCGTTGGTAAAGAACGTCTCGACGCCGGTGCTTTCATACAGGAACGGCAGCGGCGAATGCCACGCCGGAGGAATGGCCGGCAGGCCCACGCTGTATTTCTCCGTCTGCGGCTCGACGCCGCTCAGCGGCGTGCCTTCGGCTTTAGCCTCGACCGCGCCGAGGATGCGCCGATCCACAAAGAGCGCGTAATCGGCATAGCCGGCCCGCAGGGGAAACTCGCGCACAGCCACGCCGCGCGCTGCGCCCAGGTTCATCTGGTCGCGGCTTTGCACCGTCCAGCCACAGGCGTTCAGCAGGTCGTCAATGTTTTTTCGAGCGCGGGCCTCTGGGGTATCCATTGGTGATGGCTCTGCGGGGGGCGACCGCAGCCCCTTGCAGGGGCAGCTTGTGGCCCGCATGGGCTGGTGGTTGCCCCGATGATGTCACGTGAACGCTCATGTCTATACTGTCAACAGTCATAAACTTTTCCGTCTGCAAGCAATTGGCCGTCGTACACTGTCATTGCGAGAACCTCATGCCCGTTGGCGGGCATGTTGAATGACAGAAACTTGGGCTGGGCACGCTTGCGCGGCGATGAATTCGCCGCGCTATACCCCCACCCCGGCCCTCCCCCGCACGCAGGGAAGGGAGCAGCGCCCGATGAAACTGGCTCAACTGGCTTTAGCCAGCGCCGCTGTGTAGACCGGCGATTCATCGCCGGTCGTCCCTGCGGAAGGACGAGCGCAAGTTTCTGAGCAGCGCCCGAAGGGCGCGAAGCCATCTCTTGCGCTCGCTGGAGATTGCTTCGGCCTTCGGCCTCGCAATGACAAAATGAAACTTGGCTGCGCCGGTATCTTCTCAAAAGGCTGGGGCGGCTCCCACGCCCAGCATTCGTCCTAAAACTGCGCCAAAAAGTCGCGTGCGTGCGTTTGGCGAAGCCGCTGGGCAATCAACGGTAGACATCGCGCCTATGACCAACATGCAGAACGGTTACAGTGCGCTGCTGGTCATCAATCTCGTAGATTACACGATAGTCGCTCACCCGAATGCGCCAACCCTCGCGCCCTGCCAATTTGAGGCAACCCGGTGGCCGAGGATTTGGGCCGAGCGCGCGAATCGCATCCCGTACGCGCTCAAAAGTTTCGCCAGGCAGTTGGGCCAATTCCTTCTGAGCCCCTCGCAGAATCAAAACAGTGTAACTCATGAGTGCGCGTGCTCGATTTCTGCAACCGCTTGCTCAAAAGGAATCACCTCATCCTTGGACGCTTTCGCCGCGTCGTAAGCGCGAATGGATTCTAGTTCTTCTAGCTCTTCAAGCAACCGTCGGTAATCGTCTATGCCTAATAGCACACCGACGCGAGAGCCATTCTCATCCACTACGTAGCGTTCTTTGATGCTTATCACCATCGGTCATCTCCTCGCTCTTCCTCCTGGCATCCTGAAAAATCTGCTGCGCCGACCGCTCGGCCAGGTGGTCGTTCGGATCATCCCCTGCATGGGGCGGGCGCACCCCCTAAAGAGGGAGATAGGCCTTGCCCCATTGGTGTAAACTTTAGCCCCGGAGTGCGGCCTTCAGGCCGCGTTTTATGCAGGCTGAAGCCTGCACTCCAGCCTCAAGTTGACACCCATGGGCCTTCCCCCTACAGTGTGACCAACTGATTTTGGTCACGCCCGTTTGAATTGTATGTCACCTGGAAGCAAATGTCAAAGCCCCCGGCATCCAAGAGACACCGGGGGCCTGAGCAGAGGCGTTGCTGTTGCGTAATCCGCAATCGAAAATCCAAAATCACAATAGCCCAAACGCGTGCATGGCGCCGCGCAGCGTGTTCTTCATCAGCATCGCGATCGTCATCGGGCCAACGCCGCCCGGCACGGGCGTGATCGCCGTCGCGATCTCTTTGACCGCGTCAAAGTCCACGTCGCCCACGAGCCTGGTCTTGGGCTTGCCCGTCTTTTCGCTGATCGCCGGCGTGCCGTCCGGGTTCAGCACCGGGATGGCGTTCACGCCCACGTCAATCACGTACGCGCCCGGCTTGACCATGTCGGCGGTCACGAATTTGGCCCGGCCGATTGCGGCGACCAAAATATCGGCCTGGCGCGTGACCCCGGCGATGTTTTGCGTCTTGCTGTGGCAGATCGTCACCGTCGCGTCGCGGCCCAGCAGCAACAGCGATACGGGCAGCCCGACGATGTTGCTGCGCCCCAGCACCACCGCGCGGCTCCCGGCGATCTTGCAGCCCACCCGGTCGAGCAGCTCGATGACGCCCGAAGGCGTGCAGGGCGCAAAGAGCGGCTCGCGGCCCTTCATACCCAGCTTGCCCACGTTGACCGGGTGAAAGCCGTCCACGTCCTTGTCAATCGGCACGGCGTTGAGGATAGTCTCTTCGTTGATGTGCTTGGGCAGCGGCAATTGCACCAGGATGCCGTGCACCTTGGGGTCCTCGCCCAATCGCTTGATGAGGGCGAGCAGTTCATCTTGCGAGACATTCTCTGGCAGCTCGTGCCCGATGGACGCAATGCCCAGCTCCTCGCACGTCCGCCGTTTGGACGTGACGTAGCTGACGCTATCTGGTCGGGCGCCCACGATCACAGTCGCCAGGCCCGGCACGAGTCCTTTTTCGCGCAGTTGTGCGACTTGGGCTTTGACTTCGTTGCGGATGGCCGCAGCAACTGCATTGCCGTCAATGATGGTAGCAGTCATGGCAGTCTCCAATGGCGGATTGCAGGTGGCTGATGGCTGATTGAACAGCCGCTCCAGCCATCTACAATCAGAAATCGTAGCTGTTCAGCTTATTCGGTTTTCAGCCACGAATCCCCGCCTGCGCGAGGACAGGTTTCACGAATGACCACGAAAAGATTCAAGTTCGTGCAATTCGTGTAATTCGTGGCAAAGAGCCTGAATAGTTACCAGCAATCAAAAATCAGCCATCACCCCCGGCCTTCGCCGGGTCTGGTGATCGTGACATCCAGGTCTTCGGCGCCGGCGGGCAGGGTGACGATCATCGTCGAGCCGTCCTCCAGGTCCATCTCCCACCGGACAAAGCGCGTCATTCGATCCAGGCGGGCCACGGCGCTATCGGGCAGATCGGCCGGGACCAACAGCGTGATGCAGCCGCCAGTGATCCCGATCTCGACCGCGTCCAGCCCGGTGCCTTCCACGGCGAGGCCTTCTTGCGACGGGTTCCCCTCCCCGCCGAACGCCTGACGCAAACCGAAACGCTTCACGTCCCCTCCTCCCGCCCTCATCCCCCCTGACTCCCTTCCTCTCCCAACATTGGGAAAGGAAGGAAGCCGGGGGAGGGAAAGGGAGATTCTAGAGCGACAGCAGATATTCGTAAGCCGACAGCGCGGCTTTGGCGCCTTCGCCGATGCAGATGAGCACTTGCTCGGCATAGACATCTGTCACGTCGCCTGCGGCAAAGATGCCCGGTCGGCTGGTGCGGTTGTTGCTGTCCACGACGATCTGCTTCTTGTCGTTGAGCTTGACCAGCCCGGCGACCGGATCCGAGTTGGGGATCAAGTCTAGCTCGACGAACGTCACGTCCACCGGCAGCTCTTTTTCCTCGCCGCCTTTGGTGACCACCACGCTGCGAGCATAGGTCTCTTCGCCCTTGATCTCTTTGACGCTGTAGCCGTCGAGCACGGTGACGTTCTTGGACGCCTTGATCTTTTTGCCCATAGCATTGTCGAGTACGCTCAGCGAGGGCACGATCAGGTACACCTGGCGCGCGATCTGTGCTAGCTCTAGCGCGCTGCGCAGGCCCAGGTCGCTGGCGCCCACGACCGCTGTGGTCCGGTCAATGAACAGCGGCGCGTACGAGACGGCGCTATAGGCCAGCCCGCGCAGGCGATACTTGCTTTCCCCCGGAACGTTGAGCTTGACCGGTTGCGCGCCGGTGGCGACGATGACGGCCCGGGCTTCGTACTGGTTGCCTTCCTTGGTCGCCACGCGAAAGCCGCCTTCGATCGCCTCGACCTTTTGGCCGTGCTCCAGCTTGCGAGCAAATTCGAGATATTCGATCTGGCTCTTGAAGCGGGACACCACCTCGTCACCCGTGATGACCTGGAAGCGTTCCAGGTTGTCCGGCAAGTGCAGGTGCATCCCGGTCTTGCCGCCCAGGTCGGGCGAGACGAGCAGAATGTCGAGCCGCTTGCGGATCGAGTACACGGCTGCTGTCAAGCCTGCCGGCCCTCCTCCCAGGATAATCAAATCGTACATAGTTGCTCCTCCCAATTCTCAATGGTCAATGATCAAGCGAATCACTTGCGAGCAGGCTTTTTGGTCGCTTTCCTGGCGGTGCGCTTGGGCGCCTTCTGGGTCGCCTTGGCAGCGGGCTTTGGGGTCGCCTTGGCGATAGCTTTGATGGCCTGCCGGGTCGGCTTGGGCGTCAGGCTGCCCTTGGGCATCTGGATGTAACCAAAGGCCATGGCATCCTGCACCATCCCCCGCGCGCGATCGATCAAAGCTTTGGCGTACTTGTATTCCTGCTCGTAGGTCAGATCGGTGATCCCGGCCACGCCTTGCTCGATGGCCTTCATGGCTACCGCCGCCGCTTCGCGCGGAAAGACGTCCACGTCGTCCATCGTCGGCATGATGTACTCTTCGTCAAGCCCTTGCTCTTCCGCCAGCCTGGCCAGTTCTTCCGCAGCCGCGATGCACATCTCGTCGGTGATCGTCCTGGCGCGCACGTCGAGCGTGCCGCGAAAGATGCCCGGAAAGCCCAGACTGTTATTGACCTGGTTCGGAAAGTCGCTGCGGCCTGTGGCAAAGACGGCCACGCCGGCTTCTTGAGCGTCCCATGGCCACATTTCTGGGATGGGGTTGGCGCAGGCAAACACGATGGAGTGGGGGGCCATCTTGGCGACCCATTCCTTCTGGATCGTGTCCGGCCCAGGCTTGGAGAGCGCAATGCACACATCCGCACCGACGAGCGCCTCGGCGATGCCACCCGTGCGACCTTCGGCGTTCGTGATGTTGCACAGCTTCCACTTGTCCACAAACTCGGACTTGCGCGCCTCGATGTCGGCGCGGCCCTTGTGCAGGATGCCTTTGCTGTCCACCATCGTGCACAGCGCCGGGGTCGCACCGTAGGCAAAGACCAGGCGGGTGATGGCGACGTTGGCCGCGCCTGCGCCAATGAACGCGATCTTGACCTCGTCAATCTTTTTGCCGACGACCTTGAGCGCGTTGATGAGACCCGCCAGCGTAACGCACGCGGTGCCTTGCTGGTCATCGTGCCAGACCGGGATCTCGCACTCGGCGCGCAGGGTGTCGAGCACGTAAAAGCACTTGGGCTGCGCAATGTCCTCCAGGTTCACGCCGCCCAGCCCCGGCTGCAAGAGCTTGACGACCCGGATAATGTCTTCGGGGTCTTTGCTATCCACCATCAGCGGAAAACCATCCACGCCGCCCAGGTACTTGTAGAGCAGCGATTTGCCCTCCATGACCGGCATGCCGGCCTTGGGGCCAATGTCGCCCATGCCCAGCACGCGCGTGCCATCGGAGACGACGGCGACCGTGTTCCATTTGTTGGTGTGGTCGTACACGCGCTCGGGGTGATCGCGGATGTCCAGGCAGGGCCTGGAGACGCCAGGGGTGTACCAGATGGCGAAATCGTCAAAGTTGCGCACGGCGCACTTGAGCGTCGTTTCGATCTTGCCCTTGTAGAATGGGTGGAGATTCAGCGCGTCAATCATCGGCTGATTGGCTTTGGCTTTTAACTCTTCCACCGTCGGTTGGTGAGTTGCCTTTGGCATACGATTCTCCTTTGAGTGCGAGACCTCGGAGGTTTGAGAAACCTTCGAGGTCTTTCAGATGGTGAGATAAGCGTCCGCATAAATGGTCTTGTTGCGCAAGACACGGACCGTCTTCCAGATGGCGGCTTGCTGCGGATCGCTCATGTCCACATCTTCGGGCTGCAGTTCTTCCATCGCCGCGGTGCGATCGTAGAGCGTGACGAGCAGTCTGCCCAGCGGTGTGGACTCGTCGCGCTGCTCGACGATGCGGATAAACTCGTTGAGGTCATTATCGAGCGGATCGGCGATCGCCATGTCCAGGCCGGCAGCCATCAACTGCACCATGTACACACGGTTGAGCAGCGGGCGATTGGCCGCGGGCACGGCGTTGGAGACATTCGAAAGCCCGACGCTCACCTTGCACGGCAGCCCGGCGTTCTTGAGGATGCGCACGGCCTCCACACACTCGGGCACATACTCCTGGCAGCCGGACACGGTCAGCGCGAGCGGGTCAATGATCACGTCCTCCAGCGGGACGCCGGCTTCTTCGAGTCTGGGCGCGAGCGTTTCCAGGAAAATGCTCACGCGTGCTTCGGCGCTGACGGGGATGCCGGACTCGGCCATCGTCAGCGCAATGACCTGCGCGCCGTATTGCGTCAGCAGCGGCGGGATGTTTGCCAGCCGCTCGGGCTGCGCGCTGATCGAGTTGACGATGGCAAGGCCCCTGGGAATCTTTTTCAGGCCGGCTTCGATGGCGGCCAGGTTGGTCGTGTCCAGTGACAGCGGCACGTCCGTGCCGACCGCCTCTTGCATCACGTCCACCAGCCAGCTCATCACCTCCGGGCCGGCCTTTTTCTGCGGACCGATGTTCAGGTCGAGCGCCCACGCGCCAGCCTGCATTTGCCGCCGCGCCAGGTCAACGAAGAAAGCCCCATCACGGTTAGCAATGGCTTCCTTCACTTTGGGGGAAATGATGTGGATGTTTTCGCCTATGACTTGCATGCTTGCTCTCCTTTGAGGGTGTGCGGTTGCGGATTCACGTGATTCGATACACGATGTCGCCTTCGCGGACGCGCTCTGCGACCCTCAGCGCGACGTCGTCGCCGGGGCCGACCTTGAGCACAGGCTTGTGCTCGATCTGCATCGAGTCTACAGTCTGCTCAAAGTCCGTGCTGTGTCCGTAGATGTGGACCCGGTCCCCGACGCTCAAGGTGCCAGTCAAGGACAGGACGGCGACGCCCAGGCGGGAAAAGTAATGCGTCACCCGTGCGACCTCTTGCTCGCTCATCTCTGTCACTCCTTTGCTGCCGACGGAGCGGAGGGGTCGGGAAAACCCCGTCGGTGCTGCGAGGGGCAGCCACTGGTGCGGGGCGTGCCCCGTGTTGAACAGTCCGCTATCGCTATTATAGCACGCTCGCCCGCTTAAGGCGTATCAGGCTGTCGTGCGCGAACCGTCCTGTTCGGTCGTGGGAAGGCTCAGGACCTGCTGCACGGATGGGAATCTGGTAATGTCCGTATGTGGCAAAAACATGGCCGACGTGAACTGATCGTAGAACGAGTTGTCAGCCGATAGCTCAAGGTATGTGAGCTTGCTGGCGGCTTCGGCGATGCGCGCCCGCGCCTGCGGCGAAAGCAACGCCATGTATGCGCCGAGCACGCTCGTGTTGCCCAAGAAGCGGAATCGCTCCCAGGGCATGTCCGGCAAGAGGCCGATCTGGATCGCTTTTTCGATGTTGATGTACTGCCCGAACGCGCCCGCGATGATAAAGTCCTGCACGTCCGAAAGCTGGAGGCCCACGCTTTGCGCCAGCACGCTAAAGCCCGCGTAGATGGCGGCTTTGGTGCGCACCAGGTTGTCCACGTCCACTTTGGTGATGACAATGTCGCGCCCGTCGGCGGTCTGATCGCCCCACACCACGACGTACTCGCCGCTGTGTTCGCCTTCTCGGATCCGCGGGTGATGGGCCGCCAGGTTGAAATTGCCGCCCCGGTCAATCACGCCGGTGATAAACATTTCCGACAGCAGCGAGATCAACCCGCTGCCGCAAACGCCGCGCGGCTTTTCATTCCCAATGACGCGGATCGTCGGCTCCAGCGTCTGGTGGTCAATCCACACTTCTTCAATCGCCCCGGCGGTGGCGCGCATCCCAAACTGCACCCCGGCGCCTTCGAACGCCGGGCCGGCGCTGCACGCGCACGAGATCAGCCATGAGCCATCGCCCAAGACAATCTCGCCGTTCGTGCCAATGTCAATGAACATGGTCAGCGCCCCGGCGCGATCCAGCCCGCTGGCGACGACGCCCGCCGTGATGTCCGCGCCGACGTAACTGGCGACGCCCGGCAGGCAATCGAGCGCTGCCTCAGGATGAACGTTCAATCCTACATTGCGCGCCACGAGCGGCGGGATATGATTGACCGTCGGCACGAAGGGGCTTTTGCGGATCACTTCCGGCGGCAAGGCCAGGAACAGATGCATCATCGTCGTATTGCCCGCCACGACGGCTTTGCAAATCACGTTTGGCTCGATCTGCTGGCGGCGACACAGCCGCTCGATCAGCCGGTTCAGCGTGCCGACGACCAACTGCTGCAGCTCGCTCAGCCCGCTATCCTTACTGGCGTAGATGATGCGGCTGATGACATCTTCGCCGCGCTTGATCTGAGCATTATAGTCGGCGGCCGTGTCCACTACCTCGCCGGTTTCCAGGTTGACCAGGTACACGACATTGCTGGTGGTGCCAATGTCAATTGCCACGCCCCACATCGCTGGGACATAGCCGGGGAACACGCCGATGAGCCGGGGAGGACCGTTCGGCGAGAGCCAATTGCTCATCTCCAACACTGCCGTCACATCCCAGTCCGCCGCTCGCAAATCCTCGCTGAGATGTTGCAGCGCCCCCAGCGTCGCGCGGATGTTTCGAACGTTATGCTGGGCCGCCAGCGCCCGGCACAGCCGGGCGTAATCGTCGGTGTTGTCGGCATATGAGGGTGGGTCCACGCGGACAAAGAACGTGCGCACGGTCTGGTCGCGCGTATAGTCGTAGGCGAAGGGCAGGGTGACCTGAGCCGCAGACTTGTCGCTGGTGAGGCGGCGCTCGAGCTTTTCCTGCGGCGGGACGTGGACGACCGCGTCACCATCCACGACCGTCTGGCAGGCCAGCGCGTAACCGGCCTGCACGTCAGCCGCCGAGAGGCGCAGGGTCGAGCGACGACGCACCGCTCCAGATTCAACCCGGACAGCGCAGCGCCCGCAGCGGCCTTGTCCACCGCACGGCATCCCGATCTCTACGCCGGCTTTTCGAGCGGCCTCCTGGATCAGCGATCCGACAGGAACGTCAACGGCGATTCCGCCCGGGTGAAAGACGACTCGAGGCATGACTTGTCCTGGAACTTGGGGGATTCAGGGGAACTAGAAGCTCTCGACGATGCGCCGGGTGACCAACGCGACAGCGGGCGCCTCGGCTTCCGCTTGATCGAAATCCGCCAACATCTCCTCGGCGATCCACATCGAGCCGGCCAGGAGGCTATCGGTCCCCAGACAGGCCCAAGTGCACGGGCGCTCTTCGTTGCAGAACCAGCACGCGGGCTGAGGGCGCAGCTCGGGCGGAATCCCTTCAAACTTGTCAACCATCCCTTAACCTCACGCGGTCGAATGTAACTCTCGCCATGGTTTCTCAAATAGCTCGATTCGCTCGGGTTGCCCCAGCAAAGCCGCAAACTCACGCAGCCACAGCCGGATATAGCTCACGTCGAGCCTGTCTTGCTGACGATAGACAACACCTTCTATGTCAGCCACGTCTTGAGGTCGGCCCGCTACCGCTTTGTGAATAATCAGGTCTTCGGCTGAACAAAGCCGCACGACTTGGCCTTGCTCAATCTCATAGTTCACAGTCCGGCGCATCATTTCATCCTCATAGCCGGGCAGCGCCAGAGAAATATCCACTGGACATCCATTGGAAGCGTGAATTAACACAACCCGCGTACGGCGAGCAAAATCCAGCGGATCAGGGTGACGGGAATGAAAGCGTTCAACGATAGCGCGTACCACCGGTTCTGATTCGTCCAGTGGAACAGCAATGGTCAAATCCACATCCTCAGTCAAGCGTGGCCGTCCCCAAAACTGAACCGCGATTCCTCCAATGATCCCATACGGGATACCCGCTCTCGTCAGGAACTGGTGCAGCTCCCAGGCAGCCTCTAACTGCGGATTCACACCAGCCCCCTGGACGTGGCATACAACTCGAATGCGCGGCGCTGTGCGAAAAGCGACCGAACTCGCAATTCATCGAGCGCGTCCAAATGACCACCCGTCTTGCTCCCGGTGCGATTCCATATCTCGCACAACTGGTCAAAGATGGCTCTGGACTCTTCCGGCGTCATACGCGCCAAACGCTCTGTGCGCTCGGCGTTCAAGAACTCGCCTGCCAGAGCATATCCGCGCAAATATTCAAGGGCCTGAGGCTTTAAACGTCCCAAAGCCCCCTCCCGCTGATAGGTCAGGCTGCCTTCCACACATTCTTGTAGTACGATGGAATGTCCACGGCCTCGCGCGGGCCGACCATGATGTTCCAGCCGGGCAGTTCGCCTTCGACCTCGCCCGAAAGCACAGCCACTGCACCGGGGATAACGATCTTTTTGTGACCGATCTTGCTTTCGATGTTGGAGGTCTTGACCGTCTTGACGATCTTGTCCGCATCGAACTTGCCCGCGGCCCAGGCCGTGAGCACGGACATACCTTCGGCGTCGGCGATGAGCAGCCAGGCCGGGATGCCGCTGCCTTCCACTTCGTTCTTGACGGCAAAGTAGGTGATCGAAAAGTTGGTCGTCACAAACACTGGCGATTCCGGCTTGGGATTGTTGATCTCGTAAATGCCGGGCTGCACCTGGACCGGTTTTTGTGGATCGGTGTAAATGTTCTGCCGCAAGACGAGCAGAGGGTAGGCTAGCGCCGGGCTAAAGTGGTCGAGCACGACAAAGCCGCCGTACTTGGCAATATGCTGCGCGGCGAGCGACGCTTCCAGCTCGGGGCCAGGGCCTTCGCCAGGGAAGGTGATGAGCGGAAAGCCACACGCGCGCTGATTGGCCTTGATCGCCAGTCGTCGCATCTGTGTGGCGATTTGCAGACTATCGGCAAAGCCGCGCGCGCCCGGGTCGAGCACCAGGTCTTGCAGCCCGGCGTTCTTGACCTGATCGGCCAGGTTCGCCAGAGCTTGCAAGTCGCCTTTGCCCCGCAGCGCCAGCGGGGCATTCTTGGCCTTGGCCAACTCGCTCATCGCCTGCCAGTTGGATTCGTCCGCCGCATAGAGCAGCGGGACGATGGGCGCCGCCGCATTGAGACCCGCTTCCATGACCGCCTTGTCGCTTGCCATCAGGACAAGCGGCAGCCTGGCGGCAGCGGCCAGCTTGACCATGTTCGCAAATTTGCCGGCATCGCCCGACGCAGCTTCGACCGCCAGGCCGTCCATCCTCAGCTCAATGCCGACATAGTCCACCATGTAATGGGCGACCTGATCGATCAGCGCTTTGGCTTCGGCTTCAGGCAGCGTGTCTTTGATCCGAACAAACAAGCCGGGCCGGTTGAAAAAGGTCTTTTCGTGCCGGAACAAGACGATCTCGTTACCTGCCTGCGCCTTGCGATCACCGGCGGTCAAGGCGATGAGGCGGATCGGCGGCGCGGCCGAAGCCTCCAGCTTTTCCTTCGCCTCGTCGCTGACGTACTTGCACAGACCGAGCTCGGCTTGCTTGGCAGCCAGCTTCATCGCAAACGCCAGGCAGGTGGGAAAGCCACATTCCTTGCAGTTGGCTTTGGGATGTGGCGGCTTTAGCCCACCGGGGAGCAACTTGTAGATTTCGAGTCCAGAAAGGGCCATGGTGTGTTCTCCTTGTGGTATCAGACGTGAAACGTCAAACGCAAGACGTCATGACGTTTGACGCTCGACGTTTGACTCAGACAGCCTCGACCGATTTCACATTGGGGAACAGATCGTGGATGGTGCGCTCGACCGTCATTTTGAGCGTCCACGGCAGGAGCGGGCAGCCTTCGCACGCGCCACCCATCTTGACTTTGACGTGCTCGCCGTCAAAGTCTGCCAACTCGACTGTCCCGCTGTGATAGATTTGAGCATAGTGGCTGATCGTCTCAACCACTTCTTTCATCCGTGCGTACTCTTCCGCGGAAACCATTGCTTTTCCTCAAACCTTCATCTTTTTAGTTAGCCGTTCGTACTCGCCTCTCAGCACTTCGGCGTGAACGGCTTCTTCGTTCATCAGTCGCTCCATGACCTTTTTCAATTCTGGCGATTCGGCGTTTTCCATCGCCAGCCTGTACTTGTCACGGGCGGCGTTTTCTTCCGCCATCATCATCTGGAAAAACATCTCCCAGGTCATCCCAGCCATAGTATCCTCCATAGGGTGTGTCACCCTTGATTATTTTGTCATCAGCTCGGCGATCATAGCCTTGACGCGCTTGACCGATTCGGGGTGGCGCATGACGAGAATGTCCGCGCCGGATTCGATCAGGGCGGACGCAGTGAGCACTTCCCAGTTGATAGAGCGTTCTTTCCAATCGCCCCACGCCGCCGGGACGCCTTCGCCAACCTTGGCCTCTTTGACCTTCCAGGCTTCCTCGCCCACCGTGACGAGCATCGGCTGCTGCGTCATGCCGTCTCCGCCCAGCGCGGCCAGCCTCAGGCGCTCCATCACCGAATAGCCGTATTCAATGCCATAGCCCAACGCGCCCGTGCTCGGATCCATGATGATGCGTTCCAGCGGCATGCCCATGTCTTTGATGAGGATGATGAGCTGCTTGGACAGGTTCACGTCCATCGGCGTGCGGCTGTCTACCAGGTGGCCGTGCGCGAGCGCAGCGGCGACGATGGTGCGATAGTTCTTGTCCTCGCACACGCCCAGCAGCAGCTTTTCGCCGGCGCCTGCTTCGGCGACCGGCACCAGCAGTTCATTGTCCTTATCGGCCTGACCGGGGCCAAAGACCGCCACCGGCAACCCGGTGACGCCCAACACCTTCTTGAGCGCGGCCTTGGCCTCGTCGGGCGTGTCCTGGAGGGAAAGCGTCAGAAGGATAATGTCCGCGCCAGCGGCTTCCGCGGCCCCGGCCCACTCGCCCGGATCATTGGCTGCCTCGCCCCAGGCGTGCAGCAGCAATGGCGACCAGTCATCGGGCTTGCGGCTTTTGATTTCGAGGGCGATCGCCGGCGGGTGCGGGATCGCGCCTTCAAAATGCAAAAAGGGCAATGTCGCTTCACCGCCCACGGTAACCGTCTTTTTGCGTGACCCGCCTTCGGCAGCGGTCGCGCCCAATGTGATTTCACGGACCCTGCCAGTCCATTTTTCTTTGGGGATTTCGATGGTGACAGGCATGATGGATGACCTCCTTTAGTGTCTTTGAGAAATCAAACGATTCGTCGGGCAATTGTGTTATTCTGGCAGTGACAGCACAATGGTTGACCGGATCGGCTCGGTCAATTTTGATTGAGCACATTAGGGTCGGGCAGGTTGCGGGCTAGGTGTTGCAACGGGACTAACCCACGTGAGCGAAGGCACAAACTGGCGTAATGGAACATCAAAATAAAATCTAGTCCCATTGGTTGATTCAAGAACCAACCGTTCGCCAACTGCGTCCGTGACGCGCACTGGCCCTGCCTGCATCTGAGTAGGAAAACGCCCATAATAGATCATTTGCGGATTTCCTTGAGCATCCATTTTTAATACCTGAACAACTACTACTCCTTGCGGTGTAGGCGCTCCCTTTGGATCGGGTATGAATCCACCGTAAACGTATACGCGTTGGATTCCTCCATCAAAGTCTCTATACCAAACGTTCTCAACAATAAAATCATGTGTGTAAAACGGTGGTATTAACTTGACGTTCAAGATAGCGCCTGCCCCTGCTGGTGTGCTTTGCCGTTCAGGAACAAAAATGGCCGGGGCGGGTGTAGACACTATAACCACACTTGGTGTTAACTTTATGGCCCAGCCAGTAGGTTGGGGCGTTAAGCGAGCACTTTCCGCCGTTTGCTGTGCCATTTTCAATGATGCTTCTTTAGTAGAAGCCAATACCCTGCCCGCAGTTTGCGTAGCATCCAATGCAGAAGTTTGCAAAGCCACAGTAGGCGCTAAACCTGATTCGGGTGGAACAAAACATGCAGACAGAAACAAACACAACACGAATAATACGCACGGCAAAAGAACACCCAGCATAGCACTCATTCGTTCTTGTTCTAGGCGAGAACTAGTTACACTGGAGACCATAGATACCTCGCTTTCCTTCTATTTTTGCCAACTCATGTCAGTTGACCAAGGCATTGTCGCCGCTGTTCGCCAGTCGGCATTGATCGCGTTGTACAACTGCAAGTAGCCTTGTGCGGGCATATTATCAGTCCTGACAGGATAGATGCATGCATTGGGATCAGTTTGTTCTTGGCAGGCATTCCATTGCGTTACCGAACCGCGAAAGTTCATGCGGGCGCCGTGATTGCTATAAGCATACAAGCTCATTCCATACCATTGAGCAGCGTTTATGCCGCTTGTCAAGTAAATCTCGGGCATCGGGTACGCTGGTGTCGCGCCGTAAGACACATACCAGATGTCATCGCACGTCCAACCATAGCCCACAGAATGATCTGGAGAAGGACACATTGCAACTGGACAACCATCGCACGAACCAAAGTTTAGGTAGAACGAACCAAACGCGTAAGTAGATTGATAACCGTCTACCCACGCGCGTGTGACCTGTGCGTTATTCCACGGAAGTTCGGCGTCTATAGCTCCCCATACAGCAAGTTTGTCCGCGTAGCTTGGTGGAATACTGATCCAGCTATTCAGACCATTCACAGTTTGCGCCCATGCCGCGCCATGTGGCCCCGTGACGCCAGCACCATTGTTGTTTACTCCAATGGCAAGTGTGAGATGCGCACCAGCGGGAGAGCCTGCATAGAAGCCAGAAAGAAATCCTTCAACAGCATACAAAATGTCACTAGTGCTGTGAAAAGTTCTATCAACAAGAAGCGTTGCGCCATACTGCCCCGTCGCTGGATCATAGTCAGGATAGCCAAAATCAAGGATGATAACGACATTTTGGCCAGCCGAGGTTGCCTGTCCTCTGCTGTAGCCAAGATTATAGAGAAAGGAATAACTCACAGTATTTGTGTTAGCCAGGTAACGAGATATAGTCGGAACAGGCGGGAAATTGTTCATGACAATGGGTAACCAAGCTCGTGGCGTCAATTGTTGTTGTGGAGAAAGAAATGTTGTTCGTGGAAGTGTTCGAGCGTCGCTTGTAGATAATCCATGCCCCAGTGCAATGGCGACAATCACGGTGATACAGCTAATCAGGGTTTTGGATCGAGATCGTTGCCCAGTCATTACACGCTCCATCTAACTGTTTACATATCACCTACCACGTCACATTATTATACCCTAAACTGGCAAGCGATGACAGACAGAAACCCCGATCGGTCTGCGCGACGTCGGGGTCATACTGAGGAAGGATGAAGGACGAAAAACCTTCCCGCCTTCATCCTTCATCCTTCAACCTTTCGCCTTTAGAATATCGGCGGCATCGTGAGCGCAGGATGCTGATGCTCTTCGAGCCAGGCCAGCAACTCGTCCACCGACGTGACTGCACGTTCGTCGGCGATCTTGGCAATCAGATCAGGATCGCCTTCGCGTTCGCACACAGCTTGCAGTTCGGCCGCCATCGTCTCTTTGAGGACGGACGACATCCACACCACGCGCTTGAAGCCGCCATCGGCGCGGATGAACTTGGGGCTGGTCAAGAAATACTTGCCCACGCCCATGACGCCCGGCGTCTGCAGGCCGCCGCCGGCCATGCCCGCCAATGTCGAGAACGTCATGCCCGCGGGTGTCATGCTTGGGTCTTCGCGGCTGACGACCATGATGCCGTTCGCTTCGGGGATGAGCATGGCGATGCACTCGAAGCAGCCGCAGGCCGTCATCGGCTTTTCCATGATCGAGTACATCGTGACGCTATCCACCGTGCGCTGGCTGTGGTCGTAGACGAACTCGACCGGGCCGCTAAAGACGCCTTTCCACTCGTCTATCGTCTGTCCCTTGGGGATCGGTTGGTTGGGGCCAGTCGGGTTGATCTCGAAACTGGCCTTGCAGTCCAGCCAGTTGTAGGCACCGCACAGGCCCAGCCGCTGCGGGCTGACGACGCACACGTGCGTCGGCGCAAAACTCTGACACAGCGTGCACGAATAGAACACATCCACGCTCTCATCGGTCATATCGGCCAGACGGATGTTGCGCTCCTGGTACGCCGCGCGGGCGCTCTCTAACTGCCTGGCAAACTCGTTCGGCTCGGTATAGATCGTGACCTGCACCTTGTCCACGATCGCGCCAAAGTCGGACTTGAAGCGCGCGATGAGGATCTCCCCAAAGTGCTTCAGCGTAAAACCCTTGTCGGCGGCAGTGTTGCTGATGCGGATCCAGGCAATGTCGCGCTGGCCGATGTGCTGGATGCCCGACGCGCCGTTGACAAAGTGGTGGATTTGCCGCTCCAGCACCGGCTCAAAGTCCTTTTGCATCTTGCGGCCGGCCACCTCGACGACGATGCCCATGTCCGTCGCGCCCTGCGGCTCGACGTTTTCAAAGCCCGGGCCGACGATCGTGATCTTGCCGTCCTGCACCGCGTCGAAATCGGCCATCTTGAGGTACTCGAAGCAGCGCGAGTGTTTGCCGCCGAACTCGACGCGCATATCCTGCTTGCGGACGACTTCGCCTTCGAACGCGGAACCGTAAGGCACCGGGATGGGCACCTGGGTGATCCGCACCTTGACGCCGCGCACCTCGATGCAGCGCTGGACGAGCTTGGCCGCTTTCTCCTCGTCGGTCTCGGCGTCTATCTCGTTCCACGGCATCGAGATCACGTGCTCGTAGCGGGTGACGCCCGTGGGGAGGATCTGCGGAATGACGGTATCGGCGATGGTGGGGAAGCCATACGAGATCGCCCCGGCCGCCGCCGCATACTTCAAGTCATCTACCTCGCCCAACGCCAGGACAAAGGCAAAGACGCGGAACTTGTTATAGAGCAAAATCTTGCGCCATTGGCCGCCCTTCATGCCGCCAAACGTCAGCGCCGAGCGGGTGGCAAAACCCAGGGCATAGATGGCCGAGATCGTGTCGCGCCCAAAGGGGACGATGTAAGTGTCGTACCCCATCTCCACGCCTTCTTCATTCAACTGGTCAATGATCGAGCGGCCATTGACGTTGCCGGAGAGAAAGACCAGGATGTTGCGCTGTTGAAGTTCGCGCACAATGGCCACGGCGGCTTGGTTGGTGCGCGCCGCGCCGACGATGGCCGCAAAGCCGGGCATCCGGCCATCCACCAACTGGATGCCCCAACTGCGCAGTTGGATGTCGTCAATCGGGCCGTTGAGATGGCCATCGCCGGCCGCCGCCTCGAACTCGGGGCTGGTGAACGAAGTGCCGCCGGCCAGATGAAAGCCGGGATAAGGCTCCGGCTGCTGCCCTAACGCAAAGCGAACACCTTCGATGGTTTCAGCGGCCAGCAGGGTCGCCTGTCCGGCGTCCAGCGTCTCACCCAAGTAAGGAACCCAGACCTGGCCGTTCGGCACCGGGTGCAGCAGCTTTTTGGCATAGTCCATCACCGGTACCAGGTCGCCCAGTTTGCTCACCTCATGCCCGAGCATCCCCAAAGCCACCGGCAGGTAGTAGGCGGTGTTGGGAAAGGCCACGGGCGTATCGGCTCCCTTTTCGGCGATGGTCTTGGCCAGCAAGGCATCCGCCTCGGCCACGAGAGCATTGGCGCCGCGAATGGCGCGTGTTGCGATGTATCGTGACATTTCTTCCCCCTTCTACCTCACCGGTGCTCCATAAACCGCTTCGACTCGTTCTTCCAGTGGGAGTTCCAGCAGCGTGGGCAAACGCCAGTCGCCGCTCTTGCCCCACCTGGAGGGATCGTACTCGGCCAGATGAAGCGCGGCCCGCTTGGCGTCAATGTGGGCCAGCGCCCGGCGGACGATCTCGGCGCCGTCTTCGATGAACTCGAGCTTGCCGCCCACTTTCTTTTCCCATCCCTCGCTGATCAGGCGCGTGACGGTCTCGCTGCCTTCTACGGGGTTGCGGCCGCCCATGATCACATACGCCCCGGAAGCCACACAATAAGTCGCAATGGACAGGGCCTTTTCACTCATCCACTCGGGCGCCATGCCGACGGCCGGAATGTCGGCGATGTCGTCGCCCAGGCCGGTCTCGGTTGCCATCTGGGAAAGGACGCTCAGGATGCGCGAGTTGTCCACGCAAGAGCCCATGTGCAGCACCGGCGGCATGCCCACCGCCTCGCAGACTTCGCGCAGGCCCGGCCCGGCGGCTTCCCAGGCCGCCTCGGGCGTCATGTAGCCCTGCTTGGCGCTGGCGATCGCGCCACAACCGGTCTCGACGACCAGGACATCGTTCTTGAGGAACTCTTGGACCACGTAGCGGTGCAGCGAGTCGTGAGGGATGCGGGCATTGTTACAGCCGATGTTGGCGACCACGCCGCGGATGCGCCCCTGCATGATGGCATCATTGAGCGGGCGGAAAGACCCTCGATGGATGCCGCCCAGCGCATAATCAATGTACTCGTGTGAAAAGCCCGGCACCAGCGCGCTGTGGACGTCGGGGATCATAGTCTCGCCGCGCTGCGGGAAGCGGTCAATCGCCCGGCGGACGATCTCTTTGGCGATCTCGAGCGCCCGGCGCTCTTCGAACTCGATGTGCGTGGCGCCCGTGATCTTGGCTTTGGGCGAGGTGGTGATGATCTCGGTGTGGAAGCGCTCCGCCACAGAGACCAGGCCCTGAAAGATGCACTGGATGTCCACGACCATCGCCTCGACCGCGCCGGTGAGGACGGCCAGCTCTTGCATCAAAAAGTTCCCCGCCAGCGGGATGCCTTCTCGCAAGAGCGTCTCGTTGGCGGTGCAACAGATGCCCGCCAGTTGGATGCCCTGTGCCCCTTTGCTCCTGGCATAGGCGACCAGCTCGGGGTCCAGCGACGCCGCGACAATCATCTCGGAAAGTGTCGGCTCGTGGCCGTGGACAATGATGTTGACCATGTCCGGCCGCAGCACACCCAGATTCGCTTCCGATTGGATCGGAGAAGGCGTGCCAAAGAGGATATCGGTCAGGTCGGTGGCGAGCATCGAGCCGCCCCAGCCATCGGCCAACGCGCAGCGCATGGCCTGATCCAGGATGTGCTCGGCGTCCTGGTCGTTGCCAATGTGGGTGCGATGCAAGAGTTCGACCACTTCGCGATCTATGGCACGCGGGGCGATCCCCAGGTCGCGCCAGATTTGCTGCCGCCTGTCCGGCGCGCGCTTCAGATAGATCAATTCTCCCTGAAGCCGGCCGAACTCGCCCAGGGCTGCCAGCGCGACATCTTTCGCGACCTCGTTCAGCGGCCGCCCGTCGGACTGGACGCCCAGGTAACCGGCCATCTCGCGCAGCTTGAAGGGGTCACGAATCTGGTAATCTGGCGCGTGCCCCTCGGCGGCCTCCAACAGTGTATAGGCCAGCCCCCGCCCATGGTCCGAGTGCGCGGCCGCGCCGACCGCCACGGCCCGGGCAAAGTTGCGAGCTACCACCGTATCTATCGTCGCTCCGCACACGCCGCGTTTGACGTTCCCCACCAGACGGCAAGGCCCCATCGCGCAGTTGCGGCAGCAGAGGCCATCGGATCCGATGGGGCAGGGCGCGATCTCGTCGGCGCGCACGAAACACGTCTCGACCTCTAATCTCAACGCTCGGTCCAGAAGCGCCATGGCCGCCGCATCAGCGCTGGCCTCCTGCGGTGTTCGTATCTTTTTTGCCATTTTCTCAAACCTCCATCCTATCGCTAATATTTCCTAAACTCGCCGGACATTTCGATATCAACACGATCCGTCTGAGTCACCCTTGCACCCAACATTTCCCATTTGGGATCGCGGCCTTTCAAGCCGGGTTGAACCAGCACCGGCGTTTCCCCTTGATCCACGGGGTAACCGGCCTCAGCCAGCGCCTGCTCGATGGCCGCCCGATTCGTCTTGGCCGCGTCAAAAGTCACCAGCACCTGCTTCCAGGCTGAGCTGGCATACACATCTTCGATCCCGTTCAAGCGGCCCAAGGCCTCCCGCACGCGCAGGACGTGATGATCCGCCCAAAGCGTGGGCACGTTCAAAACTAGTTTGTCCATTCGTTCCCTCCAAGCTCTTTACGCATCACGCTTCACGTGATGCGTGATGCGTAAAACACGATTAGAATAAACCGACCACCTTGCCCGTCTTGAGGTCCAGGTCCACGTCATAGAACACCGGGCGCGTGGGCAGGCCGGGCATCGTGCGCATCGCGCCGCACAGCGGATACAGAAAGCCTGCGCCCACAGACGCGCGAATGTCGCGGATGGGCAGCCGCCAACCTGTGGGCCGGCCCTTGAGGTTTGGGTCGTGCGTCAGGCTCAGGTGCGTCTTGGCCATGTTGATCGGCAGCTTGTCAAAGCCCAGGCGCGTGTACAGCTCGATCTTGGCCTCGGCTTCCGGCATGTAATCCACGCCATCCGCGCCGTAAATCTTTTTCGCAATGGTCTCGATCTTTTGCTTGATGGACCAATCGAGCGGGTACAGGAACTCAAAGTGATTCGTTTTCTCGCAGGCTGCTACCACGGCCTCGGCTAACTCAATCGCGCCTTTGCCGCCGTGCATCCAGTTGGTGCACTTGAACGCGCCTTCGGCTCCGGCTTCCTGCGCGATCCGCTGCACGAGCTTGAGCTCCTCCTCGGTGTCGTACTTGAACGAGTTGACCGCGACGACGACCGGCACGCCGAACAGCCGGCCGTTCTCGATGTGCTTGACCAGGTTGCCGGCGCCCTTTTCGAGCAGTTCCAGGTTCTCTTCGGTATAGGCCTTGTCCAGCGGACGGCCGGCCACGACGCGCGGCCCACCGCCGTGCATCTTGAGCGCGCGCACCGTCGCCACGATCACGACGACGTTCGGGATCAAGCCCGAGGTGCGGCACTTGATGTCCATGAACTTTTCCATGCCGCAGTCCGCGCCAAAGCCGGACTCGGTCACGACGTAATCGGCCAGCTTGACCGCGATCTGGTCGGCGACGACAGAGTTGTTGCCGTGCGCAATGTTGGCGAACGGCCCGGCGTGGACGAACGCCGGCGTGCCTTCGAGCGTCTGCATCAGGTTGGGCTTGATGGCATCTTTCATCAGGACCGTCATCGCGCCGGCCACGCCCAGGTCTTCAGCCGTGATCGGCTCGCCCTGCTTGTTGGTGCCGATGACGATGCGCGCCAGTCGCTCGCGCAGGTCAGGCAGGCTGTCCGTCAACGCCAGGATCGCCATCACCTCGCTGGCGACGGAAATATCAAAGCCGGTAATGCGCTCGTTGCCCTTTTCCTCGTCGCCCAGGTTGATCTGGATTCGGCGCAGATGTCGGTCGTTAATATCCACCACGCGCTGCCAGGTGATGCTGGCCGGGTCAATGTCGAGTCGGAACAGACGGCGCTTGTCCTCGGGCGTCAGGTCTTCAAACTTTTCGGCCTGGATGCCGAGCCTGGCCATGCGCTTGCGGATCGTCGGCGCGATATACCCATCCGGGCAAAGCGCGCGGGCCAGCTTGTCGTCGTCGGGCGTGGCGCGCTCGTGGAACATCCGTGAATCAATTGCGGCGGCGAGCAGGTTGTTAGCCGCGCTGACGGCGTGGATGTCGCCCGTCAGGTGCAGATTGAAATCCTCCATCGGGACGACCTGCGAGTAGCCGCCGCCGGCTGCGCCGCCCTTGATGCCGAACGTCGGGCCTTGCGAAGGCTGGCGGATGCAGGTAAAGACTTTGAGGCCCAGATGTGCGCCCATTGCCTGGCTCAATCCACAGGTCGTTGTGGTCTTGCCTTCGCCCAACGGCGTAGGGGTGATGGCGGTCACGTCAATGTACTTGCCTTGCGGCCGCCGGGCCAGCCGGTCACGCACTTCAAGCTTGACCTTGGCGATGTAGGGGCCGTGATATTCCAGCTCGCTTTCCTTCAGGCCGACCTCTTCCGCGATGACCTTGATCGGCTTGAGCTTGCATGCCTGCGCGATCTCAATGTCGCTGGGCACAGGCGAGAGCAGCTTGAGGCGCGTGGGCTTGAAGCCGACCACCGCTTTCTTGACGGTCTTTTTGGTCACTTTCCGAGTGGCTTTGACTTTCTTGGATGCGGCTTTGCTTGCCATCTTTTAATCTCCTTTTTGACGATGTTTGCAGCAGCGCAGGCCTGTTGCCGCGCCGCTGGTGCTACGACGAAGAAACTGACTCGCATACTTGTGTCATTATGGGCTCGCTGGCGTGGGCAACGGTGAAACAAACGAACTGGACTGTGTAGGCGTAGGCAATGGCGACCTGAATGGCGATGGTTGGGCTTGCAGCGTCGCCAGCGGCGAGATGAACGAGGTGCGGCCAGGTTGGGTGCTTTGGGCTTGCGCGCCGCCATTCTTCAGGATGAGGGGCAAATAGGCTCTCCCTCTCACCAGCACTACATTCACTGTAAACGTGTCGTCGCCGGTCTTGATGCCGTCGCAGACGCGAACGGTCACATCACACGACCCCAACCAACCGGGTTGGGGCGCAAGGTCTATGTTGCCCAAAGTGTCAACACCTGCGCCGCATCGCGGATCTGTCGTATTGACGATCTGCCAGGTCAATTCCCAGTCAAAGCTTTCTGGGTCGAAAGAATACTGCCAGAGGTCAATTGCATCATTCCAGGTCAAGTTCTGAAGCACGATACAGTCCGGCAGGTTGGCAATGATCGGCGCTGTGTCGTAGTCAATAGTGTTCTGATAGATGGCTTGCACGGCGCGATGTTTGGGGTTCCCGTTGGCTTTCCACCTGTTCCAAAAGTCGGCAAGGCTATATTCGGCTGGCGCAGTATGCACGATGTTCCATATAGGTGTAAAGCCAAAATTCGTCTGGTCATATCCATCATCGGCGCTATCAAAGAGATCGTACAATGCACCCGCCACACGGCCTTCAACGGCATCACCTGTCGGGCGTTGATCGGGTGGAACTGGCCAAGTAGGAATTTCAAGGTTTTCAAAGGCTCCACCTCTCGCGCCGCAAGGGCCCATGCCCCAGTCGTAGCATGGGTCAACGTTCACCGCCAATGAAAGGAAATCAGCCCACCCTTCAGCCCAGGCGCACAACTGGCCCCTTCTTTCAAACAATTGGTGAGGACCGAGGCAGGAGAGGTCTACCCACAGCCCGCTAGCATTGTACATATACTGATGTCCAAGTTCGTGAACCACGATATCAGCGGACGATTTGCGTACGTCGGGTATGAACATTCCGTTCACAGGAGGAAAAGGCCAAAAGCACTCGTTTGCGCATGGCGCTAATGAATCTTTGTTTCTCTCCCATCGAGCAGTGGATGAACCGGGATCGGTGTCGGGGTTGTGTCGAGTGTGCTCCCAACCTCGACGCATATCCTGGAAAATCCACATCGCTGCCTCTTGAACGTCACCATTGGAAATCGCTAATCCCCCAAAATCCACCGTTCCGTCTGGCACATCATAGAAAGTCTGAGTATACCAGCGGTAGGTTTGATCTCCAAAGTCGGTCACTCTCCGGCGTGACGATAAGCTGTCATTCACATCTAATTCAACAACAGCATACAGATCGAGGGTGAATTGACCCGGTTCGTCCTGATTGAGGATTGGGCCAATCGTCCAGCGGCCGCTAGCGTCTGTCGTCGTCGCGCCTAGTTCGTAGCCGCCGCCCCCCACGGCGGCATCATAGAGGCGAACACGGGTGAACTTGGCCGGCACGAGATTGTCGTCGCGGTCATAGTAGTAGAAATAACCGCTGGCTGTCACATCACCGGCCGTCTTTTTCCAGATGCGAATATCATCCACGAACGGCCCATCGTCAAAGCCGCTTGAGTTGCTGTAAAAACGCCAAGCTATCCACACCGTGTTATCACCCACATAGTTGTTGTAATACACATCTTGGAATTCCCAACCAGAGGAACCGGACCAGTAGACCTTTGGTTCAAAAGTGGCACCGTCATGCGAGACCTCAAACACCAGGTAATCGTAAGCCTCTATTTCCCGCCACAAATAAAAATCCGTGTCGGCCATGACGGCGTCACTCAGATCAAAAGGGCCGTAAATCATCCTCGTGTCCATGTTGTTGGGGTAGTAAAAATACTGTGGGTCCAGGCCATCAGCGCCGCCTCTGGCAGGCCAAGCTGCCCAGGCGCCACTGTGCGCCAGATAGTCATCATCGTCCCAATAACGCTCGTAGCCGTCCCAGTTCAGATCGCGCACATACCAGCCTGGCGAGAATACAGGCCACTCGCCCTCAAAGTCCTCAGTGGTGATGATCTGCCAGTCGCCCTGGGCAGCGGCTTGAGCGCCCATCAGGCTCTTACCAGCTAACAGATGAGGGGGAACAACCTGGCCTGATGTAGGGCGCAGATAGTTTACTACCAGGGAAGCGTTTAACCAGGTTCCAGCTTCGCCCGGAGCTTCATCCCGAACGCGCAGTGTCCAGTTGCCGTTGACAGGTTGCCCGTTAAAGACGGCAAGTTGGCTGGCGCTTGGTATCAGTGGACCTGGCGTTGTTTCTGGGAGCGGCGTTTTGCGTATGCTCCACTCAAAATCGTCGCGAGTGGGCGTCTTGCGATCCCACACACGATACACGGTCGTCTTATCGGGGCCAACGAGTTCCATAACCAGGTCTTGGGCGCGTGGGTGGGTGATGTCAAACCTGACGCTCACGCCGATAACCGTAGCCCCAGGTAGGGCAGCAGTAATAGGAATGGTACAAGTCACCCACGCGCCATTATCCGGGATGGGAAGGTTAAGAGCCGGGTTGGCATTGACGACCATGACTTGTGGGGTCGAGGGTGGACTGGGTGTTGGTTTATCGGGCGGCGTGGGAGGAGCAAGTGGTGTTGGTATAGATGACAAAGGCGTAACCCTGATCAGCCCGCCCGGTGTGCCAGGCAACCTATCTGGCGGCGGATTCACCGTCCCGCCTGCACGGGTGATGCGAACGTATTGATGCCCCGCCAGTACCCACCCCCCTAAGGTGGGATCGTGCGTTTGGGCCATCACTTCAAAGTCCCCTTCCCTTGTGAACCTGACGCTGCTGGTCACCGAGACGGGTTGGTGCGCGTAAGCATGGATTGTCCATTTTCTTTCGCCTTCTATGATGGCATCAGAGTCGTGTGTGAGTAGGTATATCTCGAATTCAGGAAATTCCTTTTCTACCTGCACCGTAATAGTGACCGCAACCGGCTCGTTAAAGCGCACCGGCTCTGCCAGTTTTATCTTCACTGTGTTGTCACCTTGCAAAGTCTTGCCAGGGGTGGCTCCCGGCCCACAGGCCGAGATCACTAGGCCTGCAATGAACATTGCGACGATGGCGAGACTGAATGCGCGTCTCATCTCCAGTCCTCCTTTCGTTGTCGAACGATACCCCGTCGCAGATAGAATGAGCGACCAAGAGCATTGGCAACTGCTCAGCCTCCCGCAGGTTTAGCCGATTTTACGGCCTGAATGTGAAATGGCTCGCCGCAGCAACCTGCGGGAGGCTTGGCCAAGTAGTTACGATCATTGAATGACTTTGGCTCTGATGGGTTGGATGGAACATGGTAAGACCATAATGACAAAGATAGTGTACCCTTACATGACCTGCCCAGCCGATTGCAGAAAAATCGGTAACGTTGCGTGCAGTTCGGGTGAGTGAAAAACTGCGTCCTGTAAAACCTGATCGGCGATCTGGAGCAGCGGCACGCCATACTCACTATCGGGTATCTCGCTGGCTAAACAGGGAAAACGCTGCTGCACCGGGCGGGCGCGCTGCTCAAATTCGCTGGCGGGCACGCCGGCAAGCTGTTCGGCCAGGTATCGCGCGCAGCCACAGGGACCATCGCGGGACACCTCCACCCGGAGCGCGCGCGTCTGAGCGTCAATCGAGATTTTCAAAGCGGGTCGGCCAAAGAAGCTGGCAAACTCGCGGATGGGGCCGTCGGTAAAGCCAATTTCGTGTTCGGTTGCATTATACCGTGTTTCGGTCAGAGTGCAGAACGGTTTGGGGAACACACACGGCACCCCCATTTGCTCCAACCTGGTGCCCAGGGCGGCTCTCAGGTCAGAGGGCAACCAGCGTTCGTCATCAATCGGCGCAATGATGCCTTTAGCGTTGGTCATGCACGCGATGTCGGGCAGCAGTTGCGCAACGACCGGCGACTGCCCCAGACTCAGGATCAGCTCAAAGGACGGCAGCGTGGACGGCAGCAGCTCGCGCGGATCGGGCGCGCTCAAGAGCGCTGGCGGGACGACCCACTGTTGGACGATCCAATGCTCCGGCGCCGAGTGCCGGATGTTATCGGCGATGCGTTGGCCGTAGGCGTCTTGCGTCACGACGAGCAGACGCAGCCGAGGCTCGGGCGGCTTCCATTCGAGCGGCTCCCGGATCGCCTCGACCAGCGCCTCGACGCCGGTCGTCTTTTTGCTGCGCTGGTAGTACAGGTTGATGTCGTTGTTGTCGAGCGACAGGCCGATGAACTTGGTGCCCGGATTTTCGCGCAGCATCCGCAACAGCATCGTCTGATTCGCGCGGTCGGTATCCACGATGACGACATCGGGGCTGTGGCTGAGAATGTTGACGACTGCCTCTTCGGCCGAAAGCACGCCGACGACCTTCAGCCCGGCCTGGTTGCCCAGCAGCCGTCCAACGCCTTCGGCAAACAGAGGATGATCAGAGACGATGAGAACTCGACACTGGCTCATAAGTCATCGGATTCACCCTTGCGAGGGCTGCGCCTCCACAAAGGTGGACACAAGTGACTTTATTATAGGTGAGGCGCGTGACAGGTGTCTATGACCCGTCAGAGGGGAAAGGGAGAGGGGGTCTAGTCCTTTTGGACTAAGAATGAACCCTCCCGCAGGTTACAAACCTACGAGAGGGATAACGCTACTTGGGCCTGGCCAGGGTGTTCAACTGGCCCAGCGTTCCCAGCTCGGCAAACACGGCGATGCAATCGTTCCCCTCGATGACGATGTTGGGATCCGGGTGCAGGTCCATTCGGGTCGCGCTCTTGTACTGGACGATGGTCAAGTCCAGCTCGCGCTCGATCTGAGCGAGCGTCTTGCCCACCAATGGCGAGCCATGTTCAATCGTCACCTGGCTGACGTTGAGCAGCACATCGTCCATGTAAAACGAATACGACACGTTGGCGCGCGTGGCGGCCGCTGCAAACGCGGGCGCCGCCAGCGCCGACACGCTAAACGCCGTGTGGATGCCAAAGCCGCGCTCGATCTTTTTCGCCAGCTCCGCATCGAACATGCGCATGACGATCTTGATGTCAGGGTTCAGCTCGCGCGCATCCAGAGCAATGTCCAGGTTGGTCAGGTCGTCTTGGGTGCAGGCCACCAGCGCCGAGGCGTGCTGGACACCCGCCTGGGTCAACACCTCGCGCTGGCGCGCGTCTGCGACGATCACGGGCACCCCTCCCTGTTGCAGGATGCTGACGAACGGGCGTGATGGCTCTCGCTCGATGCCGACGACCTCTTCGCCGAAATCCAACAACTGACGGACGACGCGATAGCCGACCTTGCCCAGTCCACACACAACGATGTGCTTGCGATACGTCGAAGCCAGTGCCACCTGCCATTCCTCCTTGCGTGCTTGCTTGTTGAACAGCATCACGCCAAAGCGCACCACGCCGTTCGCCAGGGCGGTCAGACCGACGATCGGGATGATAAAGTACAACAGGTCGAGCCAGAGATGATTGGGAAACGGGAACGCCACCTGGAAGAACACCAGCGTAAACACGCCATACAGCGATCGCAACACGCCCAGCCGCTGGCCGGTCTCGGGGTCTTGGTAGAGCTGCCAGAATGACAGCGTGCCGATCAGCATCAAGGCAGCAAAGAGGAGCAGCATGAGGCGAAACTCGCGCAGCAGCACGAGCAGGTCGCGCAGACTGGCGCGAAGGCGTCGCCGCCAGTCGGCTTGCCACCGTTCTGCGCGCCAGGTGCCGATCACACGCGGGCCAATGGGTTCGGGCATGAGTGCTCACCAAATCTCTGCAATGTGCTATTATTATACTCGCACTAACCCGGGAAGGCGACATGATCCCTGTCCTCTCTATCGTCGGTAAATCCGACGTAGGCAAGACGACGCTGCTGGAAAAACTGATCCGGGAGCTCAAAGCGCGCGGCTATCGCGTGGCGACCATCAAACATGACGCGCACAGCTTTGAGCTGGACCAGCCCGGCAAGGACACCTGGCGGCACGCGCAGGCTGGCTCGGATCACGTCGTCATCGCCTCGCCCACGCGCATCGCGCACATTCAACACATCGAGCGCGAACTGACCCTGCCCGAGATCGTCTCCACGATCCACGACGTAGACATTATCCTCACCGAAGGTTACAAGCGCGGGCCGGCGCTCAAGATCGAAGTCAGCCGCGCGGCCAAGGGGCGCGAATTGCTGTGCACGCGCCAGGAACTCGTCGCGCTCGCCACCGACCAGCCTTTCGACTTGGACGTGCCGCAGTTTGGATTGGACGACGCCAGGGGGCTGGTGGATTTGATTGAGCGTCGTTTTTTGACGAAGGACGAATGACCAATGACGAAAGATGGCGACTTGGGTCATTCGTCTATCCGCTCGAAACCATGCAAGCAAGTCATTTACGAGACGCCAGCCGCGTTCGCCTCGCCCGCGTCATGCTGTTGATGGTCCTGGTCTCCAACCTGAGCGCGGCTATCCCCTACGTCGTTCGTCCCGCGGATTACGCCGCCGCGTTCGAGTTGAGCGGCGTGCCGGGCCAAGTCGCCGTGCGCGGATTCGGCCTCCTGTTTTTGATGTGGGCCGTGCCGTTCGTTCCGGCGATCCTGCATCCGGTCCGGCATCGCGTCGCCCTGGCGTGCGTCCTGGCGATGCAAGTCATCGGGCTTGTCGGCGAATCGCTGATGCTGATCGGATTGCCCGCCGGCCACGACGCGCTGCGCGCCACCGGCTTGCGGTTCATCGCGTTCGACGGCGCAGGGCTGATCCTTTTGCTCCTCGCCTATCGCTTGTCGCGGATGGCCGCTTCGCGTGGCTGATGGCCAATGGCTGATATACGGAGCGCACTTGGATTTTGTGAATTAGCCCGTAGTGACGACTCTAGTCGTCCAGGTTGGCAAGCGACTCAAGTCGCTACTACGAGCCGCCGAAATTCACAAATCTGAAAGGCGATCAGTATAGCAGGTCATTTGACGCATGACGTTTCACGTCTCTCGTTTCACGTCCTACGCAATACGCAATACGCAATACGCCTGGCATTCTATCCTCTCCAGCCGCCGGCTACTCATGCGCCTGTTCATCGTCCTCGTTTTCCTGTGGGCCATCGAGCAGCCACCTCAGCCCATCGTTACGCTCCCGCCCCAGCAAACCGTCCGTACTGCGCATCCGACCGTCGGCGTGCACACGCGGTTGACGGACGAGGTTGAAACGTGGAAGATTCGGCGGACGCTCGAAATGGTGCGCGAGATGGGCAGCCCATGGATCGTCGAGTTCTTTCCCTGGGCATATTACGAGCCATACAAGGGCGTGTTGTTCTTGGGGCACGCGGACATGGTGGTGGAACACGCGCGCGCGCAAGGCCTGACCATCATTGCGCGCCTCGGCCTGACGCCCTGGTGGGCGCGTCCGCACGACACGGGCCAACAGACCACGATGAATTACATTGACGAATCCGGCTACGACGACCTGGGCGATTTCGTTTACGAGTTCGTCCGGCATTACAAAGGGCGGGTTCACGCGATCATTCTCTGGAACGAGCCGAACCTCACGTTCGAGTGGGGCTTTCGCCCGGTGGATCCCAAGGGATACGCTGACTTGCTGCGCGCGGCCTATCCACGCGCCAGGCAAGCCGATCCGAACATGATCGTTTTGGCGGGCGCGCTCGCGCCGACGTTGGAACCGGAGGGCAGCCCGCACGGGATGAACGATCTGGTCTATCTGCAAAAGATGTACGAGGCCGGGGCCGCGCCTTATTTTGACGCGCTGGCGGTCCATGCCTACGGCATCCAGTCGCCCCCCGAAGAGCCTCCCGCGCCGGATCGGCTCAACTTTCGCCGCGTCGAGCTGGTGCGCGAGATCATGGTACGGTATGGCGACGAAGCCAAGCCGGTCTATATCACCGAAGCCGGATGGAACGACAGCCCGCGCTGGAATCAATCCGTCCGCCCGGCGCAGCGGATCGAATACACGCTGGCCGCCTATCGCTGGGCCGAAGAGCACTGGCCGTGGTGCAAGGTCGTGGCGATGTGGGCGTTCCGTTATCCCACGCTCATGGGCAGCTATCATGATAACTTTGCCTTCGTCGGCGTGGACTTGGAGCCGCGTCCCATTTACTGGGAGGTTCAAAAGTGGGCGGCGCGATGACCCATACCTCATACCCAATATCCCGTTTCAAATGGGTATTAGGTATTATGGTATTGGCAATCGTCCTGGGAGCGGATGTGTTCACAGCAAAGGGCACGCCGCTGCAGCCCGATAGGACATGGGCCGGGATTCAAAAAAGCGGCGCGATCCGATTCGGGATGGATGCGGGCTTTATGCCGTTTGATGGGATGACGGCGACGGGCGAGTTTGTGGGGATTGACGCTGATCTCGCGCGCGAGCTGGCCCGGCGACTGGGTCTGCGCGCCGAGTTTGTCCAGATCGGCGCGGATAGGCTTTACGACACGCTCGACGCCCACCAATGCGACGCGCTCATCAGCGCGCTTTCGCCAGAAGCGGCGCGCTTGAAGGATTTTCGCTACTCTGATTTTTACTTTGATGCCGGGCTGGTGTCGGTGGTCCCTTCGGCGTCCAGGCTGGACGATCTGACAGGACGCACGCTGGCTGTCGAGGCCGGCTCGGAAGGGGACACGCGCGCGCGCTGGCTGGCTCGCCGCACCGTAGGGCTGCGCGTGCTACAGCGCGACACGCCGGAAGAGGCGCTGCAAGCCGTGGAGGCTGGTCAGGCCGATGCCGCGCTCACCGATACGGCGACGGCGCGACAATACGTCGCCAGGCATCCAGCGCTGCGCCTCGGACCGCGACAGACCAGCGCGCACTATACGCTCGCCGTCCGCGCCGACTCGCCCGATCTGTTGCATGCGCTCAACCGGGCGCTGGCGCAGGTCAAAGCGGATGGCACACTGGAGCGCATCCTCGCGCAGTGGCTGGACAGGTAGGTGTGGAGCGGAAGAGGGAAATAGCACGAGGGAAGCGGGGCTTTTTCCAACAGGCTGCTAGTCGAGCAGTAAAGCCAACTGCTCCCGCACCAACTCGCTCAAGTTCCTGGCGCGGCCAATCGCCTCGTACACCAGATCGCCAACGTAGATAACGTGTGACGTGCCTGCGACGCGCATGTCCCACCGGCCATGCGGCTCGCACTGCAATCCCACGCGATCGCACTCGCGCGCGATCACCTGGCGCACCTCTTGTTCGCGCACCAAAAAGATCAACCCGATCTCGCCTGTGAGCTTGAGCGCGAGCTTGCCGGCCCACGCCTGGTAATCGAAAGAGAACGGGAACTTGCCTTCTCGCACGTCACGAAAGTTGATGAGCGCGTAACGGCCCAGCGGCGCATCGCCCAACATCGCCCGGCGCGCTTCCTCCGCCTCGCGGTCAAAGCGCTCACGCTCCTCAAAAAAGTCGTACCGGGGTGGCATCACGTGGACGTAGAACCCTTCGCCCAGCGGGACAAATGAGACCCGGTCGGCTTTCAGCCCCTGCTCGACCGCGGCCAGCAGTCGCTCGCGCAGCGTCGTCGGCTCCCGGTTCAAAAACGGCAATTTCACATCGCCCCCTGCCAATACCCAATATCCAATACCCGCTTTACATCCTCCCTTCCCAAAACGCCGTCCGATTCAATTCAGCGTACTTTTTCGGCACGCGCCGCTGGATGACCGTCGTCCACACGTCGGGGTCAATGCCCTCAATCTGCTTGCTGAGCGCGCCGAGCAAGACCGAATTCGCCAGTTGCGCTTTGCCCAGGCGTTCGCCGATGGCAAGCCCTTCGACGACGGTGACCCTGTCCGTTCGTGTTTTGATGGCCGCCAGGATGTCCTCTTCGGACGGATACTTACAATCGCCCACGCTCACCGACATCGGGACGATCGTTTGGCGGTTGATGATCACAGCCCCGCCGGGCCGCAGCCAGTCAATCCAACGGGCCGCCTCGAGCATCTCGAACGCGAGCAGAATGTCAATCTGTCCTGCCTCAGCCGTCGAGGAGGCAACGCGCCGCGCCCAACGCACGTGGCTATCCACTACGCCGCCGCGCTGCGAAAAGCCGTGCACTTCGGATTTCTTGGCGTCATAGCCCACGGCCAGCCCAACTTCGGCCACAATGTCGCTGGCGGTGAGAATGCCCTGGCCGCCCATGCCCACAAAGAGCATGTCAAGTTTTTCAAGCATGTTGTCACCTCTTGTGAAGGCAGAAGGCGAAAGGATGAAGGCGGAAGCGTTTTCGCCTTCATCCTTCTGCCTTCATCCTTCATCCTTTCGAAAGATCGCATCGCGCGGGCAGACTTGGAGACACACGTCACAGCCCACACACAACAGCGGGTCAATCTGCGCCTTGGGGCGACTGGTCTTGGCGTCCAGATCGGATGATTTGAGGATCGCCGGGCAGCCGACGCGAAAGCACAGCGCGCAGCCGTTGCACGTCTCCAGGTCCACCGAAACGACCGACCGCCGCTTGAACTCGTCGAGCATCACGCATGTTCCCTCGACAATGACAACGGCCGGCTGGTCTTGGATGGCGAGCGCTTCTTTGATCGCCTTGTCCACGGCTGGCTCATCGAGCGCGTTGACGGTCCACACGCGTCCGATCCCCATCGCGCGCACGACCGGCTCGATCGGCACACGGCGACCGGGCGTGCCTTGCAGGGTCTGGCCGGACGCCGGGTTGCCTTGCTGGCCCGTCATGCCCGTCGTGCCGTTGTCGAGGATGATGGTGAGCGTCGGGCTGTTGTTATAGATCGCGCTGGCGAGCGCCGAGATGCCCGCGTGGAAAAAGGTGCTATCGCCGATGACAGCCACCATCTTGTCTTCCAGTCCGGCTTGATTGGCACCATGCGCCAGGCCGATAGACGCGCCCATCGAGATGAGGGTGTCCATCGCGTTGAACGGCGGGAGCATGCCGATGCTGTAGCAGCCAATGTCGCCGGAGACGAGCACCTTGTGGCGCGAAAGTGAATAGAACGGCGCGCGGTGCGAGCAGCCGGGGCACAGCGCAGGCGGGCGCGGCGGAACCTTGAAGGTGAGTTCGACTGGCCTGGGTTTTTCAACCGGCTTGACGGGCAGGCTTGCCTTGAGCGCGCTCTCGCGCACGACGGTCAAGGTGTACTCGCCCGCCATGGGGAAAACATCTTTGCCGTAGCACCGGAGGCCCATCGCGCGGATCTGCTCTTCCCAAAACGGGTCAAGCTCTTCGACGACGACGAGCGTCTCGACTTGCGCGGCAAAATCGCGGATGGTTTTTTCGGGGAGGGGGTAACTCAGGCCGAGCTTCAAGAAGCTGTAGCCTTCAAAAACCTCGCGCGCGTATTGATACGCCACGCTGCCCGTGATGACGCCGATCTTGCGATCGCCCCACTCGACGCGATTGAGCGGCGTCGTCTCGGCATAGTCCCTGAGTCGGCGCATGCGCTCTTCGACGACCGGGTGGCGCAGCTTGGCGTGCGCCGGGATGATGACATACTTTTGTGGATCGCGCTCGAACTTGGGCAGCGGCGGCTGCTCGCCGCGCTCTTTAGGCACGTCCACCTCGACGGCGGACTTGCCGTGACTCAGGCGCGTCGTCGAGCGCAGCAGGACGGGTGTATCGAACTGCTCCGAAATCTCAAAGGCCAGCGCCGTGAAATCTTTGGCCTCCTGGCTGTCCGAAGGCTCCAGGCAGGGAATCTTGGCAAACCGGGCGTACTGGCGATTGTCCTGTTCGTTCTGCGAAGAGAACGTGCCGGGGTCATCCGCGCTCACCAGCACCAGTCCTGCGCGCACCCCCGTGTAGCTTGCGCTCATCAGCGAATCGGCGGCGACGTTCACGCCGACGTGCTTCATCGCCGTCAGCGCGCGCGCGCCTGCGAACGCCGCGCCGATGGCGCTATCGAGCGCGACTTTTTCGTTCGAGGCCCACTCGGCCACGACGCCTTTGTACGTGGCGAGGTTTTCCAGGATCTCGGTGGACGGTGTGCCGGGGTAAGCCGCCGCGTACCGCACTCCACCCTCGAACGCGCCGAGGGCGATCGCTTCGTTGCCGGAAAGTAAGCGTTTCATGTCTTGCTCCCACTATTGCAGGTTCACCACGAAGGCACCAAGACACTTGAACCTGGTGTCTTTCTTGGTGGTGAGATAAATCTTGTAGCACACGTCAGTATAACGAAACGAGGGGGTCATTGAGTAGTGACAATTGCCACTCAATTTTCGGCCATTTGTCGGGGATGGGAAATGTAGAATGTCAAGCGTCAAACGTCATGCGTCAGACGTCAACGAAAGTGGTGACGTTTGAGCTTACCTTTGCACACACTGGCCGAGATGATGCCGTACCCACTCGCGCTCGTCCTTGGTACGGATACGGATCCAAATCCCCCTTCGGTCTCGCATCGGCAGCCCTTCAAAGATATCCAGGATGGGCATCTCGAGCAGTCGCAGCGTGACCTTGAGGGGATCCATCACGCCGACGCGATCGGCCAGATCAGGCGTGGCAAGCAAGAGGTCAATCAAGAGCCGCCCGTTCAAGTCGGGCAGCGGCAATTGTATCCACACCAGGTCAAATGGTTCGCTCAGCTTGCTGATGGCCTCTGCAACTGTGGATACGATGGTCAGACAGCCTTTCTTTTGCTCAAAGATCATGCGCAGCAATTCAAACGGCTTGTCTCCTTTGACACTGACGAGCAACACTTTATCACCGGGGCATGGGCCAGAATATTCGGAGTTCATTTCACGTCGTTCCGGTCAGGCAAACCACTCTTTCAGATTGGGCTGTGTAGCATCAACACTTGCTGCAAGTCTCCGGCGTGCGGCTCATCCCGGCATTGATCGAAGCGCGTTGATGAAACTGATTCAGATACAAAAGTGACCGGCACTTGAGCGCCGGTCGTTTGTTCGCCCCCAGGTACGGAACGCAACAAGTGCCGTTCGATGCCACTTTTGCTACGCAGCCTGTACGAACGTCTCTCAGACCGGTTTTCACACCTGCTCAAAGTGTTCCATGTCGAGCACAAACACCGTTGCGCCGCCGACTTCGACTTCGACGACAGACGAAGGGAGCATCGTGGGCGTCTCGGTGACGAGCGTGGTGTACACGGTGCGGCGGCGGCAGGTGTGACGCAGGACGGTGAGCACGTCGTCCACCTTGTCGTCCGGGACACCTGTAAGCAGCGTCGTGTTGCCCCGGCGCAAAAAGCCCCCGGTCGTCGCCAGTCGCGTCACGCGATGCCCGTGCTCGGTGAGGGCCTGCACGGTGGCTTCGGCATCTTCGTCTTGGACTACGGCAATGACAAGTTTCATCGTGCACCATCCAATCGCATGGGAATCGGCCTGGCTGTCGAGGATGGTATCATTCTAGCAGAAATTGAGGTTCAAGTCCAGTGCGCTGAGGTAACGATATCACAACGCCATATCGCCGAGCGCCTGTAAATGGATATTGACACTGGTTCAAGAGTTGTGTACAATAGAGCCAATAGACCCCGCGGGCAAAGTGGTATCTTGTCCGCTATTAGACCCCCAGGGAGTGCTCAACGCACTCCCTGCATTTTTGGGAGGCCAGCCATGTCAGCCAGCGAGCCTATTCCCTTTCTGCCACAGAAACTTCGCATCTTTGTTGACTTTTGGAATTTCCAGTTGGCTCTCAATGAGGTGGCGCGCCCTGGCTACCGCCCTGACTGGAAAAAGCTGCCGGCCTGGCTCATGCAGAAAGCGGTTGCCTTGATTCCTTCCAGTTCGCTCGGCCAATTCCAATTTGAGGGAACGCACGTCTACTTGTCATTTGACCCCAAAAGCCCAAAAGATGCCAAGCTGCGCGAGTGGGCTAACAACACGCTGAACCGCTTTCCGGGGATTCATGTGACGAGCAAGGAGCGGAAATGGAAGAGCTATCCCATCTGCCCCTCATGCCACAAGGGTATCAGCCAGTGTCCTCATTGTGGTTCTCCCATTCAGCGAACAGCAGAAAAAGGAATTGACACGGCCATTGTCACAGACATGATCAAACTGGCATGGGAGGATGCGTGGCATGTCGCCGTGTTGGTGTCCTCTGACCGCGACTTTATACCGGCCGTCGAGTTTCTGAGTGCTAAAGGCCACAAGGTCATCAACGCCAATTTTTTGCCTAGAGGCTTTGAACTCGCGCGCACCTGTTGGGCTTCAATTGATCTGACTCCACACATTGCCGAGTTTGAGCGACTTGGTTAACCCACTTATCCGCTCTTGTGCGGTAGATTGGACGTGGGGAGCTCTCACGTCGCTTTTTTGGCTGCGGTGATACTCTCCACACGAATCGCCGCCTCGCCTTCCGCCGGGCACTTGAACTCGCAGATGCCGCAGCCGATGCAGCGTTCTTGGATCACGTGCGGGCGCTGGAGCGTCAGGGGTTGGCCTGCGCTGTCGGTGACCTCGACGGCTTCCAGCTCGATCGCTTTGGGCGCGAGCGGGCACATTTCCTCGCACACGATGCACGGCGTGTTCTTGGCCCAGGGCAGGCAGCGGTCGCGGTTGACCTCGGCTTTGCCGATGACTTGCTGGCGTTTGACTTCAAGCGCAAGATTCGGGATCGCGCCGGTTGGGCAGACCTGGCCGCACGAGTGGCACGAGTAGTCGCAGTAACCCAGACGCGGGACGAGCGTCGGCGTCCAAAAGCCATCCAGCCCCGATTCCCACAGCGCTGGCTGCAGGCCCGAAGTCGGGCAGACCTTGAGACACTCGCCGCAGCGGATGCACTGCGAAAGGAACGCTTCGCTTTGCGCGCCCGGCGGACGGATGAGCCGCGAGTCGCGGCGCAAGGCCGGGGGCACGAGTGGGTACACCGCAGCGGCGATCAATCCGCCCCCCAGCGCCACAAGCGCTTGGCGGCGACCGGGATCGTATTCCTGTGTGGGTGCGAGTTTCCATACTGGCGCAAAGGTTTGTCCGTTCGGCGTGGGACATTCGGGCAGGCAATCCAGGCAGACGGTGCACTCGGCCGGGTCGCTTTCAAAGCTTTCGGCATTGATCGTGCCAGTGGGACACGCCCGCACGCAGCGTTGGCAATGACGACAGGCATCTTGACCGACCACACGACGAATGATCGCCACGCGGCTGATCAACCCGAGCAGGCCGCCGAGCGGGCACAGGTAGCGACACCAAAAGCGATCTGCCACCCAATTCAACGCGATGACGCCGATGAGCAGCAGCCCCGGCAGGAGATTCCACCAGCGCCACACGTCCGCCGGAAAGAGAGGCATACGCACAAAAGCTTCGAGCCAATCGAGCGCGCCTTGCAGCGGCTCGATGTTGTAGAGCCATCGTTCCAGGCCGACGGTCACCCGATTCAGTCCGGGCAGCACGAACGAACCCAGCCCGCGCGTCAAGAGGCTGATCGGATCAAACGCCAGCAAGGTGAGGTTGCCGGCCAGGGCCGCGCCCAAGATCGCGATCAGCACGACATACTTGACCGCACGCCAACGTTCCGTAGGAGCGCCCTCCGGGCGCGGTACCAGGCGCGATTTCCTGAGGGGGCGGATCAGATCGAGCGTCGTACCCAGCGGACAAATCCAGCCGCACCAGACGCGGCCCACGACGAGCGTCACCCCCAGCGTGACCAGCGCGAGCGCCAGCCCGTCCACCCACCGCCGTCCGGCAATGATCGAAGCCAGCCAGGCCAGTGGATCAAGCCGAAAGAACAGGGGCGCCCCGGCCGCGCCGCCGAGCGATGGAAATTCGCCGCCTCGCGTCACAAGCAGCAGCGCAATAAAGATCAAGAGCGCGACGATTTGGGTGATCCGCCGGGCGCGTCGCCAGGGCAGCGCAGAGGGATCGGGAGTGCGAGGTCGCGGCTTGCGAATCATTCACGCCTCGTTCGAGACCGGTCAGGCTTTGGCGACCTGATGGGTCTGAAACCATTCTTCGGCGAGGCGGATGAGTTGAGGGGGATCCAGCTTGCGTGCTGGATCAACATGGTGGCGCAGCACCCCAGTTGCTATTTCGGTCAGGTGACCCGCGGGCTGATGCCTGAGCAGCTCGATAAAGAATGGGAACTCGGATAGGTCGCCCAGCAACACCTGGGCATAACAACCGTTGACGATGCGCGTGAGGGCGGACCAGAACGCCTCTTCGCGTTGACGCGCGGCCGGGCTGAAATCGTGATTCATGACCAGCGATTGCGCGGCTGCCGCCCACTGCCCGACCAGCGGTGCGTCCCCGCGTGCGCGGCGCACGGACTGGCGCAATGCCGTCACCAGTGTTTGGCGCGTCGGCGCGTCCAGGTCGCGTGCGGAGGATACACCTTCGCGCACCACAGGCTCGACGCCCGCAGCACCGAGGTGGTCGTTGAGTTCAGCGAGCGAAATGTCCCAGGTCGTATCGCAAGTGTTCATGCCAGGTTCGTCAAACGTCAGGCGTCAACAGATGACGTTTGACGCATGACGCATGACGTTTGACGCATCATGCAGTGATTTCCTCAATCTTGATGCTCTTGAGGTCCAGGGTGCCGATCCCGCGCGCGGCGCCCGCCTTGACGTACGAGATGGCGTCGGCCGGCAAGCCGAACAGCGTCGTGGCATAAGCATCGGCGGCGACGATGTCGTGGCTGGCGATGACGGTCTTGGCGAGCTTGACGTCGTTCAGATTGCCGCCCGTCGGGCCATTGTTCATCAACATGCGGTAAGCATCCACGACGATCAGCCTGGGCCGAAACAGCGTGTACAGGTCCACCAGTCGCTCGCCCAGATTCGGGTGCAAGCCGCCGCGATTTTCTGTCAGGCCCATCAGGTTCTTGCCTGCTAACGTCAGTCGAGCCAACCCGTGATGCTTGGCAATCGGCACGTCAATGAGCACGTCGAACTTGAGCGCGTCCTGGTAGATCAGCCACTTTTTAATGTCTTTGCCTTCTGGGATGGGCGTGTCTCTGAACTTGGCTGACCCCATCACGACCATCTGCCCGCCTGCCGCCTTGACTGCGTCGCCGATCTGGCTGATCTGGTAAGCCTTCTCGGCGGTGCCGCCAAAGGGATGGTCCATCACCGTCACAGACGACGCGCCTGCCTCGCGACACATTTTCACGAGCGCGGCGACGACTTGCGGGTTCGTCGTGGCGGCGTATTCGGGGCCGTGATAGGCCACGCAGATGTTGGGCTTGATGAGGACGTTTTGCCCTTTCTGGACAAATCGTTCCATCCCGCCCAGCACCTTGACCGCGCGCTGCGTGATCGTCGCAGGATCATCGCCCCGCGCGACGGCCAGATACGCCTGCGAAGCCGGGACAGCCGGGGTCGCCGCGGCGGTCGTTGTCGGGACGCTTGGGGTTGCTGCTACTTTGCCAGTTGTCACAGTCGGCGGGATGGGTTGGGGAACAAGTGTAGGTGGAACCGGGGGAGCGGACGTGGGTGTGGACGCGGGGGGGCGAGGCGCGCACGCTGTCAGTGCCGTAAGGCTCGTGCCCAAGCCCAGCGCCATCATCCGCTCAATGAATTGTCGTCGCGTCATCATAGGTCAACCTCCCAATCATGCTTCGATGTATCTATTCTAGAGCCTGCGAGAAGGTTGGGTCAATAGTTCAAAAGGCAGGGGGGATTTCGAGGGATAGCTCCAAAGACGCATCTCCCAGCCTGCGGGAGGTTGACTAATCGGATCGAACGTAGGTCGTTGCGGTGGATCGGGCCGAAAGCTCGCCGTCGTCCAGCTCGTGCTCGCCCCAGGCGCGCAAGTCAATCCAGTTGACCTCGACCAGCAGATGCGTGCCGGGGGGACCGCTCGAATCAGGCACGTCCACGCGCACCGCCGGATAAGGACCGCAGCCTGCCTCTGAGAGAGCAAACGCTGCGGCCAGCGCATCCCACGCCGCTTCCGTCGTGCGCTGCAATTCATGGCCCGCAAGATCGCGGCCGCTCAGCTCAAAGCGCAGCGCACCCTCGGCATCCAGCCGGGCCACGCCCGCAAGCTGGCGAGCGGCCAGACGCTCCGCGCCCATCGCCTGGCAACTGGCCAGGCTCATCGTTGGCATCGCAGCATTCACAGGCGCAGGCTGCCCGGTCACGATCAGCAATCCCGCCGCCAGCAAGGCCACGTCGCTCACCAGCAGGACAGCGAGCGCGACGATCTGGCGGCGAGACAAACGAGCAAACGTTTTGCGCATCTATTTTGGGAAGGCAGCTTCTAGGCTGCAGCAGGCTCGGGCACCTTCACGTACACGGGTGTGCACCACTGCCGATACTTGCGCACCCTGCCGCGCACCACATCAAAGTATAGATCGCGGATAGCTTTGACGATAGGGCCGATCCTGCCACTGCCCACCGGGCGATGGTCAATCTTGGTGATCGCCACGATCTGCACGCCCGTCCCGCAAAAGAATGCCTCGTCGGCCACATATAACTCGGTGCGGTCAATCGGGCGCTCCAATGTCCGAATCCCCAGCTCATCACGAGCCAGCTCGATAACGACCTTGCGCGTGATACCCTCCAGGATGTTTTCGGTGACGGGCGGGGTGATCAATACGCTGTCGCGCACGATGAATAGATTCTCTGCGCTGCCTTCGGAGACGTGACCATCCTGGCCCAGCACGATCGCCTCGTCGAAACCGTTGGTCTGCGCTTCGGTTTTGGCGAACGCCGAGTTGATGTATGCGCCCGTGATCTTGGCGCGAGCGGGCACGGCATTGTCGTCAATCCGCCGCCAGGATGACACCCCGACATTTGCGCCTTCTTCTTTTTCGATGTAGCGGCCAAACGGCGTGGCGAAAATCGCGACCTCGTCGCGCAGGTTGTGCAGTCGCACGCCAATGATCTCGTCGGCCTTGTAAGCGATGGGGCGGATATAGGCATCTTCGCGATACTCCTCGTGACGTAATAGGTCGAGGGTGATCTCGACCAGGCGTTCGGCGGTGAGAGGCAGATTCATCAAGAGGATACGGCTGGAGTTGAGAAAGCGTTGATAATGCTCGAGCAGCTTGAACACGTACAATTGCTCTTCGTCCTCATTCCAGTAAGCTCGGATCCCTTCAAAGCAACCTGTCCCATAATTGAAAGCGTGTGTCATGATGCTGATCTTGGCGTCCTCGATGGGGACCAGGCGATCCTTGAAGAAAGCGAACTTGGGCATTCGAACCTCCTTTGAGTTGAGATGCTCGAATTATACTTCACTTGGTTGGCGAGGGGAAGAGCAGGCACGTTGCAGGAGCAAGACGATCGGCGTCAGAAAGATGCGCCGGCTGGTGTATAATATTGTCTGTTGCGCCAATACCGGAAAGGAGAGAGTTATGGCTGATCACGTTCTTCGCTGGGGGCTGCTGAGCACAGCCCGGATCAACCGCGCGCTTATCCCCGCTTTGCGCGCGTCCAAGCGCAATCAACTCGTCGCCGTCGCCAGCCGAACGATGGAACAGGCCCAGGCTTACGCCAAAGAATGGGACATCCCTCGCGCGTTTGCCAGTTACGAGGCGATGCTGGCCGACCCGGACGTTGATGTGGTCTATAACCCGCTGCCCAACAGCCTGCATGCCGAGTGGACGATCCAGGCCGCTCAGGCGGGCAAGCACGTCTTGTGCGAAAAGCCGCTCGCGGTGACTGTGGAACAAGTGGACGCGATCATCGAGGCAGCCCGACGCCACAAGGTGGTCGTTGCGGAAGCGTTCATGTATCGCCACCATCCGATCACGCTCAAGCTCAAAGAGCTGATAGACGGCGGGGCGATCGGTACGCTGCGCCTGGTGCGTGGGGCGTTCACCTACAACCTCACCCGCGATCCGGACGTGCGGCTCAGTCGTGAGCTTGTCGGCGGGAGCATCTGGGACGTGGGGTGTTACCCGATCAGCTTTGCGCGCGCCATGATCGGCGCGGAACCGGTTGAGGTATTTGGCTGGCAGACGATTGGCCCAACGGGTGTGGATGTGGCCTTTACGGGTCAAATGCGTTTCCCCAATGATGTGTGCGCCCAGTTCGATTGTGGTTTTCGCGCGTTCTATCGGACGGATGTCGAAATCGTTGGAAGTGAGGGGATCTTGCGCGTGACGCATCCTTTCCGGATCGAGCCGAATGAGCCGATCCTGCTGACCCGCGAGGGCGGAACAGAGACGATCCAGGTGCCTGACATGATGCTGTACCTCGGCGAAGTCGAGGACATGGCCGACGCGATCCTGCTGGGCCGGCCGCCGCGTATCAGCCTGGCCGATAGCCGGGCCAATGTGGCCGCGATCCTGGCCCTGCTGCGTTCCGCCAGCGAAGGTCGCCCGGTGAAGATGTAACACGCCATCAGATGGCTGACGTACGTTCACTCTTGAGAGGTTGGACATGCACCCCACCGACATCCGCAAAGCGTCATGGGTTATTTTGTTAGTGCTCGTGGTCGCCGTCATGCTGATCCTCAGCCGGTGGGCGGTCTCGACTCTGGCGCCGCGCCGCACACCGCAAGCGACTGCCCCGCTGGGCATCCTGGCCGCTCGCACGCCCACGCCGCAGCCAACGGCTGCCGTGCCGGGCAATTTGCTCGTCAATCCCAGCTTTGAACAGCCTTATGTGCCGCAAGGGGCTGGAGAAGTAAATGTGGCGCATGGCTGGTGGGCCTGGTATTTCGACCCTCCCCCGTGCCGGCCGTGGAGACCAGATTGCTATATTCCGTGCCCCTCGAACTGCATCGAAAAGGGCGTCTGCCGCAAAGACTATGGCTGCATGTGGGCCAGGCCCGAGTTTGTGGCGATCCTCTATCCACAATACCCCTATCGCGTTCATACGGGTGAGGCCGCGGCCAAATATTTTTCCTATGGGCGGATGCACGAAGCCGGATTTTACCAGCAAGTCCCCGGCATCGTTCCCGGCTCGCTGGTCGAGTTCACCGCCTGGGTGCAGACCTGGATGTGCTTCAACTTTGATGAGTGTGACTATGGACGCCGCTCCGATCAGCCGAGCGATATGCACCTCCGCATCGGCATTGATCCGACCGGTGGGACGGTCCCAACCAGCACCCACATCGTCTGGTCGCCTGAGGCCCCCGCGTTCGATCAGTGGACGTATTTCGGCGTCCAGGCCCGGGCGCTGTCCAGCACGATCACTGTCTGGACGCACTCGCGGCCAGAGTGGGATTTTGCGCGATCCAACAACGACGTGTACGTGGACGATGCCAGCCTCGTCGTCATTGGCCCGCCCGCCGAGTTCTGGCTTCAACCGGCTCAACCGGAGCTGGGCCAGCTCACAAGCGTTCGGGTTCGGTCGGAGGTTGACCATGCGGATGTCGCGCTGACAATCGCCGATCCCAACTCGACTCTGGTCACGCCCGAGGGTGGGCTGAGTTCGGGCGATGGGCCGTACACATGGACGTGGCAGTTCACGCCGACCGTGCCGGGCACGTACACGCTGGCTTTTTCGGCAAGCGATTTGCCCCTGCCAGTCACGTCTACACTGCACGCTCTCGCCACCGCGCACTTGACTGCCCAGCCTGCGACGGCGCTGCTCAGCCAGACCGTGACCGTGCGCGTCGGCGCATTTTATCCCTATGCCTCGCAGCGATTGACGGTCACAAGCCCCGCGGGCAATGTCGCTACAATAGACGAAGGCATCACAGGGGCGTACACACATACATGGCGTTTTGCGTCGCTGGTGACCGGGACGCATCTCGTCACTTTTACAGCGAGTTTGATCCAAGCTCCGCTGACGACCGATGTGAATGTTGTCTCACAGGCGAGGGTTGACTCGCATCCGCCCGCTCCGCCGTTGGACGCGCCAGTGACTCTTCGCGCGTTGGCGTATTATCCGTACACAGGCATCGCGCTGACGCTGACGGACCCGGAAGGCCAACTGCTCGCGCCGATCTACGAAGGAAGGAGCGGGGACGTGCCGCTGGTGTGGACGTGGGCCTTTACACCCGCGATCACAGGCACACACACGTTCACCGTCACCGCGCCTATGTTGGATGCCCCGGCGTATGGGTTTGTCTTTGCTGGTGGGAGCGCGGTTTATCTGCCTGTTATTTTCAAGTGATGGGGATGGTTGCCATTTCACCCGTTCGATGTTATAATCCTGGCCGTCCGGGCGCGTAGCTCAGCCGGTCAGAGCGCATCACTCACATTGATGAGGTCGGAGGTTCGAGCCCTCTCGCGCCCATTCTGCTTGCCGGCCGCGGCCGTGCGCTCGAGCGCGGCGCGGCCTTTTGGTGAATTCCCCAGATGTGAAAAGTTACATGCCACGCTTAAAGTCCAAAGCCAGACCTCTGACACAGTTAGATTGGCTGGTCGGCAACCTGCGGTGGTTATTGCTGGTCAGTGTAGGTCTTGTCTTGCTCGCTAGCCCCAATCGCACTGCGTGGAGCGATTCCAGCATGACCCTGACCTTGGGCTTGCTGCTGGTCGGTGCGGCCTACAACCTGCTGAGCATGTTGCTGCTGGCCTTTCACGTGTCGGCTCGCCTCATGCCGATCTTGACATTGGTGCTGGACAGCTTGCTGTCAGTCGGACTGGTCTTTGCATCCGGCGGCGCAGGCAGCCCGCTGTTTTTCTTCTGTCTGTTTCCAGTCTTTACCGCGGTGCTGCGGTTTGATTGGATTGCCGGGCTGATCACGGCGGGCAGCATTGCGCTCGTCTATTCGGTGATCGTCGTGTGGCCGGTGCTGCCCGACCTGGGGATGCAGCATCTCTTTCCAGTCCTCCTGAACTCGCTCATCTTGCTCATTGCGGCCGTGTTGACCGGCAGCGTGGGCGATCGGATGCGAGACATTCTCACCCGGTTGAGCCTGGCCGAGGAGGAGGCCGAGCTGCGCCGGCTGCGCACGGCCCGCGAACAGGTGCGCGCCGTGTTCGAGATGGCCAGCACGCTCGGCGCGACGCTCAGCTACGAGCGCATCCTGGATGCGATCCTCGACATTGCCTCGATGGGCTTCAAGGACCTGGGGCCAGCGGCGCGGCGGATGGTCAGCGTTGTGTTTCTGTACGACAAAGGTGGCTACTATGTAGCGGCCTCGCGTCACCTGACGACGCGCGATCAGCTCAAGACGATCCCCGGCAAGTCCGGCTTGGTCGCCCAGGCGCTCAAATCCGCCGATCCCATCCTGGCGGACAATCCCCTCGAAGACCCGGAGTTGAGCCAGTTCGTGGCGCTGCAGGATTGCAAGCAGGTGCTATGCGTTCCGCTGCGGGCGGGCTTTGAAACGTACGGGTTGGTGGTCGTGGGCAGCCGCGATGCGGACGTGTTCACGGGTGAGCACATCGAGATGCTGACGGCGGTGTGCAGTCAGGCGACGATTGCCATGCAAAACGCGCAGCTTTACCAGAGCCTGCAGCAGGAAAAGAATCGTATCGTCGAGATTGAAGAGAACGCGCGCAAAAAGCTGGCGCGGGATTTGCACGACGGCCCCACGCAGAGTATCGCCGCGATTGCGATGCGACTCAACTATGCGCGCAAGCTGGCCGAGCACGAACCGACCAAACTGGACGGCGAGCTGGCCAAGATCGAAGAGTTGGCGCGGCGGACGACCAAAGAGATCCGCCACATGCTCTTTACGCTGCGCCCGCTGGTGCTGGAAACGCAAGGCCTGACCGCTGCGCTGGAGCAGTCCATCCAAAAGTCTAAGGAGACCGATCCCAGCCTGGCGATCCACCTGCAAGCGCAGCCCGTCGAAAACCTGATTGACCTGAACATGCAGGGCGTTATCTTTTACATCGTCGAAGAGGCGGTCGGTAACGCGCGCAAGCACGCTCGGGCGAGCAACATCTGGGTGCGCTTGAGGGCCGAGCACGATGCCGTCATTGCCGAAGTTCAAGATGACGGCGAAGGCTTTGACGTTCAAGGCGTCACCTCGGCCTACGAATCGCGCGGCAGCCTGGGCATGGTCAACATGCGCGAGCGCGCCGAGTTAATCAACGGCATCCTGACCCTCGACTCGCACCCGGGCAAGGGCACGCTGATCACGCTGGCCGTGCCGCTCCACAAGGAATAGCCCTCCGACATGGATGAGCGCATCGAACTCGTGCTGTGGACGGCGGGCTCGATCCTGCTCTATGGGATCGGCACGCAACTGGCGTGGGTTTCTCTGCATCGGCCGCAAAGCACCCTGGGCCGTTTTCGCGCGGGCTGGTCTGGCAACCCCTTGGGCCGGGCGATTATCTTCCTCGTTCGATTTGCCTACTATCTCCTGATTCCTTATGCGGCTTTGTTGCGCCACGCGCTGTCTCTGGTCGTGATCGGTCTGCTGGGCACCGGGACGGCGGATTTGCCCGGATGGACTTTGGGTTGGCCGTTGACCGATTGGGCCAGGTCCTTTGGCTGGGTCACGGGGTTGGGTAGCATCGCGGCCATGACCCTGGTGCTGGGCTGGTGGAACGTCCGTCGCGCGACGTACGCGCTCCCGGCGGGTGGGAGTGGCGAATTTCCCGCCAGTGGCTTGGTGCCGGCCCCTTCGATTCTGGTCGTCGCGCGCGAAAGCCTCTATGCGGAAATCCACTGGGCGTTCTATCGCGCAGTGCCGCTCGTGTTCATGGCCGATCCCTACTGGGCGACGCTCGCCGGAGCGGCGTTGGTGATCCTGGAATGGACGCTCAATCCCGCGTGGCGAGCCGGCATTGCTGATGGCCCTCAGCGCGAGGCATTGCTCATGCAGATCGCATGGCTGGCGCTCAGCTCGACGGTTTTTGTCATGGCTCGCAACGTCTGGGCGATCATTCTGTTGCACACCGTGCTGGCGTGGGCCCTCGGCCGGTGGATAGCTCTGCTGGCTGCACGGCCGGGTTCGCCTTCCCGCGAGCTGTGATGGGCGTCTCACCGTTTGCGATCATACGCTCTCGACGATCTTGGGTATTCGCACTGGATCAAGAGTTGAAATTCCTCATCCGTCGTCTGATCACCATCCTCCTCGTTTTGTGGGCGGCCGCCACACTTTCGTTCTTTGCTGTTCACCTTCTCCCCGGCGACCCGGCTACGCAGATGCTGGTCCGCGCCGGGGCTTCGCCGCAGGCGATCGCTGAACGTCGCGCGCAAATCGGATGGGATCGCCCGTTGGGCGAGCAGTACGTCCGATTCATGGGCCGGCTTGTCCGCCTCGACCTGGGCGAGTCGTGGATCGTTGGCCGCCCGGTGACGCAAATGCTGTTGGAAATGGCCGGGCCGACGTTGGAGCTGGCCCTTGCAGCGATGCTGGTTGCGATCGTGATCGGTGCAGGGCTGGGAATGTCCGCAGCCAGTTTTCACGGAACCTGGCTCGACAGCTCGAGCATGATTATGGCGCTGCTGGGCATTTCGACGCCCGTGGCTTGGTCGGGGCTGCTGGCGCTGATGATTTTCTCAGTCGCGCTTGGTTGGCTGCCGGGCACGGGCAGCGGCGGCTTGCTGTATCTCATCCTTCCCGCCACAGTTCTAGGCCTGGCCTCGGCGGGTGCGATCGCGCGGCTCACGCGCGCCAGCCTGCTCGACGTGATGACGGAAGCTCACGTCACGGTCGCCCGCTCCAAAGGCTTGACCGGGTGGCTCGTGCTGGCGCGCCACGTGTGGCCCGTCGCGCTGCCGCCCGTGCTGGCGATGATCGCGCTTCAATTCGGATTTCTGCTGGGCGGCGCGGCGGTGACGGAAGCGGTCTTTGCCCGGCAAGGTCTGGGACGTCTGGCGGTCGAGGCGGTGCTGGCGCAGGATTTGCCTGTTGTCCAGGGTGTGGTGTTGTTGAGCGCGGTCGTCTATAGCTTGGTCAACCTTGCGGCGGATGCGCTTCACTGGCGGCTCGATCCGCGCGTGCGCGAATAAGCTCGTGAGTACTTGTTTACCGCCTTTGGCAGTCACTGCCCAACCCGCCCCTGGCCGGATGATGAATCATCCGGCTGGTACGAGAAACCGGCTAAAGCCGGTTGGCGATGGCCCCCGTCTGCTTCAGCAGACTGGGCGTGACAGCCGCGAAATTCATTTCGCGGCTATAGACGGTGAGCAAGTACGCTCATGATATACTTGGACAACAAGCATGGAACAGCTAGCCATCGAAACACATCATCTCCGCAAAGTGTTCGGCCACAAAGTTGCCGTTGAGGACCTCACGCTGCAAGTACGACAGGGTGAGGTATTTGGCTTTCTCGGCCCGAACGGCGCGGGCAAGACGACCTCGGTCAAGATGCTATTGAGTTTGGTTGCGCCGACGAGCGGCCAGGGCAGGCTGCTCGGCGCGCCGCTGGGCGATGTCAAGACGCGCGCCCGCGTCGGCTTTTTGCCGGAGCACTTTCGCTTTCACGATTGGCTCAACGCTGCCGAGTTCTTGCGCCTGCACGGTCAACTGTATGGCATGACCGAGGCGCGGTTGCGAGAGAGCGTCCCCAAGCTGCTCGACTTGGTCGGCCTCGCGCCGCACTCGGACAAGAAACTCAAATCGTTTTCCAAAGGGATGCTGCAGCGCATTGGGCTGGCGCAGGCGCTGCTCAACCAGCCCCAACTGATTTTCCTCGACGAGCCGACCTCCGGGCTGGACCCGGTGGGGCGTCGCTTGGTGCGCGACATTATCCGCGATCTCAAGAGCCAGGGGGCTACAGTCTTTCTCAACTCGCATTTGCTGTCCGAGGTCGAAATCACCTGCGACCGCGTGGCGTTCATCAAGCAGGGGCAGGTGATCCGGCAAGCCGCGCTGCAGACGCTGGTCGAAGGTCAAACGACCGTCGAGCTGCGTGTGGGCCGTCTCTCACCGAACATGATCGAGGGACTGTCGCGGTGGGGACAGGACGTGCGCGTGGATGGCGAGCGCGTTCACCTGGCGGTGGACGCCGAAGAGGCGTTGCCGCAAATGGCGCGGTGGATTGTGGAGCAGGGTGGCGATCTTTACGCCATGACGCCACAAAAGCTCTCGCTGGAGGATTTGTTCTTGCAAGTCGTAGGAACAGATGGGGGGCTGTGAAGGATGAAGGATGAAGGCGGAAGGATGAAGGATGAGGGGTGAGGGATATGGCCACCTGGATCATCGCTCGACTGACATTTCGTGAGGCGGCCCGCCGCAAGATTCTGTGGGCGGCGCTGATCTTGGGCCTGGCGTTCCTGGTGCTGTATGGCGTGGGCGTGTATTTCATTCAGCGAGAGATTTCGCGCACGACCAGCTCACGTCAGGAGGCGATGATGCGCGAGATGTATAATTTCTTGCTGATGGCCGGGTTGTACGTGGTCAATTTCCTCGTCGTGATGATGACGGTGCTGACCAGCGTGGACACGCTCGCGGGCGAGATCGGATCGGGGACGGTGCAGGCGGTGGTTACCAAGCCGCTACGCCGACGCGAGATCGTCCTGGGCAAGTGGCTGGGCTTTGCGGGGATGCTCGCGCTGTATGTGGCGCTGATGGGCGGCGGCGTGGCCGGGGTGATGTATGCGCTCACGCGCTATTCGACGCCTGGCTTGTGGCGCGGGCTGGGGCTGATGATGCTGGAAGGGACGGTGCTCCTTAGCGTGAGCATTTTGGGCGGCACGTCGCTTTCCACGCTCGCTAACGGCGTGTTGGCCTTTGGGCTGTATGGGCTGGCGTTCGTCGGCGGCTGGATCGAGCAGATCGGCTCGCTGTTGCACAACGAGACCGCCGTCAACATCGGCATCGTGTCGAGCCTGTTCATGCCCAGCGAAGCGTTGTGGAAGCGTGCGGCTTATGAGATGCAAAGCTCGATCTCTGCCGTGTTGGGCGCGTCGCCTTTTGCTTCGACCTCCGTGCCCAGCCCGGCGATGGTCGCCTATGCGGTGTTTTACGTTGCCGTGATGCTGATGCTGGCGCTGCGGCAGTTTGCGCGGCGTGACCTGTGAGATCGTATCTTGGCATGTGCCGAAGGAGCAACCCATGACACTCGACAAACGCAATCTGTACCGGCTGCCGTGGTCCATGAACGATAACCCGATCGCCTGGCTGGAAGTGACCGACATCTGCAATATTCATTGCGAGGGATGCTATCGCCAATACATGACCGGCCACAAGCCGTTAGAGCAAGTCAAAGATGAGGTTCTCTTTTTCAAGAGATGGCGCAATCCCGACAATGTCTCCCTTGCGGGCGGCGAGCCGCTGATCCATCCACAGATCGTGGATATTGTAGCCTTTATCGCCCAGCATGGTCTCAAGCCTATTATCTTGACCAATGCGGTGGCCTTGACGCCCGAGTTATTGCGGGAACTGAAAAAGGCCGGCGTGGCTGGTTTTACGATTCACATTGACAGCCATCAGAACCGACCTCGCTGGAAAGGCAAGACGGAGCGCGAGCTGAACGAGCTGCGTCAGCACTATGCTGACATGATCGCCGCCGAGGGCGGCCTGTGCGTCATCTTCAATTCGACGGTCTATCCTTCCACCTTTCACGAGATCCCCGATGTGGTGCGCTGGGGACAGGCCCACATGGACCGCGTGCATGGCCTGGTCTTTATCACCTATCGCACGGGGACCACCGCCGACACCATCGCGCGTGATTATGCTGACCGACAGATCGATCTCAGCCAGCTCAGCTACGTCCGGGAAAGCTTTGACGAGAAATTTGTCACTGCGCCTGAGGTCTATCAGATCATCAAAGACAATTGTCCAGAATATGAGCCGTCGGGTTATTTGGGGGGAAGCATTCTGCACACCTCTTACAAGTGGCTGGCTGGGGCTTTGATCGGCTCCAAGCACAGAGTATACGGCTCGATCGGCAAACAGACGATGGAGCTGGCCCAGGCGGGGCATCATGCGTGGAAAGGCACCTACCTGGCCTACCTGTCGTCGGCCAGGGTCGGGGCCAAGGTGTTTCTGCTCTCTCCCTGGGATCCCACGGTGCGCCAGGCTGCGCGCCGTTGGTTGGGGGATGTCGTGCGACATCCGGGGCGGTTGTTCGATGGCCTCTATGTTCAGAGCATTGGCATCATCCAGGCGCCTGATCTCTTGCCGGATGGCCGCGCCGATATGTGCGATAGCTGCCCGGACATGACGGTCTATGACGGCAAGTTGATCAATTCATGCCGCATGGACGAGTACCGGTTGTTCGGCGGGTTCGTTTCTGTGGTCGCACGTTCAAAGGCAGAGGCAACCGCACCGCCAGGCCACTGATGGATGCGCCAACTCGAGAGGAATAGACCATGCTGATCAAGATCGGCCCGTTGGGTTTTGTCAAAAGCCTGGCACGCATCCTGACCGGAAAACCTCAAGTGCCCCCTTCGTTGAAGGATAATGAATTGCTGAAGGTCATCCTGGGGCGACGGAGTGTGCGGAGTTTTGCTGACCGCGAGATACCCGACGACATTTTTGCGGCTATCCTGGAGGCCGGGCGACTGGCTCCCTCCACCGTCAATTTGCAGACGTGGACTTTTGCGGTCTTTACCGCTCAGTCGTGGCGCGAGACCTTTGGCAGTTCCATCCCCTTCCACGGCCAGCGGGCCGTGATGATCATGGGGGACACACATCGGGACAAGCAAGTGCTCGACGTTTTTCCTGCCAGCCCGCTGATCGAATACACCCTCGCGGTGATGAACGCCTCGCTGGCCGCCATGAACATGAACCTGGCGGCCGAGGCTCTGGGCGTGTCTTCAGTGATGCTATCCGAGACCGGTCAAAGTGGCTTTCTGGATGCTGGCTATCTCAAAGAAAAACTGAGCTTGCCGGATGGGGTCATTCCGTTGATGACGCTCGTCTTGGGATACGCACGGGGGACATATCCGCCCATGCCGCCCAAGCTCCCGCTGGATCAGATTCGCTTCGAGGGCAAATACAAAGAAGCCGATCGCGCCGTCATGGAGGACTGGTTGACACAGATGATCGCGGGCTACAAAGCCAGCCATCCCTTTTCTTCGTTTGAGGCGCAGTTGCGGCTCTACCGCTCCAAGATCGGCCAGGCCGAGATCGATCTGGAGACAATGGTCTTGCACCGTCGCTGCTAGGCGTGAACGGCGAGCTACGAGCGAAACACAGCGCGCGCTTGGGCGATCACCTCCCTGGTGCGCTGAGCGACCCTCAGGGCGTCGAACTCGTCTGGATGTACCCATCGCACATCGGCCACGTCATCCCCGGCCCTCAGCTCTCCGCTGACATAGTCGCACAAAAAGTCAATCACCACATAGTGAAAGCGCACCGCGCCGCTTTCGTCGCGCTGGATCATGTCCAGCACCTGGACGACCGCGTCAGCTTGCACGGTGAGGCCGCACTCTTCGCGCACTTCGCGCTCAACCGCCTGGCGCGCAGGTTCGCCCAACTCGATGGCACCGCCGGGGATCGTCCAGCGTCCTTTGTTCGGCTCCTGGCCGCGCTGCGCCAGCAGCACGCGCTCGCCGTTGAACACGATCCCGCCGACGGTCGGGATCGGCCCGTCAGGATATTCTCGCTTCATGGGCACATCCTCGATGATCGAATCCTTCATCGCAGTATACGCTTCTTTCTCTGTTTAGGCTAGCCGATGAATCGCCAAGAGACGTTGTGTTATAATCCTTCCATCCTTCAAGTCAAGTCTGCCTGTGAACAGCATCAAATCCAAGCTCATCCTGGGGCTGTTGTTTGGCGTGGCCGTCATCGTCGGCGTGGCGCTCGTGGCCGACCTCCACAAAGTTCTGAGCACGGTGCGCGCGTTCGAGTGGGGCTGGCTGCCGGTGATTCTGGGCCTGACCTCGTTCAACTACTTGCTGCGCTTTTTCAAATGGCATTACTATTTGCGGCAGGTGGGGATCGATCACATCAGCAGGGCGGACAGCCTCAAGGTATTTCTGGGCGGGTTTTCGATGACGGTGACGCCCGGCAAGGTCGGCGAGGCGCTCAAGAGCCTGTGGCTCAAAAACCTGACCGGCGCCAGCATCGCCCGCACGTTGCCCGTCGTCGCCGCCGAGCGGCTGAGCGATGCGCTGGCGTGCGCGCTGCTGGCTTCGGTAGGTGTATTGGCTTACCCGCAATACTGGCCTGTCTTTGCTGCGATTCTGGCCGCCATGATCGGCGGCATCGTCGTGATTCAGGTCCGACCGTTCTCGCTGTGGCTGTTGGGTATCGCCGAACGATTGCCGTTGGTCTCGCGTTTCGCACACGGCTTGCACGAATTCTATGAGAGTAGTTTCGAGTTGCTGCGGCTCAAGAACCTCGCTGTCGCAGTTGGCTTGGGGACGATCTCGTGGGCGGGCGAAGGCGCGGCGTTTTTCCTTGTGCTCACCGGCTTGGGCGTTGCGCCGACGGCCAGGCTGCTGTTTCAGGCGACGTTCATCCTGGCGTTCTCGGTCATCGTCGGCGGCGCGTCCACGCTGCCCGGCGGTTTGGGCGCAGCGGAGGTGAGCCTGGCCGGGATGCTTGTCTTGATCGTCGGCCTGCCACGTGAGGAGGCAGCCACGGCAGCGCTGTTGATCCGCTTCTGTACGCTGTGGTTCGGGGTCACGCTGGGATTTGTCGTGCTGACGCTCTATCACAAGCAGTTGTCCGGGAGACAGAAGCTCGAGGTCAAAAATGGAATGTCGGAGGTCGAGAGTTGAGAGCCAGTTGGGTCGTTGAGCTTCACGCGCACACGTCGTACTCGGGGGACTGCCTGGTGACGCCTGAGCAGCTTGTGGCGGCGTGCCGGCGCAAGGGCCTCGACAAGATCGCGATCACGGATCACAATGCGGTTGAAGGCGCGCTGGCGGCTCGAAAAATCGCGCCGGAACTGGTGATCGTCGGCGAAGAGATCAAGACGGATTGCGGCGAGATCATGGCTTACTTTTTGCAGGAACTCGTCCCGCCGGGCCTGCCCGTGCGCGAAGCGATCGCGCGCGTGCGGGCGCAAGGCGGCGTGGTCGGCGTGAGCCATCCATGCGATGGCTTTCGCCGTGAGGCGATGGGCGTTGACCGGCTGCTGCCTGTCATTGACCAGGTAGATGCCCTGGAGGTATTCAACGCGCGATGCATTGCGCCTGGCGATAACGATTGCGCGCGCGCCCTGGCCCAAGAGTACGGCAAACTGATGTTTGCCGGGAGCGATGCGCACACGGTGTTCGAATTAGGCTGCGCCACCGTGCGGATGTCGCCGTTCGATTCATCGCTGTCGTTTTTAGAGAGCCTGGCCCAGGCAGAGATTCACGCGCGGCTCAGCTCACCGCTTGTGCATCTGGCTTCGACCTATGCCAAATATATCCGCCGGTTAGGTCTGGCTCCGCGCCCGTGATCGCGCCCAGTGATCGCGCCCAGAGGGCGCTCCTACTTGGCATTTGAGCCGATTCGACTATAATAGCCGCATGGTCGAGAATCGCACCCGGGGCACGGCGGTGCTGGCTCGCGTCAAGTGGTGCCGCAGTTTTCTCTGCCGCTTGCGCGGATTGATGTTCCGCCGCGGCCTTGCCCCGGACGAGGGCCTGCTCCTTGACGAAGGCAAGGCGAGCGTCGCGGCGACCGCGATTCACATGCTGTTTGTATTTTTCCCGATCGCGGCCATCTGGCTGGATGAGGCGTTCCGTGTGGTGGATGCCAGGCTGGCCAGGCCGTTCCGTCCCTTTTATGCGCCGCGCGCCCCTGCCCGATATGTGCTGGAAGCTGCGCCGGCACTGCTCGACCAGGTTGCCATTGGCGATCAACTCTACATTGGAGAGAAATAATGTCCCTTCGCACCCTCTGCGCCGTGCTCTTGGCCCTGACATTCCTGGGCCTGGCATGGCCGGCCCCTCAGGTCTTGGCCCAGCGGGCCACCCCTCCCGCGACCACCACGACGTATATAGTCCGCGTCGGGGACACGCTCTTTAGCATCGCCACGCGCTATCACACCACTGCGGCGACGTTGGCCCAGCTCAACGGCATTGTCAACCCGGCGTTGATCTATGTCGGGCAGACGCTGGTTGTGCCGGCTTTGCCCGGCGGGTCGGCCCTCCCCTCGCCGACGGCGACGCCTGCATCCGCGTCCGCTCCAGCCGGCGACACAGTATACATTGTGCAGCCGGGCGAAACCCTGTACCGCATCGCGTTGCGCTTCAATACCACCGTGTGGACCTTGGCGGCGTATAACAAGCTCGAGACGCCGACCATGATTTACTGGGGGCAGCGTCTGCTGATCCCCTCCGGTTCGCAACATTCCGAGACCGTGCCTGCGCTGCCCTCATTGCCTGATCCGTTTGTGAGCGTGGACATTGCGCCGCTGCCGGTCGTCCAGGGCAACACCATCGCGGTCACCGTGCTGACCAGCCGTAGCGTTTCGCTCAGCGGCACGTTCCTCGACTGGGCGATCCCCTTTGCCAAAGAGGGCAATGCCTATTACGCGCTGATCGGCATCCACGCGATGCAAAAGACGGGCCTGTTCCCCATGACACTCACCGCGGTGGATTCAGGGGGACGTCGGACCTCGATGACGACCAGCATCCAGGTCGTCGCAGGCAAGTTTGCGTACGAGAGGATTGACTTGCCCGAGGACCGGCAGCAATTGCTTGCGCCGGAATTGGTCACGGCGGAACGCAACAAGCTCGCCAGCATCTTTGGCGTTTTCACGCCTCAGCGCTACTGGAGCGGACTGTTCACCCTGCCTGCGACCGGGCATATCACTTCTTGGTTCGGGGTGCGCCGCGCGTACGAGGGCGGCTCGTTCAACAGTTACCACGAAGGCGTGGACTTTTGGGGGATCGGCGGTGCGCCGGTCTATGCCCCGGCCGATGGCGTCGTGGCCCTGGCGCAGCCCCTGACCGTGCGTGGCAACGCCGTCATCATCGATCATGGTTGGGGTGTCTTTTCTGGCTTTTACCATTTATCCGAGATCAACGTGTGGGTCGGCCAGCGTGTCAAGCAGGGGCAGTTGGTTGCCAAGATCGGTTCGACGGGGCTTTCGACCGGTTCGCATTTGCACTGGGACTTGCGCATCCGTAGCCTGAATGTTGACCCACTTCAGTGGACACGGCGAGTCTTTCCGTGATTTGTATTAACCTTCCGAAGGCTTCAAGCCTTTGGAAGGTTAGAGGGTTTGGCCATGGTCGCGGCAATCTTTTTGAGCATTGTTCAATTGGCGCTGGCGGTCGTGTTGAGCGCGCTGGCGGCCTACCTGGGCCTGTGGGTGTTCAGCCGATCTACGCCGGGGCTGGACGAATGGAGCGAGTTGCGTCGGGGCAATCCGGCCGTCGGCGTAGTGATGGCGGCCGTCGTCGTCGGCGTGGCGATCATTCTGCGCCCGGCGCTTCAAGTGGTCACACTTGAGCTGGACACTGGCGCTACGCTTGAGGTCATCTGGCGATTGCTCACGCAGGCGCTTCTAGTCGCCGTAGGATTGTTCCTCTCGTTGATCGTCATTGCCTTTGCGCTGTGGCTGTTCACACGGCTCACGGGCGACCTGGACGAGTGGGCCGAGATCGGCAAGGGGAGTGTCGGCGTGGCGGTTTTGCTGGCAGGCGTCATCCTTGCGACGGCCCTCCTTTCCGGCACGGCACTGGATGGCATCCTCAAGTTGATCTTTCCCTGATCCAAAAAACCCGAAGGGTCTGCGAGACCCTTCGGGTTTCCTATACAAAGAATCCCACTCCGATGATCCCCGGCCCGCCGTGCGTCGTGATGGACGCGCCGACGTTATAGACCGGGACGCGCTCAAGCCCCAGCCTGGCTTCAAATTCGCGCGCCAGCGTTTGCGCCAGCTTCACCTCATCGGCGTTCATCACCGCCAGGTGTGCCCCCGGCGTGCGAGGACATTGCTCGTACACTAATTCTTTGAGCCGCTCGATGGCGTGATGATGCGTCCGCACTCTTTCCAGCGGCTCGACGCGGCCATTCTGAATTTGGAGGATCGGCTTGATCTGAAGCACGCTGCCGATGAGCGCCTGCGCGCCGCCGATGCGCCCACCTTTTTGCAGATACTCGAGCGTGGCGACCAAAAAATAAATCCGCCCGCGCGGGATCATGGCCTGCAGGCGACTCACGATCTCATCCGCAGAAACGCCGCCTTCAGCCCACTCGACGGCGTCCATCACCATCGCCGCCAGGTTGGAGCCGATCGTGCGCGTATCGAGGATGCGGATGTCGGCGTTGGGAAAGGCCTGCTCTTTGGCCGTGATCGCGCATTGGACGGTGCCGCTCACTTCGGTGGAGGGATGGATCGAAAGGACGGTATCGGCCTCAGCCAACTGCCGCCGGTAGGCTTCGATCAGCAGGCCGGGTGGCGGCGCCGCCGTCTTGGGTAACTGCGATAAAGATCTCAGGCGACGGATGAAATCGGCGTACGAAAGCTCGTACTCTTCCTGAAAGCTCTCTTCGCCAAAGAGGATGATCTGCGGCACGTTTTCGACATGATGCGCCTGGACGTAATCGCGCGGCAGCACGGCCGTCGTGTCGGTGACGATGCGAATTCTCGATTGAGTGGTCATAGTGACTCCTTAGGCCTCGTCCACTGATGGACTGACTTGGCTGTTCGATTCCAGCAGTCGCCTGGCGTCTTCCGCGTGTTCATTCGGCACAAAGATGCGGACTTCGCCCAGGCCATCTATGGTGATCCCATACACTCGCCCCGCGCTTTCGTAATCCAACAGGACCGGGATGCCGGCGTTTTCCAGTTGCGCCTTGATCACCTCGGCCCGCAGCAATCCTGCCGCGCGGTGGACGAGTGTCATGCCGGGGCGATCCGGGGTGATCGGTCTGAACATCACAGACTCCCTTGACTGGAGAGTTTGGCGCGCCAGGCTTCGATGGCCGGGCGATGTTCGGCGTAATGCTCAAAGGTATCACCGGCCACCAGCTTCAAAAGCGGCTCGCCTTCCATCCACTGCCAGCGTTTGGGATCGGTCAGATCGCGCTCTGGCAGGGTGTTCAAACGCTTGAGCAACTGGGCGTGAACGGCGTAAAAGTCGGCCAGCACTCGATCCAGCGGGCGCTCGCGCTGTTCGGCGTAGGATTGGGCATTGATCGCGTCCACCTCGGACGAGCGCGGCAGCCTGGGCACGACGCCGCGCTCGAGGGCGTACAGCGTCGTGACCAGTTGCGATTCCCACATCGCAATGTGGCCGAGAATGTCTTTGACCGACCATTCGCCCATCACGCCTGGCGCGGTCATCTGTTCCGGCGTCAGCCCGGCGAACGCGGCCTCAAATGCCTCGCGTTCCTTTTGAATGGTCTGGAGCAACTCTTGTTTGGTCATGTTCCTTCGTTGCTGCGGACAGGATCACATGGCTCTCTATGACGACACGCTTCACTGTCCAGCCCTGACCGCTTGAATTTCCTCAGCAATATCCTGTTCAGTGATGCCACGCTCTGCAGCAATCAGGCGCGCGCGGGCCAGAGCATCGTCGAACCGCCGCTCGATAGTTTGTTGATCGGTCAGGCCGATCTTGAGGAAACGGATAAAAGCCAGCAGTTTGAAGTTTGACGCCTGCTGGTTTACGTGCGGTATTTTTCGATCAGCTTCTCTAACGAGAATTCTCCCCCTGCTTTTTCGCGCAGTTGGGCCATTTGTTGATCGTAGGTGGGACGCTCTTCGGTGTAAAAGACGCCCAGGTACAGTGGGTCAAGCGACATCGCGCGCTCTATCGCCATCATCCTGTTGGTCGGGTCGTGGTCGGCCGGCAGGGGCGCGGTGACCTGGCGAAAGTGATCAAAGGTATCGTTGAACGTGACGCACGGGCTGTAGACCTGGATGAGAGCAAAGCCTTTGTGGAGGATCCCTCGCTTGATCAGCTCGGTCACTTCTTTGGGCTTGGACGAAAAGCCGCGCGCGACAAACGTCGCCCCATACGCAATCGCCATCAAGATCGGATTGATCGGCGTATCGGGGCTGCCGTAAGGCGAGGCTTTCTTTTCCATGCCGTGTGGGCTGGTGGGCGAAGGCTGCCCTTTGGTCAGACCGTAAATCTCGTTATCCATCACGATGTAACACAGGTCCACGTTGCGGCGCGCCGCGTGCGGGAGGTGTCCTGCACCGATGGAGAACGCATCGCCATCGCCGCTCACCGTCACGACGGTCAACTCGGGCCGCGCCATCTTGACGCCGGTCGCCAGCGGCAAGGCGCGGCCATGCACACCGTGAAAGCCATACGCCTCGACGAACGCCGGAAAGCGTCCTGAACAACCGATGCCCGAAACGATCACCGCGTTGGCCGGGTCCATGTTCAGATCGGCCAGCGCCTTGTAGAACGCTGAAAGCACCCCAAAATCCCCGCAGCCGGGGCACCAGATCGGTTTGACCTCGCTCTTGTAATCCGCCGCCGTGTATTTGACCGGCGCGGCTTCAATCGTCACGGTGCTCATTTATTCCTCCTGTAAACCTCTGACTCAATCTTACCCCATCACCTACAAACGTATTTCGTATGTAACTACTCAGCCCAGTCTACCGCACAGGCTGTCATTGCGAGCCTGCCGAAGGCAGACGAAGCAATCTCTGTACTCCGATTGCTGTGAGATGGCTTCGTCGGCCCGCTTCGCGGGCCTCCTCGCAATGACGGCTGAGTAGTTACTTTCGTATTGCGTATTCCGTCCGTTTGCGTTGGAAACGTATACTGAGCGCGGCCAGCGGGCCTATTCGTTTATTCGTTCAATATTCGTTGACAGGAGAAAAGCGCAATTTGTGCCCGCGTTGGGTATAACACGGAACACGCAACACGAATCACTCGAGCGTCTCGTGAACCGCCACGATCTGCTCGTAAACCTCGCGCGTCGAGAGCGGCACGCCGCCATACTGGTTCAGCTTGACGATCGGCCGCTCGATGCCATAGCTTTGCGCGCGAGCGCGGAGCATCCCCGCGAACTGGCCGGTGTAATTCATCTCCGGCACGATGACAGCCTGCCGCTTTTCCAGGAACGCCTTGAGCCTGGCATCCGGCAAGGGGAACAGCGCCTTGGGGTAGAACACGGCGACCGGGATCCCGTTTTCCTTGGCGCGCGCCACCGCCTCGCGCACCGGGCCGATCGTGCTGCCCCAGCCGATGATGCCCAGCGCGGCCTCGTCGTCGCCGAACTGCTCATACATGCCCCAGGCTTCGATGTCGGGCAGGGCGCTTTCGAGCTTGCGATAACGCTTGTCCATGTTAGTGCGGTGCAATTCGGGGTCATAGCCCGGCGCGCCAGACGCATAATGCTCCAGGCCCTCGGCGGTGTATTGACCGCCGGACATGCCTGGTACGCTCATCGGGCTGACGCCGCTGGGGGTGTCCTGGTACCTTTCGTATTGACTTGGTCCATCGCCGTGCGGGTTCCACAGCAGGCGCGGCTCGTGCTTCACCTTTGAAAGGTCGAACGGCGGGATCGTCTGCACGCGCACGCTCATGTCCTGGTCGGAAAGGAACAGCACCGGCGTCTGGTATTTCTCGGCCAGATTGAACGCGTTGACGATCTGATAAAAGCAGTCCTCCACACTGACCGGCGCGACGACAAAACGCGGCGCGTCGTCGTTGCCGCCAAAGACGGCCAGCCGCAAATCGCCCTGGCTGACTTTGGTCGGCATCCCAGTCGAAGGCCCGGCGCGTTGAACGTCCACGATGACGACGGGCGTCTCGGTCATCGAGGCGTGGCCGATCATCTCGACCATGAGCGCGAGGCCCGGGCCGCTCGTCGCGGTCATCGCACGCGCGCCTGTGAACGACGCGCCCAGCGCCATACCGATCGCAGCGATCTCGTCTTCGGCCTGGATCATCGTCCCGCCGATCTTGGGGAACTCGGCGGCCAGGAACTCCATAATGTCCGACGCGGGCGTGATCGGGTAGCCCGCATAAAAGCGACAGCCGGCGGCGATCGCGCCGATGGCGAGGGCCTGATTGCCCGAGATGATCAACCGCTCATCATTTTCGCGCGGCCTGCCGCGCAGATGAAAGGGCGATTCCAGTCCAATGTTTTCCTCGACCCAGCGGTAGCCGGCCTGGAGCGCGGTGAGGTTCTGCTCCAGCATTTCTTTTTTGCGCCCCAGCTGCTTGTGGACGACTTGGACCGCGCGGTCGTACGGCAAGTCGAACAGCTTGACCAGCGCGCCGATCAGAATGATGTTGCGCCCGCGCGTGAAATCAATCTGGCGTGCGAGTTCGTTGAGTGGAATGCCGTATATTCTGGCTTGGCTGCTGAGGGGCAGGGTCAGGTCATTGCTGTTGTATACAAAGATACCGCCTGGCTTGAGCAGCTTGAAATAGCGATCGTATGATTCCTGGTCATATGCCACGAGCAAATCCAACTCATCGCCCTGACTGTGGACCGGATGATCGGCGGCGCGCACCTGGAACATGACGTGACCGCCCTTGATTTCCGCGGGGATGGTGCGGGTGGTGTAAATTTCCAGTCCAACGTATGCAGCAATACGGGCGAACACCTCACCTGTGGTGACGATGCCGCCCGCTGCGCTGTCGCCGCCAATGCGAACGACGAGATCATTATCTGTTGTCATCTCTCCTCCAAACCGATACTCGTGATACCCAGTTCTCCTCAGCCTGATGCAAGCCATTATACCTTGCCTCTTGATGATCAGTCAACCGGTTTCGCTGCCCAGGCTTGTTGCAGAAAGCGCGCTCTACAGTCGCCACAATTCCCACATGAGCAGCGTGCCCAAAATACCCATCAGCGCGCCGACGATCACCTGGAAGCGCGTGTGGCCGAGCAGTTCCTTGAGCCGCTGCTCGCTGATCGGATGTCCCTGGAACAGCTCATCAATGATCTGATTGAGGATGGCAGCTTGCTTGCCGGCGGCCTGGCGGACGCCGGCTGCGTCGTACATGACGATCATTGCCAATGCCACGCAGATCGCAAAGGTGGGCGAGGTCAGGCCATCGGTGAGCGCGACACCCGTCGCCAGCGCGCAGACCAGCGACGAGTGCGAGCTGGGCATCCCGCCCGCGCTGACCCACAACCGCAGGTCTATCCTGCGGTGGACGGCGTAGTGAATGGGGACCTTGAGCAGTTGCGCGACGGCCCACCACGTCAGCGCGGCGATGAGCACCTGGTTCGAAAGCAGCCCGGCCAACGCCGTCATCAATGCGCCTCGCTCACATCAAACGGTTCGACCGCGCCAGAGGCCGAAAGCTGTTGTACCTTTAGCTCGGCCTGATCTAACTGGGCACTGCAAAAGGCAGCCAGTTTTTGTCCTTGCTCGTAGAGCGCCAGTGCCTCGTCGAGGGCCAGGTCGCCCGCCTCCAGCTTGCCGACGATTTCCTCGAGCTGAGCAAAGGCGGATTCAAAGGTCATCTCTTCAGGCTTGGATTGTTTCTTCATGTCCTGCTCCGTATTCCGTACTGCGTGTTCCGTCGCGCCTCACGACACCGTCGCCTCAAAATCTCCGTCCGAGACGTGAACGGACAGCCGATCGCCGGGCGACACCTGGGAGACGCTGTGCACCAGTTGGCCTTCACGCCGGACGACGGCATAGCCGCGCTGCAAGACGGCCAGTGGATTGAGCGCGTCCAGCCGCGCCAGAGCGCCGGTCAGGCGGGCGCGGCGCAGTTGCAACAGATGCGCGACCGACGAGGTGGCTTGGGAGATCAGGTCATCCGCACGCTGGCGCAAGTTGGCAAGCTGCTGCTGGGGCGAAAGATGAGCCAAGGCGCGCGCCTGGGATTGAACGGCCGCGCGCCGGTCGCGCAGATCGTCCTGGATAGCCGAGACCAATTTGGAGCGCAGCACGTCCACTTGGGCCTTCAGTTCCATACGGTCGGGGGTGACCAGTTCGGCTGCGGCGGAAGGCGTGGGGGCGCGCAGGTCGGCGACGAAATCGGCGATGGTGAAATCTACCTCGTGGCCCACGCCGCTCACCACCGGTACCGGCGATTGGGCGATCTGGCGCGCCACACGCTCGTCGTTGAACGCCCACAAATCTTCTAGCGAGCCACCTCCACGCGCGACGATGATCAGATCGAGATCATCCCGGCGATACAGCGTATCGAGCGCGGCGACGATTTGTGGCGGTGCGTCGTCGCCCTGGACTTGGGTCGGCGCCAGCAACACCTCAACCAGCGGCCAGCGCCGCGAGAGGATGTTGCAAATGTCGCGGATGACCGCGCCAGTGGGCGAGGTGACCAGTCCGATGCGATGGGGGAATTCTGGCAGGGGCCGCTTGCGCTCTGGCGCAAAAAGCCCCTCGGCCTGGAGTTTGGCCTTGAGCAGCTCGAACTGCGCGTGCAGGTCGCCCAGGCCTTTGGGCTGGACGCGGTCCACATAGAGTTGGTACTGCCCGCGCGTCTCATAGACGCTCACCTTGCCGTGCGCTACGATCTGACCGCCATGCGAAAGCAGATCGCCAAACGTCCACGCCACATTCTTCCACATCACGCACGCGATCTGCGCCGAGGCGTCTTTGAGCGTAAAGTAAATGTGGCCCGAGGTATGGCGGGTGAGGCCAGAGACCTCGCCTTCGACCCACACGTCTTGCAGGCGATAGTCCACCTCAAACATCTCGCGGATGTACCGCGTGAGGTCGCTGACGGTCATGGGTTCGGGTGCGGAGAATAAATTCATCTGTTGCATAAAGGTATTGGGTCTTGGGTATTTACAGTCGGAGCGCCCAGCCTGCTACAAGTTCCATCTGTGGATAGGCAGTCAGATCGAGGTGCAGCGGTGTGACCGAGATAAAACCGTTTTCGAGCGCCCAAAAGTCGGTGCCTGCGTCCGGCTCGGCCGTCGGCTCTTCGCCGCCGATCCAATAGTACGGCCTGCCGCGCGGGTCGGCGCGCTCGACCAATTCATCACGATAGATGCGGCGGCACATGCGGGTGACGCGCACGCCTCGGAGGTTCTCCTTCGCCACGCCGGGCACATTCACGTTGAGCAGCACGCCGGGCGGCAATCCCTCCGCCATGATCTTGCGCGCGACGACGGCAGCAAAATCGGCGGCGAGCGTGAAAGGCTCTGCAACGCCGCGTTTTTTGGCTTCGCGCGTATCGGTCGAAACAGCAAACGAGGGGACCCCGCTGATCGTCCCTTCCATCGCCGCCGTCACCGTGCCGGAATAGGTCATGTCCTGGCCGAGGTTGGGATTGGGGTTGATGCCAGAGACGACCAGATCGGGCTTGACCTGGAGCGCGCCCAGCATGACCAGCGCGACGCAATCCGATGGACTGCCGCTGGCCGCATAGGCAAGCGAGCCATCCTCCAGCCGCGCCTGAGCCAGGCGCAGCGGCTTGTGCATCGTCTTGCGGTGCCCGGCCGCTGACCAGTTGTGTTCCGGCGCGACGACCAGAGTCTCGCCCACCGCGTCCAGCGCGCGCTTGAGCGCGAGCAGTCCCGGCGCGTCCACGCCATCGTCGTTCGTCACCAGAACTCGCATCGTCTCTCCAATTTTGATTGGATTATATCACAGATGATGGAGCAGTCTGGCGTTGCGCGTCTATGATGGCGATCAATTCTCGATCAAAAAAGAGTATTTTCCACTTGACGTGGATGGCACTGTCATTGCGAGGGCGCGTAGCGCCCGAAGCAATCTCCATATTGCAAAAACGAGATTGCGTGCAGAACACAGCGCCGCTGCCTTCGGCGGCTACTCAGAAACTTGCGCTCGTCCTTCCGCAGGTACAACCGGCGATGAATCGCCGGTCTACATAGCAGCGCTGGCTGAAGCCAGCTTTTAGCGCGCTCACACAGGCGCGAGCAGTTTCTGTCGTTAAACATGCCCGCCGACGGGTATGGGATTCTCACAATGACAGGTTGTAGGGATTTACCCACGCTGTATGGGAGATACCCTCCAAAAAAACCAGAGGCCGGATCAAGCCGGCCTCCAGATTGCATAGGATGGGGACGAGCTATGGAACGTTGCGCATGACGACGGGCAAATAGATGTACCGGGGCCTCGCCTGCGTCTCCACGGTGAGGATCCGATCCACCACGCCGCCCAGACTCACAAAAGCCCTGTTGGTGATCGTGATGACTTGATGGGTTCTGACGGTGATCGCGTAAACGAATTGTGCCGATTCCCCAGGCTGTAATGTCCCATTCCACTCGATGCGATTCTGGCTGGTATTGTAGGTCGCGCCATTGCCGCTGAGCGAGCCGGGCACAAAGGTCGCTCCGACCGGGATAGGATCGGTCACCACGAGGTTGGCTGCCACCGAATTGCCCGAGTTGGTCAGGATGATGGTATAGGTCAACAACTCGCCCGAGGCAAAGGTCGCCGCGCTGGCTCGCTTGACCGAAGGCGAGAGGTCCACCAATCCCTGCGTCAGCATGAGTTGGACGTTGCCGCTGCGACCATTGGCTGTGGCAGTGACGGTGGCGGTGCCAGCCTGCGTCCCCGCGGTAAAGATCGCCACAGCGCGGCCGTTCGTCGTCACGTGCGGCGTGCTGACTGTGCCGAGCGTTGCGCCAAAGCTCACGCTGGTGCCATCGGCGACCGGGTTACCGAACTGGTCGGCGACCAGTGCGGTGATCGTGGATGTGCTGGTTCCATTCGCCATCAGCGTGGCGGGGTTGGCCTGCAGCGTCAAGGCGAACGGCGCACCGGCGTTCACGTAGAGGGTGGCGTTACCCGACTTGCCACCTACGGTCGCCGTAACTGTCCACGTTCCTGCGATTTGGCTCGTATAGACGTTCCCTGCCCACGTTCCGCCTGCCCCCGGCGTGATGGTGTATGCTGCTGTACCGGTCGCGTCCCACGAGTTGCCCGAGGTGTCTGTGGCGACGACGGTATAGTTCACGCTATCGCCCGCTGTGACGACCCGTGAAGCTGGCGCAAGAGCGACCACCGTCGCTACGTTGTGATTCACCACCAGGCCAGCCTGGCCGGACGCGCCATCCACCGTCGCCGTGACTGTCCACGACCCGGTGATCTGGCTTGTGTAGATGTTCCCCGACCACGTTCCGCCTGCGCCCGGGGTGATGGTGTATGCTGCTGCGCTCGTCGCGTTCCACGAGTTGCCGAACGAGTCGGTCGCAGTGACCGTATAGGTGACGCTATTGCCGGCAACCAGAGTGTATGAACCGGGCGAGAGCGTCATCAAAGCCGCAAGACCATGGCTGACTGTCAAAGTGGCTGTGTCGGTCAAGGCGCCATTCTGCGCTGTAACAGTCCAGACGCCAGCTTTCTGGCTGGTATAGATGTTGCCAGCCCAGACGCCACCTGCGGCAGGCGTGATCGTCAAGCTGCTCGATGCCGTGACATCGCCGAGGCTATTGCCGTAGGAGTCAAAACCCTGAACCGTGTAAGTTTGAGACTGCCCTGCCGTGATGGCCGCGCTCTTGGGCGATATGGCGATGCGCGCAAGGCCAGCCGAAGTGACGGTGATGACCACCGTATCGGGCGCAGCGCTGGGCAGGCCGCGCGCATCCGTGACGACCAGGCTAAAGGTCAAGACCGTCGGCGCGCTCGGCGCGGTAAACGTGGGCTGGCTGATCGTGGCGCTGCTCAGAACGACCGATGTGCCGCCGGTTTGTTGCCAGCCATAGGTCAGGGGCAAGTGCCCATCCGGGTCGGTGCTGGCGCTGCCATCCAGTGTGACGATAGAACCGACGACCACAGTTTGATCGGAACCAGCGTTAGCGATAGGCGCCAGGTTGGTGATAGTGACCGGCGTCGTCGCCACAACTTGGCTGACGCCGTTGGTGGCGGTGACGGTGGCAATGTAATTGCCGACGGCGGCGTAGGTGTGATTGACTGTTGCGCCGCTGGCCGTTGCTCCATCGCCGAAATTCCAGGTGTAGACGATGTTGCTGCCGGTTGCCGTCGCCGTGAAAGCGGTCGCATTGCCGAGTGTCGTCGGGCTGTCGTTGACGGCGGTCAGGTTGGTGATGGGCGTGTCCAGGACGGTGACCGGCGTGGTGGCGACAACCTGGCTGACGCCGTTGGTGGCGGTGACGGTGGCGATGTAATTGCCGACGGCGGCGTAGATGTGGCTGACGTTCGCGCCGCTGCCCGTTTGCCCGTCGCCGAAATCCCACGAGTAGACGATGTTGCTGCCCGTCGCCGTCGCCGTGAAAGCGGTCGCGTTGCCCAGCGTCGTCGGGCTGTCGTTGACGGCGGTCAGGTTCGTGATGGGCGTGTCAGTCACCAACTGGTTGAGTGCAGTTGAGGTGCTGCCGTTATAGTTGCTATCGCCTGTATAGGCAGCCGTGATGACGTGTCCACCCAGTATCAGCGATGAGGTGGTGAAAACAGCCTGGCCCGAACCATCGAGTGTTCTGCTGTCGAGTAGCAGGCCGCCGTCATAAAAGTTGACGTTGCCTGTCGGTGTGCCGGCATCCGGCGGAACGACGCTCACGGTCGCCGTGAAGGTGACGGATTGACCAAGCGCCGATGGGTTTGGCGAGGATGCGAGTGTAGTCGTGGTGTTGGCCTTGACGATGATGGAGCTGGCTTTCGTATTCACATAGCCGCAAGTGTCCGTCACGGTCAACGTCACCGTGTAGGTGCCCATATTGGCATAGACGTGGCTAGTCGTTGCGCCGCTGCCAGTTTGGCTGTCGCCAAAATCCCATTCCCAACGGACGATCGGGCCGCCGTTGGTCGTGCTCGTGCTTGTCAAGTAGACGGTATCGCCTGTGGCGATCAGAGTCGGAGCGTGAGTGAAATCGGCGAACAGATTAGGCGGTGTCAGAGCAGTCACCAGGGGAGTCCCTGGTGGGCTGGCGATGCCTTGCGCGCTGGTGATGACTTGAAAAGTGTCATTGGTCAGACTCGTCTGGCAAGTGCTGACGACAAAGCTCACCTGGGCGCTGCTGTTGGCCGGGAGGCTGGGAATCGTCCAACTGATCACGCCGCCTTGCAGCGCTCCCCCGGAGATGTAATTGGCGCCAGAGGGCAGTGTGTCGTTGACGACCAGGTTGGTGCCTTCAGCCTGAAGGCTGGTGTTAGTGACCCCGATCGTATAAGTAAGCGGCCCGCCGACGGCCAATGTGCCCATAGCCTGCTTGGTCAGCGTAAAGGCTGGGTTGTAAATGGTGGTCGTAACCACGTCGGTCGTCTTGCCGATTGTGCCGACGGTGATGAACGCGCTGTTCGTGATGGTGGTACCATCGGCCAGGCCAGTGTCCACCTGGGCGGCAAAACTCAAATTCAAGACGCTGTTGACCGGGATATTGCCAGTCCAGGTGATGACCTTTGCCCCGCTATCATAGCCGCACACACCGAGACTGCAATTCGGGCCGCTGCTGTAGCGAGTGTTGGAAGGCAAGACATCGGTGATGAGGCCACTTACAAAGGTCGCGTTGGGATCGGGATTGGTGACAACGACGGTATAGGTCAAGAGATCGTTCCCACGAGCTGTGCTCAGGTCCACAGACTTGGTATAGGTAAAGGGCTGTACCTCATCAAAGCCCATGTCCCAGGTTGCGCCCAGAGGGCGGGCCTGCTGATCATAGTCCTCGGCTGGCGCGTTGGCGCTCGTGCCGCGGTCCATCGCGGGCGAACCCTGGCGCAGATGGTACGATTGCGCAAGATCCCCGGTGCCAACGAACAGTGGGTTCTGCGAGATGTCGGTGGGACGCAGCGTGGTAATCCCACCTGCATAATGGTTGGGTGAGTTGTTCCACAGGTCGCCGTAGCCCACTGAAACGCCGGCCCACCAATAAAAGGCGCCTCCGCAATTGCTGGCGGTGCAGCTATTGCCCACGATGATGTTGTTGGCAAACACACCGTTGGTCTGCGCGCCAATCGCTCCGCCATGCCCGCCGCTGGTCTGGCCTTCGGCGCGATTACCTACTATCGTGTTGTTGATCACCCGGGTGGGGTTGGCCGCCGAATCGCCATTCACCATCATACCGCCGCCCGCTGGGCCTGTGTTGGAATAACATCTGTTAATGCAGCGAACCGTGTTGCTGAGGATGAGATTGTTGGTCACGGTGACCTGGTTAGCGCCTCCCCAGGTATCAATACCGCCACCCTCGGCCCAGTAGTTATCCATGTTCGCCGGGTTTCCTCCGGGGCTTTCGCACAGGTTGTTGTAGATGATATTGCTATCAATGAGGTCGGCGGTGGCATCGAGAGATAGCCCAATGCCGGCGCCATTGGCTACGACCGAGCGATTGATGTTGCCAGCGATCCAGTTGCGGCGGATCACGGCGCGTGTGGCGCTGCCAACTGGAAAGCCAATGCCGCCGCCTTCTCCATAAGTGGTCACGTCGTCCACTCCCAGGGCGCGCACGGTATTGCTCATCACCTGGCAGCCTTCGATCAGGGAAGCATTGCCGTCGCCTCGGATGGCAATGCCGCCTCCGATGGCGAAAGCTTCAGTGGAGGTGATGACGTTGCTGTAGATGATGGAATTGATCACTTGAGAGCCGCTGCCCTGGATGTCAATCCCTCCGCCAAATGCATTGCTGCCTGCGCCAGAGCCGACAAGAATATTCCCATAGACTTGAGTATTGGTCACCAGGTGTGCGCCGTCCACAATCGCGATGCCCGCGCCGAACGCATCCTCGCCCGACGCTGGCGCATGTCTGTTATAGCGGATGGTGCTGTTGGAGATGGTGATCGGATTGGTCGTGCTCAGGATGAGTGCGTGCTGGGCGTACTCGATAGTGACCTGATCGAGATAGCCCTGGCTGCCTGTCGTGTAGGTAATACCCTTCCACGCACCCGGCACGGCCGGCGAGCTGGCTGTGGTAAAGGTGACCGGGCCATCGCTGCGCAAGTCGCCCAGGACGGTCAAGCCTTTGCCATCTGCGACCCGAATGGTCGTATGGGGAGCGATCGTGATCACGGCGGTCGGGCTGATGAGGACATCCGTCGTGGCCGTGAGCGTGCCTGGTCCCCAGGTGCCACTCGTCGTCTGAACAGGGCTGATGATCTCGCCGTCGCCGTGGCTTTCCTGCAACGGCGCGCCGAAGGCAACTCCCGTGACCAGCATGAACGTCGAGGCCAAGACGATCGTCAGTCCCAACGCCAATGCCATCGTGAGTCGGATCGATCCTGTGGTACGCATTTCCTTCTCCTATCCTGTTGACCTGCTGTCCTTGCATCGCCAGATTTCATCTCTGGCTGAGTCGGTTGAATGTCTGTTCTCCCTCATGGATTTTGAACCTAGTTTAACTGATTGACACGCCGAGGGCGTGGCAATACTCTTGCAGAAAGATTATCAAATGCTCAGCTTCCCGTTACGCACCCGTTATGAGATGTTATGCACGTGTTATATGTATCGCCTCCAAACCGATCATCTGATGAGATATTCTGACTCGCTCATGTCGTGGGATTGAGAGTAGTGGTCAAGGCGGCACACGTTCGTGATCTCTACTCGGAGCGGAAACCGCCCATCACGTTGGGATGGATGACGGCGCGAGGTCGCTTGCATGTGTGATCGTGCAGCAGCAGACCAGCCCAATCCATTTGATTGGCTCTGGTTTCATGGTAGTACGTTACCGAGATCAAACGTGAATGTGCTCCAGCTTTGCGTGGGTCAGGCCGTGAACGGTTACGCTGATTCTATACAAATCGGTCAGGGATGGAATATCAATTCGGTTACGCACGCATTGCGACGCCATCACAGAGTTATAACAAGACTCGATCGTTGCCTCGCTACGAAGGCCAAGCTGCCTGTTGCGCTTGTCTAAATGTACCCAACGCGGACACAAATTGCACTTTTCTCCTGTCAACGAATATTGAGCGAATAAACGAATAGGCCCGCTAGCTGTGCTCATTCGTTGATTCGTTGCGCCGAAGGCAATTCGTTGACAGGGATGAGGACAAATATAAAAGCGCAAAACATGACCGCGCTCAGTATAATCTGGTAATGGCCTCCCTCGACACGCCTGGATTTGAACGCGAGGTAACCGTTCAGTGGGTGTTCCATCTTTACCACCAAGACACGAAGGCACAAAGGATTTTTGAAATGTTGTCAGTGGCTCGTACTTTGTTTCCGCCAGAGGTCACCACAGGTCAGTTAAACTTGATGTCCTGGTGGTGAGAAAAGGCAACCGTCTGAACGGTTACGAACGCGAGTTTGGTTGGGAAGGAGACATGGCGATGGCCGAATGATTTGTAATCTGCCAAAGGCGGCTGACCAGCCGCAGAACCATGTTCCGCTGGCAGGGTCGGCCAGGGCGGTGAGTGCTGGCCCCACGCGGCAACTCAGGAGTGGGGCTGGGGCCTGCCGGATCCGGTAGACCGTTGTAATGATGTTTCAATACAACTGCAATCAATTTGCGATCTTTCCTAACGGGAATCATGTTATCCTACAATCGTGGCATGGCTCCGAGCCATCACGGCAGACGAGCGTCAAGACGAGGAGACGAGGCCGAGCGATGGATACACAGTGGTTCTTTCTGCTTTTCCTGCTGGTGAGCCTGGCGGCGACCTGGCGTGCTGAAGCTGAGCCGTCGGCAGTCACCATCCGGCGTGGTTGACCCCACCCTCTTGAACGGTATCGGTCAACATCAATCCAGTGCGCTCCGCAGTGTGGCGAATCACCGCAGGTGTAACCGCGCTTATTGAGGTATCTTGACCTGCCAGGTCTTGGCCTGGCAGGTTTTCATTTGACAACCCGTGCGCTTTGCGGCATAATGCAGCCCACATACTTGAAAGGCTGTGACGGAGAAGAGTATTCAGGGGAAAGCCGACAGGGAGACGAGGTTGCGGACTGAAAGCCTCGTCCGGCCAGAATCTGAAAAAGTTCGCTCCTGAGCCGGCGGTTGAAACTCGTGATCGGTGATCCGTAGCAAGTAGACCGTCCCGCACGCCCAGCGTTACAGGGGCAGCCAATCGCCGAATGGCCGTTGGCGGTGAGTGGGCCAGGCGTAGGCCGTCATCCCTATGACGGCCATGACAGCAGGCCAAACCGGGTGGTACCACGGGAGCGCGCGCTCTCGTCCCGACGAGGGGCGAGGGCGCTTTTTGTTGATGACCAATGACGAAGGTCGAACGACAAAGGACGAAAAACATAGGATGAATTCGACGCTCGTCACTCGACACGCAAGAGGTGGAATATGCTCGAACAACTGGACAGGATTCAGTCTAAAGCACTGGCGGCGCTGGCTGGTGTTCAAGACGAAGGTGCGTTGCGCGCCTGGTACGCCGCGCACCTGGCGAAAAAGTCACCTTTGATGACGCTGCTGGGCGACCTGGGCAAGCTGCCCAAAGAACAACGCGCAGAAATCGGCAAGCGTGGCAACCAGGTCAAGCGCGCGCTCGAAGCCGCGTATGCGCAGAAGGAGCAAGCCATCCAGGCTGAGGCGCTGGAACGCGCGCTCAAGGAAAATGCTGTGGACGTGACGTTGCCGGGTCGCAGACCTCGCCCGGGTCATTTGCATATTTCGACGCAGACCTTGCGACACATCTACCAGGTGTTTGGCGAGATGGGCTTTCAGGTCTATGAAGCGCCGGACGTAGAGACCGACGATTATAACTTTGGCCTGCTCAACATGCCGCCACACCATCCCGCGCGCGATATGTGGGATACGTTCTGGCTGGATAATGGAACGCTGCTGCGCACCCATACCTCGCCGGGTCAGATTCGCGCGATGCGTGAGATGTATCCCAACCCGGTGCGGGTGATCCTGCCCGGGAAATGCTATCGCTACGAACAAGTCACCGCACGCGCCGAGCATCAGTTCTACCAGATTGAAGGATTGGCCGTCGGGCACGGCATCACGCTGGCCGATCTGAAAGGCACCATGCTCAATGCTGCGCGACGATTGTATGGCGCAGATCGTATCGTGCGCTTTCGCGGCTCGTACTTTCCATTCACCGAGCCGAGCGTCGAAGTGGACATGAACTGCATCCTGTGCAATGGCTCCGGCTGCCGCGTGTGCAAGTACACGGGCTGGCTGGAAATCGCAGGGGCCGGCATGGTGCATCCGGTCGTGCTGCAGAATGGCGGCTATGACCCGGACGAATGGAGCGGGTTTGCCTTCGGCATGGGGCTGGAGCGCCCGGTGATGCTCAAGTACGGCATTGACGACATCCGCTATTTCTACGGCAACGATCTGCGCTTCTTGAGGCAGTTCTAGCCAATGATCGTCAGACACAATATTTCTGGTTCCATCGTTGACCTGGGATGGCGACTTTTACCGATCTTGGTTGTGCTTGCCTTCATTGCGGTTCAAGTTCACCGCGTCGCGCCAGCGATCACGATCAGTAACCTCGACTATTTTCCGTTGTTGGATCGTGGCGTGCGGTTGAGTCTGGCTTCGCCGGACGCGTGGGTAGACCGTGTCCACCCGGTGGGTTATCCCTGGCTCATCCGAGCGGGCCTTGCGCTGGGCTGGGACGCTGAGCGGGTCGGGCAGGCGATCTCCATCGCAGGGGGCGTATGCGGTCTGCTTGGTACGTTTCTGATTGCGTTCAGTGTGTTTCGAGATAAGCGCCTGGCTGCGATCACCCTGGCATTTGTTGCGACGACAGGTCAGTTCCTGTACTTTGCCAGCGTCGAGGGAAACGACATGCCAGCCGCTGGAGTGCAGATCATGGCTCTGGGGCTACTGGCGGTTTCGACGCTTCAGCAGCACGATGTCGATCGGCGGCTTGTGTTTCTGTCCGGACTGGTCACAGGCCTGGCCTATCTCATCCGGTACAATGGCATGCTCACGGCATTCGTGGGTATCGCCTGGTTGCTCTTGCGGCTAGTGTTCGAGCGACGGCGCTCGATCGCCATGGCTATGGCACTTTACATGGGCGCGTTCCTGCTGGGTAGCGCTCTACAGTGGATTCCCAGTTGGTTGGCAACAGGCACACCCTTGTATAACGATCAGGGCCAGAATGTCTGGTTCCATGTGTACGGCAAGACCGATTTCATCCGCGAGTTCGGCCAGGCCCCGGCAGGGATTACGCTGATCCAGGTTGTATTGATGGACCCTTATCTTTTCATCAGGCACTGGTGGTCTGCCTTTCAGCGTTTTTGGATCGCGCCGGAGTTGACCTTGCTTGATGCTCCGCTCAAGTTGTTCGGGCAGGCTGGCTTTGTCTTTTTGCTGCTGGCCAAAGGCCAGGCCCCAGGCAAGGTGCGGGGGTTATTAGGGCTGTTCGTCATGGCGCACCTGTCCGCACTTTCGATGATGCGACCTGACCGGCGATTCTTGATTCTGATGATCCCGATTCTGGCGACGGGCGCTGTCTACTTTTTCGCGTCACTCATTCCGCCTCGTCTGGAATTTCGCTGAGTCGTGTTGCCGTTGAATGTCATCATTTTGCTCGTGGGGCTGATCTGGGCCGCGCCAGGGCTGATAGGCTTTCCGGATGGACGGCCAGGTCCGGACACGGTCGTGATTGAAGCCAGCAATCTCTTGCACGCGGCCGGCATGGATTCCGCACGCCAGGTGCTGAGCACCCACCTTCGATTGCAAGACGCAGCCGCGCTCGGACGCGATCGTTTTACGCAGGCGCATGTGGTCGCGCCCGATCAAAAGTCAGTGGACGAGTTGGCGCGCACGATGCGTTCGGGTGGATGGCGATTTTTCATCTACAGCCGAGATACTGGGCCAACGGTTTACCCGGCGCTGACGAGTCTGCTGACGCCCCAAGCCCACTTGCCTGATCTTGCGCCGATTGACGTGGCTGACCATCAAGAGTTTGTGATCTATCGCCTGGTAGACAAGGAATTGGCGGGCTGCGCACGTGTAGATGCTCACTTTGAAAATGGTGTCCGGCTCGAGTGTTACGAGTGGTATGTCAGCCGAGACATGCCGGCCGGTTCGGGTCAACGCCTGGGAGTCTACCTGAGTTGGCGCGCCGGGTCCAGGGTGAAGGATTCTCTCAAGGTGTTTGTGCATCTGGTTGGCCCAGACGGTCAGTTGGTCGCTCAACACGATGGTGCACCAGCGTTGTGGACCTGGCCGACGGATACCTGGAAGCCTGGCGAGGTGATTGTAGATTTTCACCAATTCCCGGCGGGCGCCCACATTCCATCCGGTTCATACCTGCTTCAAGCAGGTCTGTATGATGAAGAGACCGGCGCGCGTTTGAATCGAGTAGACGACCAAGACAATCCTGTGGATGACAAAATCATCCTCTCGACGATACAGATCCAATAGCCATTGCTCCGGGGAAAGAACACATGACTGGAATTCGCCGATGGTGCGTGTCTCATCGCTCTGACCTTCTCTGCCTTGTAGCTCTGGTGGGTTTTGCTACACTCTTTATGCATCGCTGGCTGAGGCCAGGGTACGTGCCAGTTCCGCTGAATCTCGAAAGTGCCTATTTGCCATGGCATGGTCAGGTTTTCGAGCCGCCCCAGAACTTGCTGATTTCAGACATGTTTCACATCTTTTACCCTGGCCGCCTGTATCTGACCGAATCGTTGCGGCAGGGGAGTTTGCCGCTATGGAATCCCTACATTTTCAGCGGCCATCCCTTGTTGGGCGATACCAACATTCCCAATTACTATCCTCCTAACCTGCTGGCGGCGTTGATCCTTGATCCGGCCCAGGCTTTGCCAGTTCTAGCCTGGCTGCACGTGATTCTTTCCGGTACACTGATGTACCTCTTTTTGCGCACATTGACTTTGCGGCCTGGCGTTGCTTTATTAGGCTCGATCCCCTGGATGTTGAGCGAATTTACGGTCGTGTGGCTCGAATCGCCGGATAAACTGAGCACAATGGCATGGATGCCGGGCATGTTCGCCTGTTTTGAAATGGCTGTCCAGCGACAAAGGGTAAGATGGGTGATGTTGGGTGGTTTTGCATTTGGGCTTGAAATTCTGGGCGGACAGACTCAAATCGCGCTTTATTCGGCGATCTTGCTGGGTTTGTATGCTCTGTGTCATGCGGCGCAGCGTTCGTGGCGCGATCGTCGCCTGGACATCTGGCCGTTGGTAGCCTTGATACTAGTGGGCGGAGTCGGTATAGGGGTGGGCGCTGCCCAGCTTTTTCCAACCTGGCAGTTTGTTCCATTGAGCGATAGAGGCGAAATGGCGCTGGACAAGTTGTTGTCAACACGCTGGCCGTTACATCACATTGTGACGCTGTGGTTGCCTGATTTCTTTGGCAATGCCCTGCGTTATGATTATCGAAGCGTATTCAACTTTGTCGAAACCGCAGCCTATTTCGGTGTGGTGCCAGCGTTATTGTGTGTGATGTCTCCTTTCGTGAACCGACACTATGTGATCTGGCCCATGGTGGGCTTGTTCGTGTGGATCGTGTTGGTGGCCGGGGGAACTTGGCTGGTCCGGTGGATAGCCTGGCTGCCAGGCTTGCGTTACTTTACCTTGAGTCGTTGGGCCGGGTTGCTGGCTTTTCCAGGTGCAGTCCTGGCGGCCTGTGCAGTGGATGAGTTGCTACGCCGACGCCAGATCAAACAGATGGCCGCCGTGTTGGGTATGGCTCTAGTGCTGACGATCATGATCGTGGGCCCTGTATTCCTCGCTCATTTGAAGGACGTAACACAGCACTGGTCCATTATCCGGGCTGATCTCGTGCGCACATCGGCTATCGTGGGCATGGCAGCAGCGGCCTTGTGGGTGATGATCAGATGGCCCCACCTGGGACTGATTGGATTAGTTATTCTAACTTTTGCGGATTTGTATCAATGGGGTGAGCCGTTTAATCCTGTGCATCCTGCTCGTTTGCTTTACCCGCAAAATCAAGTCGTGGAGGTCTTGAGGCAGGACTCTACGGTTTATCGCGTGTTGCCCATCCGAGCCAATCGAACTGTTTTTGGCCCGGGGGTCCTGCTGGTATTTCGAATTCCCGAGATCGGTGGCTCCACGTCACTGGCGGTTAAGCGTTATCTGGAACTATTGGGCACGATTGATCCTGACGCGCAACTGGGCGGAATGGTCACAGCGCGACATTTCCGCACCCTCTATAGTTTACTCAATGTCAAATATGTCCTGTCGCCGCGTGAGTTGCCGAACATCGTGGCAATTGTGCAATACGAGGGCTGCCAACAACAGACGCCACCCTTGACCGGCGACTCGTTCTTCGAGCAAGGGTTTGTGTCGGACCAGACTGGCCTCAACCGGGTGGATGTCGCCTTTGCGAATGTGGGGGATGTCGGCGATCAACCTGTGCGGTTTCGCCTATGGCGCGGGAGTGTTGGAGGCGAATTGCTTGCTGACATTACAACCTCTGTCGCTGATTTATCCGATCGTGAAGCAAGTGCATTCTTTTTTGCTCCGGTGCCCGATTCTTTAGGGGATCGGTTTGTGTGGCGGGTCGAAGCGCCGGGCGCGCGTCCAAATGCCACGGTGGCTGTATGCCTGGCCGATCATGCTCCGGAGCGCACGGCTTCTTTCACGGCTTATGGCGTACAACTTCAGCAGGTAGATTTTCGTCAGGGAGTGTGGATTTATCAAAATCCAAATGTCTTGCCACGCGCCTACATCGTCCATCATGCGCAAATCGTGTCAGGCAAGCGCGCACTGGAAGTGATCGGCTCGCCGCAATTCAATCCATTCCGCACGGCAACTTTGGAGACGCCCTTGCCGGACAACCAATCAGCCTCCCTATCGCTGCAGCCGATCCGATCGGCGGCGCAGGCGACGATCACACGTTACGAAGCGCATCGTGTGGACGTTCAGGCGCAGACGCCTTTGCCTGGCCTGCTCGTTTTGAGCGATGTGTATTATCCGGGTTGGCAAGTTTGGGTGGATGGGCAACCCTCGCAGTTGCTCCTGGTCAATCATGCATTGCGTGGCGTATATCTGCCGGCCGGTTCGCATGCGATCTCGTTCATCTTTCGGCCCAGCGTTTTCTATATCGGGCTGGCTACGACTGGCTTGACGGTGATAGTAGCCGTTCTCATCATGGTTGCGGATTACACTCGCAAGTTGACCGGGTCGAGTTGGCTCAGGTCGAAGCGGCAATTGCACTAGCGACCCACTTACGATTTCCGAACACGAGGTGACAAATGAAAATCCCGCTATCATGGCTCAAAGACTATGTGGACATTCCAGTCCCGCTGGAGGACCTGGCCGAGCGGCTGACGTTGGCGGGACTGGAAGTGGAAAACATCGAATACATTGGCCTCGCGCCGCAACGTCAGGCCCATGTACATGTTTCAGCCAAAAATGAGCAGGCGCCGCAATCTGGCCTGGCCTGGGATCGCGACAAGATCGTGGTAGGGGCCATATTGGAAGTCAAGCCGCATCCCAATGCCGACCGGCTGGTGTTGGCCGATGTAGACTATGGCGCGGCAGAGCCGCACACCATCGTGACCGGCGCACCGAATCTGTTTCCGTACAAAGGGCAAGGCCGCCTGGCCCAGCCGCTCAAAGTGGCATATGCCATGACGGGTGCGACGCTTTACGATGGTCACCAGCCCGGCCAGGTGCCGATGACACTCAAGCCGACCAAGATTCGCGGCGTGATGTCAGACGCGATGGCATGCTCGGAAAAAGAGTTGGGCATCAGCGACGATCATGAGGGCATCATGCTTCTGCCGGCCGATGCGCCGGTGGGGATGCCGCTGGCTGATTACATGGGCGATGCGATTTTGAATTTCGACATCAAGGGCAGCTTTGGTCACCTGCAGTGCGTCACGGGCATCGCGCGTGAGGTGGCTGCGCTGCTGGGCGTGCCGATGAAGCGTGATGTGCTGACGATCCTCGATCGGCAACCGGTCAAGGTGGTCGAGCAAGCCGAATTCATCGAGCTAGAGATTGCCGATCCCGACCTGTGCCCGCGTTACTCGGCCGCGCTCATTCGCAACGTCCGGATCGGCCCGTCGCCGTTCTGGATGCAGCAGCGGCTCTCGCGCGCCGGGATGCGTCCGATCAACAACATTGTGGACATTACCAACTATGTGATGCTGGAACTCGGCCAGCCGCTGCATGCGTTCGACTATCGTCGGCTCCGGGGACGTGGGAAGGACAAACCGGTTATCATCGTGCGCCGGGCCAGAGAAGGCGAAACCATGACGACGCTCGACGGTCAGTTGCGTCAGCTTGACCCTGAGATGCTGCTCATCACCGATGGCGGCGGCCCGGTGGCGATCGCGGGGGTGATGGGCGGACTGGAAAGCGAGGTCACCGAGACGACGACGGACATTTTGCTGGAAAGCGCAAATTTCAATTTCTTGAATAACCGCCGCACATCTCAAATCCTCGGCCTCAAGAGCGAGGCGTCCAACCGCTTTGGCAAGCGGATCGATCCCGAACTCACGCTCAAGGCGCTCGCGCGCGCGGGGCAATTGATGGAGCAACTGGCGGGAGGCCGCGTCGAGCCAGTGTACGGCGACCTGTACCCCGGCCAGCGCGAGCCAGTCGTCATCACGCTCGACCCGGCCTACGTCCATCGTTTGCTCGGCGTGGATATTCCGGTTGAGGAGATGACGCGCATCCTCTCGTCTCTCGAATTTGCTGTGTCGCTCCATGCTCCACACTCTACGCTCCACGTGACTGTGCCCAGCCACCGCCTGGACGTATCGCATCCCGCCGATCTGGCCGAAGAGATCGCGCGCGTGTATGGCTACGACCGCTTCCCATCCACACTGCTGCGCGACGAGTTGCCGCCTCAGCGCGACAACCCGCGCCTGGAAGGTGCTGACCGCGTGCGTGACATCCTCGTCGGCTGTGGGCTGGACGAGATCATCACGTACTCGATGACGACCGAGGCGCGAGAGGCGTTGCTCGGCATCCAGGATGAGCGGCCTTACCTGCATGTCGTCAATCCCATTGCATCGGACAAGGTTGCGTTGCGTCACACGCTGCTGTCAAGCGTCCTCGATACAGTCGCTTCGAACTTGCGCTTTACCGATCGTGTGACTGTGTTCGAGATCGGTGCCGTGTATTGGCCGCGCGAAGGACAACCGTTGCCCGATGAGCCACGCCGTCTTTCAATCGCCATGACCGGCCCGCGCCAGGTCGAAAGCTGGCAGGCGACCGATCGCGCCGTGTTAGATTTCTGGGACATCAAGGGGGTGGTCGAGGTATTGGTGGATCGCCTGCACGCAGGTCGCGTGCGTTACGAACCAACCGATCACCCTGCCTATCACACAGGACGAGCGGCTAACCTGATCGTCGGTGACCGATTAATCGGCACATTCGGGGAATTGAATCCGCGGGTGCGCCAGGCATTCGATCTGCCGCCGCAGCCGGTGTGCGCGGCTGAATTTGATTTGGACACTTGGCTCGACGCATCACTCATGGGCGCATATCAGCCGGCCTCTCGCTTCCCGGTGGTGCGCGAAGACATTGCGGTCGTGGTAGATGAAGCCGTGCCGGTTGCTCGGGTTGAGGCGACGATCTGGCAAGCAGGCAGCCAGTTGCTGCGCGAGGTCCGCCTGTTCGACCTGTATCGTGGCGAGCAGATCGGCGCGGGCCGCAAGAGCCTCGCGTACCGACTGGTCTACCAGGCCGACGACCGCACGCTCACCGACGACGACGCGACCAGGATTCGCGCTCAGATCATCGAGGCATTGGAGCGCGAACTAAACGCAACCTTACGAGCACAGTAGCATTTGAGGTCAACAAAAAGCGCGGGGAGTCTCCCGCGCTTTTTTATGTTCGTGGCCCTCGCCCTTACCTGGCCGGGATGTAGCCCATTGGCGCGCGCGTGATCTGCTCGACGGGCAACACGTCAATCAATTCGTACTGGCGCGTGCCCAGTCCCAGTTGTTCGCCATACTGCACCACCAGATAAGGATCTTTGAGCGGCCCATGCAGCCAGCGGAAGGGATGTCCCTCGCGCGTGTGAACTTCCATCGAAGTGGGAATGTTCTCTTCAATGAGCCGCGTCTGCCCTGTCACGTCCAGCACAGCCTGATCGAGCGCGACGATGTCGTCCGAGCCGAACACGCCGGCATCCGGCAAAATGGGCATGCTGGTAAAGCCAAAGCAGTCGCATACGGGCGTCATGTGCGTCGCCAGGACGAGGTGTGTGGTCTGGCCTTTCTCAAACGTCGCAAGACTGATGCTGACGCTGATCGCGCACGCTTCTTGAAAACTGTGAAAGTTGACAGCGTCAATCTTGAGGCTGCCAGGCGGGGCCACCTGCAAGCAGCGCCCGCATTGGTTGCACTGCTCTGGGTGCAGGTGCAACTCCTTTGGATCATTCTTGTCCTCGACGAGCGCTTCGTGGGGGCAAACCTCGACGATGCGTTTACGCGCGGCCTCGTCCGGGCAGCGATCGGCGAACCAGTAACGGTCAAAGTGCATGGTGTCGTGCATCGCGCTGCGCGTTTCGCCTACCATGCAGCCCAGCGCCAGGTTTTTGAACGCGCCGCCATAGCCGCAACTTGGATGCCCCTTGGCGTGCGCCAGGTTGATCAGGAACGTTGCGTCCTGGATTAGCCCGGCGACCTTCCACTGCTTGATGTTCTTGTATGGGCGCTCGTGCAGATAGAAATACTTTTCGTCCGGCCCGGCGGCAGGATAGACCGGGCAGCCAAGCGTTTCCGACGAGTAACCGCGCTCCTCAGCGCCTTTCACATCCCAGTTCACGTCGCACACAAATGGCTTGCCTCCACCTTCTTTGACCGCCTGAACGACCTTGCGGACAAACACGGGATGAACCGTCGAATATCCGATATTGTTTCCGGTGTGCATCTTGATCGCGACCGTCTGGTCCTTGACCCGGTCGCGCACGTGAAGCTGTTCGAGGATCAGATCGAGCTTGGCGGGAAGGGTTTCTTTAGCTTCCAGGCGTGCCTGGCGAGCAGAGCCGAAAAAGACTGGACTGGACATGATGGTCTCCTGGGTGAATAGGTTGAACAGCACGGCGCCGCCTGCGATGCTGATTGAGCGGAGGATGTTGTTCGGTTGTATTATAATCTTCCGTTGGTTTAATGCAACAGCTTTGCCTTGCTTCAATCTCGTGGTACAATCTGTGTGCACGTGATCTCCAGTCAAGAGGTGAATGTCATGACGTTCGAAGGTCGAGTTGCAGTAGTCACCGGGGCGTCGCGCGGCATCGGGCGAGCGATTGCTCAAGTGTTGGCTCAGCGCGGCGCGGATGTCGTCTGCGGCGACCGATTGGAACAGCAGGCGCAGGTTACGGCGGCCGAGATCGCCACGGCCACCGGACGCCGCGTGAGCGGCTGTCGCGTGGAGGTGTCCGATGCCCAAAGCGCCCAAGAGTTCATTGACTGTGCCGTCGCAAGTTTTGGTCGCGTGGACATCCTGGTCAACAACGCGGGCATCACACGTGATAACCTCATCCTGCGGATCAGCGAACAAGACTGGGATGACGTGCTCGATGTGAACCTCAAAGGTGCGTTCAACTGCTGCAAAGCCGTCATCCGCACGATGATGAAACAGCGTTACGGGCGCATCATCAATATCTCGTCGGTGGCTGGGCTGGCGGGCAATGCCGGGCAGACCAACTATGCGGCGTCCAAGGCCGGGCTGATCGGTTTTTCCAAGTCGCTGGCCAAAGAGGTGGGCAGCCGCAACATCACGGTCAACGTCGTCGCGCCGGGGTTTGTCCTCACCGCGCTCACGGAAAATCTGCCGCAGGAATTGAAAGAGGCGGCCATCAAAGTAACGCCGCTGGGACGCTGGGCCAAGCCGGAAGAGATCGCTTACGCCGTCGCATTTTTTGCTTCGGATGAGGCAGCCTTCATCACCGGGCAGGTGCTTTCGGTGGACGGTGGCATGGTGATGCAGTAGCGAGGGGAGACAATGATGTACGACGACTCGCCAGGCCGTGTCACGATTGCGCATAATGTGCTGATCACTATCGCTCGCCTGACGACGGCCAGTGTCCCTGGGGTCGTGCGGATGATCCCCTCAGGGGTGCAAGGCTGGCTGCGGCGCGGCAGCGATCAAGGGGTGCTGCTTGAGGTCGAAGGCGACCGCGTGCGCTTTGACTTGTTCATTGTGGCGGATGCCAACGCCAATCTGCGCGAGGTCGGCCGGCGGATTCAAGAGGCGGTCGCTCGTGCCGTCCGCGATATGGTCGGCATGTCGCCCGAGTCCATTAACGTCCACATTCAAGATGTCGCTTATCCAGAAGCAGAGTTGAAATCGGAAAGCCCGTGAAAGTTCGTCGTCATGCGCGCGTCCTGGCGCTTCAGGCTCTTTACGAAATTGATACGACTCAACATCCGCCGGGCACTGTGCTCGATCAGCGGCTGGCCGACGATCCCCTGCCTGAAGAGGGACAGGCATTTGTCCGCGACCTGATCACGGGTGTGCTCAAGCACAAATCCGAGCTGGACGAGATGATCCAGCGTCATGCGCCCGAGTGGCCGGTGGACCAGATGGCCGTGATCGATCGGAATGTCCTGCGTATTGCGATTTACGAATTCTACATCGGCAAGCTGACGCCGATTAAGGTGGCGATCAACGAAGCGGTCGAGCTGGCCAAGTTGTTCGGCTCCGATAGCGCGCCGCGTTTTGTGAACGGCGTGCTGGGCGCGGTGGCGGCCATGTAACATGTCGCACTCCACAGGACTTGTGAAAGACTGGGTCTGTTGCTACTGGTCTGATATTTGCGATCCGTAATCCCCACGAGTCTTGCCTCGGACGGGCCTGCCCCGTCGTCGTACACCTGAATCCGAGACCTCCGGGTTTTCAGAACCTCGCAAGTCTATGCTATTGAAGGAGCAAGAGTGTCAACTCAAAGTTGGAGTGCAGGCTTTAGCCTGCGTGAAATGCGGCCTGAAGGCCACACTCCACAGCTAAAGTTGACACCCCGGTTGAAGGAGAACTAGAAATGTCCAAGACTCGTGTGTTGATCATGGGCGCCGCCGGGCGCGACTTTCACAATTTCAACGTCTACTTTCGTGACCATCCCGATTATGAGGTGGTCGCTTTCACCGCGACGCAAATCCCCAACATCGAGGGGCGCGTCTATCCGGCGGCCCTGGCCGGTCGGCTCTACCCCCAGGGTATCCCGATTTATCCCGAAGCGGACCTGGTCAAGCTGGTCAAAGAACTGCAAGTGGACCAGGTGATCTTTGCCTACAGCGACGTTTCGCACGAATATGTGATGCACAAGGCCTCCACGGTGCTGGCGGCTGGTGCGGACTTTCGGCTGATGGGCAGCCGGGTCACGATGCTCAAGTCCAGCCAGCCGGTCGTCGCAGTATGCGCGGTGCGCACCGGCTCTGGCAAGAGCCAGACCACTCGCCGCGTGGTGCGCATCCTGCGCGACATGGGCTACAGGGTTGTCAGCGTCCGCCATCCGATGCCCTATGGCGACCTGGTCAAACAGGCCGTTCAGCGTTTTGCCGACTATGGCGACCTCGACCAATACCAGTGTACCATCGAGGAGCGTGAGGAGTATGAACCGCACATTGACCTGGGCGCGGTCATCTATGCAGGCGTGGATTACGAGCGCATCTTGCGCGAGGCTGAAAAGGAAGCCGACATCGTCGTCTGGGACGGCGGCAACAACGATTTGCCGTTCTATGTGCCCGACTTGCACATTGTTGTGGACGATCCGCATCGGCCCGGCCACGACATGACCTACCACCCCGGCGAATCGAACCTGCGCCGTGCCGATGTCATTGTCATCAACAAGATTGACACGGCCGACATGCAAAACGTCGCCATCGTCCGCCGCAACATCCGCGAGGTCAACCCCAAGGCGGTCGTCATCGAAGCGGCGTCGCCCATTTTTGTTGAGGACCCGAACTCGATTGTGGGCAAGGACGTGCTCGTGATCGAAGATGGCCCCACGCTGACGCATGGCGAAATGGCCTATGGCGCGGGCGTCGTGGCGGCGCATCGTTTTGGCGCAGCGCACATCATTGATCCGCGCCCGTACGCCGTCGGCACGATTGCCGAGACGTACAAAAAGTATCCCAACACCGGGGCCGTGCTCCCGGCGATGGGGTATGGCGGTCAGCAGGTGGCTGACCTGGCCGAGACGATCAACAACACGCCGTGCGACCTGGTGCTCATCGCCACGCCGATTGACCTGCGCCGCGTGATCGAGATCCATCGGCCTACGCAGCGCGTGCGCTACGAGCTGCAAGAGATCGGCCAGCCGAATCTGGTGGATGTGCTCAAGAACAAGTTTGGGGCGAAAAGGTGACCCCTCTCTCACCCTCCCTGTCTCTCTCCGCTGCGGAGAGGGACGGGGAGGGCTGAGGTCAGCCGGATGGACTTGCGCGAGTGGCAGCGGTCTTGGGCGACGGTGGGTTTTGCCCCCCAACGACAAACTGGCCAAGGTGAATCGGCATTGGCAGATGGGATTGACACCACTGCGGCGAGCGGTTATACTACGAGGCAGATGGAGTACAAGACCCCAAAAGGACGGGAACAGTCAGTCTCCCGTCCTTTTTGGTTTGGCGCGGATGGAGTAAAATGGGCGGCGTAGGAACAGGTCTTGCATTGCGATGGATGGTGCTCCATGTTGACCGCATTGCCAGAGTCACAACATTATTCTGTTGACGAAATTGGAGCATCGCTGAGGCTTGTCTTTCCCTATCGTGGAAAACGATGGCACACTGCTGGCCTGATCTTTTCCACTCCGTTAGCGTGGGTGTGGTTTGCCATTATCGCTATTGTTATCGTCTTGGGCCAGCCTGGAAACCCGGACGTCAGCCTTCAGGCATTTGCGGTTCGGGGCCTGGTGTTCCTCTTGACATCAACTGTGCCTCTCTTGACAACGCTCGATCTGCTATGGCATTTGGTTGGCAAAGAGATTGTCGAGATCAACGATGACGGCATTGTCATTCGACATCACATCCTTGGGATGGGACTGGCAGCAAGGTTCAAAGCGGGTGATATCCAAGGCCTGTTTGTGTCACGACCCAAGTCCAATTGGCTGAAAGGCTGGCTCTTTTCTCGGCAACTTTGGTATTTCAACTTTAAGCGAGGCAAGATTGCGTTCAACTGTGGTAGGACGATTTGGGGCGGGGTCAAGACTTTTCGTTTTGGCACTAGCCTGGATGAGGTAGAGGCCGCGCAGATCGTTTCGCTGATTCACAAAAGATTTCCGCAATACGTTTACAGTCGCCAACGGTGATTTGAGATCGTGCGTTTCGATATATATTGCATCGCAGCGACTGGCAAAGGAGAGGCTCAAAATGGCTGACATAGAACAACAACTGAGTGCAGCATTTGTGTGCGCCAAATGCCATCAGCGTGGCGGGCATGTTGAAAAGTTGGCGATGTCGGGCACGGGTTTATCCAGGCTGCTCGAAATTCAGCCCTACCAGTATGCGTTTGTCTCGTGTAACAACTGTGGATACACCGAGATCTATAACCTCAGGACGCTGGCGGGCAGGGACGATGTGGGAACCATTCTCGAAGTCATCTTTGCCGACTAGCAAGGGCAGAATGTGACCCGCCGGATGCGCTACTGGCTGAACCTGTTAGTCTTTGCGCTGGCGATGCTGGCGCTGATCCTGTTCCTGGTGCTGACCGGCCTCAGCTACCTTTACACGGGCATCTTTACGCGCACGCCCTGCTTTCGCGCCAGCCGCACGCCTGCGGACATTGGCATCAGGCGTTTTGAGGACGTGACGTTCCAGACGCCCGACGGTGTGACGGCGCACGGCTGGTATGTCCCGCCGGGCAACGGCGCGGTGATCGTTCTCGTGCCAGGCTTGGGCGGCGAGCGCGATGGCATGTTCGGCGATGCGGCGATTCTGGCGCGCCATGGCTACGGTCTGCTGATGTATGATTCGCGCCAGTGCAATGTACCTGGCGCGCGCAACTCGCTGGGCTATGTGGAGGCGAACGAGCTGCTCGGCGCGGTCGAGTATCTCAGCCATCGTGACGCCGGGCTGCGTATCGGCGCGCTGGGCTTTTCCGAAGGCGGGACGATTGTGATTCGCGGCGCGGCGCGCGACGAGCGAATCCGCGCGGTGGTCGCTGAGGGTGGCTTTCACGATCTGGCGCAGCACATTTTTCATGGCGATCAGGTCCCGCTGTTGCGCCAACTGGTCGAATGGCAAGTGCTGGCTTTTTACCGGCTCGATACAGGTGTGGACCCGGCGCAGGTCAGCCCGGTGACAGACATCAGCCGGATCAGCCCGCGTCCGGTGCTGTTGATTTACGGCGAACACGAGGCGGAGCGAGGCGGAGCGCAGTCGCTCTTTGATGCCGCGCGCGAGCCAAAGGAGCTGTGGATCGTCCCCGGCGCGGGGCATGGCGGATACACCGGCTCTGCGCCTCAAGAGTATGCGAGGCGCGTTACGACGTTCTTTGACAAAGCACTGGGGATTGGGTATTAGGTATTGGCGAATACCTAATACCATTGGTCACAAGTTAAGGTCCTGCTGGATTTGTCAAGAGTAATACCAATTCGAATCGAGAGCGTTTGCGCTTGCGTTTGAGCAGGCCCAACCATTTGGCGTTGGCGGCCAAGTAAGCGATCAAGTCAGTCG
>DAOTXX010000018.1:0-11572 GCA_034434835.1 Thermoflexales bacterium | reverse complement strand
CATGGCGAAGGAAAAGTTTGATCGGAGCAAGCCGCATCTGAACATTGGGACGATTGGGCACATCGACCATGGGAAGACGACGCTGACGGCGGCGATCACGAAAGTGCTGGCGATGAAGAAGCAGGCCGAGTTTCGGGCCTACGATCAGATTGACAGCGCGCCGGAGGAGAAGGCGCGCGGGATCACGATCAACATTGCGCACGTGGAGTACCAGACGGACAAGCGGCACTACGCGCACGTGGACTGTCCGGGGCACCGGGACTATATCAAGAACATGATCACGGGGGCGGCGCAGATGGACGGGGCGATCCTGGTGGTGGCGGCGCCGGACGGGCCGATGCCGCAGACGCGGGAGCACGTGCTGCTGGCGCGGCAGGTGGAAGTGCCGGCGATGGTGGTGTTTCTGAACAAAGTGGACATGATGGACGACCCGGAGCTGCTGGAGTTGGTGGAGATGGAGCTGCGGGAGTTGTTGAACAGCTACAAGTTTCCGGGCGACACGACGCCGATCGTGCGGGGGAGCGCGCTGAAGGCGTTGGAGAGCGCAAGCCAGGACCCGAACGCGCCGGAGTATGCGTGCATCTGGGAATTGCTGCGGGTGGTAGACAACTACATCCCGACGCCGGTGCGGGAGATGGACAAGCCGTTCCTGATGCCGATTGAGGATGTATTCAGCATCAAAGGGCGGGGGACGGTGGTGACGGGGCGGATCGAGCGGGGCACGGTCAAGGTGGGCGAGACGGTGAGCATCATCGGGCTGCGGGATGAGATTCGGGACACGGTGTGCACGGGCGTCGAGATGTTCCACAAGATTCTGGACGAAGGGCAGGCGGGCGACAACGTGGGGTGTCTGCTGCGCGGGATCGAGCGGGAGGAAGTGGAACGCGGGATGGTCTTGGCCAAGCCGGGCAGCATCAAGCCGCACACGGAGTTTGACGCGGAGGTGTACGTGCTGAAGAAGGACGAAGGCGGGCGGCACAAGGCGTTCTTTCCGGGGTATCGGCCGCAGTTCTACATACGGACGATGGACGTGACGGGGGAGATCACGTTGCCGGCGGGGGTGGAGATGGTGATGCCGGGGGACAATGTGAACATGCATGTGAAGCTGATCACGCCGGTGGCGTTGGAGGCGGGCTCGCGCTTTGCGATTCGCGAAGGTGGGTTGACCGTCGGCGCAGGTGTCATCACCAAGATTTACGAATAGACTCTACGGCAAGGGAAGCAATGGCAAAGAAAGATGTTCGGATTGTCGTGACGCTGGCGTGTTCCGAGTGCAAGGAGCGCAACTACACGACGCAAAAAAATCGCCGCAACGACCAGAGTCGTTTGGAATTCAACAAGTATTGCCCGCGGTGCCGTAAGCACACGCTGCATAAGGAACAGAAATAGCTGATAGCAAATGGCGGGCAGTCCATCCGCCATCGGCTATCCGCCATTAGCCAACTAGGCCAGTAGCTCAATTGGCAGAGCACCGCTCTCCAAAAGCGGGGGTTCTGGGTTCAAGTCCCGGCTGGCCTGCCTCCAGGGGCGACGCAAAGGTCGCCCCTTAATCTGAAACGCGCGGAGTATGAGCCGTGACGAACACGCTGAGAGACAATGTGGTTACGCGCTACTTGCGTGAGACGTGGGCTGAGCTTAAAAAAGTGCGCTGGCCGTCTCGCGAAGAGGCGCGCAACCTCACCCTGGTTGTGCTGGCAGTGACGTTCAGCATGGCGGCCATTTTGGGTCTGATGGATGCCTTTTACGCTTGGGAATTCAAGGGCGTGTTTGAAGCCAATACGGTGAATCTGGTGATCGGCGGCATTCTCTTGTTGGCGGGCGTGGTGGGATTCATCCTGGGACTGCGCGAACAATAAGGCTGGAACCCTGCGAAAGCTCGCTGCCTTCGTAGGGTCGAATGTGAACGACGATGGAACAAGAACTGGAAACGCTTGACGAGCTTATGTCCCAAGAGGACGAGCCTGGAGAAGAACAATCTACAGCCAAGCCTTCCAGAGCTTCACGTGAGCGAGAACGGGGCGGGAGCGACGAGGGAGTCCCCGACCTCAGTGAGGCTTCAGACGAACGCGCCTGGTACGTCGTGCACTGCTATTCAGGTTACGAGAACAAGGTCAAGCATAACCTGGAACAGCGCATTGACACCATGGGGATGCAGACCCAGATTTTCCAGGTGATTGTCCCCACGGAAGAAGAGATTGAAGTGCGCGACGGCAAGCGCCGCACGGTGGAGCGCCGGGTGTATCCGGGCTACATTCTTGTGCAGATGATCATGAACGACGATTCGTGGTATGTCGTCCGCAATACGCCCGGTGTGACAGGCTTTGTGGGTATGGGCAACAAGCCCACGCCGCTTCGCCCGGAAGAAGTCGCGACGATCCTCAAACGGATGGAAGCCGAAGCGCCCAAGGTCAAGGTCACCTTCAAGCCCGGTCAAAAGGTCCGCATCGTGGATGGGCCATTCAACGATTTTATGGGCGTTGTGGATGAGATTGACATGGACAAGGCCAAGGTTCGCGTGATGGTCTCGTTCTTTGGCCGTGAGACGCCCATTGAGTTGGACTTTTTGCAGGTGGAGAAGATGTAATATCCAATCCCCAATACCTATACCCAACATTAGGTATTGGGGATTGAGAACGTGGGAGGGCACACGCCCGCCAAAACCACTCGGAGAAAAAGTATGGCAAAGAAAGTCAAAGCTGTCGTCAAGTTACAGATTCAAGCCGGCAAGGCCAACCCGGCGCCGCCGATTGGCCCGGCGTTGGCCGGTCACGGCATCAACCTGATGGCGTTCTGCAAGGAATACAACGCCCGCACCTCTTCGATGGCCGGGCAGATTGTCCCGGCGGAAATCACCATCTACGCCGATAGTTCGTTCACGTTCGTGCTCAAGACGCCGCCCACGCCCGCGCTGTTGCGCAAGGCGGCGGGGATCGAAAAAGGCTCGCCCGAGCCGCACAAGAACAAGGTCGGCAAGATCACGCGCAAGCAGTTGCGCGAGATCGCGGAGATGAAGATGCGCGATCTGAACGCGATTGATCTCGAAGGCGCAGAGCTGCAGATCGCCGGCACGGCGCGCTCGATGGGCATTGAGATTGTGGACTAGTTCGTGGGAGGGCTGCTGGCCCGTCAATACCACAGGGAGTAAACGATGGCAAAACATGGCAAGAAATACCTGGCGGCTGCCGCCAAGGTGGATCCCAACAAAACGTATGCGCCGACGGAAGCCTTGGCGCTCGTGAAGGAAACAAGCATCACCCAGTTTGATGCGACGGTTGAAGTGCATATTCGGCTCGGCGTTGACCCGCGCCAGTCTGATCAGCAGGTGCGCGGCGTGTGTTTGATGCCCGGCGGGCTGGGCAAGACAGTTCGCATCCTTGTCTTTGCGGAGGGCGAGGGGGCGCGCCTGGCGCAGGAAGCGGGCGCCGATTACGTCATTGACAGCGACGAAGGCTACAACAAGATTCGCGGCGGCTGGACCGATTTTGATGTGGCGATGGCGGTGCCAGAGGCAATGAAGAAGGTCGGTGGTCTGGGCCGCGTGTTGGGTGCGCGCGGGTTGATGCCCAATCCCAAGGCGGGCACAGTCGCCCCGGCGGCGGACCTTCCGCGCCTGATCCGTGAAGCTCGTGCGGGCCGCGCCGAGTTCCGCATTGACAAGACCGCCAATCTCCACGTGCCGATCGGCAAGGTGAGCTTTCCGGTCGAAAAGCTGGCGATGAATATGGCGACGTTGATGGATGCGGTCAAAAAGGCCAAGCCAACCTCGGCCAAAGGCACGTACATCAGAAAAGTCGTGGTCACTTCGACCATGGGCCCTGGTGTCAAGGTGGACATTAACCTGGCCCAGAGCATGGAGAGCGCCTAGATTTTCAATAATCAATTATCAATTGTCAATTGATAATTGACAATTGATTCCGCAGCCCGAGACAGCAGGTAGTGAGCGTGGCTCCCGTAAACCCTGCCGAGGCAAGCGACGGATGACGATTTTCGTCCACAGGCTCGATTGCGATTGCGGCCTGGAAAAGTCTTTGCCTCAAGCTGCGGCAAAGACTTTTTGTTTGTCCCCGCGGGGATGAACAGGACGAAAGGAGGTGAGGTCAGTTGGCAATTACCAAAGAACGCAAAGGCGAGTTGGTCGAGCAGTACACAGGCCTGCTCAAAAAGAGTGAGGCGGTCATCCTGGTGGACTATCGTGGCGTCCTGACCAAGGATGTGTACCGCTTGCGCACCAAGGTGCGCGAGGCCAGGGGCGAGTTTCATGTGGCCAAGAATACGCTCATGGCGCGCGCGCTCCAGGCAGCGGGCTTGCCCGTGCCGGAGCAAATGCTCGAAGGCCCTACGGCGGTGGGCTTTTGCTTCGAGAATCCCCCCGTAGTCGCTAAAGCGATGCTCGACTTTGTGGACGAGACCAAGATCATGACGATCAAGGGCGCGGTCCTGGGCAACCGTATCGTGGACAAGGAGGGCGTCAAGGCGTTGAGCGAACTGCCCCCCAAGCCGATCGTCATGGGCCAGGTGCTGGGCACCATCCAGGCGCCAGCCAGCAAGGTGGCGGGTGTGTTGAACAGCGCCGTCGCTCAAATCGTGCGCGTGATTCAGGCGCGCGTGGATCAACTCAAGGCCGCCGAGGGTGCGGCATAGTCTATAAGCTGTCAAGACATTCAGGCAAGCGCAAGGCTTGCCCCTACTGAGGAAGGAAAGAACAAAATGGCAGACCTGAACAAAATCGTTGAAGAGATCAGCGGCCTCAGCCTGCTCGAGGCCTCTCAACTGGTCAAGATGCTGGAAGAAAAGCTCGGCGTGACCGCGGCTGCGCCCGTGGCGATGGCGGCTATGCCGGTGGCCGCAGGCGCCGCGGCAGCCGCGGCGGCTCCGGCGGAGGAAAAGACCGAGTTCAACGTCATCCTCAAGGCCGCGGGCGACAAAAAGATCGAGGTCATCAGGGCCGTGCGCCAGATCATCACGACCTTGGGTCTCAAAGAAGCCAAGGAACTCGTGGATGGTGCTCCGCAGCCGGTGCTGCAGGGTGTCAGCAAAGACGCGGCGAACGACGCCAAAGCCAAGCTTGAAGCCGCTGGCGCGACCGTCGTCCTCGAATAGCCTGCACGATCCCGATGGACGCAGAAAGGCCACTCGCTCCGAGTGGCCTTTTTGGGTTGTGCAATTTTCTGGGCGCGGCTAGAACACGCGAGTCCTGCTCGCCCGTGCGCGCCACTGCTCCACATAGTCCGCAATCTGACGGTTCAGCCCCATCCAATCCTTGACCAGGAACACAAAGCCGGTACCTCTCGGCGTGAGCAGGTATGGTCCCATCAGCGTCTTGAGCCACGCCTTGGACATCGGGTAGCCTTTCAGCTCGACGACGATCACCGTCTCGCCCCACACTTCTTCCAGCATCTTGCGGCGCACGCCCTTTTGTTTATTGGGTGGGAAAACGTCGCGCAGGTTAGTGGGCCGTGTGTCGGCGACGCGCTTGTAAGAAAAGACCACTGGCACAATGGGCGTCTGAATCTTGATGTTGCGCGGTGTGCATTGCACATACGCCAGCTTGCTAAACGCTAACGTCAGCAAGTAGCGCGCCAGTCCAAGCACAAAGATCATGACGCCGAGCAGCAGCAATGGTATCGGATCGCCTGCGACGCTGCGTGACCGAATGAGCAGCATCAGCCCGGCCGTGGCGACCAGCACCAGGCCCAGCGCGATCAAGGCGATGCTCAGCCCTCGATGGATTTGATGATAGCGATGGTAGATCAGAAGGGGAAATTTCGTCGCTTTTCCTTTTGTCTTCATGGCTTGTCGCCTGTCCTATGTTGTCTATGATGTTTTCCGTGTGATGCGCTGAAAATAATCACAGTGTTTCTTCAATGGGCATACTTCACATCGCGGCTTTTGCGCTTTGCATACGGCTCGCCCATGCGCGATGACGTTGAGATGGAATGGATAATACCACGTTTGTGGCACGCTCGCTTCGAGCAGGCCGTGCGCCTTCTCGGCCGACGTGCCTGCCGGGATCAATCCCAGCCGCGTCGTCACACGATGGATATGCGTGTCCACCGGGAATGCCGGGCGATCCAGCGAGAACAACAGCACGATAGCGGCCGTCTTGGGGCCGACGCCATCGAGCGACATGAGCCACTGCCTGGCCTCCTCCACCGGCAGGCCGGCCAGGAAATCAATATTGATTCGTCCGGTGGGATCGAGTTCGGTGATGCGGCGCAGTACCCGCTGGATGCGTGGCCCTTTTTGATTCGCCAGCCCCGCCGGTCGGATCGCAGCGATGACTCGTTGGGTCGGCGCGTCCCGTACCTGCTCCCACGTTGGGAATTTGGCGCGCAGCGCCGTGTAAGCGCGGTCGCGGTTGGCATCGTTCGTGTTCTGCGAAAGGATCGTGCAGATCAGTTCGCTGACGGCGTCCATCGGCGAGCGTTCCGGCTCGCCATAGGTTTTGAGCAATATCTTGTGGATCGCCCGTACTTTTGCTTTACGGTTCACGCTCAACGCTCCGTTCCCTGCGCTCGACACTTTGCGCTCTCGTCAGTCGCGCCTGAGCCAGCTCGCACACAGCCCGGCGGATGGCTTTCCGTGCCAAATCATCCAGTTCCAGTAAATCAAACACCATCTCATCCAATGCGTCACGGTCTGGTTGCTTCACTTCTTCGGCAATCGGCAAGATAGGTCGAGCCGCAAGTGTGTCGAACGCGGCTTCGAGCGCGCAAGCCAGCGCGTCACGGATGCCCGCCGGGTCGGGGATGGGAAGCTGTCCCGTCTCATACGCCGCGATCCACAAAATGCCGTCGCCAAAGTTGACGCGCCCGCCCAGTTCGGCGCACAACGCGGTCCAGGTCGAATTGAGCAGTGCCGCGACGACCTTGCGCAGGCCTGGCTCGCGCAACTCGATGCCGTAAAGCTGCTGATCGAGCGCGATCTCGGCGTCGGGCAAGAGCGGCGTCAGGTGTCGCGTCCATACCCCCTTGATCCAGGCCAGGTGCGCGGGCGGCCGTTCGCCGATGTCGTACCAGTGCTCGCGTGCGGCACACGTGGGCCGCATGTGAAATCCGCGCGCTTCGCCCCACTGGATGTAGCGCAGCGCGTTGGTTCCCGCCAGGGCGCGCTTGCTGCGGTGGACGATAAACGCGCGATGGGTGAGCCGGTCAACGTCAATCAACAGGCCGGGGCAATCGCGCGGCGATTTGACCAGCGGGCGTAGAAATTCAGGCTCGATGTTCCATTCAGCCAGCGCCGCCGGGTCCAGGTAGAAAAACTCGTTCGTGCCGGAAGTGAATCCGCGCCGGATGCGCGCGAGCGTCTTGAGCGGCACAAGCCGGTCGCGGTTTCGGTCGAGCGTGTCGAGGTACACTTGCGGAGCGCGGAGCAGCGCGCCCCATCGTTGGGGTCGGCCCGGCGCTGCGCCGAACACCAGTTGGCGCTCGCGCAGATCACCTTGTCGGATCACCCGCACGCGGATGCCTTTGTCGCCTGGCCCACTCAAAAGTCGGGCGGCCAGATCGTCAATCACATTCACTGCAGGATCGGAAACTGTCTCCGGCGCGAGTGGCCGATACAGTTGGACGAAACGCGCCGGGTGGTCATTGCGCGCGCGCGGATCGGCGCAGCGTTCGAGGATGACCAGGCACGTGTTGATGCTCGCGTCGGAAAACCATCGCTCGACCTGGGATTCGACAATCGCGAGGATTTTGAAATGGCTCAGGAAGAACGCCTGCAGACCCGTCCCGTAATCCACGTCGAGCCACGAGTTGGAAGCGACAAAGCCTAATCGTCCTCCTTCGCGCAGAAAGCGCGCCGCGTGAACGAAAAAGTAAGCGTGCAGCCCGGCGCGTCGAGTGAGATGCGCCGCACCGCCGAGCGCGCGGTTGACGAGCGCGGCCTTGTCTCCTCCGGGGGCCAGCTCGCGCATCCACTCCTGGCGCGTGTAGGGCGGGTTGCCCACGATGCAGTCGAACGCCGGCAGGTCGTCTGCGTCGAGGCTGAAAAAGTCGGCGTGGACGATACGCGCGGAGATGCCTTCCGCCCGCAAGCTCTGCATGGCCTGCTCAGCGGCAGTTCGATCCACCTCGACCCCCCACAGCTCCTCACCGATCGTCAGCGCATCGCAGGAGGGATCAAGCTTCCGCTTGAACGCCGCCGCGCGCAAGAGGAACACGCCCGCGCCACAACCGGGATCGAGCACGCGGTCAGAGGCTTGACGCAGACACAGGCGCAGCACGAGGTCAACGCCGGCCGGGGCCGTGTAAAAACGCCCCCAGCGCCGGCGTTCCGGGACCAGCGATGCGCGCTCGAATGGGGTGCCAGCGAATAGACCGGGCATGAGGTACCTTCCTTGCTGGCAGGATTATAGCACACGTGCTGCGTATTGCGTATTTCGCGCTCTGAATTACAATATTCCCAAACGCCATCCGCCAAACGTCACCCGGCTCAGCTTACACTTGCCACTTTCCGTTTCGGCGTTTCTTGCGTACACTGAAAAAGGTCCGGTTTTCAAAACTTGTACCCGATACGCGAGTTAGGCCACGGCACAAGGAACATCATGGAAGTCGAATATGAACTCGATGAAACCGACTTGGTTACGCTGGCAAGGTTCCAAATCAACCGTTCGCCAATCGTCCGCCGTCGTTTCTATATCCGGTGGTTCGGCTATATTTTAGGCTTCAGCTTGTTTGGTCTAGGAACTTATCTTGCCTTTTCCAGTACGGTACTATTACTCTCATTTGGTAGCTTGGCAGTGCTCTCTTTCGTCGCTTATCCGTTCTATTTCCGCTGGGCAGTTGAGAGACGCATACACCAAATCGTGCATGAGCGAGCAACACCTTCTTCCTTTGCAAAACGTATACTGCGAGCCACCCCTGGAGGGTTAGAACAAGTCATGGAAACCTCAGAGTCCAACGTAAAGTGGGAACTTGTCAATGAAATCGAAGTGACGCCCACACACGCTTTTATTTCAATAGATGGTACTTTCTCTGTCGTGATACCAAGACTACGTTTGGGAGAGAGTCAGTTTCACGGTTTCCTGGATACAATTCGACAGTATGCAAAAACTATCGCCGCCTAACATCGGCATCCGACCAACCGCGCTACGCGCGCCGAACTCGCGCATATCTGGTCTGTCTGTTGTCTCGGTTAACGCGGGGTAACTTGCCTGTGACTGCGCGGCGGCTGATGCCCATGTTGTTCGCCCTTAATTGGGTGATCAGGTGTTCATAGAGATCGCGCACTGTCAAAACAAAAGGAGGTCATTCAGGTATGGGACAGACGATGCAGGCTCTGGTCAAAAAATACCCTCAACCGGGCTTGTGGTTGGAGGAAGTGCCGATCCCGGAGGTGGGGATCAACGATGTCCTGATCCGGGTCCATAAAACTGCCATCTGCGGTACCGATGTCCACATTTGGAATTGGGACGCCTGGGCGCAGAAAACCATCCCGGTGCCGATGGTGATCGGCCACGAGTTTGTCGGGACCGTCGCGGCATTCGGCAGCAACGTGCATGATGTTCAGATTGGAGAGATTGTGTCTGGCGAAGGGCATCTGGTCTGCGGAAGGTGCCGTAACTGCCTGGCGGGCCGCCGCCATCTCTGCAAAGACACCAAAGGCGTTGGGGTGAACCGCCCCGGCGCGTTCGCCGAGTACCTGTGCATCCCGGTCACGAACGTCTGGCATGCCGATCCGAGAATCCCGATGGATATATTGACTATTTTCGATCCTTTCGGCAATGCGACTCATACCGCGCTGAGTTTCCCGGTCTTGGGGGAGGATGTGCTGATCACGGGCGCAGGGCCTATCGGGCTGATGGCGACCGCGATTGTCAAACATGCCGGGGCGCGCTATGTCGTGACAACGGATCTGAACCCTTACCGCCTCGAACTGGCCAAGAAGATGGGCGCCACTGTGGCTCTCAATATCAAAGAGAAAAGCATCACGCAGGTGCAAAAGGAATTGGGGATGAAGGAGGGCTTTGACGTCGGCCTCGAGATGTCGGGCAGCGGCGAGGCGTTCAAGGATATGCTCGCCAATATGTGCCACGGGGCCAAGATCGCGTTATTGGGCATCCCCTCTCAAGAGTTGGCGATTGATTGGAACACCGTGATATTCAACATGCTCACGATTAAGGGGATTTATGGCCGCGAAATGTTTGAAACCTGGTACCTGATGCAATCCATGATTCGAACCGGGCTGGACATCAGTCCGGTGATCACGCACCGATTTCACTATACAGAGTTCGAAAAGGCGTTTGAGGTGATGCGCTCTGGCAATTCGGGAAAGGTCATCATGGATTGGGTCGTTTGACATATGAACAAAGGAGACGATGATGCCCGACAAACTCGCCTGGATCACCGATGAAATGAACGCCCTGCAAGAACAGGGACTCAAGATCACCATTCGCACGATCGGCTCGGCGTGCGGGCCGTGGATGATCGTGGACGGCCAACGGGTGCTCAACTTTTGCACCAATAATTATCTGGGCCTGGCGAACGACCCGCGCCTCAAAACCGCCGCGCAAAAAGCGATTGAAGCATGGGGCGTCGGCCCGGCGGCGGTGCGCTCGATCGCGGGCACGCTGGAACTGCATCGCCAGTTCGAGCAGCGCATCGCCGCGTTCAAAGGCGTCGAAGACGCGCTCTACGTCCAATCCGGCTTTTGCGCCAATCAGGCCGCCATCCCGCCCATGGTCGGCAAAGAAGACGTGATCTTTACCGACCGGCTCAATCACGCCAGCATCATTGATGGCTGTCGGTTGTCTTCCGCCAAGATCATCATCTACGAGCACTGTGACGTGGCCGATGCCGAGCGCATCATCAAGGAAAACATTGGCAACTATCGGCGTGGGATGCTCATCACCGATGGCGTCTTTTCGATGGATGGCGACGTGGCCCCGCTCGACGGGCTGTATGAGGTGTGCGAGCGATACGGCGTGATCACGATGGTGGACGACGCGCACGGTGAAGGTGTGCTGGGGCGCGGCGGGCGCGGCATCGTGGATCACTTCCACTTGCATGGCAAGTTCGATTTAGAAATCGGCACGCTCTCCAAAGCGTTCGGCGTCGTGGGCGGCGTGATCGCGGGCAAGAAAATCGTCGTGGACTGGATTCGCCAGCGGGCGAGGCCGTTCCTGTTCTCCAGCGCGGTCACGCCGGCCGATACGGCGGCGTGTCTGGCCGCTGTGGATTTGCTCGAACAATCCACCGATCTCGTAGACCGGTTGTGGGAGAACACCCGGTATTTCAAGGCCGAGATGAAGCGGCTTGGTTTTGATACGGGTGTGAGCACCACGCCCATCACGCCGGTCATGCTGGGCGAGGCGCCGCTGGCACAACAGTTCAGCCGCCGGCTATTCGAGGAGGGCGTGTTTGCGATGGCGATTGGCTTCCCCACCGTGCCGCGCGGCAAAGCCCGCATCCGCGTCATGATCAGCGCGTCGCACTCGCGTGAGGACTTGGACAGGGGGTTGGAAATTTTCAGCAAGGTGGGCCGAGAGCTGGGAGTGATCCGGTAAAAGGCGGGCGTGGGAGCCCGGCCTGCTGTCCCCGATATTTTGTGGATAGGCGTGGGGGCGGGCCGC
>DAOTXX010000017.1:0-3941 GCA_034434835.1 Thermoflexales bacterium | reverse complement strand
AGAACGCACTTGCCCCCCGAATCCACAGCCCCGACGGCGGCGGCGGCCAGCCCGCCACAGCCATCCTACAGAAAGGACAAATTGCACCTTAAAGTTGGTGACTTTTGTGTCTTGACGAAGGGGTCCACCTTAGGTTGACGCTAACCTTCCCGCCGACGGTGCCGATCGTATTGACGGGTAATGCGATGGCGCTCGGCATTGGGTCGCTGTTGCTCATTGGCCCGTTGGGTGGAATGGTCTCGATTCGGCACGCGCTCAAAGTGGAACCTTTGATGGCATTGGGATTGGCTTCATAGGGAGATGGAAATGGCTACGGCATTGGAAACCAGGTCGGTGACGAAAACATACGAAGGCGGTAGTGGCCTCATCAAGGCAGTGGATCAGGTCTCGATCAATATCCAGTCGGGCGAGTTTGTCGGACTGGTCGGGCCGAGCGGTTCTGGCAAGACAACGCTCTTGGCGATGTTAGCGGGACTGCTCGCTCCCTCTCAGGGTGGCATCATCATTGACGGTCAAGATTTGGGCAGGATGAGCGAGACACAACGGTCGCGCTTTCGCCGTGAAAAGATCGGCTTTACGTTCCAGGCGAACAATCTGGTGCCTTACTTGACGGCGCTGGAGAATGTCGAGCTGATGCTCCGGTTGAACGGCAAGCTGGACAAAGCAGGCAAGGAGCACGCCCAAGATCTGCTGGGGCGGCTGGGTTTGGGCGACCGCCTGAACAACTTGCCTCGCCAGCTTTCCGGCGGCCAGCAGCAGCGCGTGGCGATTGCCCGCGCGCTGATCCACAGCCCCGCGCTCGTGCTGGCCGACGAACCGACGGCGAGCCTGGATACGGAGCGAGCATTTCAGGCGGTTGAGACATTCTCGCACCTCATCCATGAGCAGGGGCGTGCCGGGATCATGGTGACGCACGATCTGCGCATGGTTCAGTACGCCGATCGAGTCATCCAGATGCAGGATGGAATGGTCAAACGCATCATCGAGGAACGGGCGGAAATTCTGGCGTTGGCCCAGGCTGGCAAGCAAGAGGTGTTGTCAGTTACGCAGCCACAGCTCAATGTGCCGGTTGCGATGCGCCGAAATGGCAAGCAAGTCGCGCCAGCCTTGCTGGACGTTGGTCAATGGGTAGGGTCGGCAGTTTGATGGGGCGTAGTAGGCCGGTCAGCTTTCAGCCTGCGTCGCAGCGGAAACTTCCGCGCCCATCGCCGCCGGGTTGATGCCCAGCGAGGAACGGAAGGCGTCTCAGGCCACATGTCGAGTTGTCAAGGTGCGAGTGCCACAGCCATAAGCGGCGATGCCGGTGTAGATGCCTGTGGCAACTTTGATGATGTCGCCATCACCAGTGGCGTCCATGGCAGTCCGAATCGAAGAGTAAGGACAACCGCTTGGGCAGACGTGCAATTTCAACAGGTCGAGCGCGACGGCTTCATCGCTCACCTAGCAGCCTGTCGGAGAGCCGGTAGTTTCCACTGAAAACAGTGGCGCCAGAAACCCGTTTTCTCCGAAAAAACGGGTTTCTCCGACAACCTGCTAGCGTGTCACCAGCGGCAAGTAAACCTTGTGACCGATGACATTGATGACCAGGCTGTTTTCGCCTGTGATGCCTTCCAGTGTCGTCACTTGCACGTGGTTGGTCAGCATTCCCGTGTAGCCCATCTCGACAGTGACGACAACGGTTTGCGACCAGACGCCGCCGGGCACCGGGATAGTGGGCGTCCAGGTGAGGATGCCGCTTGGCGTGACATGCGCGGGCAGAGTGTCGGTGATGGTGGCGTGCAAGTCCACACTGCCTGTATTGGTGACACGAATCGTGTAGGTCAGTTGTGCTCCTGCCGACACTGGATTAGGGTCGGCTTGTTGATTAACGGCCAGGGCAGAGTACTCGTAGGCGCCCATGTCCGCGGCTGCCCCCGCGATGCGCGGGTGACCGTCGAGGTCAGTCGAAGGCAGATTGGGGTGAGCGCTGTTGCCCGCGTCAATTACGGGCGAGGTGGGTGCCACGCGATAGTTGCCGTGCAAGGGATCTAAAAAGTCAGGGTTGTTCCAGATATTGTGGTTGGCACCCCAGTATGTGCTATCACCTGTGTCGGAGTAACTTACCCGGTCCACGGGCACATTCGAGATGTCATCGCTGTGCTCCCAGATAATGCTGTTTACAATAGTTGGCCAGCCGTCTCGAATGCCATACATGGATGGCAATCTCGCAACGCCCGTCGCATAGTTATCGGCAATGGTGTTGTTGAGCAGGAGCGGCTCGTCGCTTGGGAAAAAGACCGCCCCACCACTGGCATTGCCGTAGATAAGATTATTGATGAGCTGAGGGCTGTTGGTCGTCCAGTACTCGTATGGTCCCTGACTGTGTTGCACTCCCCATCCCTGATTGTTGGCAATTGTGTTGCCAACCAATCGCGTGTGGCATTGACCAGCGTAAGTCACATCGCATTGCTCGCCGCTGCCTCCATTATTCGAAATGAGATTGTTCGTGATGACGGGAGAGCAGTGCGCTCCGTCAATGCCTGACCAACCATAAGCATAACAGTAGATGCCAGCATTGCCGTTATTGACAATTCGATTGCTATCTATGGTTGGGAGGGTGTAAGACGTACCGGAATTGTTGCCCGAGTCACTGACGTTATAGATACCAAACCGAATGTTGTTAGAGATCAGATTATCTTTGATCACTGAATAGGTCTGACAGGAATAGCCAGAATGGTTTCCGATGCCATCATAGTTTCCAGTGATCCAATTCCCCTGAATCGTTGGAGAGGATCTATCGGGATGGCCGTCCACATGTACACCTTCGGAACCGTTTGTAATCTTGAACCCACTGAGCACGGTGGTTTCTGTATAGATCACGGTATTGGGAAAGTGTATAACGAAAGCAGAATCGTTACCTGCGATGGTAGTTGTTGTGTAACCTGCTCCCATTATGCGCACATCTGGCTTCATAGTGATCGGGAAGCTTTCGCCTAATGCCTCATCATAGAGACCAGGGGTCACGTGCAAGGTGATGTTGTCGCCGGTCACCCGGCTCAGTCCATAAGTGATGGTCCGCCACGGTTTGGTCGGCGTGCCATCCCCCGATATGTTACTGCCATGAATGGCATCAATATAATAGTCTTTTGGCATCGGTGGAGCATAGACGAGCATATAACCGGGACGTACATTCGTGACAGAGGTAAAGACATTGGCGGCTGTCAGGCTTACGGTGTATACGCCAGGCGCTGTATAAGTATGCTGGTGTGTCGTGTCGGCGGTCGTGCTGGTGATGCCGTCGCCATAGTCCCACAAGAAACTGTTGGCGTGTGATGTGGAGCGGGTAAAAGTGACGACGAGCGGTGCGGTGCCTATCGTCGGCGTGCCAACAAAATCAACCGTCGGCATATAGTAAACGGTGATGTAGCGAGTCTCAGTCACAGTAGCAGAACTATAAGGATTGTAAGCAGTCAGGGTTACGGTGTATTCGCCGGTCATGCTGTAGACATGAAGCGGCGCTACGACTGTGCTGGTAGCCCCATCGCCGAATGACCACAGATAGCTGGTGGCATTTGTGGATTGATTATCAAAAGTTACCGTCAAGGGCACGGGGCCCATCCGCGGTGACGCACTAAAGGCAGGTACAGGCACATCGTACACTGTAATATAGGCCGCTCGCGCCAATGATGCGACGGTGTAAGGGTTATAGGCTGTCAATGTGACTGTGTAGGTACCCGGTAACGAGTAAAAGTGTGTGTGTGTGACGGCCACGGTCGTGTCTGTCAAACCGTCCCCATAATCCCACAAGTAACTGTCGGCATATTGCGAAGTATAATGGACCCGTAAAACTAGACAAGAAAAGGAGCCGACTTAAGGTAGGAGCATGACCATGCGAAAACAATACAGTGCTAACCTCAAGGCCCAGCTCGTGCTGGAAGTGTTGAAAGAAGAAAAGGCGCTCT
>DAOTXX010000016.1:0-3950 GCA_034434835.1 Thermoflexales bacterium | reverse complement strand
TCATATCAAGCCTGCTGAAGCAGGCTCGGGCCAGGGCTAACCGGCTTCAGCCGGTTTCCCATACCAGCAGGATGATTCATCATCCTGCGAGGCGCGGGCTGAGCAGTGACTGCCAGAGGCGGTAAACAGATACCTTTCAAAACAGGATGTTTCCATGTCATACTCACTCAAGGATCTCTTGATTGGCCCCCCCTTACCCACGCAACAACTGGCAGAAAAGCGATTGAACAAGATTCGCGCGCTGGCTGCCTTTTCGCCGGATGCGCTCTCGTCCATCGCCTATGCCAACGAAGAAATCTATCTTGGGCTGGTTGTGGCCGGAAGCGCCGGGCTGGGCCTTGCCTGGCCCATCGGCCTGGCGATTGTGGGATTATTGGCCATAGTTGCTCTGTCGTATGCCCAGACCATTCATGCCTATCCTTCCGGCGGAGGTTCGTGGATCGTTGCCCGCGCGAACCTGGGGACCGGGCCGGGATTGGTGGCGGGAGCCGCGCTGCTGATAGGCTATTTGCTCACCGCCGCCGTAAGCTTGACGGCGGGGGTCGCGGCGATTGCGTCAGCGTTCCCCGTGTTGTGGCCTTACCGGGTCGAGCTGGCACTGGCGCTGCTGGGCGTCGTCACGCTGATCAATCTGCGAGGTCTGAAGGAAACTGGTACCATGATGGCGATTCCGGTTTATGCGTTCCTATTCGCATACCTGCCTATGCTGGCCTATGGCGCAGTGCGTGCCGTGTTGGATGGGCCGGGGCCGCTCGTCGCCAACGCTCCACCTGCCGCACAACCGCTGACGACTTTTCTCGTGCTGCACACCTTTGCCGCCGGTTGCACGGCGATGACAGGAATTGAGGCGATCAGCAATGGCGTACCCGCCTTTCAGCCGCCCGAGTCCAGAAACGCCCGGCGGACACTGCTGGCCATGGCTGTGTTGATGGGCGTTCTGTTCCTCGGCAGCATCGGGCTGACGCAATATCTGGCCGTGGTCGCCGGGCCCCAGGAGACGATCCTTTCGGCGCTGGCGCGGCGGCTACTCGGCAGCGGGCCGGTCTATTTGTTGATCCAGGCATCTACCATGCTCATCTTGGCGGTAGCGGCCAACACGAGCTTTGCCGGCTTTCCTCGCGTAACGGCTCTCCTGGCCCAAGATGGCTTTTTGCCCAGCCCATTCGCCAATTTGGGAGACCGGCTGGTGTTTACCAATGGCATCTTGGCCCTGACCATTGCGACTGGCTTCCTGATCGTCGTGTTTGGCGGCAATGCCCACGCGCTGGTGCCTTTGTTCGCCATAGGTGTATTCCTGGCCTTTACGCTTTCGCAGGCTGGCATGGTGGTTCACTGGTGTCGGGAGCGAGGGAGAGGTTGGTGGTTGAAAGCCATCATCAACGGCGTGGGATCCGTGGCAACGGGAGCGGCGGTCTTGATCATCGGCGTCAGCAAGTTTATCGAAGGAGCCTGGATCACAATCCTCGTCATCCCAATCATGGTCATCGGGTTCTTCAGGATCCGTGCCCATTTTCGCGAGGTCAGCCAGGAACTCGCACTGCGCGGCCTGCCGCCCGATCTCAGGCCATCCCCGCCGTCGCGCATGGTCGTTCCTATCTCTGGCGTCCATCGCGGGACCCTGGAAGCGATCAAGTACGCCCGCTCGATTTCCAGCGATGTGACCGTGGTGTATATCGAGTTGGAACCGGGCGCTGGGCAACACATCCGTCGAGAGTTTGAAAAGTGGTGGCCGGATGTACCGTTGGTGATTGTGCCTTCACCCTATCGTTCCATCGTCGGGCCGCTGCTGGATTTTCTTGACGAGACCGATCAGCAACACAACGATGGACAACTGGCCGCCGTGGTTCTGCCCGAATTTGTCCCGGCCAAGTGGTGGCAGAGTCTTCTTCACAACCAGACGGCCTGGCTCATCAAAGCCGCCTTGCTGTACCGCCGAAGGCGTTTGGGCTTTCAGCGGGTGATCATTGATGTGCCGCACTATCTGCGGCGATAGTCCGATAAAAATCCTTTTCTCACCGACAAGGCACAAATTGCGCTTTTCTCCTGTCAACGAATATTGAACGAATCGGCCCGCTGGCCGCGCTCATTCGTTGATTCGTTGCGCCGAAGGCAATTCGTTGACAGGGATGAGGACAAATACAACAGCGCGAAACATGACCACGCTCAGTATAGAAAGGACTCGTTTCCAGACGCGCTCTGACGGTCAAAAAAATGGGGGGCGAATTTTCTTGCCCCCCGTTTGGCCTTGACGCGTGGGACGCGCCAAGGAACGATCACCGATCACTGATTCCTGATCACTGATCACTCATCACTAACATCACTTGGGCGCGTTTTCGTTCAGGACATCGTTCGACTTTTTGACGGCGGCGTCGAGCAGGTCCTTGATCGGCTTGGTGTCGAGATAAGCCTTGGGGTTGGCAATGACCTTGCTCATGATGTCCGTGTCAATGAGCGTGCGAACCGGGTCGTAGCCAGCGACGGGCGATTCGATCATCGCGTACTGCGCCCAGTCAAACATCTTGGCATACGAATCGGCGACCGGCCCCCACTGTGCGCTCGCCTTGAAGGCAGCGATCACGTCGTCCTTGGCGCTCTTGCGGACGGGCAGATAGCCCGTCTGGATCGCCCACTTGGCCGTCTGCGCTTTTTCGCCCAGGAACTTGATCATGAGCCAGGCTGCCAACTCCTTTTCCGGCGTGGTCTTGTAGACGCTGACGCTCGCGCCATAGAGATTGACAGCGGGCTTGCCGCTATTGGGCAACATCGAAATGTCCCACTTGAACTTGGCGCCTTTGTTGACCGTATCGGCGTAGAACGGCAGGCCGGACGACGAAGCAAAGACAAACAACACCTCGCCGTTGCCAAAGCGATTCTGCTCGCCGTAGCGCTCGCTGGTGGGGATCTCGACCGCGCAGCCTTTGTCGAACAAGCGCGCGATCATCGCAATGGTCTCGACGCCCGCCTCGCTGTTGAACACATACGACTTGCCGTCCTCGGCCAGGATGCGCCCGCCGCGTGCAAACACCTGCGAAGCAAAGTTCGAGGCGTCGTGGCGAAAGGCCCACCCGTATTTCTTCTTGTCCTTATCTGCCGCCTTGCAGGCGATCTCTTCGAATTGCTTCCAGTCCTTTGGCGGAGCATCGTAGCCAAGCTGCTTGAGCCAGTCCGCGTTATAGTACATCACCTCCATCGAGCGCTGCGTGGGAAAGCCCAGCCGCTCGCCCTTGTACTGCGGGTTGGCATCGCTATCCAGGAACGTCTTGAAATAGTCGTTCAAGTCGTCCTGGCTCAGACCGTATTTCTTGCTGTTGATGAACGGGTTCAGGTCAATGATCGCGCCTTGCCCGCGATAGAACGCGGCCTGATTCTGATAGGCCACCGAGATCTCGGGTGGCTGGCCGGCCTGGATCGCCGCATTGACCTTGTTGTAGACATCGTTGTACGAGGCGCCAGCAATTTCCGCCTTGGCGGTAATGCCGTACGGGTTGCTCTTGTTGAACTCGTCGAGCATGGCCTGGAGAAAATCCTGGTCCTTTTGCGGGCGGTTATGCCAGTAGGTCACGGTGACGTTCTTGCCCTTCAGGTCAATCGCGTCTACCTCGTCGGCGGTCTTGGGCGGATTGCTGATAGTGATGGCTTTGGTCGGCGCTTGAGTCGGCTGGGCCGGCGCCGGGGTTGCACCGCCGCCGCACGCCGCAAGCAGCGTCGCGACGATCACCAACAGGCTCACAAAAACAAACAACTTTCGGGTATTCATTCTGCCTCCTTATAAATTTGGGTATTGGAGTTAGTGCAAGACCTGGAGATTTCCGCTCAATATCCTCTGCTCACCTCCTTCTCATTCAAGCATGGGCCCATATGCTGCATGGGAGTAACTACTCCGCCGTCATTGCGAGGAGGCCCGCGAAGCGGGCCGACGAAGCAATCTCAGCGATCGAAGCACAGAGATT
>DAOTXX010000015.1:0-37822 GCA_034434835.1 Thermoflexales bacterium | reverse complement strand
CACTTTGCCTACGCTCGCACGGGCGACAGCCTCCTGCAAAAAGTCGAAGAGATGCTCAGGGATGCTCAAGCGCGCTCGCGGCTTGATTTTGGTTTACACGGCGGGATGTTTGAAGCGCCGCGCCAGGTGCCCGAGATCCCGCGCGTGATGGAATTGGGCGTCCGCACGTTCAAGTTCTTTTTGACGTACCTCAAGCAAGGCTGGTACACGGACGACTATCAGCTTATCAAAGCGATGGATATTTTGGCCGAGCGCGGGGGGATGGCGATTGTTCACTGCGAAAACGGCGGCGCGATTGATTACCTGGAGGACAAGTATCTCAAAGGCCCGAACGCATCCAAGTATTTCAATGCTTCTCGTCCGGCGGCGCTGGAAGAAGAAGGCATCTTTCGCACGATCCGCCTGGCCGAGGTCGTGGGCTGCAAGGTGTACATTCCGCATGTGACTTTAGCACGCGCGCTGCGTCCCATCCGCCAGGCGCAGGCCGAAGGGCTGCCCGTGTATGCCGAAACGTGCCCGCAGTATCTCACCCTGACGCAGGATATGCTTGACCAGCGCGGGGCACTGGCAAAAATCGGCCCGCCGCTCCGCTCGGCGCAAGATAACAAAGCGTTGTGGGCCGGCCTGCGCGACGGGACGCTTCAGGTCGTCGCCTCCGATCACGCGCCCAAGGCCAAAGACATCCACGGCGATTTCCTGGCGCAAGGCTTTGGCTCGCCACAGATCGAGACGCTCTTGCCCATAACCTACGATGGCGGCGTCAACCGGGGTCACATCAGCGTGGTGAGGCTGGTGCAGGTGTTGTGCGAAAATCCCGCGCGCATCTTTGGGCTGTATCCGCGCAAGGGGACGATTGCGGTTGGCTCGGACGCCGATCTGGTCGTGTTCGATCCGACGCGCGAGTTTACGATCCGCGCCGAGAATCAGCACAGCAACGTCGGTTACACGTTGTACGAGGGACGCACCGTGTTGGGTTGGTCGGAGATGTCGTTCCAGCGCGGCAAGCGTGTATTGTGTCAGGGCGAGATTGTGGCGGAGCCAGGGCAGGGACGTTTCTTGCCGACGCTAGAGTCGCCGGCTGTGCCAATCAAGCCATAGGGAGTTACACCCATGCCGGACGTGCCCCGCTGGTGCAAGAAAGACATGCTGACGCTTGCGCTCTTGATCGTCGGCGTTTCATTCTTTCACGCTCGCGGTTTATGGCCCGGGCAGGCTTTTCTCCCGATTGATCTGCTCAACAACAATCTCCCCTGGCGCACAGGCCCGTTCGACATGAGCAAACTGCAGAATCCGACCATTGGCGATCCGATCTATGCATACTATCCTTACTTGGTTCATGCGGTCAACGAATTCAAGCGCGGCACCTGGCTGCTATGGGATTCGGGCGCGCTGTTAGGCCACCCCAGCCTCGGAGATCCGGCATATCAAACGTTTTATCCAGTTCTGTCCATACTGGGACTGGCCCTGGGGCCGGCGCGGGGATTGACGATCGGCTTGTGGCTACATGTTCTCCTGGCAGCCATCTTTACTTACGGTTGGCTGCGCACTCAGAACTATACATGGTCCGCCGCCCTGGGCGCGTTGGTCTATGCCCTCAGTGGCTATATGGTCACTTGGTTTGAGACAGGATTCTTTACCACTACCCTGAGCTGGTTGCCGGGCGTTCTCTGGATGTTTGAACTGGCGCTGCGCCGTCGCCATCTTGGCTACACGGCTCTGGCCGCGCTCATGTTCGGCCTGGCGGTGCTGGCAGGCCAGGTAAGCTTTGCGGTGATCTTTGCTCTTTTTCTGGGAGCGTATGCTTTGGGCCGTACAATAGAGTACTCCCAACCCAAACGATTGTTCCTGTGGCCGCTCGGTGCGGTTGCGCTCACGATTGGCCTGGGAACACTGTTGGGCACTATCCAGATACTCCCGTTTGCTGAAGCGCTCAGTCATAGCCATCGGAGCGGCGGCGTCGCTTTTGCGCCTTTCCCCTGGCAGCAACTGGTGACGCTCATCGTTCCGAACTGGTACGGCAATCCCTCCACGCCATTCGCCTATTGGGGCGCAGAAAACTATAACGAGGCTACCTTCTATGCCGGCTTGATCACTTTGCTGCTGGCCCTGATGGCCTTGTTCAGTGCCCGTCGCTTTTGGATGATTTATATCGGCTTGCTCGGCATCGGTCTGGTCTATTATTCCTGCGGCGGCCCCGGCATCGCCTGGATCAATCGCCTGCCGGTGCTCCAATACGTCACACTCAACCGTTCCATGGCCTTGCTTTCCCTGCCCCTGGCATTGCTGGCGGCAAGCACATTGCATCAGGAGCACCTCTCGCGTGGCGGCCTGTTCGCCGCGACTCTAGTCATTGCAGCCATTGTGGCGGGAACCGCCTATTTCAACCGTGACCAGATTCCCGGTCATCTTGAAAGCATGCAACCATTGATGGTCCAGGCAGCAGTGATGCTGGGATTAATCATCGGCATCTTGACAAGTCGGGAACGTTGGCCTCGATTTCGCGAGGCACTCGACCTGTCACTCGTGGTGTTGACGTTTATCGATCTTTACCTGTGGGGCGCACGTTACAACCCGGCTTCGCCGATTGACCAGTTTCCTCCTGCTACGCCCGCCATCGAATATTTACAAACTCATGCCGGCCGCGACCGGGTGATGACCAAACAGGAAAGCGGGGAATTTGTTTTTGGCCCCCAAGTCTTGTCCATTTATGGTGTGCCAGATTTGAGCTTTTACTCATCACTAGAACCTCCACAACTGCGCAAGCTCATCATCGTCGGCGATCCTGGCAGCCAGGGCTACCATCGGAACGTCATTGTGTTTGGGCATCCTACCGTGCGTTTGACAGACTTGCTCCAGACTCGTTATGTGGTTTCTCAAGGCCCCCTACCTGATCCAGGCGTGCGCCCTGAGCTAGCCCTCGGCGCTTGCGCAAGTCAAGGTGACGAAATCCGCCAGGACTATTCAGCCCACGGCATGTTTGTGGTGCGTGACTCGGCCATCAATCGCCTCGACCTGACGTTTCGCGTTGATACACCAGACCATCCGGACAGCGCCTTTACCGTTCGCCTGTGGCAAGGCCAGTCACGGGAACGGCTGGTTCTAGAGTCCAGTTTCAGGCGCAGCCAGATTCAAAACGAGCAACCATTGACCTTCTTTTTTGCGCCAGAGCAAAACGCCCGTGGCCTGCCATACGTCTGGCAAGTCTCCACTGATGCAGCGCGAACTGGTGTATCTATGTGTGCCCGGGCTGATGGGACAGCCGACCTGGGTGTCTATGGCGCTGACTGGATGCCGGTCTATTCGGGTGAGCTGCATATTGCTGAACGGACATTGCCACCACCTCGAGCATATATAGTTTATGCTACCGAAACCATTCCCGACGAAGAGCAAGCCATTCAACGCTTGCTGGATGAAACGTTTGATTTGCGGAATGTCGCCATTACTTCAGAGCCGCCCGGACTACCGTTAGCCGATGAGCGTCCGTCTACCCCTGCGGTTATTCTGGTCTACGAGAACCGACGGATTGTCATCCAAGCCAATACGACTCAGCCTGGTCTGCTAGTCTTGGGCGATAGCTTTTATCCCGCTTGGGACGTGCTTGTAGATCGGCAACCCGCTAAACTGGTGCGCGCCAATCTGATCTGGCGAGGGGTAGCCCTATCTCCTGGCAACCATGTGGTGGAGTTTCATTTCTTCCCCAAGTCATTGCAGGCTGGCCTGTGGCTTGGCGGATTAGGAATTCTGGGGATGATCGGGTTATGCCTATTGCAATCCAAATGTCGGCGACGCTGACCCGCGCGCCGAGATCAGGCATTGTTTTACCGTTTCGGACAACTCGCCAGCGGTGAGCGGCGGCGTGTTGGAGGCGATGCTGGCGAGTCTTGAACTTGGGCATGAGCCTGACCCCACTTGAGTTGGCGTCAGATTCCAAAGCGGTCCTTCGTCAATAGAGGTGCGACTTGGCAATCAAACTAATGACCGGCAACGAAGCGCTCGCGTTGGGCGCATTGCACGCGGGCATCAAGGTCGCAGCGGGTTATCCGGGCACGCCGTCTTCCGGCGCGCTGGAAAGCCTGTTGCTGCTCAACCCACCGGATGTCCACGTCGAGTGGAGCACGAACGAAAAGGTCGCGTTCGAGATCGCGTTGGGCGCGGCCTGGGCCGGCCATCGCGCGCTGTGCACAATGAAAATGTCCGGCCTCAACGTCGCTTACGACTCGCTCATCTCGGCAGCGTATTCGGGCACGGTCGGCGGGCTGGTCATTTACGTAGCCGATGACCCCGGCGTGAGCGCGGGCATGGCCGAACAAGACTCGCGCGGGTTCGCGCTCATGTCCGACCTGCCGATGATCGAGCCGACCTCCCCCGCCGAAGCGTATTCACTCGCGCAGGCAGCGTTCGAGGTCTCGGAGCAAGCAGGCACGCCCGTGTTCATCCGACTGGTGACCTCGACCGCCAGCTCGTTTGCGCCGGTGCAGGTGCGCGACGATGACGCTGGGCCACTCGACCGGCAGCCCGTGCTCATCCGCGACATTAACAAATTCACCAAGGCCGGCGCAGCGATCTGCATGGCGCAGCATCGCGATCTGATCGCGCGGTTGGAGCGGGCCGGTCAGATTATGGACGAGATGGGGTTGAACTCGCTGCGGCTTGCGCCCGAACCGGGCAGCGTGGGCGTCGTCGCCTGCGGCGCGGTCGCGTCTTACCTCGAAGAAGGATTGGAGATCGCCTCGCGCTATGGCCTCGATCCGCAATCCGTGTCAGTGCTGCGCGTTGTCGCCGTCCACCCGTTCCCTGCCCGCCTGGCGCAAGAACTGCTGCGCCACTGCAACACGATCGTGATCCTGGAAGAACTGGAGCCGCATATCGAGCGCGGCCTGTACGTGGAAGCACAGCGCATGGGCTACTCGGGCAAGTTGCTCGGCAAAGTAAGCGGGCTGTTCGAGCGCGTGGGCGAATATGGCTTGCGACACGTCGTGCAAGGCCTCAGCGCGGCGACTGGGCTGGCGATCCCGGCAGATGTTTTGCAGAGCGAGACCGAAGCCGAGAAACTGGCCGCCGCGCGCCCCATCACTGTTTGCGCGGGCTGCCCGCATCGTGGCACGTTCATGGCGATCAACGACGCGATCCGCAAAGCACGCTACAAGCGGAACGAGGTGATGGTGACGGGCGACATCGGCTGCACCATTCTGGGCATGAACCCGCCGTTCAACACCGTGTGGAACGAGCTGGCGATGGGCGCGAGCATCGGCCTGGCGCAAGGTTTTGCCCACAGCGGCCTCAAAACGCCCGTCATCGCCACCATCGGCGATTCGACCTTCTTTCACGCCGGGCTGCCCGCGCTTGCCAATGCCATCCAGCATCAAGTGCCGATCACGATCATTATCCTGGACAACGGCTGGACGAGCATGACCGGGATGCAAGTCAATGCCGGGACAAATGAGCATTTTCAGCCAGCAGGCGGCCGGCGGCTCGATATTGCCAAGATCGTCCCCGCAATGGGCGTGGACCAGTTTTTTGTAATTGACCCGTTCGACTATGATCGAGCAACCGAAACCATCAAGCAGGCGATTCAACTGCCGGGCGTCAAGGTCATTCTCGCGCGCCAAGAGTGCGTCATCCCGGCGCAACGACGCGGGCTGGCTGCCGGCCGCGTCCGCGTGAACGCTGAAAACTGTAACCTGTGCAAGCTGTGCATCATCACCACAGGCTGCATGGCGATCGGCCTGGGCGAGGACGCCATCGTGATCGATCCAGAGCTATGCTACGGCTGTAACCTGTGCGGCGCGGTCTGCAATCGCGATGCGATCGAGATCGTTCAAGACGTGACAGGGTGACACAGTGATCGAGATCACCTTGTCACCCCGTCACCTTGTCACCTTGTCACCTTGTCGCTGAAAAGAGTAATTGCCATGAACATTCCTCACAACGCTTCACCTTTCACGTTCGACGTGTACCTCGTCGGCGTCGGCGGCCAGGGGGTGCTCACCATCGGCGAGATCATCACAATGGCAGCCTTTCAGCAAGGCCTCCCGGTCAACTTTTATCCTACCAAAGGCATGGCCCAGCGCGGCGGGTTTGTCAAAGCGCAATTGCGACTGGGACGCGAAACCGTTGGTCCCAACATCCCGGAAAAAGGCGCAGACCTGGTGATCTCGACCGAAGTTTCCGAGACGCTCAAGGCGGTGCGCTTGATCAAACCGGGTGGCGATGTGATGTTGTTCGGGTTCGTGTGGGCACCAACCGCCGTGATGCTCGGCCAGGCCCCCTACCCTGCACTGGAACAAGTCATGGATCAGGTGCGCGCGGCAGGCGGTTGTCTGCATTACATCGCGCCCGATAGCTTGCCGCTTTATCAAGACGCGCCCGTGCCGGATAACCTCTACCTGCTCGGCGCGGCACTCGCACAGACGCGGCTGGGCGAGATTCTGCCTGCATCCAAAGTCGCCCAAGTCGTGCGCGAACGCTGGAAACGAGGCGCGGAGCGCAATTTGTTTGCGTTGGAGGCAGGCTTCCAGGCGCACGCAACCCAACCGATTACGATGTGATCAAATTCTATACTTGGAGACACTGGCATGGAAACGGTTCTTTCGTCCAAAACCAAAACCGTCATCATCAGTCCTGAGCAGCCGTTCGTCGTCATCGGCGAACGCATCAATCCGACCGGGCGCAAAAAACTGGCCGAGGAACTGGCCGCGGGCGATTTCTCTCGCGTGCGCGCGGACGCGCTGGCGCAAGTCGAAGCGGGCGCGCACGTGCTGGACGTGAACGCAGGCGTGCCCGGCGCAGACGAGCCAGCGCTGATGCGCCAGGCCGCGCAGGTCGTGATGGACGCGGTGGATGTGCCGCTGTGCTTTGACTCGGCCAACCCGGCCGTGCTGGAAGCAGCGCTTTCGATCTATTCCGGCAAGGCGCTCATCAACTCCACGACTGGCGAAGATGTGGTACTGGAGCGCGTGCTGCCGCTGGTCAAAAAGTACAACGCGGCAGTGATCGCACTGGTCAACGACGAGCGCGGCCCGGTCCAGGACCCACAGGTGCGGCTTGGGGTGGCGCGCAAGATCATTGCCCGCGCTGCGGACTATGGCATCCCGCTATCCGATCTGGTCTTGGACCCACTGGTGTTGACCGTCGGCGCGGACTCGAACGCGGGCCGAGTCACGCTCGAAACGATCCGGTTGCTGCGTCAGGAATTGGGCGTGAACGTTGTGGCCGGAGCGAGCAATGTGTCGTTCGGCCTGCCCGATCGCCCCGCGCTCAACGCCGCGTACATTGCCATGGCAATCGCGTGCGGGCTGACTGCGGCGATCACCAATCCGCTCGAACCGGCGATCCGGTCCGCCATCCTCGCCGCCGATCTGTTCATGGGACACGATGCCTACGGCAGCCGGTGGATCAAGGATTTTCGCAAGCGGCAAAAAGCCGCTCAACGCGCTTGACCCAAAATGACCATTCACCACCTCTTTTACCCTCGTGGCGTGGCCGTCGTCGGCTCGACCGCGCCGGGCAAGATCGGCTATGAACTGATCAAAAAGATCGTGGACGGAGGCTTTGAGCGCGTCTATGCCGTCAACCCCAAAGCGCAAGGCGCCTTGTCTGCGCCGGGCTACACGTCGGTCGCCGGGATCGAACAGCCGGTGGATATGGCCGTCATCGTCGCGCCTCCGGCTGCTGTGCCGGCAGTGCTGGAGGATTGTGGTCGGGCGGGCGTGCGGGCCGCCGCGATCATCACCGCAGGCTTTGCCGAGATCGGCAATCACGCGGGCGAGGCCGAGGTCAAACAAGTGGCCGCGCAATACGGCATCCGCTTCATTGGCCCGAATTGCGCTGGCCTGGTCAACACACACCATCACCTGTACCCTACTCTGGAGACTCACCCACCAGCCGGGGGGGTAGCCATCGTCACCCAGAGCGGCGCAGTGGGCGGGGTCATCACCGCCTGGGCACGAGAGTTTGGGCTGGGCATCTCCAAATTCGTGAGCTATGGCAACGGCGCAGACCTGAACGAGATTGATTTCCTGCGCTACCTGGCCGACGATGCCGAGACCCAGGTCGTGGCACTCTATATCGAGAGCGCAGCCAGCGGACGAGAGTTCATGCAGGCCGTGCGCGAGTGTACCGCGCGCAAGCCGGTGGTGGTGGTCAAAGCGGGACGCACCGGGTCGGGCCAGCGCGCCACGCTTTCGCACACCGGCTCGATGGCCGGGGCGGATGCGGTGTACGACGCAGCCTTGCGGCAGTGTGGCGCGGTCCGCGTCCACACTATCGAAGAGCTGTTCGATCTGTGTAAAGGATTTGCGTGGCTAGACTCCAAGAGTTTCAGAAATCCTTCGAGCCTCAAGGTCGCCATCGTGACCAATTCGGGTGGGCCGGGTGTGCTGGCGGCCGACCGCGCCGAAGAGCTTGGCCTGGACGTGGCCGAACCTGGCCCGGCGACACAAGTCAGGCTATCCGAGTTCCTGCCCGCTCACTGCGCGCTCAAGAATCCGATTGACCTGACGGTGGAAGGCACAGAGGACGGATACCGCAAGACGCTCCTGGCCGCGGCTGAGGAATACGACGCGATCCTGGCGCTGAACATCGCCACGCCCTATCTCGATTCGATCGCCCTGGCGCGCGGAGTGTGTGACGCAGCGCAACGGATCAACAAACCCGTCGTAGCGGCTTTTTTGCCGCAAGCGATCGTCGCCGATGCGATTGATTATCTTCAAGCGCACAACGTCCCCAACCTGGCGACCGGCGAACGAGCGGTCGCGGCGCTGGCGCGCATGGCGCAATATGAAACACACAAGGCCAGAGTGGGCAAGAGCAGAGCACGCGATTCGTTGGTGGTTCAGGCCATCACGGCAAACGAGTTGCCAGGCGAGGGACAACTGCTCGAGCCGCAGGCGATGGCGTGGCTGCGCGAAAATGGCATCCCCACGCCCGAGTTTCGCTTTGCCGAAAATGAGCAGGAGGCCGTGCAAGGCTGCCGTGCGATCGGCTACCCGGTCGTGATGAAAGTTGTCTCGCCGGATATTTTACACAAGTCCGAATGGGGCGGGGTCAAGCTGGACCTCCGCGACGACGCGACGGCGCGGGCGGCCTTCGAGTCCATCCGACAGGCAGCGACGGGCAAGGATTTTCGCGGCGTCATCATCTACCCCATGATCCACGATGCTCAAGAGGTCTTGATAGGCCTTTCGCGCGATCCCCAGTTCGGCCCGGTCGTCGCGTTCGGATCGGGCGGCATCTATACCGAAATCCTGCACGATATTGCGCTGCGAGTTGCGCCGATCGATCGCGCCGAAGCCGACGCGATGATCCGAGAAATCCGAGCGTTCCCGATTCTCCAGGGCGTGCGCGGTCAACCTCCGCGCGATCTGGATGCTCTGGCCGAGACGCTGGTCAACTTTTCCCGACTTGCCTTCCTCTATCCCGAAATCGTCCAAGTGGACCTGAATCCGGTTTTTGTGTTTTCAAAAGGACTGGTCGCAGGGGACGTACGGATAATTCGCCAGGAGCACAAGACAACATGACCACACACGTGAAACCTCAACGTGGCTTGGACGCGATCCAACCCTACGCGCCCGGCAAACCCATCGAGGAAGTACAGCGCGAATATGGTCTGACGGACGTGATCAAGCTGGCCTCGAACGAAAACCCGATGGGGCCTTCACCCCGAGCGACGGCGGCTATTCAGCAGGCGCTGTCCCGACTGAACTTGTATCCAGATGGGCAGAGTCACTCGCTCCGTCATGCGCTTGCGACTCACCTGGGTGTGAAGCCAGAGCAAATCGCCGTGGGGAACGGAGCGGACAGTATCATCATGCAGACCTGCATGGCGTACCTGGATGAGGAGTGCGAGGTGATCGTCAGCCGGTCTTCGTTTCCCATTTATGACATTTACACTCACGTCATGCGGGCCAAGCTGATCAAGACGCCGCTCAAGAACTATGGTCTCGACCTGGAAGCAATGGCAGGAGCCATCACCGACAGGACCAAGCTGATCTTTGTGTGCAATCCCAACAACCCGACGGGCACGATTGTGACGACCTCCGAAGTGGAAACGTTCATGCGTCGAGTGCCTGATCATGTGCTGGTCGTTTTTGACGAAGCCTATTACGAGTTCGTGGACTCGAACGACTATCCTGACACGTTGCGTTATATGCGCGAGGGGCGTAAGAATGTCCTCGTCATGCGCACTCATTCCAAGATCTATGGCTTGGCCGGCGTTCGATTGGGATATGCCCTGGCCGACCCGGAGCTTCTCGCGCCACTCCACAAAGTCAAGGAACCTTTTGCTGTCAACCTGCTGGCGCAAGTGGCGGGCATCGCTGCGTTGGAGGACAAGGAATATATCCAGGCCTCCATCGCGGCCAATCACGCGGGACGCCTCTACCTATACCGCGAGTTTGAACGGCTCGAACTGTTCCACGTCAAAAGCCATGCCAATTTTGTCTTGGTCAAGGTAGGCCCGCAGGCCGGGCGGATCATCGAGGAGCTGCTCAAGCGCGGCGTGATCGTTCGAGCCTGCCATAATTACGACCTGCCCGAGTTCTTGCGCATCACCGTGGGTGACCCGGCGCAGAATGTCCGGCTCATCCAAACCCTGGAGCAAGTGCTGCGCGTCGTGTGCTGTTGAGCACATCTCCAGAAATAACCGTGAGTTCATGACCGCTCGGCCAAGCCCATAGGGCTTGATGCCTTGTTCTTTTGCCACGAATTCCATGAATCTCACAAACAGATAGGGCGTAAGTCCCTTCGATACCATTCATACAAAGCTGGGACCTTTGTCCGCCTTCGGCAGGCTCAGGGTGATAAGGTCGGAGAGCATAGAGGGTTGGCTACTTTGGGAAAGCCCTGGGCCTGGACCCGGCAGATGTGAGCAGGCCCGCTACAAAGGGATAGGGACGGCCAACCGAGCGCCGTCCCTATTGTTATCACATCATGGACCCGCAGTATGGCGTGGCTCGCGCCTTAGCGATACACGCCGTACTCCTTGGCAGCATCAACCATCGCCCTGACATTTTCTGGCTTGGCCTGGTCAAAGAACGCCCCATTGCATACGATGAGACCACCGTCTTTACCCGCTACATCTATGAGCTTCTTGACGTAGTCTTTCACCTCCTGGGGGGTGCCCAAGTTCAACAGAGCGGAAGGCACATTGCCGAGGAGGCAGGCGTTCTTGCCCAAGGTTTTCTTGACATCGGCCATATCTGTCAGGTCAATCATCCACAGGGTCTTGCCCTTGGGCAGGTCTTGGACGACATTAAGACGCGAGCTATAGCCCCCTTCCGCCGCAGGAAGTGGGACGCACCCTCCCTCAATCAAGCCCAGGATGACCTCTTTCAGGGTGGGCCAGTAGAATTTCTTGAACTGCTCGTCAGAGAGAAAGCCATCCGCGCCTTTATGGAGAGGGATAAAGATGAGCGGATGTCCGGTCGCTTGCGCCGAGCCGACCCCCATCTTGATCATGAGCGGCGTCAGGGCTTCCATGGCTTTGATGAGCTTGGCGGGCTGCCGGTAGATATCCAGCATGATCCCTTTGGTGCCTCGAAGGGTATCGCCGATGACATCAAACGGCGCTTTGGTGAATCCGCCCAACAGAGCCGGGAATCCTAACGACGCTAATTCACCATCTACGCTGCCTACAGTTCCTATCCATTTCAGAGCCTCAGCCCCGGCTTCAAACAGGGCCTTGAAGGTGTTTTGAACGGGGGGCAGCCCAAAGGGGATGAAATTGAGGGCGACCCCATACATTTCGAGGATGCCGGGGAAAAACGGGAGCATCTGAAAGCCCCCCAACGCTCCGAATACGCGCGGCAGGTAGACGTTGAGAAAGAACCCCGATGGGTCCTGAATCAAGGCGTCATACTCATTCGCCTGCATGTATTCGCCTTCATTGCACTGGTAGCTGTGCTCAGGCGAGACGCCATGGCCCGGCCAGGAGTATAGCTTGTAGTCGAGTATCTCATAGAACTTGCCCGGCCCAGGCGCTACAGCGAGCCATTGAACATCTGGCTCAAAGTCCAGAATGAACTTTTTAAAGGCCGCAGCGCATTTGGCATAGTCGTACATGGCCTCTTGAATAGTCATCCCGGCGTTAGTCCAGGGGAACATGCTGGGGAATACAGTGACCGGCACCCTATCCGGTAACTTTTTCATCTCGATGGCATCTTTGAATCGAAGTATTCTCTCCTTGTACGCTTTCTCAGCGGCCTGGCTCTGGAACTGAAGAGGATTCCCCTGCGGGTCTTTGGGCGCAAGCACCCCTTGCCACAGCGCCTCCCGCTTCTCATCTGGTGTCAACTGTTTTTCCATTTTGGTCACCTCCATCTTCTCTGCTGAGGATTCCTACTTGGCGCCGACCCATTTTTTGGCGAGGGATACGCCTGCCACGGCGTCTTTCCCATAGGCGTCCGCACCAGCGTATACCTGGATCTTGTCGTTCACCTGCCCGCCGCCGATCATGATCTTGACCTCGCCCCGCAGGCCGGCCGCCTTGATAGCCTCGACGGTCTCTTTCATGCCGTCGAAAGCCAGGGTCAGGAATCCGCTCAGGCCGACCACCTGGGGTTTAAAATCCCGGATGGCCTCCACGAACTTGAGCGGGGGAACGTCCACGCCGAGGTCTCGCACCTCAAAGCCGTTGGCATCCAGCATGAACGCCACGATATTCTTGCCAATATCGTGAATGTCGCCCTTGACAGTGCCGATGACGACCCGTCCCAGCTTTTTGGGGGCGCCGGCCTGGGCCTGCAAGCGCGGCTTGACCTTATCCGAAATCTGGCGCAGCATCTCGCCAGCCAGCATCAGTTCGGGCAAAAAGTAGTTGCCCTCCTCGTAGCGCTGACCAATGACGGCCATCGCTTCGCGGCAGGCGTCCAGCACCGCCAGCGGATCAGTGCCGGATACCAGCAATTCATCCGTGATCTTGAGAGCATCTTGCTCCCGCATATCGGCGATGGCCTCAATGAGCGTTTTAGACATAGGGGCACTCCTTTCATGGTATGAGTAGCCATCGCGGTCAGCCTGACGGGACGACCGCGCCGATAACTTGAACTGTAGTCGTGTGTTTGCGACCTCCTTTCATTTTTCGTAACTGCTCACCCTTGCGAAGGTCGAAACCTTCGCAAGGGTAAACTGCTATCGTCTTTCAAACACACCCGCCCGGTAGGCCCGTGTATAATTCAGACAGTGCCGGTCGCGCCCCAGCACCAGCTCGGCGGCCAGCAGTGTAGCCCGCATCTCCCGGTCCAGCGGGTCAAGAATAGCGCTGTCCAGTCCGACTTCTAACGCAAGCGTCACAAACGCGCGATTGACGTAGGAACGGGCAGGCAGCCCGAACGAGATGTTGCTCAACCCACAGGTGAGATGGGCTTGAGGGAACTCGGCGCGAATGGCGCGCATGGTATTAAGCGCCATAACCCCGCTTTCGATATTGGTCGAGAGGGTCATGGCTAACGGATCAACGTAGAGGTTCTGGTCCGGCAGGCCCTGACGACGGGTTTCCGCGAATATATGTCGAACGACGGCCATTCGATCTTCCACTGTTTTGGGAATACCTTTGTCATCCATCGCCAGCGCAATCACAGGGCATCCGTGTTGGACCGCCAACGGCAAAATGCCTTCAAGTCGAGACGGCTCGCCGCTGATCGAGTTGAGCATCGGCGTCTTGTTGACAGCCTTGAGGGCGACAGCCAGAGCCGCGGGATTGGCGCTGTCCAGACAGAGCGGCAGGTCGGTCACAGGCTGAATGTTCTCGATCAACCAGATCAGGTCATCTGCTTCGCGGCTCGGATGCGTGCCGGCGTTCACGTCGAGCCAGGCCGCTCCTGCTTTGGCCTGTCGGCATGCCAGGTCTTGAATGAACGCCGTGTCGCGTTCGACAATCGCTTGGGCGACGCGCTTGCGCGTGCCGTTGATCTTTTCTCCGATGATTTTCATGCAGCGTTGCCCTTTAGCAGGAAATCGTCATCCCGGCTTGTCGTAGATGGAGGTGAGGCGAAATCTTGGTAGCGAAGCTCTCGTCCCGGCGGGGCAACAACGAACTCACCATCCCACGGGCCATAGATCATTTTCTTGACCAGTTCGTTCGAGCCTTGAATCTCCTCATAACGCAGCCCGAAACGCTCACTCGCTCGCCGCGTATACGCGCGGTAACGCTCAATGTCATATTGACCTGTGTTGATGAACGCCAGGCGAGAATAATTCTTGAGCGTGAGCCGGATCATCCGGTCTGCGCGTTCCAGGCCATAACTTTCCACCAACCGATCATATTCGGCAAAAGGGCTATCGCCCGCTTCGATCCATCCTTTGGTCAGGTAATACGTGCCCGGCTCGAAACTGGCTTGGCGCCGATACGCGGCGCGCGAGCCAAGAAAAATGGCGATGCAATCATCCACGCGCGGCACGACCAAGGTGCAGGTAGCAGAGTGTAATCCCAAGACGGCGAGCGAACACAGGCCATAACCCAAAATGATGGTATCGGCAGCATCACTCGAAGCATCAATAGCGTTCTGGAGCGAAGCTCGCAGTCCATTCGGCCTCAAGTGCAGGCCAAAGTCGAGTGTCTGTGTCTGCATTTGCGGGGGAAGCAGAGGGAGCATCTCTTCAATGACCGTCGCACAGGCGATGATTTTGGTGCGAGCCGGGTTCATGAGGGCAATCTCCGGTTTCATGCGCACGATGAGGTTAACTGGACCAAGAACCACTATACTTATACACCTCTATAGGGAAGTTGTCAAGAGATGTTTGACCATTTTTGAAGAAGGATTTATCATTACAGGACAGGAAGCCTGGCAACCCAGGTCAAATTCTGCATTTATGTTTGCTGGTGCTGGATAGAGGATTCCCATGAGGGGCAAGACAGCACTGATCGAGGACCCGCCGATAACGATTGACCGCCGTTCGTATGAGCCAGCCTACGCTCAACTGGTCAACATCCTGCGCCACCAGATCGCAACAGGCAAGTTGCGGCCCGGCGATCAATTGCCCTCCGAGTCGCAACTGTGCAAGCTCTACCATGTCAGCCCGATGACGGTCCGCCGGGCGATCAACATCCTGGTTGACCAGGGCGTGATCAGCACTGCGCCGGGACGTGGCACATTCGTCAAGCCGGTTGACCTGGGAATGGCGACGTTTCATCTTCAGGAGCTGCAGACTCTTTTCAGCGACAAACAAACTCAGGTCAAGCTATTGGAGACGCACGTCGTCCTGGCCGATGAGCGCACCGCGCGCAAGCTGTCCATCCAGCCCGGCGAGCGCGTGATCTATCTTCGTCGCTTGCTGTGCCGCAAAGGTGAACCGACTTTTTATCACCGAGAGTATCTGATCTGTGATCCCACCCGCCCCTTGGTCGAAGCCGAGATGGAGGTCACTTCGCTGCAAGGGCTGTTCGAAGGAGTAGGCGGATCGGTTCTGAAGCATGGCGACTTGACCATCGAGGCCACCGTGTTGAATGAAGAAGAGGCACGCTTACTTCAGGTGCCGGTGTCAACGGCGGCCTTTTGCCTGGAGCACGTCTTTTATGACTTGGACAACCTGCCTATCAGTTGGGGCTGGTTCATCTGCCGCAGTGACCGTTTGCGCTTTACGACCAAAGTAGGTATCCCCGAGGTGAGTCGGACTGGCAAAGGAGAGCAAGCATGAATACGGCAAGTCAGCACACCGAACTCGCCACACTGTTGGCGGATCTGAAGGAGGAGCCGGTGCTGGCATTGGTCCACCAGCGGATCGCAGCAGGTGATGATCCCCTGCAAATCATCGAAGAGTGTCACGCCGGGATGCGCCAGGTGGGGGAACATTATGAGCAAGGCCGCTATTTTCTGGCAGGGCTGATTATGGCCGGCGAGATTTTTCGTGAGGTCGTCGAAATCGTGCAACCGGTGCTCGAACGTCGTGCGGCCAAGCAGGGAGCCGGGCAGGTGCTGATCGGCACGGTCCAGGGTGACATTCACGACCTCGGCAAGAACATCGTGAGCATGCTGCTGACTTGCCACGGCTTCACAGTGATAGATCTGGGGGTGGATGTCCCACCGGCTGAATTTGCGGCGCGGGCGTCTCAGACCAGGCCGGATGTCGTCGGGCTGTCCGGGGTGCTGACGGCCTCGTATGAGGCCATGCGAGAGACGGTGAGCCTGCTGCGTGCGAGAGCACAGCCGGACGGCTTGGCGTTCCCCATCATCATCGGCGGCCGCATGGTGGACGATCAGATTTGCAGCTATGTGGGCGCGGACTATTGGGCGGCCGATGCGATGAGCGGCGTGCACCTGTGCCAAAAGTTGGTGGCAGGCTAATAGAATGTGGTCGCTAAGGTTTTGTCGGCGCAGGCAGCGGCAGAGTCGTTGAAGCTGGCCCCGGCGGTGGAGTGGCGCCCCCGCCAGCCTTTTGCATCAGCAGCCGGATCACGCCGCTCATCAGAAAATTGCCTTGCCCTGTTCCGAACCCTGCGCCACTCGCAGGTCCTCCGGACGAGGGAGGCGCACCAGGCGTTCCCTGTGGTCGTGGGCCGCCTTGCCCTGGCCCAGCCCCGGGCGTTCCTTGTGGGCGCGGGCCGCCTTGCCCCGGTCCTGCCCCTGGCGTTCCCTGCGGGCCAACGCCGCCCGGCATCGGCCCCGCTGCCTGGCTGTTGTCCCGCATCCAGGACTGCAGATCGTCCTGCGTGAGATGCATGTTAGCAATGGCTTTTATCTGCGCCGAGGTCAACTGCACTTCGACGTTGGCCCAAACAGCATTCCGCTCAGCCTCAGCCTTGAGCGATTGCCCCTGAAGCGATTGCAGCACGGGAAGGAGAGCCTTCGCCTGCTCTGAGGTGATGGCGTCATCTGTCCCTTCCAGCCGGAGCATCCCCAGCATCAATTGGCTCGACGCGTTCAATGCGCCGGTATAAGACGCCGTGAGCGTCTTGCTGGTATACGTATCTTCCACGCTCTGGCTGGTGACTGCCGGAGTTGATGGACCGCTCTTGCAGCCGACCAACATCGCCCATGCAAGAACCCAAGTCAACCCGGCGTAACACAATCGAGAGATCTTCTTCAATGCTGCCTCCATGTATCGTCTGTCCTTCGTCCTTCGTCTTTCGTCCTTCGTCACTCACGCCTCAACGCCACGATCGGGTCCAGTTGCGCAGCCTTGGTCGCAGGATAGTAGCCGAAAAAGATGCCCACCGCTGCCGCCGCGCCAAACGCCAGCGGGATGGACGACCACACCAGCTCGGTGCGCATTGTGCCAAAGGTGTTGAACAGATACGAGCCGCCTATGCCAACGACGACGCCCGCCAGCCCGCCGATCAGGCTCAAGGCGACAGCTTCCAACAGGAACTGGAACTGGACATCGCGCGGGCGCGCGCCCAACGCCTGTCGCAAGCCGATCTCGCGCGTCCGCTCGGTGACGCTGACCAGCATGATGTTCATGATGCCGATCCCACCCACGATCAGTGAAACGCCCGCTACCCATGCGAGCAAGTTGCGAAAGGTCGCGGTCGTGGACGTCCGCATCGTGATGATGCTATCCTGCGTCGTCAGTTGAAAGCCCGGCGCATCCGCCGTCGTTTCGAGGATTTGCATGACCAGCGTGGTCAACTGCGACTTGACGCTGTCCATTACCTCTTTGCTCTGCGCCGAGACATAGACCATCCCCACCGTATCCCGCTGAAACCGGCTCGAGACAAATTTTTTGAACACGGTCTTGATCGGGATATAGACGCGGCTGTCATAATCGGTATTGCCCACCACGCCCTTGGTCGCCATCACGCCGACCACGGTGAATTTGGTCGAGCCGATCTTGATCGTCTGGCCGACGGGGGACACGTTGCCGAAAAGTTTCTGGGCAAGGGTGGCGCCCAACACAGCCGCCTCGGTGGCTTTATCGTTATCTTCATCGGTAATGAAGCGACCTTCTGCGACATGATAGTCGCGCACTGCCGTAAAGCCGGCAGTCGTGCCGACGATGGAAATGCCGGTCAGTGTGACGTTGCCCGCTTTGACCGTCTGGTTGGTGTTTTGCTCCGCCGAGATGCCATTGATGCCCGTGACCTTTTGTTGAATCGTGGCGAGGTCGCTGAACTTGAGCATGGGCGGTGGCCCGGCCTGGCTGCTGACGCCGCCTCGGCTGAACGCGGGCTGAATCATGATCAGATTGGCGCCCAGTGAGTTGATCTGGTCAGCGACCTCGGCCTCTGCACCGTGGCTGACGGCCATCATGATGATGACGGCCGCCACGCCGATGATCAGGCCCAACGTGGTCAGGAACGAGCGCACCTTGTTGAGGGCCAACCCCTCCATTGCAATTCCAAAAGTTCTCAAGAGACTCATCCTACCCTCCCCTCCGTTTGACTATACCGGGCCGCAGTGCTGTTGGCGTCCATCCGGTCAGACACGACCTGTCCATCCTGAAGATAAATGACCCGCCCGGCGCGACTGGCAATATCCACCTCGTGCGTGACTATCACAATGGTCACGCCTTGTGCATGCAGTTGATGCATCAAATCCATGATCTCCATGCTGGAGTGGGTGTCCAGGTTGCCGGTCGGCTCATCCGCCAGGATGATGGAAGGCTGATTGATCAGCGCGCGTGCAATGGCGACGCGCTGCTGCTGCCCGCCCGAAAGCTCGTTGGGCTTGTGATGCGCCCGGTCACCCAATCCCACCGATTCCAGCGTGGCGAGGGCGCGCTCGTAACGTTCCTTGTCGGAGATGCGACTGTGGCCGTTGTATAACATAGGCAGCATCACGTTCTTGACCGCCGTCAGGCGGGGCAGCAGGTTGTACGATTGAAAGACAAACCCGACTTTCCTGTTGCGCACGCTCGCCAACTGATTCTTGCTCAACCGGCTCACGTCTTCGCCGTCGAGCACGTAGCTCCCACTCGTCGGACGATCCAGGCAGCCCAGGATATTCATCAGCGTAGACTTGCCCGAACCAGAAGCGCCCATGATGGCGACGAACTCGCCTTGCTCGACGGTAGCGTTCACACCGCGCAACGCATGAACCGCCACATTGCCTACGCCATACACTTTGGTCAGATCCTTAATCTCGATGAGTTTGTGCCCCAACTGGGTGTGCGAGTTGTCTGGTGTTGCGGTTTGGGTGATCATGGCATGCCTCCCGGCGGCGGGCCAAAGCCGCCCTCCATGGGGCCGCCCATGCCTTGCGACTGGCTGGACGTGCTCGACTTGGTGGTGGTCCTGGTCGTTTGAGTGGTGGCAGTCTGCGTGCCCAGGCTGACCAATTCGCCCGGTGTGACACCCGAGAGGATTTCCGCGTTGACCAGGTCCTTGAGGCCCACCTGCACCGGCCGCAGTTCCAGCGTGCCATCGTCCTTGACGACAAAGACCACATACTGGCCTGCGGCGAGTTCGCGCAGAGCTTCGAGCGGCACCAGCGCGGCGTTGCGCGTCTCTTGGGCAATGACGGTGACTTCGGCCGACATGCCCGATAGGAAGGCGACCGGCGGGGTGGGTCGGTCAATGCTCGCATAAGCTTGCACAGCCTGTGTGCTGCCTTGCGTCACGAGCGCCGGATTCACGCTGACGATCTTGCCTGTAAAGGCGCGGTCGCCCAGCGACTCGAACGTCATGCTCACGGCGTTGCCCACGACCACTTTGTCATAGTCGGACTCTTCCACGTAAAACTTGACTTGCGGCGTGTCCAGGTCAGAGATGGTAATGGAGGCTGTGCCGGAGCTTTTGCCGGTTTCGAGCGTCACCGCGGTGATGGTCCCGCTGATCGGCGCGACCAGCGTGGCGTTCTGCAGATTCGCCTGCGCCTGCGTCAGCTTGGTTTCGGCCTGGAGCACCGTGAGTTCGGCTTCCTTCACCGGGTCACTGTACAAAGTGTCGCTGTAACTCGACTGCGCCGACAGATACGACTGCTGCGCCGAGACCAGGCTGCGCTGCGCCGCAACCAGATTGTTGTTGTATTCTTGCTGGATGCGCAAATAGTTGGCGTTAGCTTCCGCGGCGCGCGCGCCCATCTCTTCATAGTGGATGCGGCGCTTTTCGCTGTTGGGATTTTCCTGCAAGCTCAGGTAGGCCCCATGCAGTTCGCCCTGCCAGTAATCGTTCCAGAATTTGGCTTGTTGCAGTTCGGCCGTGATGTCGGTCAACTTCACAGACGCATAATTTCCCTGTGCGCTGACGATGCCGAGCCTCGCATTTTCCAGGTTCTGCGCGGCGATGGCGAGTTGCGTCCCAGATTCCGCCTTGCGTTGAGCCTTTTGCAGCGCCAGTCGCGCTTGTTCCAGCGTGTACGTCGCCTCACGGACAGCGCTCTCCAGGTCCAACGTGTCCAGTTTGGCCAGCACATCACCCGCCTTGACCTTGTCGCCGACCTTGACGTTCACCTCCGCCACGGTGCCGCTCACGCGAAAAGTCATAGTCTTTTCAGCCGAAGGCAACAATTCGCCGGAGCCATCCGCCGTGATGAGTATGTCGCCCTGGCTGACCGTCGCCGTCTTGAGCGTCTGCGCCTGGACGGTGCTGGTCTTGGTAAAATAGTGCGTATAGGCCCAGTACCCTCCCCCGCCGGCTGCTGCTAACAGCACGAGAACCATCAAACTGATCCAGATTCGTTTTTTCATTGAGCTGCTCCTCTTTGGGTTGCCAAATTTCATTGTAAAGTGTAGACGGGACGGCTGAATACATTCCAAGAAGCGACTGAGAGTTTGCTGAGAGATTTTGCCTGCACGATCTAGGTGTGCCTTATCCATTTCACTGTAGAGTTTAGATGGGACACCTGAAAACATCCCAAGCAGAAGATGAGAATTTGCTGAGAGACCGGGTCACACACATTCGCCCAGGTCGCACCGGTTGTTCCGATTCGCGTCCACATAGCGCCGACAGTGCCCCGGATACGAGCACCTTTTGTTGCAGCGCACCGCGCATCCGCTAGAACTGGTGTTGTTCGACAAAGTGGTGGTAGCCTGTTTCGCCTGGTCTATCTCTTGCGGCGTCGTGCCCAAAATGGTCGTCTCGGTCAAGACGCTTGTGCCGTCCAATGCGCTCTTGATCGCGATAACCGATGCGATACTGACTATACCCATCAGCGCCAGGAAACTCCGCCGGTCCATCCTGGCCGACGCAGGGATGGGTTGCATGGGAAGGCTGGCAGCGGCTGGCGCAGTCGGGACCAAGAACCGCTGGGCAGTCTTGACAATCCATCGCCAGTGCAGTCCGATCTTGACCACGACGATCAGCAACGTGACAATGGAGGCAACCACATGGATGTTTTTCCAGGCAGCATAATTCTCCAGAGGAAGAGCCAGCCAGGATGAGATGACCAGTCCCGTCACCAGGATCAGGGCAAAGCCAAGCATCAGGCCGGCATCCACCAGGAAATAGCGCCGCGCCTGTCCGGGTGTCTGCCCTAAAAATCGGCGAGCGACCGACTTGACCCAGTCCCAGTGCGACAAAAAGTGATATGCAGCGAGCAGCCCCACAGCCACCCCTAGCCACTGATGTAAGACGAGGCCGGTCAGGTCCAGGAAAAAGGCCGCCAGGCACCCGCCCAGCAATATGGCATCAATCATCCAGTTCCACTGGGTGGTTTTCACATCACACCTCCTACGATGGGACATTCCATATTGCCCAAACCCATCCCCTCGGCTATAATCGGCAGCGTTCAACCCCAGGAGGGCTAGCAATGAAGTGGTTCAGGATGACGCCAGTGGCCCCGGTCTGCGCCGCGCTGATCGCGCTCGCACTCGTGCCGCCATTGGCTTCCCACGCCCAGGTGCCCGGTCAAAATCTGCTGACCAATGGCAATTTTGAAGCAGCCAATTGGCGTGCGCAGGATGGCATCGGCGAGCTGGTGGTCGCTCCTGGCTGGCGCGCCTGGTATGTGGACGTCGGCCAGGTACGATCCTACGTCAAACCGCCGAGCAACTGCAATGCCTCTGACCCTGCCTGCTATTGGATGCGGCCCGAGTTCAACTCAGCTGACGCTGCCGCCTTTCCGAATCGCGTCCATAGCGGCTTGCGCGCGCAAAAATATTTTTCCTATGGGCGCATGCACGAGGCCGGGCTGTATCAGCGGGTCGTCGGCATCCAGCCGGGCGTGACGCTGCGCTTTTCCATCTTTATGCAAGCCTGGCAGTGCTCCCAGCCCGACGCCTGCGGCGAAAAAGGCAGCCGCTCCGATGCGCCGGCCCAGATGCACCTGCGCGTGGGGATCGATCCGTATGGCGGCAGTGACCCATTCAGTCCCAACATCGTCTGGTCGCCAGAAAAGCCCGCGTTCGATCAATGGCTCCAGTTCTCAGTCCAGGCTCAGGCCAAAGGCAGCGCCGTGACTGTGTTCACGCACTCGCGCGCGGAATGGGATTGGGTGCGCACCAACAACGATGTGTACCTGGATGATGCAAGCCTGACGGTTGTGGACGAGGGGACTGCTCAACCTGGAGCGACATCCCCCACGCGGCAGACTGGCACACCTGAGCCGACGTTCACGCCGATCAACACCCCAACGCCGCGCGCGGATGGCGCCGTCGTCCACATCGTCGGGCCGGGCGACACGCTCTATGGCATCTCGCTCCAATACGGCGTGCCGTATGACGATCTGCTGCGATTGAACAACCTCAGCCGGACGGCGATTTTGGAGATCGGACAACCCATCGTGGTCAAAGCCGGGACAGTCACTCCATCCAGCACGCCAACGGCTCCCCCTACTCTCACGCCGACGAACACGCAAACGCCCATGCCGTCCACCGTCGCGCCGACGTTCACCCCAACGCCGTTGCCGCCTGCGACTCAACCCGTTGAGCCAGAGCCGACTCGTTCTAACGCAACCTTGCCACTTCCGGCCCTGATCGCTGCTGCAATTGTGATCGTGGTCGTGGTGGCCCTGATCGCCACCCGGCGCAGACGCTAACGCAAAAATACAGCCCCGCTCAACTGCGAGCGGGGCTGTATCGTCACACGATCTGGTCAGTTGGCGCACACCCCCTCTCTTACTGAGTCGGAGTCGGGGCTGGCTGCGGAGTATCGCCGTTCTGGTGCCCTGGTCTGGGGCCGCGCATGCCGCCCGGCCCAAGTCCGCCCGGCCCGCCGCGCACGCCACCCGGCGCGCCGAATCCAAAGCCAGGCCCATACGGCTCAGTCAGTTGCAGCGCGGCCGCTTGCTTGTACCACTCGAGCCATTTGTCGGCCTGCGCCTGCGTGAGGCGGCCATCGGTCACCATCTGATCGAGCAGCGTCTTTTGGCTCGCCACGAGCGCATCCACCAATTGCTGCGTGTCCACGCCCTTTTCTTTAGCGAGATCGGTGATGGTCTTGCCGAGCACACGTTCTGCCCAGATTTGATCGGACGTCATGTTCAGCAGCTTGGCAATGTCGCTCATGCCACCGCCACCCGGCCCACGTCCCGGCGGACCCACTTTGGTCTGCGTCTGCGCTTGGGGCGTCGCCTGCGGCGACTGGGTCGTGGTTCCTTGCGCCAACGCTGCGCCCGCTACCAACTATGCGATCAGGCCGACGGCCACGACCGCTCCCAATACGATTCCCAACTTTTTGCTCATTCCACATACCTCCCTTTTGTGATAGTAGTCGGGTCTTGCCCGAACAATGTTCACACTTGGAACATTCGCTACATGGATGAGTGTAGCGCACGTGACTGAGATGAGGCTGTGTGAAAGATGAGCAGAGGCTGAGCGGAGGCTGAGAGAATCGTGGATGGCGCGAGCATCGCGCTCACGAGGACACTCATACGATCATCTAATTTCACAAAACCCAAGGGCACTGGCAGAATTCACAGGACGGGCGCCTGACCCTTGAACTGGCTCGCGTAGAGGCGATGATAAAACCCCTTCTGTTCCAGCAAGCTTGCGTGCGTACCGCGCTCGATGATTTCACCATTGTTGATGACCAGCACCTGGTCGGCGTCGCGGATCGTGGAGAGGCGATGCGCGATCACAAAACTGGTGCGGCCTTGCATCAGCCGCAGCAGCGCTTCCTGCAAATGTTTTTCGGTGCGCGTGTCTACGTTGCTGGTGGCTTCGTCCAGGATGAGGATATCCGGGTCGGCCAGGACCGCGCGGGCAATGGCTAACAACTGGCGCTGCCCCTGGCTCAAGTTCGCGCCGCGTTCGGTCAGCACCGTCTGGTACCCGTGCGGCAGGCGACGGATGAACAAGTCGGCGTTGGCCAGTTTCGCCGCCGCCATGACTTGATCATCCGTCGCGTCCAATCGGCCATAGCGAATGTTCTCCATGACCGTGTCGGCAAAGAGAAAGTTGTCTTGCAGCACCAGGCCCAGCTTGCGACGCAGGTCGTCTTTCTTGAGGGCGCGCACATCCTGCCCATCAATATAGATCGCGCCGCGGTCCACATCGTAAAAGCGGGTGAGCAGGTTGGCGATCGTCGTCTTGCCCGCGCCGGTCGGCCCGACCAGCGCGACCATCTGGCCCGGTTCGGCATGCAGGCTCACATCCTTGAGCACCGGGACGCCTGCCTCGTAACCAAAGTTCACCCGGTCCAAGGTCACCTCCCCACGAACATGCTCCAGCGGTCGGGCGTCGGGCGCATCCAGCTCGGGAGATTCGTCCATCAGCTCAAAGACCCGTTCCGCGCCAGCCAGGGCAGACTGGACCATGTTGAACAACTGGGCGATCTGGTTCAACGGGCGTCCCAACCGACCGGCATAATTGACAAAGGCGGCGATCTCGCCCACCGTCGCCATACCCTGTACAGCCAGCCAGCCCCCCGAACAGGCCACCACCGCCAGCCCCAGGTTATTGACCATGTTCATCAGAGGCCCCATGAACCCGGCCAGGATGCGGGCGCGTGTCGAGACGCGCTGCAGGCGGCGGTTCACCCCGGAAAATTGCTCAATGGCGGCCTCTTCACGCACAAAGGCTTTGACCACCCGCTGCCCGGTGATGGTCTCCTCGATCATGCCATTGAGGGTGCCCAAAGTCTGCTGCGTTTCGCGAAAGCCCTGCCGGGTGCGGTGGGCGATGGCGCGGGTGAGCACGTAGGTCAGGGGCATGACCACCAGGCTCACGATAGCCAGTGGCACGTTGAGCACGAACATGACGATCACCACTCCCACCAGCCCCAAGAGGCTAGAGATCAACTGGCTGAAACTGGTGGCGAGAATGTTGCTGATGTTCTCCATATCGTTCGTCAGGCGGCTCATCAGATCGCCGTGAGGGTGCTGGTCAAAGAAACGCAGTGGCAGCGTTTGCAGCCGGGCAAAGAGGTCTTGGCGCAGGTCGCGCACGACGCGCTGAGCCACCCCGGCCATCCAGTAGGATTGCAGCCAGGTGCCCGCCGCGGCCACGATATATGTGAGGATCATCAGCCAGGCCAGACGCGCCAATCCAGCAAGATCGCCTTTGCTAATATACCGATCGATCGCCAGGCCCAACAGATACGGCCCCAACAGATCCGCCACTGAAGCAACCATCACCAAGAGCACCGTGCCCATCAAAACCCAACGCTGGCGCTGCAAATAACTCCACAATCGCAGCAGCGTGCCACGGGTATCTTGCGATTTCTCAGTCTCTTCAAACATCCCCATTGGACCGCGGCCGGGGCGGAACGGCAAGAGTGGAACTGGCAGGACTCCGGGCGCCGGGGGAGAGCTTGTTTTACTGGATCGCTGCTCGCTCATAGTATCGCTGCTCCATTGCCCAGTTGCGAATCATAAATCTCGCGGTAAATAGGGCTGGACCTGAGCAGTTCGCGGTGCGTACCTTCAGCCACAATCTGGCCGTCGTCGAGCACCAGGATTTTGTCCGCCCCTAACACCGTGCTGATGCGCTGCGCAATGACAAAGCGGGTGCGCTGCTTCATGACCCTTTCCAACGCCTCCTGAATCTTGCTTTCAGTCTCCACGTCCACCGAACTGGTGCTATCGTCCAGGATGAGCACGGCCGGCTTGACCAAGAGCGCCCTCGCGATGGCGATGCGCTGTTTTTGCCCGCCAGAAAGGTTCACGCCGCGCTGGCCCAAGACGGTATCGTAGCCATCCGGCAAGGAGAGAATAAAGTCATGGGCCTGCGCGGCCTTGGCGGCGGCGATGACCTCTTCTTCGGATGCGTCGGGCCGCCCGTAGCGAATGTTATCTCGGATGGTGCCGCTGAACAGCACCGTCTCCTGCAAGGCGACGCCGATATTACGCCGCAAGGCGTCCTGGTCCAGATCGCGCACGTCCATCCCATCCAGCGTGACCTGCCCGGCAGTAACGTCGTAAAAACGAGGGATGAGGTGCACCAGGGACGATTTGCCTGCCCCGGTGGTGCCCAGCAAGGCCACGGTCTGCCCAGGCTCGGCGGTAAAGCTGACCCCTTTCAGAACCGGGTCGCTGCTATTCCCCTCGTAGCTGAAGGCGACATTTTCAAACGCCACCCGGCCGCGCAACGACAGCTCCTTGCGCGCTTCAGGACGATTCCGCACGCCGGGCTGTTTTTCCAGCACTTCATAGATGCGCTTCGCTGAAGCCTCGGCCCGCGCCAACTGGATGACCATCTGGCTCAGCATGATGAGGGAAAACAGCGTAGTCATCAGGTAATTGACAAAGGCAATGATCTGCCCAACGTGCATGCTGCCTAGAGTCACCTGGAGGCCGCCAAACCAGAGCACGCCGACAATGCCGAAATTCATCGTCAACATCACAAAGGACGGCATGACGGCCACGGTGCGGGCTGCCTTGACCGCCCGGTTCGTCAGGTTTTCGTTGGCTGCCCCGAAGCGCGCTTGTTCGTGCTGGGCGCGCACAAACGCCTTGACCACGCGCACCCCGGCCAGGTTCTCCTGCACGACCTCATTCAAGGCGTCCAACCTTTCCTGCACTTGCGTGTACTGGGGCGTGGCTTTGTTGACGATCCAGAGTACGGCGACCAGCTCGATGGGCATTAGAATGAGCGGTAAAAAAGCCAACTGCGGGCTGGTGACAATCGCCATCACCAGGCTGCCCACCAGCAAGAGCGGCGATCGCACCAACATACGCAGGATCAACGCGATGGCCTCTTGCACCTGAGTGACATCGTTAGTCAGGCGCGTGATAAGCTGGCCGGTCTCGAATTGATCCAGGTTGCTGAACGAGAAGGCCTGCACCTTGCGAAAGAGACTCTCGCGCAAGTCCGCCGCAACACCTTGGGCGGTAGCTTCAGCAAAAACACCGCAGCCCATCCCGCCCAACGCCCCGATCATCGCCAGGCCGCACATCAGCAGCCCGGTCTGGATCACAAGAGGCAAGTCCAGATGTGCGATGCCCTCATCCACGATGCGCTGGACCATGCGAGGCTGCATCAGGTCCATCATCACTTCCAGCAGCATCATGAGCGGGGCCAATGTTGCCCAGTGCCAGTACGGTTTTATAAATCTTGCCAATTTCAATCCAGAATTCATTGACGGTTCACCTCTACATGACTATACTGCTCGGAGGTCAAACGAGTGCATTGGAGTCGAGGCTTCAGCCGGTTTTGGCGACGGATATCCGGCTAAAGCCTTGACTCCGTATACACTGAATTCATTTCCGGTCAGTATATGCCGGCTAACCAAGCAATCAAAAGGGTCTTGCTGGTGTTTCTACTTCCACGGCTCTTCGCCTGTCGCTCGCAAGAGATTCTCTCGCATCTGGAGCAGAAAGCGGCGCAGCACGGCTCGCTCCTCTGACGTAAAATTCGCAAACGTTTCCGCTTCCATAGTTTTCCACACCGTCTCCACGTCGCCTTGAATAGCGCGCCCGGCCTTGGTCAGGTAAACACGCGAGACGCGCTGATCTTCCGCGTCGGGTTTGCGCTGGATGAAACCGGTCTTTTCCATGCGCTGGAGCATCTTGGTGACCGTGGCGGGCGCAATTTTCAGGCGCTCTGAAAGCTCAGTTTGGGTGACTCCTTCTTGCTCCCATAAAGCGAGCAGGACCGGCGGCTGTCCACGGTAAAGACCGATCGCTTCGAACAGTTGGTGGGCCCGGGTGTGATGGAGGTGACAAATGTTGGCCAGCAAGAAATCCAGCGTCTCTGGATGGTTGGGTTTTGCCATGCTCTCTGTCTCCGTTCGATTAGCCGTCTGATTGTTAGCCGACTAAATTGTGTCGCAAAAAAAACAGCCTCACTCGGCTGGTTTGTCCCGGTCTCTGCCGAAATCAATAGGGTGTGACCAAAATGGGTTGGTCACACAGTAGAGGCAGGCCTTGCGCCTGCCCTAATGTGGGCGACCGCAACTCCCGTGCGGGGGCAGGTGATCGCCCCTACGTATCAACCAGATTTGGTCACACCCAAATCAATACACGTCGTCGTGCGAGCCAATGTCCACCAATACGATAAAATCATCGCCGCCTGATGGATCAGGCTCGAAAGGATTTTCAGTCAGCACACCCAACACATTCAGGATGCGCTCTCGCAAGAGCGGTTGACGGCGCGTGGCCCGCTTGAAGGCGCGCCGGAAACTGCTATCCCAGACCAGGCGTCTCATGCTTCACTTTGCAAATCACGCCGTAAATCGTCAACCGTTCCACAGTGAGCGCGTCCTTCCCTGAACGCCTGGAGAGTGGAGCGGGCATTGCGCGCAATTTCCGCCCGACGCTGTTCGATCAGCCGCCGCCGGACGATCTCGATCAAATTCTCCTGGTCTTCAGCAGGTAATTGCTCAATCATGTCGAGCGCTCGCTGAAATGGAGTAGTCAAGACTGGCGATTCCACCTTTCCCCCTTTGTTCTCCTGTTCTTGCGCTCATTATACACCATATGCGCGCCGAGAGTTTCTTCAAGTCAGGCAACCATCGGCCGCTTAGTCCACAACCTGAGGCAACGTCACCGTGAACACACTGCCCTGCCCGACCTGGCTTTCGACCGTGATGCTTCCGTCTTGCGCCTCGATCAATTCTTTGGCGATGGACAAGCCCAAGCCGGCGCCTTTGCCACTGCGCGACACCTGGCCGCGATAAAATCGCTCAAAGATGTGTGGCAGCACATCTGGCGCAATGCCGGGCCCGGTATCTCGCACGCTGATCATCACACGTCCTTCGGCAGTGACCGCAGTCACCTCGATCGTTGCTCCGGGCGATGTGTGCATGAGCGCATTGTCGAACAGGATAAGAAACACTTGCTTGAGTGCATCACGGTCGCCCAGCACCTGCGCGTCGGACAGGGATTCGCAAAGAATGGTCCGCTGCGGCTCCAGGGGTTTGAACTGACGGCAGACATCCTCGAGTAGTGGCGTGATCGGCAGCGGCTCACGTCGCAACAATTGCCCGGCATCCACACGCGCCAGCACCAGCAATTGGTGAACGAGGCGGATCAGTCGCTCCACTTCATCCTTGGTGTCCGCCAGCACGTCCGCCCATTCGCGCGCGTCAATGGGCGGTTCACGACGCAATAGCTCAAGATTGCCGCGAATCGTTGTCAAAGGGGTTCGCAGTTCATGCGAGGCATCGGCCACAAAGCGACGTTGCGACTCGAGGGTTTGCTCGAGCTGGCGATACGCGGATTCAAGTTCAGCCAACATGGTATTGAAGGTGGTCGCCAATTGGCCGACCTCGTCATTAGGACCGGGGTGCTGCACACGCCGACGCAAGTCATGTTCCGCGCCAATGGCTTGGGCTGTGAGCGTGATACGGTGGATCGGTCGTAGCACTGTCCCTGCCAGAACCCACCCGATAGCAAACGCGATCAGGATGGTCACTCCACAGCCGATGATCAAGATTGTTTGTAACGTTCGCAGAGATTGTTCAGGCTGCGTAATTGGAAAAGCTACCTGCACGATCTGAGTCTCGCCGCCGGGCGCTTCAAAGGATCGGCTGTAGATAAGCACGGGTTGATCCTCAACCCGTGCCGTCTCGAACCAGCCTGTTCCATTCTGCACGGCGCGCAGCCCCTGCGCGCTGAGAGGCAAAGTGACATCGCCAAGGTCAGACGATCGCCGGATGACCGTACCGTCCAGGCTCCGTGTTTGAGTCCACCGACCGGGCAGGGCACCCTCAGGCAGGTTCACGTCAGGTGGCGACCCACCGGGAGGCGCACCTTCGCCCGGCAGTTGAGGCGGGGGGCCGGGGAAACGTCGCGGATTGCTCATGGCCTCGGCCTGGCGCATCAAACTGGCTCTGATGCCGTCATAGGTCGCGTGGGACTGGGTGGCATAGAGGATCGTGCTGAACGCGATCAGCGTGAGCGCCAGGATCGCGCTATAGAGGAGGGTCAGGCGCAGGCGAATGGACATGCTACTCCTCACGCAGCACGTAGCCAATGCCGCGCACGGTCTGGATCAGCCGAGGCTCACCACCCGCTTCGGTCTTTTTCCGCAAGTAGCCGATGTATACTTCCAGGACGTTGTCATCGCCGCCAAAATCATAGCCCCACACTTCCTGCAGGATCTGCTCGCGGCGCAGCACCTGACGTGGGTGGCGCATGAGATATTCCAGCAGGTCAAACTCTTTGGTCGTGAGATCAAACGCTCGATCGCCTCGCCGCGTCTCGCGCGTCACCGGGTCAAGATAGAGATCGGCATACGTTCGCGGTTCACTAGGGGCGGTCACGGCGGGTCGCCGCAGCAGCGCGTGAATGCGGGCCAACAGCTCGGCCGGCGCAAAAGGCTTGACGAGATAATCGTCGGCACCACTGTCCAGCCCCTCGACGCGATGCTCGACCGCATCACGGGCCGTCAGCATCAAGATCAGCGTCTTGTCACCCGCGGTGCGCAAGCGCTCCAGCACGCCAATGCCGTCCAGCTCCGGCATGAGCCAGTCGAGCACAACCACATCCGGGCGATGCGCCTGAACCTCTGCTAGTGCTTCGATCCCATTGGTGGCACTCAGGACGTGAAAGCCCTCGTAGGCCAGCGTGCGCTGCAGCATTTTCAAGAGTTTGGGATCATCGTCTACGATGAGAACAGTTGCCATCGCGTATCTCGGGTATCTCCTTCTCTCAAGATTATAGCACGTTCCGACTGAGAGTAAGTTGAGCCAATGCTGTGAAGATGCTGAGACTCGAACTTGTTCACACAGCACACGCCGGTCCATGTGGAATCATGGGGAAGAACTGGGGGATGACAGCAGACGTGTGTCTGATGTTGCAGACGCGCCCAACCCTATGCCGGGGAGCAGCAGGCTGCCATCATGGGCGCTAGCAGCTTGTCGGAGAACCCCGCCGAGGCGGCTCCTTGCGAAGCACCCCGTAGCGAAGCGGAGTGGGCATGCCGCCGTTTTAGGGCAAAATACCGGGCGCCTGCCCGCCGTCAGGCAGGTGGGAGCCCGGCCAGCTTTCTCTCCGACAGGCCGCTAGGAGACCGCTGAAAAAGTCATCTTTCTACCGCAGAGGCCGCTGAGTTTTATTAGGTTTTTTCTGCGCTCTCTCCAGGCTCTCAGCAGCGAAAGAAGGGGTTTTTCAGCACTCGCCTAGTCGCACTTTTCTCTTGTGCACTCATCGCACACTATATCACAGGTTCTTCCGCTACATTCCTGCCGACAACGGCAGGCGTAGGTGACAGTTGGGCAAGGTGTTCGGGTCGGTACGGGTGTAAGCGCGACGACACTTACTCGGGCATCCAGGGGTGGACCCTCTGGCAGTTTCTTGTTTGGCAGCAATAACCTCCAACGTAGCACATAGCTCCCCGGACCAAGTTGAATGTTCACCGAGAGGTCATACTCGTCATCTTGAATCCATTTGAGCCTCACGGGAACGCCAGAGCCCGTGTGCCCACCCAAGACCGCGCGCAGGATTTGGATCTCTTGTCCTGCCTGTCCCCATGCGCAATTGGTTGAAGTGGCCTTGTTCCTGACGCGCCAGGTGAGCTCGACGTTGGCAGCCACAACTGCCGCAGTCTGCACATCAAGAGGCGATTCGACCTCAAAATCAATTCTGTCACAATTCTGGAACCGGGCCATCTGCCCGGTGGCCCTGGCAACCGCAACCTGCTGCGTTGCTATGATATTGAAATCCTCTAGCTCTGTCGGAACAACCGGCAAAGTTGCTAATACAGGCGTGGTTTCCGTTTGGCGGATAACCACCTCTGCTCTCGTTGCGACGATCACAGGTGACGGGGTAGCCGTAGCAGGAGCTTCGGTAGCCGTTGGAGTCGGCGCAATCTGGATCGCGGATACGAGTATAGGGGCCTCACTGCCCAAACGCTGAGCTTGGGGCTTTGATAAGCTCAAGGCAAGCACAACCGCTAGGGCCACCATTGCGCCAACCCCAAGGACCGTCATGCGAAGACGGTTGGAGCGCTTGATCATTGCCCCCGCAACGCGCCAGATGCCAAACACCGCAGCCAGCCTGCCCTTTTCCCAACGAGTACCTGTCTGTGCTTCCTGAGCTGCCAGCGCCACGGTTCTGGCTTCCAGGTCCCCGTTCCCTATGCCCAACATCTGCCGGAACTCAGCCACCGTCTGGGGGCGATCGCTTCGTTTGGTCTGCATTGCCTTGAGCACCGCTTGCTGCATCGTAGGCGATATGGCCGTATTGATCTGGCGAGGCAGAACCAGTTGCGCGTCGCCACTCTGCAGCGAGATGCTATCCGGTGGCACGTGGCCGGTGAGCAGTGCATATAGCGTTGCCCCCAGAGAGTAGATGTCGCTGCGCACATCAGTGCCGGTCATCGCGTATTGCTCTGGCGGCGAAAAGCCTGGCGTCACGCTCAAGGCGCCTTTCGTGGTCAAGCGGTCCGAGCCTCCCACCTTGGCGATACCAAAGTCCACCAGGAACACCTGGCCTCTGGGTGTCACCTTGATGTTCTGTGGCTTGATGTCTCGATGAACAATCGGAGGAGTTTGGTTGTGCAAATACTCGACTGCGTCGCAGACTTGACCGATCCAGGCGACGGCCTGTGTCTCCGACAATGGCCCTCCGTGGTCAATCATGTGGGCCATATCTTCGCCTTCGACAAAATCCATCACCAGGTATTGGTTGCCATCCAGGCCCACAAAATGGTCAATCACGCCCGGGATGTTGGGATGATGCAGGCGCGCCAGCATCGCCGCCTCTCGCTCAAATTGCCGACGCCTCGCCATGACCACGTCCGGCGGAACCCCAGGCGCCGCGACCACATTCTCTTTGATGGCGACGACCTGATGCCGATGGGTATCATAGGCGCGATATACAGCCCCCATCCCGCCCGAGCCGAGCGGTTGCTCGATCTGGTAGCGATTTTGAAGCATGCTTCCCGCTGCAAGCGCCATGGTAGCTCTCTATCGGACTAACAGCCGACCCTGCATCTTCGCCCCCTCAGGAGTCTGTCCTGAGTTGATCCTGCCTTGGCCCCAACAACCCTCATTCTATCAAGAATTATAAGCACTTGGTGGGTCAGAGTCAAGGTTCTCTCGCTTCCCTTTTGACCCTGTGACGAACGCCGAAGCCGGGCAAGGAACTGATGTCTGGTATGACCACTCCAGGGGCCGTATTCAGCCAATCTTAATATAACTGTGATACAATCTGGCCGCAAAGGGCCTGACCCGGGCGCTCTTGCCTTACCACGCTGGAATCTCGATCGGCAAAACCCGAGCATGGAGGATTCCGATGAGAAAACGGATTTTGACCGGCCTCCTCATTCTGGTGCTGTTGGCAGCGGCCAGCGGCGGAGGTTATTGGGTTTACACGCGCTACGCAGCTCGGACGAGAACACCTCAAACGCCTACGATGCAAACAGCGACCGTGCGCCGGGGCGATATTGTCCTCACCGCGGACGGCACCGGCAACCTGTTTCCCTCGGCCCAAACGTCATTGGCCTTTCGGGTCAACGGCACCGTGGCTGAGGTAAAGGTCAAGGTCGGCGACCGGGTGAAGAAAGGCGATGTGCTGGCCAGGCTAGAAACGCTAGAATTTGATAACGCCATTCGAGATGCAACCTACGAGTTGGAACAGGCGCGGCTCGCCTTGAAGAAAGCTCAGCGCAAGGCCGAGTCCGGCTCGGATCTGGCGGCGGCCTGGAGAAACGTGGAATCTGCCCGGCTCGGCCTGATCAGCGCGCAGGGGAGTTATTCCGCCACGCTATTGAATGACATTACGGTAGAGCTGCAAAAGGCCAAGTTCTGGAATGACTACTGGCAGGGTGAGCTGCAGGGGGCCTACCTGAGCCTGCAGGAAAATCCCAACAGCGAAAAGCGCCGCATCCATTACGAGGAAATGGGCGCGCGCGCCGCAGAGGCTAACGCCAACTATCTGCGCATCCAGCAAGAAGCCAACAACAATCTGGTCGCCGCCCAGCGCAGCCTGCTCTCGGCGCAGCAGGCGTACCAATCGGCGCTGGAAAGCTATAACGATCTCAAAGACAGCGATCCGGTCAAGGAAGCCGAACTGGTGGTGCTTCGGGCTGAGACCAAATTGACGCAGGCTCAGATGAACCTGGCGAACGCGACGCTGATCGCGCCGATGGACGGCACGATCACCGAAGTGACGCTCGAGGTCGGCAAAAGCGCAGGCACCTCCTCCATCACTCTGGCTGATCTAGACACGCCTCTGGTGCGCTTTTGGGTGGAAGAATCTGACCTCGGCAGTGTCCTGGTGGGCAATCGGGTGAATATTGTGTTCGAAGCTTTGCCCGATCTGGTCTTTACGGGCAAGATCGTTCGTGTAGACCCGGCCCTCGTGTCGGTGGGTAACACACAGGCCGTGCAAGCCTGGGCGAGTGTGGATCGTCCTTCTCAGCCCACTCTGTTCTTCTCCAACATGTCCGCCGAAGTCGAAGTCATTGCTCAAGAGACACGCAATGCGCTGCTGGTGCCCGTGCAAGCCCTGCGAGAATTGGCGCCGGGCCAGAACGCCGTTTTCGTCGTCCAGGCCGACGGTAAGCTCGAGTTGCGCCTGGTTCAAGTCGGGCTGAAGGACTATGTCAATGCGGAGGTCCTGTCCGGCGTCAATCCGGGTGAGGTGGTCAGCCTGGGCACGCAAGCCCGCACGACTCAGACCACCCAAACACAAACGCAAAGCAGAGGGACCCAAGTCCCCGGCATGCCGCCGGGCGATTTCGTGCCATTCCCAGGAGGTGGGATACGATGACGGCCAAGACGGCGGCCAAAATACTCAGTCCCACGCGGAAACTGATCGAGATTACAGACCTGACCAAGGTCTATGGCACAGGCAGTGTAGCCGTTCATGCGCTGAGGGGTGTGAACGCCATCGTCGAAAAAGGTGAATTCGTCGCCGTGATGGGAGCTTCCGGTTCGGGCAAGTCCACCCTGATGAACATCCTGGGCTGCCTCGATCGGCCGACGAGTGGGACCTATGTATTGGACGGCGAGGACGTGAGCCGGCTGAGCAAGAATGATCTGGCGCGCATTCGCAACAAGAAAATCGGCTTTGTCTTTCAATCGTACAACCTGCTGCCCCGCCTGACGGCGGTCAAGAACGTGATGTTGCCCATGCTCTACAACGGCCACCATCGCCGATCTGACAAGGAACGTTACGAGCGCGCCCTCGCCATGCTGGAATCGGTGGGCTTGCGCGACCGGGCACATCACCGACCCAATGAACTTTCGGGCGGGGAGCAGCAGCGGGTCGCCATCGCTCGCGCGCTCGTCAACGATCCCTCCATCATCCTGGCGGATGAGCCAACCGGCAACCTGGACTCGCGTTCCAGCGATGAGATTATGGACCTACTGTATCACCTGCACGAGCAGGGCGTGACGATTGTGATGGTCACGCACGAGTCGAAGTTGGCCGAGCGCGCCGGGCGGGTGATTTACCTTCAAGATGGCCAAGTCATTTCCGAGCGGCTTTACGCCAGCAGCCTTGGCAAGGTCAATGGCAGCGCCGATCAGGAGGTGCCATGAGCCTCTGGCAAACCATCCAGGTCGCCTTGGAAGGCCTGACCCTTAACAAGGCGCGCTCATTCCTGACTACGCTGGGGATCATCATCGGCGTGGCAGCCGTCATCGTGATGATGGCGGTCAGTGCGGGCGCCGAAGCCGAGGTCGCGGATCAGATCAACGCGCTGGGCGCCAACCTGATCATGATCCAGCCTGCGATGGGCCGGGGTGGAGTCCAACAGATAGCCGGGCCGCCTCCCAGTCTAAGATACGGCGACCTTGCCACCATCGAGCAGAACGTCACCGGCCTCAGCGGTGTCTCGGCGGAACAAAACACCAATCGGGAAATCAAAGTGGGCAAGGTCACGCTGACCGATATTCCCATCGTCGGCACGACGCCGGGCTTTTTGGCAGTGCGTGAATACGCTGTGGCGCAAGGTCGTTTCTTGACCGACGAGGACAATGACAAGGTCAACGATGTGGCCGTGCTGGGATATGGCATTGCCCAGGGCCTGTTCGGCGATCAGGATCCCATCGGCCAGATCGTCAAGATCGGCTCATACAAATTCACCGTCGTCGGGGTGATGGCAGAAAAAGGCGTGGTGGGCAACACGGACTATGACAACCGCGTGTACATCCCGATCCGGGCTGTGTTCAAGCGATTCGTGTCGAGCCGGTTCGCCAGGGATACGCTGCGAGTCGTCTATGTCTCGGCCCAGAGCAAAGAGGCGATGGAAAGCGTCAAGTCCCAGTTGAACACGCTGGTCATGCAAATCCTTGTACCGATGCCGAGTCGCCGGGCTTTGCGCTGATGACCCAGGAAAACATCATCCAGATGCGGACCTCGGCGACCGAGACCTTTCGCAATTTGCTGGCCTGGGTGGCGGGCGTTTCACTGATCGTAGGTGGGATCGGCATCATGAACATCATGCTGGTCAGCGTCACCGAGCGGACGCGCGAGATCGGCTTGCGGCAGGCGCTCGGCGCGCGCCCGCGCGATGTCCAGTTCCAGTTCTTGCTGGAAGCGGTGGTGTTGAGCCTGGTGGGTGGGCTGTTGGGCGTCCTCGCCGGGGTGGGCGGCTCGTATCTGTTCAATGGGCTGAGCACGATGCGCACCGAGTTGGTGTGGTCATCCATTCCGCTGGCCTTTGGCGCAGCGGCGGCAGTGGGCATCTTTTTCGGCTACTATCCGGCGACCAAGGCCGCGCAGTTGGATCCGATCGAAGCCTTGCGACGAGAGTGATGGCCGCTTTGCGTGACAAATGACGAAGGACGAACGACGAAGGATAGATGATACATGGAGGCGACATTGAAAAGAATCTCTCGATTTTGTTATGCCGGATCACTCTTGTTTTTTGCGGCGGTGATACTGGCTGGCTGCAAGGGCATACAGGCAACCCCGACGGTGGTGAGCAAGAGCCTGGGAGAGATTTATACCAGCCCGGTTCTTGATGCGTCCTATCCCGGCGCGTTGGACGCCTACCATCAGTTGATGCTGGGTACCGTGCGGCTGGAAGGGACGGACAATGCCGTCACTTCTGAACAGGCCAGGACGCTGCTGGTCCTGTGGCAGTCACTTTCGGGCCGGGTATTGCAATCTGATGCCGAACGTGTAGCGGTTCTGGCCTATATCGAATCACAGATGACGCCCGCGCAGTTGCAGGCCATTGCGGCCATGCGTCTCACTCGAGACGATCTGCTGGCCCCAATACGAGACGATAGTCAAGGCACAGGATTCGGCCCAGGGCGAGCTGGCGCCGGGCAGCCGGGCGCCTCGGGCACTCTTCCTGCGCCCGGGGGCGGAACGAGGCCTTCAGGGATGTCCACACGCCAGGCCCAATTGGGCCGTACCACGCCACAAGCGGGTGGCACGGCCAGGGGGATGAGCAGTGGAGCTATCACCGGGTCAGCACAAGACATGGTCTTGCTGAATTCGTTGATCCGGCTGCTGACTCTGCGGGCGGCGGAGGGCGCCGCTCCATCGCAGGCGACTCGCACGCCAGCGCCTAAAGCTCTCCCTTCGCCCACGCCGGTAATGTACCTTGACAATTGAGATAAATCACGGCAATCTATTAGCCATCCTGCTTGCGGAAGTCACCGATGCGACAATGGTGGATAAGCTTGGGCAGTCGGGTTCTCCTCCTGATGGTGCTGGGCATGTTG
>DAOTXX010000014.1:0-65767 GCA_034434835.1 Thermoflexales bacterium | reverse complement strand
GTGCCAGCCTACCTCGCCCAATCCGGCCAGCTCTATAACGAAGCCAACATTGCTGCGTTTGGCAAAGTCTATTGCTTCGGCCCGACGTTCCGCGCCGAAAAGAGCAAGACGCGCCGGCACCTGATGGAGTTTTGGATGGTCGAGCCAGAAGTGGCCTTTTGCGATTTGAATGGCATCATGGAGATCGAAGAGCAATTTGTCTCTTATATCATCCAGACCGTACTCAAGGAGCGGGCGAACGAGCTTAGGCTACTGGGCCGCGATGTCTCGCGCCTGGAAAAAGTTGCACCGCCTTTCCCGCGCATTTCGTATGATGAGGCGCTTGACGTGATCAGGCAGGTGCGTGAACGCACCGAGGACCCCGAACAGAAAAAGTTGTTGGAGATCGAATGGGGCACAGACTTTGGCGCACCGCAAGAAACCGCCGTGGCCGAAAGTTTTGAAAAGCCCGTGTTCGTCCATCACTTTCCAGCGGCGTTCAAGGCGTTTTACATGGAGCCGACGCCCGGCCGCCCCGAGTTGTGCGAATCGGTTGACCTGCTCGCGCCAGAAGGGTACGGCGAGATCATTGGCGGCGGCCAGCGTATGAGCCGTGTGGAGGACTTGGAGAACGCGATCCAAAAGCACCACCTCCCGCGCGAGGCGTATGCCTGGTACATTGACCTGCGCAAGTATGGCAGCACGCCGCATGCGGGTTTTGGCCTGGGCGTCGAGCGCACGGTCGCATGGATTTGTGGACTGGATCACATCCGCGAGACGATCCCATTCCCACGGATGTTGAATCGAATTTACCCATAAACTGTGATGTGTGGGGCGTGATCATTGCGTTTCACGCCTCACGTATCACGTTTGACGTATCATGTCAGCTCTCACCATTCGTCCGCTGACCTCGGCGGACGTTCCGCGCCTGATCGAAATTGACGCCGAATTCGAGTCCGATCGCTTCCTGGACGTGATCAAGACCTCGAATGGCCTCGAGGTTTCGTGGCAGTTGATTGAGTGTCCGCTCGAACCGCCGTTTAGCAGTAGAGATTACAGCCTGAGCCGCCAGCAGCGTCAAGAAGTCAGCGCGCGATTGCGCGAAGGTGATGGCCTTTACCTGGCGGTCGAAGACAGCCACACGGGCAAGCTGGTGGCCTTGCTCGACATGGAGCGCGAACGCTGGCGTGACACGGCGACGATCTGGAACCTCATGGTGGATCGCGCCTATCGCCGTCAGGGCGTGGGACGCGAGTTGATCGGCCGCGCGATCGCCTGGGCGCGTGAGCAGGGCCTGCGGGCCATCATGCTCGAAACGCAGACGAACAACCTGGCGGCCTGCCGCTTTTATCATGCGTTGGGATTCAAGCTGTGCGGGTTGGACGATCACTTTTACTCGAACGATGACATTGGCGCTCAAGAAGTTGCTATCTTTTGGTGGTACGAACTCTGATCCAGCCGCAGGGGATCGAGGAAGCCAGGCGAGGCAGGCATGACCCTCGAGGCCGATCGTCGAGCTATCGTTCCGCTCTTGCGTGAGCACAGCCCGGCTGACGCGATGGCAGCGTATTACGCGCTGCGCCACAGCGCGTCCCGCACCCGGCTTACGCTTCACCGGGACGAACGAGGGGCAGCGGATGGCTTTATCGCAGTGTGCCAGACAGGTTTTGATCTCTTTCAGCCGCTCGCCGTTCTGCGCGCCTCCACCTCCGAGACCGCCGCGTGGTTGCTTCGCCACGGCCTTGCGCCGATGCGCTCGTATCACGTGGTTGTGCCGCCTGCGCTGGCAACTGCTGTCGAACCAGAATTGAACCTTCAGTCGGCCGCTACTCATCTCGTGTTTCAAGTCAGCCGCACAAGTTTCCGACCGGTCATCAATATCTTGGTCACATCGTCGCGGGGGCCGGATGGCGCGATGCATTTTGCCATCCGCGCTGCCGATGGGAGCGTCGTGGCCGAATCCGGCACGAACTGGCGCACCGAGGAATTTGCCGAGGTGTTTGTGCACGTCGAGTTGGCCGCGCGGGGTAGGGGGCTGGGCAAGTCGGTGGTCTCGGCCTGCACGGCGTATTTGCTCGAAGCAAATATTTGTCCGTTGTACATTGTGGACCAGGACAATGCCGAGTCAGTTTCGATAGCTGAATCGCTGGGTTACGTGGACACGGGGGCGCGTGAGCGAGCGTATGTGGGATCGCTAAAACGTGAAACGTCAACCGTCAAACGTGAAATGTCAAGCGTCGGGCCATTTGACGTTTGACGCATGACGTTTGATTCTGTGAGGGGATCATGCCAGAAGCTACCCTGCACTTTCCGCCCGATTTCCGTTGGGGCACTTGCACTTCGGCCCATCAAGTGGAGGGCAACAATACGAACAATGACTGGTACGCCTGGGAGCAAGGCGAAGGCCACATCGAGGGTGGGCAGAAATCGGGCCTGGCGTGTGATTGGTGGAACAACGCCGAAGCCGATCTCGAGCGTGCCGCGGCGATGGGCCAGAACGCGCACCGCCTGTCCGTCGAATGGAGCCGCATCGAGCCAGGCGAGGGCAAGTGGGACGATGCGGCGATGGACCGTTACCGGCAGATGCTGCGATTCATGCGCGAGCACGGCATCGAGCCGATGGTGACGTTGCACCACTTTACTCTGCCGTTGTGGCTGGCCGAGCGCGGCGGCTGGGAGAACCCCGACAGCGTTCCTCTTTTCGAGCGGTTTGCGACTCGAGTCGTTGAATCGTTGGGTGAGTGTTGCGACTTGTGGATTACGATCAACGAACCGGTCTTGTATGCGATCCTGGGCTATGTGGCGGGCAGCCCGCGTAGCGAGATGCATCATCGGCTGACGTTTCCACCGGGCAAGCATGATATGGAGATCGCGTTCAAGGTTCTTGAGCATTTGTTCTTGGGGCACGGCGCAGCGTACTATGCCATCCATCGTGTCCAACCGAACGCGCGCGTGGGCGCCTGTCATAACCTGACGTATTTCCGGCCGCTCCATCTGAATTCGCCGTTCGATCAGTTCGCCGTCCGTATGCGCGAACGGTTGATGAATCGCTCTGGTCTGGATGCGACGTTGAATGGGCGCATCGTGCGGATCGTTGGTTCGCGTCGTGTCCGAGAATTGGCCAACACCAGCGATTTCATTGGCCTGAACTATTACATGCGATCCGTGTTGACGTTCGATCCGAGCAATCCTGGCGCACTTTTCTCCAGAGAAGTCTTGCTGCCCAGCGCGCAGATCAGCGATCTGAATTATGGCGAGGTCTATCCTGAAGGCATTTACCATCTGCTCAGGCAACTGGATCGCTACGGCAAGCCGATCTATATCACGGAAAATGGCATCCCCGATGCCGACGATGACCGCCGCCCGGCTTTTCTCATCACCCATCTGCGCCAGGTGTGGAAAGCGATCATGCAGAATGTCCCGGTGATGGGCTATTATCATTGGACATTGGTGGATAACTTTGAATGGGCCGAAGGCTGGAATTTGCGCTTTGGCTTGATCGAGTTGAACCCCGAAACGCAAGAGCGCAAGATGCGCCGCAGCGGCGAGTTATACGCCGAGATCTGCAAGACCAACGCCATCACCACTGAGATGGTGCAGCGTTATACGCCGGAATTGATGAATGTTCTCTTCCCGGGTTAGAACATTTGCCAGGTGTGCCATCGTCAATCGTTCCAGTCATACTAGCTCAATGTGATTATTGACAAAAGGCTGGAAAACGTGTAGGCTAGAAACGACTCGCATATCGGAACCTGCGAACACGACGGAGGACTCGTGCGAGTTGTTTCCATGCTCCCATTCATCTTTCCTCTATGGGCCAACCCGCGCCAGGTGAGTCGTGCCAGCCGGGGTTGGCTCGTATTTTTCCTGGCGGAGGCAAGCGGTGAAGTTCTGGCGGATTCCTCTCGACCATGATCAGGTCAAGATTCCACGCGGACGAATTACCATCATCTCGGCTCGTTGCAAAGGCTGCGGCATGTGCGAGACGTATTGCCCGCGCCGTGTGCTGACCATGTCCGCTCAGTTCAACGCGAAAGGCTATCACATCCCGGAAGTGACTGAGGCCGAGGCGTGCGTGGCGTGCGGCCTGTGCCAAATCCTGTGCCCCGAATTTGCTATCTATGTGACTCAGGTGGAATGTGTATGACTCCAGGCCCCTTGTCTGGCGAGTTTTTCATTAACGGTGATGAAGCGTGCGCCGAGGCCGCAATTTCGGCGGGCTGCCGTTTCTTTGCAGGCTATCCGATCACCCCGGCGACCGAGATCGCCGAGCGCATGGCCGAGCGTATGCCCGATGTCGGCGGCGTGTACATTCAAATGGAGGACGAGCTGGCTTCGATGAACGCCGTGCTGGGCGCGGCGTGGGGCGGTGCCAAGGCGATGACGGCGACCTCTGGCCCTGGGTTCAGCCTGATGATGGAAAATCTGGGGCTGGGCCTCATCACTGAAACGCCTTGTGTGGTGGTGGATGTTCAGCGCGGTGGGCCGAGCACCGGCTTGCCGACGCTGGTCGGTCAGGGCGACATGATGCAAGCGCGTTGGGGCAGTCATGGCCCGTACGAGATCATTGCGCTGTCGCCCAGCTCGCCCCAAGAAATGTTCGACCTGACCATCGAAGCGTTCAACCTGTCGGAAAAGTATCGCACGCCAGTGCTCCTCATGGCCGATGAAGCTGTCGGTCACATGACCGAGCGAGTCGTCATCCCGCCGGTTGAATCGCTCGATCTGTTTCCGCGCCGCAAGCCCACAGTGCCGCCCGATCAATATCGGCCATTCGCGGGGGATGAAGATGGTGTGCCCGCGATGGCGTGTGCTGGCGAAGGGTATCGCCTGCACGTCACCGGCCTGACGCACGACGAACGCGGCTATCCGGTGACGACCGATCCCGTTGTGCAGGAATGGTTGGTCCGCAGGCTGATCGAAAAAATCCGTGCCAATCGCGCCGATATTGTCCGGGTGGAAAGCCAATGGTTGGAGGATGCTGAGGTGATCGTCGTCGCGTATGGCATCACCGCGCGGGTCGCGTCCTGGCCGGTCGAGATGGCTCGCGCGGAGGGGATCAAGGTTGGCTATCTCAAGCTGATCACCATTTGGCCTTTCCCGGAAGACCTGCTCCGTCAATTAGCCAGGCGCGTCCGGGCTTTTGTCGTGCCCGAGATCAATTACGGCCAGATGGCGTTGGAGGTGGAACGCTGCGCGGCCGGCCAGGCGGCCACGTATCTGGTGCCGCACGCGGGGGGAGATGTTCACGAGCCGCAGGTGGTTCTGGAAGCGATTCGGGCAGCGGCCCATCCAATGGCAAATCTTTAGACGCGGTGACAAGGTGACAGGGTGATACGGCGACAAGGTGACAGGGTGACACGGTGAAGGAGGAGGGTCGGCGATGGAGGATGATAAGAGTGTGGGGTTGCAAGAAGCGGCTGCGACTGAGGCGCATCATCCGCTCGATCGCCTGTTGAGGCAAGATCGCCTGCCGCACATTTGGTGTTCTGGCTGTGGGCTGGGCACGGCGCTCAACTGCTTTTTGAATGCGATCATCAAGTCTGGGCTTGACCCGGACAAGATCGCAGTCGTTTCCGGCATTGGCTGTTCGGGGCGTGTGGCGGGATACGTGAACATGGACTCGTTTCATACGACGCACGGCAGGGCCATCCCGTTTGCCACGGGTCTCAAGCTTGCCAATCCCGCGCTCAAGGTGGTCGTGTTTTCCGGCGATGGCGACTTGATCGCAATCGGCGGCAATCACTTTATCCACGCCGCGCGGCGCAACATGGACATGACCGTCATCTGCGTCAACAATTTTATCTATGGCATGACCGGCGGGCAGTTGGGGCCGACGACGCCCACCGAAGCGCGCACGAGCACCTCGCCTCGCGGCAATCGCGATCATCCGTTCAATCTTGCGTATCTTGCCGCGGCGAGCGGCGCGTGTTACGTGGCGCGCTGGACGACGCTTCACGTGCGCCGCCTGGAACGCGCCTTCACCGAGGCATTGCTCAAGCCGGGCTTTTCGTTCGTCGAAGTGATTAGCCCATGTCCCACGCTTTACGGACGTTTGAACAAACAAAGGACCGGGTTGGAGCAGATGGACTATTACAAAAAGAGTTCTGTCATCCGACATGGCGCCGACCCGCGTCAGGCGGATATTACGCTGAACGGTCAAATCGTCGTGGGCAAGTTTGTGGACCTGGATAAGCCGAGTTATCTCGATCTGCAACGGAGCTGACGGGGTGACCAGGGGACAAGGGGACAAGGTGACAGGGTGACACGGTGATCGAGGGGCCGAGAGACAAGGAGGGGACATGGGAAAAAAGATTCAAAGGCACAATGACCTGGAAGTGTACCAAAGGGCGTTTGATGCGGCGATGCAGATTTTCGAGGCCACCAGGTCTTTTCCAAAAGAAGAGACGTATTCGCTGACAGACCAGATTCGCCGCTCGTCTCGCTCGGTGTGTTCCAATCTGGCTGAGGCATGGAGGAAACGTCGCTACGAAGCAGCCTTTATCAGCAAGCTTTCGGACGCGGAAAGCGAGGCAGCAGAAACGCAGGTCTGGATCGAGTTTGCTGTCAAGTGTAAATACATGACGCGCGATCAAGCCACGGCCTTGTACAAGACTTATGATGGCATCATTGCAACGATTGTCGGCATGATCACTCATCCCGAAACATGGGTGATTGGCAAGAGAAAATGATAAGGTGAGGGGGCGGCCAGATGACGCAGTGAACCAGATCACCTTGTCACCCTGTCACCGTGTCACCATATCACCTTGTCAGAGGTAAATCGGCATGAACCGAACCGAAATACGTCTCTCCGGTTTTGGCGGACAAGGTATCATCCTGATGGGGTACATTCTGGGCAAGGCGGCTGCGCTCTACGATCACAAGCATGCGACGATGACGCAAAGCTATGGTCCCGAATCGCGCGGCGGCGCGTGTAGCGCGCAGGTCATTGTCGCCGACACACCAGTAAGCTATCCGCACCTTATCCGTCCTCAGGTGCTGGCGGCCATGTCGCAAGAGGCATATACCAAATATGCAGGCGAGTTGGCCGAGGGCGGCCTGCTGGTTATTGACGAGGATTTGGTGCGCCCGAATGATGCCAGTCAGCGTGCGCGGCTATTTGGCGTCCCGGCTACCCGCATCGCGGAGCAGATGGGACGCAAGATGATCGCCAACATTGTGATGCTGGGCTGCCTGGCCGCGCTCGATGATACTGTCTCGGTTGAGGCGCTGCGCCAGGCTGTGCGCAGCAGTGTGCCCCAAGGGACGGAAGAACTGAACCTTCAGGCATTCGAGCGTGGGTATGAGCACGGGCGGCGATTGATTGGTGTCGGGCAAACAGATTTGTCTGACAAAGGACCGCTTCGCGGGACAAAAGACGAATGAGGGTTGTCTTTTGTCGTCTGGCTTGAGGCGCTGGCCGAAAGGAGGAAATGATGGCAGCCGTCATGGGCGCGGATGTCCTGGTCAAATGTCTGCTTCAGGAAAATGTCCGATTCATCTTTGGGATTCCTGGCGGGCAATTGTGCCCCATCCTGGATGCGATCCGTCGGTTTGGAAGTGACGCCGGCCTGCAATTCATCATGACGCGCCACGAGCAGGCCGCCGCTCACATGGCCGATGCCTATGCGCGCGTGACCGGCGAGCCGGGCGTCTGTATGGGCACGATCGGGCCGGGGGCCGCCGACCTGGTGCCAGGTGTGTATGCGGCCTGGGCCGATTCGATCCCGATGGTCGTCCTCACGGCTCAAAACCAAACCTGGAAAAGTTATCCAGAGCGCGGTTCGATGCAGTCGCTCGATCAGATCGGCCTGTTCAAGCCGATCACCAAGTGGAGCGCGCGGGTGACACACTGGAAGCGCATCCCTGAACTGGTGCAGCGCGCTTTCCGCGCAACGTGCTCAGGCCGGCCCCGACCGGTTCATCTTGATTTGCACGTGGACGTGTTGATGGCGGCGGACGACGAATCCGCTCTCGTCTACATGGCCCCCGATCGTTATCGTGCGGATCACGGGCCGATGGCTCAGCCGGACTTGATTGAACGTGCGGCTCGCATGTTGGTCGAAGCCGGACGTCCGCTCATTCATCCGGGGGGCGGTGTGCTGCGCTCGGGCGCGTGGGAGGAGGTGCGCGAATTGGCCGAGTATCTCTCCGCGCCAGTCACGACGAGCCAGGGCGCGTGCGGCGTGCTGCCCGAAGACCATCCGCTGTGTCTGATCGCCGGGGGCTATGGCGCGCTTGGCGCGCAGGCCGAGGCGGATGTCGTGCTGCTCATCGGCGGGCGGCTGGGCGACGTGGACTTTTGGGGACAGCCGCCGTATTGGGGCGAGCCTGATCAACAAAAGCTGATCCAGATTGACATCGAGCCGGAAGACATCGGGCTGAACCGCCCGGTGGACCTGGCGCTGATCGGCGACGCGAAAGTGACGCTGGCCGCGCTCGTCGCAGCCGTCAAACATCTCACCTCTCCCGTTCCCGAACGTCCCCACCTGGCCGAGGCTCGCAAGACCCAAACGATCTGGCTTGACCAGTTCCGCGAGCAGGCGGCGTCTGACCAAACGCCGATTCATCCTTTGCGCCTGATTCGAGACGTGCGCGCGTTCTTTCCACGCGAGGCGATCTGCGTGTTGGACGGCGGCAATACCAACGTGTGGGCGCATTATCTCAATCGCATCTATGCACCGCGCTCGCTGCTCTGGGCGGCTGATTCAGGTCAGTTGGGCACCGGACTGCCGTATGCCATTGGCGCCAAGCTCGCCCGGCCCGATTTGCCCGTGTATGCGATCTGCGGCGATGGCGCGTTCGGCCTGAACATTCAAGAGCTGGAGACAGCAGCTCGATTGAACCTGCCGTTCGTCATCGTCGTCGCCAACGACAGCCAATGGGGTATGATCAAGGGGGCGCAGATGGCAGCGTATGACGCGCGTTACATCGGCGTGGACTTTTGCGACGTGCGCTACGATCAGGTTGCTCGAGCGATGGGCTGCTATGGTGAGCGCGTTGACGATCCGAAAGACATCACGCCGGCTTTGCAGCGTGCAGCCGCCTCAGGCCAACCCGCTGTGGTGGATGTGGTGATCGATCGATGGGCCAACCTGAATCCACCTGATCTGGAAAACCTGGACGCGGTTTGGCTCGAAGGCTGCTCGTTGCCGTGGTAGTTCCCTCCCCTGTCCTGCGCTCTTTGCAGGATGGTGAAGGGTTAGGGTGGGGGGTAAATGAAAGCAGCTGTCTTTCGTGGCGCTGGACAGATCGAGGTGACCGATGTCCCTACGCCGGAGCCGGAATCCGGCGAAGTGCTGATCCGCGTCGCCTACTGCGGCATCTGCGGCTCGGACCTGGAGGCGTTCCACACGGGCATGTACGAGCCGGGGCTGATCATCGGTCACGAGTTCGCCGGAACCATCGTTGAGGTCGGGCCAGGCGTCACGGGCTGGCAGGTGGGCGACCGTGTGGTCGTGAACGATGCGATCCCATGCGGCGAGTGCCTGCCTTGTCGTGAGGGGCGATTGGATGCTTGCCAAAGCCTGACCATGATCGGCGTCACTCACGATGGGGCGATGGCCGAATACACCAAGATCACGGTCAAAGGGCTGCACCGCCTGCCGCCAAGTGTGACACTGCGGCAGGGGGCATTAGTCGAGCCACTGGCTGTGGCCCTGCACGGCGTCCGTCGTTCACGGCTCAAGCCGGGCGATCGTGCGGTCGTCATGGGCACAGGACCGATTGGGCTGTTGATGCTGCAAGGCGCGCTGGCGGCCGGCGCGCGAATGGTCGCTGTGACCGAAGTGGATGCGACCCGCGCCGCGCTGGCGAGTCAGCTCGGGGCGACAGCCGTGCTCGATCCGGCGCGCGACAATGTGAGCGTCGCGCTGGCCGATCTGACCGATGGCCTGGGGCCGGACGTGATCTATATCTGCACGGGTGCGCCGGGGCCGTTCCGTGACGCGGTATCGCTCGTTCGCAAGGGCGGGCAGATTTTCATCTTAGGCATGTGCGTCGAGCCGGTGGACATGGATTTCATGACCGTTGCCCTGAGCGATCTGTGCATTGAGGGCAGCCTGGCTGGGCGCGATTCGTTTCCCGCCGCAATTGACTGGATCGCGCAGCGGCGAGTGCAAGTTGACCCGCTGGTGTCTCACGAGATCACTTTGGATCAAGTGGTCCCGAGAGGTTTCAACGTGCTTGACACGCCCGGCTCGGGGGCAGTCAAGATTCTGGTGCGGATGGGTTAGTGTCACTGCGAGGAGCCGCATGGCGGCGACGAAGCAGTCTCCATCTTGTCGGGTCAGGAGATTGCTTCGTCGGCCCGCTTCGCGGGCCTCCTCGCAATGACATATTTGAAAGGGGAGACCGTGAAACTCGCAACGTTGGAATATCTGGAGGCTGTCAAAGCCAAGTCCAATTCCGATCCGCAGTACCTGGAATTGGCAAAGGGCAACAACGAGTCCTACACGCTTGTGCTGGAGCCTGAGCCGGCCCAGGGCGTCACCGGGCAAATTGTCATCGGCTTTGACAACGTGGATGGCAAGATGAACAACGTGTGGATCGGCCAGCGCCCCACGCTGTTCACACTGTCCGGCCCCTACGGCGTGTGGGTGGATATTTTGCGCGGCAAAATGGGCGCGACCAAGGCGATCACGATGCGCAAGCTCAAGACGCAAGGGCCGTTCTTGCAGCTCTTGCAGGGCGCGAATCGGATCATCCGCTGGGTCGAGCTTTTGCGCACCATCCCGACCGAGTTTGAAGGAAACTATTCGCAGTACAATCTACCCGGCCAACCATAGCGCGGCACGCTTCGTGCCGCAACCCAATGTCATTGCCCCCCACCCACATCCCCCCCTGCACGCGGGGGAGGGCCGGAGTGGGGGTGAACCGCCAAGACGCAAGGGACAGGTTTTCCTCTAAAAACCTTTGCGCTCTTTGCGGTTCAACGAGAGAAAGAGGAGAACATGAAACGCTATAACCTGATTCAAGCGCGCGGCGGCGATTTTGCAGGCTGCTTTGACGCCGGTGCGGACATGGAAGGCGAGGGCAACGATGTGCTGGAACTCAAGGTGGTGGGTGGCACAGTGAGTGTGATCGTGCCGGCCGACCTGCCCGATGGCGAGGTGTGCGAAGAGTGCTGGTTCGACAACCACACCTGCCTGGACGTCGAGCTGGAGGATGGCACGCACATCACGGGTTGGGTGCGCGGCGGCGAAGCCCACCTGGACGCCGAGTTCCCGGCGCGGCAAAAGGTGCGCGAGGCCGGATGAACCAAGAGTGCTGAACCAGAACAGTAGCACAGCGGGCCGGGCAAGGCGGCTGCCCGCAAGCCACAAAACCGCCACAGGGGGGTGGCGGTTGAGCAAACACCAGTAAAGCCAAGACTCTCAATGACGTACAGGAAGGTAGTTTATTTGGTCGGCGTATTCATCTGGCTCTGACGCGCCCCAGATGAGGGCCAACTCCTCAATCGTCTCGCCGATGGACATATTGGCGTTCAGGGTGAAAATGCCAGGGATGTGATGCCCGGCTGCGAGGTGATCTTGCAAGTGACCCGGCATTGAATCCCGATTGTTCGTAACCAGTGAGAAGCTGTTGGCTTCGCACCAAAGCAGGATTTCGGGATCCCGAGTTCCGATTTGAGGGGCCGTTGGGTCTCCAATGCGCCACACGACTATTTCAGGCCAATGCAAGTGCAATCCCTTCCGCAGACTGTCATCCACATTCTCGTCAAGGAGATATTGAATCGCTCTCATGTCTTTGGCATTGCTTTGGATTGACGCTCCGCGGAAATGCGACGCAGTTTCAGGATGGTCGGAGATGGATGGCGGTTTTGTTCTTCCCGCCTTCGTTTCGCATTCTCTAGCCAGTTGGCAAGATAAGCCGTGACCATGTCTTTGTTGTGAAAGTAATAGGTGATGGTCGCATACACCTGCTCAATCGTCAACGAGGGATAATGGATCACAATGTCTTCAGGAGACCGGCTTCGATAGATGAAATCATACAGGATGGTTTCTATACCAACACGAGTTCCCTTAAGCCGGATGTCATTCGGCGCTAGAAAGTCAAAGTATTCTTCGAGTTGCATGGCTTTTACCTCCTCAAAAGATTATACTACAAGGGATGAACGCTGCCAAACAATGGGCGCTAAGCAAGATGAACAGACGCCAAAAATCGCTTTGAGGCTTGACACAATGATTCACCTGACCATTGATAGCCAGCCTATCGAGAGTCCGCAAGGCTACACTCTGCTCCAGGCCGCCCGCGAGCATGGCATCCGCATCCCGACGCTGTGCTACCTGGAGACGCTGCCGCCTTACGCGGCGTGCCGCTTGTGCCTGGTCGAGCTGGTCAGCCCGCAGGGCAGTAAGCTCGTCGCCTCGTGCGCGTATCCGTGCGAGGAGGGTTTGGTCGTCCGCACCCACAGCGACGTGGTGCTCGATGCACGGCGCACCGTGATCGAATTGCTCATGTCCACGGCGGGGCATCTGCCGATGGTGCAGGCGTTGGCGAAAGAGTACGGCGTCGAGTCGCCCTACGTGACGCTCGATCCGAACGATTGCATCTTGTGTGGCCTGTGCGCGCGCGTCTGCCGCGAGATCGTCGGCGTGGGCGCGATCAGCCTGACGCGACGCGGGATGGCGCGCGCGGTCAGCACGCCATTCCAGATTTCGTCGGCGGATTGCATCGAGTGCGCGACGTGCGCGCTCGTGTGTCCGACGGGCGCGATCCGCATCGAGCAGTTCACCCGCCCGGCTCGCACGATGCATACCTGGACCTCGGCTTACGTGCGGCGGGCCTGCCGGTTGTGCGAGTACGAGCCGCCGGGCGAGCCGTTCCCGGCGGACTATCGAGAGATGCTCGGAATTGTGTGAAGCGTATTGCGTATTTCGTATTCCGTTTTGTGTACCATGCGTCCGATACGCAATACGCAGTACGAATTACGCGGTATGGAGCGCCCATGAACATTGCCGAACTCTACGATCTCATCCATCAGGCAGCGCAAGACGACGCTGCACTGATCGCCGTACTCGAAGACATTCAGGCGCGGTATCGTTATTTGCCGTTCGAGGCGCTGGTGCTGGCGAGCGAGCGATTGGGCGTGCCGCTTTCGCAAGCTTACAGCGTGGCGACGTTCTATAACGCCTTCAGCCTGAGGCCTAAAGGCAAACATTGCCTGCACGTGTGCATGGGCACGGCGTGTCACGTGCGCGGCAGCCCACAGGTGCTCGACCGCTTACAGACCCGGCTGGGCGTCCAGCCGGGTGGCACGACGCGCGATCGGATGTTTACGCTCGAGACGGTCAACTGTTTGGGCGCGTGCGCGCTCGGGCCAATTGTCGTAGCCGATGGCGAGTACTCGGGACAGATGACGCCTCAGAAAGTTGACCGATTGCTCAAGGGCCTGGCGCGGTCAGAGGCTGAACGATGAACCGGTTGGGGTCGGTGGCGGATTTCCGGGCGTGGCAGGCTCAACTGGCCGCTGCGTGGGACGAGAGCCAGCCTTGTTTGCGCGTCTGCGATGGCACGGGCTGCCGCGCGCTGGGCAGTCAAAAGGTGTTGACGAGCCTGCGCGAGGAATTGAAGCGAGCCAATCTCCGTACACCCATTCAAGTCGTCGGCACGGGCTGCCCCGGTTTTTGCGAGTGCGGGCCGCTCGTCACGGTCTATCCGCAGCGCCTCTCGTACCAAAAAGTCAAGCCTGCAGATGTTGCCGAGATCGTCTCCAAGACGCTCATCGGCGGTGAGACGATCGAGCGGTTGCTCTACACCGATCCCCACACCGGTCAACCCATTCATCACGAACCGGATCTGCCGTTTTATCGAAAGCAAAAGCGGCTTGTCCTGGACCTCAATGGTCGGATCGATCCGACGCGCATCGAGGACTATGTCGCGCTGGGCGGCTATGGGGCGCTGGCTCAAGTGTTGAGCGGGATGGCACCTGAGCAGATCATTGCCGAGGTCAAGGCCTCGGGCTTGCGCGGGCGAGGCGGCGCGGGCTTTCCCACTGGCCTCAAGTGGGAGATTTGCCGCAGGAACGTGCTCAAGGTCGGGAGCGGCTATGCTGTCTGCAATGCCGACGAAGGTGACCCGGGCGCGTTCATGGATCGCTCGGTGATGGAGGGCAATCCGCACAGCGTCATCGAGGGAATGATCATCGGCGCGTATGCGATGGGCATCCATCAGGGCTATGTGTACATCCGCGCTGAATATCCGCTGGCGGTCGAGAATTTAAAGATCGCCATCCGGCAAGCCGAAGACATCGGGCTTTTAGGCAAGGACATTTTGGGCAGTGGCCTTGACTTTGTCTTGAGTGTTCGGTTGGGGGCGGGGGCATTTGTCTGCGGCGAAGAGACGGCGCTGATGGCGTCCATCGAGGGGCGCATCGGCGAGCCGCGCCCGCGCCCGCCTTTCCCGGCAGAAAGCGGATTGTGGGGCAAGCCGACCAACATCAACAACGTCGAAACGTGGGCCAATATCCCGATCATCCTCCGCCAGGGCAGCCAGGCCTATGCCGCCCTCGGCACGGAAAAATCCAAAGGCACCAAGGTTTTCTCGGTCGTCGGCAAGATCAACAACACGGGCCTGGTCGAAGTGCCGATGGGCATCACGCTGCGCGAGGTGATTGACGACATTGGCGGGGGCATCCCCAAGGGCAAGAAACTCAAGGCGGTGCAGTTGGGCGGGCCTTCGGGCGGATGCGTCCCGGCCGAGCACCTGGACGTGCCGATTGACTATGAATCGCTCACGGCGTTGGGCGCGATCATGGGATCGGGCGGCATGGTCGTCACCGATGAAGATACGTGCATGGTGGATTTGGCCCGCTACTTTATGACTTTTGTGCAAGAGGAATCGTGCGGCAAGTGCGTGCCATGCCGTGTGGGCACCAAAGCCATGTTGACCGTGCTGGAGCGCATCTGTGCTGGTCAAGGTCAGCCCGGCGATGTGGAATACCTGGAGCGGTTGGGGCAGGAGGTCAAGCGAGCCTCGCTGTGTGGCCTGGGGCAGACGGCGCCCAACCCGGTCCTTTCGACGATCCGCTATTTCCGCGCCGAGTACGAAGCGCACATCTACGCCAAGACCTGCCCGGCTCATGTGTGCAAGGGGCTGATCACCTATTCGATCATTCCAGAAAAATGTACGGGCTGCATGGTCTGTTTGCGAAATTGCCCGGGCGGAGCGATCACGGGCGGCAAGAAGCAAGTGCACGTGATCGATCCTGCGCTCTGTACGCGCTGCGGGATGTGTTTGAGTGTGTGCAAGTTTGATGCGGTAGTGGTGAGATGACAGGGTGACAGGGTGACAGGGTGACAAGGTGACGAGAGTCGGCGTGTTTGTGTGCGGGTGTGGAGACCAGATCGCAGGCTTGCTGGATGTGACTGCGCTCGCGCAGCAGGCTGGCGAGCTGCCCGGCGTGACGTGGGCGGGACACGCGGGTTACTGGTGTTTGCCCGGCGGCCTGGAGCGTATGAAAACGATCGTCGCTGAGCAGCGCCTGGAGCGCGTGTTGATCGCCGGTTGTGCACCGCGCACACACGAGAATCACTTTTGCCGCGCGCTGGAGGGGTACGTCAATCCTGCACTGATCCATGTGACGAATCTGCGCGACCTGTGCGCCCGGCCTCATCAGGCTGACCCGGCCGCGGCTCAGGAGAAGGCAGGCGATCAGGTCAGGATGGCCGTAGCCGATCTGGCCGCCCGCCAGGCCGGGCCGCCGCGCGTGGCAAGCATCGTGCTCCATGCCGTCGTCATTGGCGGCGGCATTGCCGGCATAACGGCGGCGCTAGGCGTAAGCGATGCCGGCATCCCGGTCACGCTAATCGAGCGCGAGTCCGAGTTGGGCGGCCTGGCCCGGCTGTGGCCCGACGATCAGGCGACCCTGGATTTGGTGGCCGAGCGGATCGCCTCCGTCCGCGCGCGGCCCAACGTGCAGGTGTTGACCGGGACGCAAGTGACGAATGTCAATGGATCAGTTGGGCGGTATCAAGTGGTTTTGAGCGGTGGACAGGTGATCGAAGCGGGCGCGATCCTGATCGCCACTGGCGCTCGCCCCAATCAACCCTTCTCGGCGCTGCGTTCGCCCGGCTCTTTGCTCAACTATGCGTTTGTCCTGTGTGATATGGCGCCGGATCGCTGGCAGACCTGTTGGCGCGCGTGCTGCCTGACCACCTTTCGGCAGGCGGCCCAAATCAAGCGCCAGTCGCCCGAAGCTAAGGTGACGATCTTTTTCCGCGAGTTGTATACGGCAGGGGGAGCATACGATGAGCTGGTCTGGGAGGCTCAGCGCCTGGGCGTCGAGTTCGTTCGTTATCCGGCGGGACAACCGCCGCAGTTGATTGATGGCGAAATCTTTACTCGCGATCAGTTGACCGGCCAGCGAGTGGTTATGCCGTGCGACCTGTTCATTGACGCCACGGCCATGTCGCCGCAAGTGGAGGCAGCCGATCTGGCGATGATGCTGCGCTTGCCCATTGACGCTTCCGGGTTCATTCCCGATGCGCGTCTCCGCCTGCGCCCGGCGGATCGCATCGAGCGCGGCATTTACGTCTGCGGCGCAGCTCATTTTCCGGGTGATGCGCAGCGCGCAATGTTCGAGGCGTACAGCGCGGCCGCTCGCGCCGCGCGCCACATCCAAAGTGGTCAGATCGTGAATTGGACGACGGCGGCCAGGGTGGATGCCACACGCTGCAACGGCTGCGGCGATTGTGCCCGCGTCTGTCCGTTCATGGCTGTGACGATGCGAGTAGACATGGATGCCAGTAGACAAGGTGACAAGGGGACGCGATTGGCAGTGGTTGATCGTTTGCTTTGCACGGGTTGTGGAAATTGCGTGTCGGTCTGCCCGGTCAAAGCCGTCCAGGTGCCCTCAGCGAGTGATGAACAGATCGAAGCCCAGATCCGCGCTGCGCTTGGCATCGCCGAGGACGAAGGTCACCCCGTCACTGTGTCACCGTGTCACCGTGTCACCTTGTCACCCCGTCACCTGATCCTGGCCTGTGAATGGAGTGGTTACTCGGCCGCGGAAATCGCCGGGGCGCGTGGTCTTGCCTATCCCGTCTCCACGCGCATCATCCGGCTGAATTGCACAGGACGGTTGCAGCCCGGTCTGATGCTCAAGGCGCTTGAAATGGGTGCGACGGGTGTGTTGGTCCTGGGCTGCGCGCCGGGCCTGTGTCATTACGAGCAAGGCAATGAGCGCTGCGCGGCGGCGTTCGAGCAGGCTCACGCGCTGGCTAACCTGTTGGCGCTCGATGACCGGATCAAGCTGGAATGGGTTCCCCCCGATGATGGCGCGAGGTTTGTGCAGGTGGTGGGAGAGTTTGTCAAGGGACGAGGGACGAAGGACCGCTGTGCGTGACGAAGGACGAACGACCGCTGCGTGTGACGCATGACGAGCGAATGGGTTGGGTGAGGTTAACTTTCGTTCTTCGTCTTGGGGCGTTCGTCGGAGAATGGGGATGAGTTATACGAACCTGGAACAGGCGATACACGCAAGCGGCGTCTTGCGCTGCCTGGAATGTGGCAAGTGCACAGCCATCTGTCCCATCGCGCGTTATGACGGCGGCTTTTCGCCTCGCGTGACGGTGAGCCGCGCGCTGATCCGCCATGACGAGGCGCTCTTGCGCGATGACCGATTATGGACGTGCCTGAATTGCTTGCAGTGCAGCCAGGTCTGTCCGGCGGCGGTGGATTATTCGTCGCTGACGACGGCGGTGCGCATCGAGGCGCGGCGGTTGGGTCAGGCCGCGCTCTGCACTCACGGCGAAGCGATCCACGTCTGGATGCGGATGATGATGCGGCCTGATTTGCGGCAGAACCGGCTGGATTGGCTGGAAGGAATTGCCGATTGCCGATTCCAGATCGCAGATTTCCGTTCTCCACTCCACGCTCCACCCTCCACTCTCCACTCTCCACTCCCCACTCTCTACTTTGTCGGTTGCGCTCCGCACTATGATGCGCTGTTCGCGCCACTGGGAGTCAAGGGGACACAGGTGGCCCAGGCGAGCGTCCGCATCCTCAACGCACTGGGCATCGAGCCGATGATCCTGGCCGACGAACGTTGCTGCGGCCACGATCTCTTGTGGGAAGGCGACCTGGGGGGCTTTTTGAAGTTGGCGCAGTTGAACGCCGAGATGATCCGCGCGTCTGGCGTCCAGCGAATCGTCTCGTCGTGCCCGGAATGTATTCGCGCGCTCAAAGTGGATTATCCTGCGCATGGCATCCACTTGAACGTCGAGATAGTGCATCTGTCCGAGCTGTTGACAGATCTCAAATCTCAGATCTCAAATCTCAAATACAAGGTAGTGACATTCCACGACCCGTGCCGATTGGGACGTCACCTGGGCCTTTATGATGCGCCGCGCCGGGTGCTGGAAGCGTTAGGCTGCCAGGTTGTCGAGATGCGCCACGCGCGCCGCAACGCCCTGTGCTGCGGGACGAACGGCTGGACGCATTGCGACGCGGCCAACAAGGCGATCCAGGTTCAGCGTTTGCGAGAGGCCAAAGCGACCGGCGCGGAGGCGATGGTCACAGCATGTCTAAAGTGCCAGATTCACTTCAAGTGCGCGCTGATGGACGCGCAGCTCAAAGGCGAGGTCGGGATCGAGATGGTGGATTTAGCGACGTTGGTGGCGGAACAGCTCTAGCGAGGGGCAGGTAGGCTGAGGTCGAAAGTCAGGTCGGGGCCGTTCAGGCGCGCATAAAAGTAGTTGAGTACGTCTCGACCGAGGAGCGCGTAAGGTTCGGTAATGGCAATGACTTCCATGCGAAAGCGGGCGTCAGCGACGTTCAAGGCAACCGCATAGGTCGAAACCGGCATGGGTTTGCTTTCGTAGCCTTCAACAGAAATGGCTCGAACAGGGAGCAGGCGCAACTGCTCCACGACTGTCACGGGAATAGCGGATATATCCGCGCCAGTGTCCAGCTTGGCTGGGAAAGACAACCGTTGGCCGCTGGTTGGATGTTCCACCGTCACATCGAGAAACGGCGCAGGCGGTTCGATGTCACGATGGTAAGGAATCATGGGCGCACGATTCGAGGGCTAGAGATTTCATAGACGCGCGGCGTTTCTTCGACGCGATGCACAAAAATTGGCACATAGCCTAGCCGTTCGTAAACACGCATCGCCACATCGGCCACCGATTCGTTTTCGCTGCCGACCTCAACGACTTGGCCGTTGTGAATAGCGACGACGCGATTGCGATACTGGCGCAGCAATTCCGGCTTCATGCGCTCGAACGCTTCGGCTTCGCGCTGGAAGGCTTTGTCGTCGGTTGACCGTTGCTGGCGTTCCTGCTCGGCTTTGCGCCAGGCGAGAAAGGCGGCGTACTCGTCAGCAGGCACGAGAATCCGAACGGGCCGGCCTTCTTGTTCGACCAGGTTCGAGTCTTGCGCCGCCTGGCTTTCGTCCAAGGCCGTATATAACGCTTGAGCTTCTTTGAGGGTCAAGGTTTTCATGACAATCACCTCGCTGGGAATTGTAGCACAGCAAGAGGCGAGAAGCAAGAAGCAGGTGACAAGGAGGCAGTATTGACTATGAAGAAATCGTTCGTTGGGCCAGGTCGTCAGGCCGGGCCAAAGGATGCGTGGTTGGGGCTGGGCCTGGGCGCTGTGTTGGGATACATCATCACCCAACAACTGTGGGGAATATGGCAATTACTCAATGCAGACGTCCACCGCACGCTTGCCACGCAGACAAACCAGGCCCCCAAGGGTTTTGTCTTGAAAGAGCGACGCGAGACGCCCATCTTTCAAATGACGCACACGCTTGAGGATGGTATCGAGCGGATCGTTTACGTTCCTCAAAATCGCCGTTTTCAAACGCCAATTGTTATGCAACACGGCATGTGGCACGGCGCCTGGTGCTGGCATCTCTGGCAAGAGTTGTTTGCCGAATGGGGCTGGGAAAGCCATGCTCACAGCCTGCCGGGGCACGCTGGCTCGCCCACACAACGCCTCATTCCTTTGTGCACGCTGGATTACTATTTGAGTTTTCTCAAGGCAGAGGTTGACCGATTGGCGCGGCGGCCTATCTTGATGGGGCACAGCATGGGCGGCGCGCTCATTCAGTGGTATCTCAAATATGTGGGAGATTTGCCGGCAGCGGTGCTGGTTGCGCCGTGGGTGTCGCACAGCATGTTCCAGCAAGGCTTTTTCCGCCTGATCCGTCTCGATCCACTCCTTTACCCGCTGATGATGCTTTCGTGGGATGCAACACCCATGATGCGTAACCCCTATCGCGCGGCCAGGGCCCTCATCAGCGAGAGGGCGGTTTATTCACCGGAGCAGTTGCACGCCAGGCTCGGGCCGGAATCCGTCCTCGTGTTGTACCAGCACAATCCGCCCTTCTGGTCGCCGCCTGAAAATGTCAACACGCCCATGTTGTGGCTGGCGGGCGAGCAAGACGCCGTGATTGGCGAGGATTATCAACGCCGCTCGGCCGCTTATTACAAGGCAGCCTACCATGTAGCGCCAGGGGCCGGACACAACCTGATGATGGAGCACAACTATCGGCAGACAGCCCGGGCGATCCACGATTGGCTTGTCAAACAAGAGATCGAGTGAGATCACAGGAGGGTGAGCCATGATCGAAAATCTGCTCACCGACTCACAGCGCACATTGCGTGACGAGGTGCGCGCCTTTGTGCGCCAGGACGTGCCGCGCCAGTTGATCCTGGACATGGACGCGGGCAAGGTGACGTATCCGCGCGAGTTTTTGGAGCGCGCCGCCACACGCCGTCTGCTCGGTTTGCGCTTTGCACCGGAATGGGGCGGGCGCGGGCTGAAATGGGTGGACGAAATCATTGCGCTAGAAGAGGTCGGCGTGCTGGGCACGTCGCTGGCCTGCCTGTACAGTCTGGTCAGCATCGTGGGCGAAGCGATCCATGTCTTTGGCACTGCCGGGCAAAAGGACCGCTGGCTGCGGCCGGTCGTGCAAGGCAAGCTGACCGTCGCCGAGGCGCTCACCGAGCCGCGCGGTGGGTCCGACTTTTTCGGCACGACGACGACGGCCAGGCGTGAGGGCGATGAGTACGTCCTCAACGGTCAAAAGCGCTTCATCGTCGGCGCAGAAGGCGCGGATTATTTCATCGTCTACGCGCGCACGGATCCGGACGCCGAGCCGCATCGGGCCATCAGCCTGTTCGTCGTCGAGCGCGGGCCGGGCGTCGAGGTGCAGCACGTCTATGGGCTGATGGGCACGCGCGGCGGCGGCACAGGACGTGTGTGTTTTCGGGATGCGCGTGTGCCAGCCTCCAACCTCATCGGGCGGGAAAACGGCGCAGCAGACATTTTCTACCAGATGATGATCCCCGAACGGATGACGAGCGCGGCCGGCGCGCTGGGCATGGCGCGCGCCGCGTTGGAAATCGCCGCGCGCTATAGCGACCGCCGCAAAGCGTTCGGGAGCAAGATCCGCGCGTTCGAAGGCGTCAGCTTCAAGGTGGCCGAGAGCATCACGCTGCTCGATGCGGCCAGCAGCCTGGTCTATGCCACAGCGCGAGCCATTGATTCGGGCGACGATCCCAACCGGGTCCGACGGATGGTGTCCGAGAGCAAAAAATTTGCCACCGACATGGCGTGGCAGGTGGTCAATCACGCGATGCAGATCATGGGCGGCATCGGCTACACCAGCGTCTATCCCATCGAGCGGCTGTTGCGCGACGTGCGCCTGATCACCATCTGGACGGGCACCAACGAGATCATGGATTTGGTCATCCAGCACGAATACTACAAGGAACTCGGCGCGCAGCCGATCGGACGCGATGTGGAGGCCGACGCGCCGGATGCTGAGGTGGAGGGCGAGAAGGTCTATGGGTGAGAGGGAGAGGAGGCCATGAGTGCGGACGCAACATTGCCAACATGGTGGGCTGCACAACAGCGCGTACTGAGTGCCGTGGATTCGACCCTACGGATACTTGTTGGGATTGTCAGTGGCAAGCCCTTCGCCCCTTGCTGCAAACAACAGTTCATTGTCCGCACAGACAAAAGTCAACGGTGGCAGACCGTTATTGATGAGAGGTTCATTGACAGCCAATGCGCACGCCAGGTGAATGGCGTCATAGCCGCGCAGTTTCCAACGGCGAGTGAGTTGAATGGCCGTGTCGATCCGGGCCGGGATGACAGCGACCAGTTGATAGCGGCTTGAGGCATCGCGGATGAGGTTGGCCAGTGCATTGTCATAGTCGGCTTCCGTGATAAAGCCGCCGCGCCATTTGGAGCCAAAGACGGCCGCTGTTTCGACCAGGCCAATGTGGGCGATGGCAATCGCGTTGTTGACTTCGTCAGCGCACAGCGACTCGACCCAGGCCGTGCCGGTCTCGGCCATGTATCGCTTGACTAACGCGCTGGCGTCGAGGTAGAGGGTGCGCGGTAGTTGAACAACCGTCACCTGGGGCCTCGTTGTTCGATGATGATCTCGCTGGCGGGCTGACCACCGGCCTGGATAGGAGTCCGGCGTTCCCGATAAGGCGGATAGCGATCGGCGATGTCGGGATCAAGCGAGACAACCAGGCCCGCTTGTGCCCACAGCTTTTCGATTTGTTGACGTGGCGTGAGAGGCTCTGGCTCGACCTCGTGCCAATGTTGCAGTCCCAACTTGATAATGTCGAGCAAGCGACTCTGAAGCGGCATCAATTGAACAGCCAAATCTTCTGGTACTTGCAGCGGAATTGTAACCATGTTTCACCTCTGTTTTGATTATAACACATGGGGACAGGCGGTCAATAGGAAACGATAGGGGGACAACATGAGTGATGATTTGCGCATCGGCGTCTTTGTCTGCGAGTGCGGACGCAACATCGCGGGCACCGTGGACTGCGAGGCGGTGAGGCAACACGCGGCTACTTTGCCGGACGTGATCATCGCGCAACGCAACCGCTACACATGCAGCGACCCGGGCCAGCAGGAAATCAAGCGGGCGATTGCCGAGCACAACCTGAATCGGGTCGTCGTCGCTTCGTGTTCGCCGCGTCTGCACGAGCCGACCTTTCGCGGTTGCCTGGCGCAGGCCGGACTCAATCCGTACCTGCTCGACATGGCCAACATCCGCGAACACTGCTCGTGGGTACATCAAGATGATCCGGTCGGTGCAACGCACAAGGCGATGGATACGGTGACGATGGCGGTCGCGCGTGCGCGGCACCTTTCGCCTCAACGCGAGATCGAGGTGCCCGTGTCGCACGCGGCGCTCGTCATCGGCGGCGGCATCGCCGGCATCCAGGCCGCGCTCGACCTGGCCGACGCGGGGCATCAGGTCTATCTGGTCGAACAGCAGCCGTCCATCGGCGGACGGATGGCGCAGCTCGACAAGACCTTTCCGACGATGGACTGTAGCATATGAATTCTCGGCCCCAAGATGATGGATGCCGGTCGGCATCCCAAAATCAAGCTCCTGGCTTATAGCGAGATCGAAAGCGTCAGCGGGTACGTCGGCAACTTTGCCGTTCGCGTTCGCAAGAAAGCTCGCTACGTGGACGAGAACTCGTGCACGGCCTGCGGCGAGTGCGCCAAGGTCTGTCCTGTCGTCGTGCCGAACGAATTCGAGATCGGCCTGGGCAGCCGCAAAGCGATCTATATCCCATTTCCGCAGGCGGTGCCGTCGGCGTATGTGATTGACCACGCGCACTGCCTGGGCGACGTGCCGATCGCGTGCGGCAAGTGCCGTGACGTGTGCGATAAAAAGTGCATTGACTTTGATCAGCAGGACCAGATCATGGATCTGAACGTCGGCGCCATCATCGTGGCGACTGGCCTCGATGTATTCGATCCTTCTGCGTTGGACGAATACGGTTACACGCGCTACGCTAATGTCATCACCAGCCTCGAGTTCGAGCGGCTGATTGACGCGGGCGGGCCGACAGGCGGTCACTTGGTCCGCCCCGGCGATCGTCGCACGCCCCGCCGCATCGGGTTCATCCAGTGCGTTGGATCGCGGACGGTTTCGCCGGATGGCGATCTTGCGCGCGGGCGGCCATATTGCTCCAACATCTGCTGCATGAACACGGTCAAGGACAGCTTGCTGCTTAAAGACCACTATCCCGAGACTGACATCAGCGTGTTTTACATGGACATCCGTGCGTTCGGCAAAGGCTTTGAGGAGCTGTACCGCCGCAGCAAGGAAGCTGGCGTCAAATATATTCGCGGCTTTCCGGGCGAGGTCATCGAGGACCCGATCACTGGCAATCTGCTCTTGACTGTTGAAAATACGACGATGGGCCGGGTCGAGCAGCACGAGCTGGACATGGTCGTGCTTTCGATTGGCTTTGTCCCGCCCGATGAGCAATCACATATCAAAAAACTGCTCACGCTTTCCCAGACCGACGAAGGTTTTTTGCTCGAGTCGCATCCCAAGCTCAAGCCGGTGGATACGCCCACGCGCGGCGTCTTTCTGGCTGGCTGCGCCGAAGGGCCAAAGGACATCAAAGACAGTGTGACGCAGGCCAGCGCCGCCGCCGCCCGCGCGCAGATCGTGTTGAACGCCGAGCGGCTCCAGGTCGAGGCGGTCACGGCGTTCGTGGACCGGGAACTCTGTAAGGGCTGTGGGCTGTGCGCGACGGTTTGCCCGTATGGCGCGATCCTGGCCGATGGCAAGACCAAAGCAATCGCTCAGGTGCTCGAGGCCAAGTGCGCTGGCTGCGGGACATGTGCGGCGGAATGTCGTTACGATGCAATCACGATGCGCCATTTCCCCGATGCCGCGATGATGGCACAGGTCGAAGCGGCGCTGGCCGACGACCCGCAAAACAAGATCGTGGCGTTCGCCTGCAACTGGTGCTCGTATGCGGGCGCGGACTATGCGGGCGTCAGCCGGATGCAATACCCGCCCAATGCGCGCATCATCCGCACCATGTGCAGTGGGCGCGTGGACGAGGATTTCGTCCTCCGCGCGTTTCAACTGGGCGCCCCGGTTGTGCTGGTCTCGGGTTGCCACTATGCCGATTGCCACTACATCAACGCGAACCGCTGGACGCAAAAGCGCGTGGATCGGCTGTGGGATCGGTTGGAACGTAAAGGCATCCGCCCGGAGCGATTGCAGCTCGAGTGGATCAGCGCGGCGGAGGGGGCCAAGTTCGCGCTCGTGATGCAAGAGCTGGAGCGCCTCCGGCAAACGGTGACGGAAAAAGAGATCGAGTATACGCGCAAGGTGTTGTAGGCCGTCCCCAATGATCAATTCTTAACTGGACTTGGGCAACCCCCACATCTGGCGGTTGGAGTGCAGGCTTCAGCCTGCCAAGCCGCCAGATGTAGCAATCCGGCCATTTGCCAAACACCGGTTCTTAAGATCGAACAGGTTGCACGTGCAGCGGTCCGCGGTCTGTCGTGTCAAGTCGGAGTGAGATATGCCCGAAGCAGTCACTTTTAAATGTCTCCGCTGCGGCCACGAGTGGCGTGGCATTTACGATCCCGATGTCGAGCGCATGTGTCCCCAGTGCCGCAGTAACAGTATCCGCCGAATGAAGGAAACCGGCAAGCATGCGCAAGTGGACAAGGAAACGCGCGCAAGCGGGCAAGAGGAGGCGAAGTGAACTCGCCTTGTCATCCTGTCACCTTGTCACCTTGTCATGTGTTGGTATAATCGCGCCCACAAAATCTGAAACCAATCGGAGTGACCATGCCGCACTATTCCGCCGCCCTCGATCAGGGCACAACCAGCACTCGCTTCATGATCTTTGACCACCGTGGTCGCGTCGTCTGTTACGATCAAAAAGAGCACCGGCAAATTTATCCCCAGCCCGGCTGGGTCGAGCATGACCCGATGGAAATCTGGACGCGGGCGCAAGAGGTGATTCGCGGCGCATTGGCCAAGGGTAACATCAATCCGCGCGACGTTGCCGCCATTGGTGTGACGAACCAGCGCGAGACGACGGTCGTGTGGGATCGCAAGACGGGCCAGCCGGTGTACAATGCGATAGTCTGGCAAGACACGCGCACGGCAGACTTGATTGCTGAACTGGCGCGTGAAGGCGGCCAGGACCGCCTCCGGCCTCAGACCGGCCTGCCGCTGGCAACGTATTTTTCCGGCCCCAAGATCAAGTGGATTCTGGATAACGTCAGCGGTGCGCGGGCTGCCGCCGAACGGGGCGATTTGTTGTTCGGCAACATGGATACGTGGTGTATCTGGTGGCTGACCGGCGGCCCGAACGGTGGCATCCACGTGACCGATGTCTCGAATGCCAGCCGCACGATGCTGATGAATTTGCAGACACTCGACTGGGACATGGCTATTCTCAAGTTGATGAATATCCCACGCGCAATGCTGCCTGCCATCCAGCCATCGTCGGCCGTGTATGGCATGGCCAAGGGAGAACTGGCAGGCGTTCCGGTTGCGGGCGACCTGGGCGATCAGCAAGCGGCGTTGTTTGGGCAAACGTGCTTTAGCCCCGGCGAGGCCAAGAACACCTATGGCACGGGCTGTTTTATGCTGCTCAACACAGGCCCTCAGATCGTGCCCAGCAAGTCTGGCTTGCTCACCACAGTCGGCTATCAGATCGGCGAGAATCAAGCCGTCTATTGTCTTGAAGGTTCGATTGCGATCACGGGCGCACTCGTGCAGTGGCTGCGTGATAACCTGGGCCTTATCGCCAACTCATCAGAGGTTGAGACGTTGGCGCGAACCGTCCAAGATAACGGCGGCATCTATTTCGTCCCGGCGTTCTCGGGCCTGTTTGCGCCGTACTGGCGAGCCGATGCGCGCGGCGTGATCGTTGGCCTGACGCGCTACGTCAACAAGGGCCACATCGCCCGCGCGGCGCTCGAAGCGACAGCGTTCCAGACGCGCGAGGTGCTCGACGCGATGAACGCCGACTCGGGCGTGCCGCTCACCGCGCTCAAGGTGGATGGCGGCATGGTGGTCAACGAATTGCTCATGCAGTTCCAGGCGGACCTTCTCGGCGTGCCGGTGATTCGCCCGGTCGTCGCCGAGACGACCGCGCTTGGCGCGGCGTACGCAGCGGGCCTGGCTGTAGGTTTCTGGACCAAAGAAGAAGATTTGCGCGCCAACTGGGGCAAGGATAAAGAGTGGACGCCGCACATGGACGTGGCCCAACGCGAGCAACTCTATGCGGGCTGGAAAAAGGCAGTCGCGCGGACCCTGGATTGGGTAGAGGTTTAGGGGACGCTCCATGAATCACATTGAGACCGAAATTCTCGTCATCGGCGGCGGCGCGACCGGCGCGGGCGTCGCCTGGGATGCTGCACTGCGCGGATTCAGGGTCGTGCTGGTGGAAAAACGCGACCTCACGCACGGCACGACGGGCCGCTATCACGGCCTCCTCCACAGCGGCGGGCGATACGTCGTCAAAGACCCGCAGAGCGCCGCCGAGTGCATCGCCGAAAATCGTATCTTGCGGAAAACACATACGCACTGCATCGAAGACACGGGCGGCTTTTTCGTCGTCACCCCGGAAGATGAAGGCGAGTACCCCGATCAGTTCCAGGCTGCCTGTGATCGGATCGGCGTGCCCTGTCACGAGATCTCGGTCGCTGAGGCGCGCAGACGTGAGCCGCTGCTCAACCCACGCATCAGCCGCGTGTTCGAGGTGCCAGATGGCTCCGCCGATAGCTTTCTCGCCACTCATGTCACCGCTCAAGCCGCGCAGCAGGCGGGCGCGCGGATTCTGATCTATCACGAGGTGCTGAGCTTGATCGTCGAGGGCCGTGAGGGCGACCGGCGCGTCGTGGGCGCTCGCGTCCGCGACGTGGCGCGCGGCGAGGACCTCGAAATCCGTGCGGCGATGACGATCAACGCTTCGGGTGCGTGGGCCGGGCGGATCGCCAAGACCGCCGGGTTGCAGGTGGACGTCATCCCTGGCAAGGGCACGATGCTGGCGATGAATCATCGCGTGTGCAACACGGTGCTCAATCGCTGCAAATCGCCCGGCGATGGCGATATCATCGTGCCGATCCACACCATTGCCGTGCTCGGCACAACTGACGAGCGTGTATTCGATCCAGAGAACCTGAGTATCGAGCCGTGGGAAGTCGAATTGCTGCTGAGTGAAGCCGAGAAAATGATCCCCGGTATCAGCCAGGCGCGCGTGCTGCGCGCGTGGGCTGGCGTTCGACCGCTGTATCAGGAGGGCTATGGCGGCGCGAGCCGTGATGCGACCCGTGCGTTCGCGTTGCTCGATCACCAGACGCGCGATGGGGTAGGGGGGATGCTATCGATTCTCGGTGGCAAGTGGACAACGTTCCGGCTGATGGCGGAAAAGACGATGGACCAAGCCTGCGAATATCTCGGCGCGCGCCGACCCTGTGTCACAGCGACGACGCCGGTACCGGGCGTCGAGCAGGGGCACTATTGGCTGGGCCATCGGCTGCGTGAAGTCGAGGAGAACCGTCTGCACAGTGAGCTGGTGTGCGAATGTGAGTTGGTCACCCGCGCGATGTTGGAAAACGCCGTCCGCAGCAATCCTGTGCTCACACTCGATGACTTGCGCCGCGATGTGCGGCTGGGCATGGGGCCGTGTCAGGGCGGGTTCTGCGCGTATCGGGCGGCCGGTATCTTGCATGAATTATCAATTTCCAATGATCAATTCTCAAATGGCCGATGGGATGTGGCGTATCTGCAATCGCCTGCCCATAATGCCGCCCTGCGCTCCTCAGTCCCTCATCTCCAATCTCCCATCTCTGATCTTCAATACTCAATACCCAATCCCAACCTTTTGTTGCGCGACTTTATGCAAGAACGCTGGAAGGGTTTGACGCCGATTTTGTGGGGACGGCAGTTGAGGCAAGAGCGGCTCGACGAATTGATCTATCTCTCGCTCATGAACGCCGATCACTTGCCGGATGAGCAACTGACCAGCCCGATGAGCGAATTCTACGCGGGGCAGACCCTGACACGTGATGAGTGAAACGTGATGCGTCAGGTTTGATGCGTAAAGTGTGTGCATCGCGTTTCGTGTCTTGCATTTCACAGAGGTATGTTATGCTCGATTTGATTGTGATTGGCGCTGGGCTGAGCGGGTTGGTTGCGGCTTGTACGGCTGCCCAGGCTGGGCTAAAGGTCAAGGTCATTGCCAAAGGCTGGGGCGCGCTGCATTGGAACGCGGGGACGGTGGATGTGTTGGGTTACTATCCTGATGGGCGCGCGCCGGTTGAGCGTCCATTGCAGACGGTTCAAGAGCTGGTCAAGACGAACCCATTGCATCCTTACGCGCTGTTGAATGGGACAGGATTGGTGGATACGCTGGCAAGCTTTCTTGCGTTGACGCACGAGATCGGCCTGCCTTATGCATCGCATCCGGGTCACTCTGGTCAAGACTCTCGTCCTGGCGGGATAGCAACTCCAGGCTTTGCTCAAGGTGAACGCACGCAGAATTGGATGCTGCCTTCGCCGGTCGGTGCAAGGCGGCCGACCTTTCTAGCGCCGCAAGCTCAAAGCGCAGGCGATCTTGACCGCGACGAGGCCATGCTCATCGTCGGCTTTCGGGGGATGCGCGATTTCTTTCCTGAATGGATCGCCGAGAATTTGAACAAGCAGGGTCGCCGCGCGCGCGCGGCCTGTTTGCCGCTTGATCTGATCACCGATCGTCACGATAGCAACACCGTTCAACTTGCGCTGGAACTCGATCGTCCGGCGCGCCGAAGCAAGCTGGCTGCCGAATTGCGCAGGCTCGCCGGGCCTGGCGAGCGCATTGGCCTGCCGGCGATCCTCGGCCTGGACGAGCACGCAACGGCGATGAATGACTTGCGCGCTCAGACGGACCGGGTCATCTTTGAGATCTCTACGCTGCCGCCGAGCGTGCCGGGCATCCGATTGAATACGGCCCTGCGCCGCAAGCTCCAGGCGTTGGGCGTGCGCGTAGAACTCAACATGGAAGTCATGGGCTTTCAGGCCGAAGGCGGCTGCATCGCATGGGTCGAAACAGAAACCAGTGCGCGCCCGCTCAGGCATCGCGCCGAGAAATTCCTGCTGGCGACCGGCGGCATTCTGGGCGGCGGCATCAACAGCGATCACCGAGGGCGCATGTGGGAAGTTTGCTTCGACCTGCCGCTGGCAATGCCTCAGAATCGAGGCGAGTGGTTTCGCCCGCGCTTTCTCGATCCGGCGGGGCATCCCATCTTCTCTGGTGGCGTGCAGGTCAATCGAGAGTTCCAGCCCATAGATTCCGACGGCGCGCCGGTCTATACAAATCTGTGGGCTGCGGGCGGTATCCTGGCGCACGCTGACCCGGTCCGTGCGCGCAGCGTCGAAGGCATCGCCATTGCTACCGGCGTTGCATCGGCCCAGCACCTGACCAGGCCAGGTGCCACTCACTGACCACCGATCACTGCCGACTGTTTACTACTCACTGTTCGCTGATGACTGATCACCAATGACTGATTACCGATTACTGATCACCCATGACTGATCACCGAGGTCTCATGCACACTCTTTCCTGGCATTCTGTTAGTACAACACTCGACGAATGTATCAAATGCAACATCTGTACGAGCTATTGTCCTGTCGCCCAAGTCACTGACAAATTCCCCGGTCCCAAGTACGTCGGGCCGCAGGCGCAGCGCTTTCGCGAGATCGGTCAGCCGCACACGCCCGATCACTGGGTAGATTACTGCTCTGCGTGTCGCGTGTGCAATGAGGTTTGCCCGACGGGCGTCCGCATCGCCGAGATCAATGCGCGAGCCAAAGCGCAAATTTTCAAGGATAAGGGCATTCCAATTCGCAACTGGTTCTTGGGCCGCAACGAGATGCTGGGCAAGATCGGCAGCTACGTGCCGCACCTGGCGAATCTGGGGATGCACAATCCGATCAGCCGTTATCTGGCGGAAAAAATCATGGGCATCGCGCGCCACGCGCCAATCCCGCGCTGGAGCACGCAAGGCACGTTCGAGGCGTGGTTCAAGCGTACGCAAGGGCAGCGGCGCAAATCGGCCAAGAAGGTGGTGTACTTTCATGGCTGCTCGACCGAGTATTACGAGCCGTGGGTCGGCCAGGCGGCAGTGGCAGTGTTGGAACACAACGGCTATGAGGTGATCGTCCCACCACAAAATTGCTGCGGCCTGCCGATGCTCAACAATGGCGAGTTCCCTGCTGCCGAAAAGCTCTTTCGGACCAACCTGACTAGGCTCGTGCCGTACGCGGACAAGGGGTATCCGATTGTAGGGACGAGCATCAGTTGTGTGCTGGTCTTGCGCGAAGAGGCGACCGAGATGCTCGACCTCGAAAACGATGCCACGCGCGCGCTCAAGCGGGCGATGTGGGACATGATGGAGTTTCTGCGCGAGCTACATGACAACGGCGAGCTGAGCACAGATTTCCGCGCGCTGAACCTGGTTGTGCCGTACCACGTCTCGTGCCAGACACGGGCGCATCGAATGGGGCGTCCCGCGCTCGACGTGATGACGCTGGTCCCCGGACTGGACGTGCGCGAGGGTAATGCGCGTTGCTGCGGGCTGGCAGGCACCTATGGCTACAAGGCGGAAAAGTACGAGATCGCCATGCAGGTTGGGCAAGAGGCGTTCGACTTTGTCAACGCGCAAGGCCCGGCCGCGCGCTTGGTCGTGTCCGATTCCGAAATCTGCCGCTGGCAATTGCAGCATGGCACGGGCAAGCCCACCCGCCATGCCGTCGAGGTTCTGGCTGCGGCGTATGGACTGTACGATTTGCAAAGCCGCAAGCTCATCCAATAGCGTGGCAAGACGATCCTGTGCTCCAGGACACGCGCGTGGATGACCAGTGTCAGGCGGTCCCCTCGCCTGGCCCACACGCTGGGCTGCCTCAATTCAGTCTTGCGCCCGGCCGGGTAACGGCAGAAAGGGCGAATGACCCTCGTGTATTCCTTCGTGGGTCTCTTGGGGCAGGCAGCCCCACGTGTTGGCTAATGCCAGCCAGGCTCGCTCCAGCCCGTGGTGTGCGATGTAGAACGATTCGAGTAAATGTGGATCGCCCAGCTCTTGCGCCGAGCTGGTCAGACTTTCGATCAGCGCTGCCGCGTTGGCGATGTGATTGAGCGCGGCAATCGTTCGACATCCATCCACCGGCAGGCTCGCGTCCTTGAGCAGTTTGGCGTAGGCGTGCAGGTCCATGATCATGGCGTTACACTCTCCTTCCCATTTCGATGATTGACCACGCACGAGAGCACGAACAGCAGATCGGACAGCCGATTGAGATAGCGCACATTCTTCCAGTCTGTCTCGCCGGTTCGCGCCAGCGGTACCACCAGTCGCTCGGCTCGACGGCAGACGGTGCGCGCCAGGTGCAGCGCTGCAACGGCTTGCGCGCCGCCTGGCATGACCGGAACGAACACTCCACTGGCGGGCCATATCTGCTGTTCTAACCCGTCAATTGCCACCTCTAGCGCCAGCACGTCGTGATCCTCGATGCGCCGCCGCAAAAAGCGCGCGCTCTCCCGTGGCATCACCAAGTCGGCCGCCATGGTCATCAGATCATGCTGGATGTGCCGCACCAGCGTCGCGCTTTCCTCATCCAGCCCGGCCGCCAGGGCCAGGCCCAGGCACGCCATCAATTCGTCCACTGTGCCACAGGCGTTGACGCGCGGCGAATCCTTGGGGACGCGCTGTCCATCGCACAGCGAGGTCTCGCCTGTGTCGCCTGTTCGTGTGTAGATGCGCATTTTCACTCCTGTGACTCAGGGGCTATGTTTCTGACGTTTGAGCACTTGTGCCAGAGCCAGCGCCGCCAGCAGCGCACCGACGATAGCCGCCCAGCCTAACAACTCAAGTGGGAACCCTTGGCCTCCCTCGCTTGCTTCCGGTTCGGTCGGCTGCGCCGATGTTCGCTCTGACCGGGCCACGGCTACCTTCTGAGGTGTAGGAGATGCAGCGACCGTCGGGGCCGACGTGACGGTCGGCAGCCAGGATGATGCGTCAAGAGTCGCCGTCACGACGGACGGCGTTGGCGTAGGTCGAGTCGTCGCTTGCGGCGGCGCACCTTGTGCGGGCGTCTGCGTCGGTCTGCGCCAGGTGGGCTGCGTGGTCAGGGTGGCTATCGGTGTGCTGGGGGTGACTGTTGCCGGAGGTTGAATGACTTTCACCGTCACGCGCCGCTGCGTCTCACCCGAGGCGCTGACCACGCGCAGTTCAAAGGTCTGGGTTTGCCTGGGGCAGACCTGGCGGCTGTCATGGCCGCTCACGCCTGCGCCATCCAGAAGAACGGCCTGGGCGTACTCGACGTCCCAACGCAGTGTGGAACATTCGCCCGCCGTGATCTGATCCGGCTGCGCAGTGAATGATACAGTGGCAGCAGGAACGGACGTGGCTGTCGGAGGGCGCGGCGTGTGCGTCGCACTCGGCGCCGGGGTTGGCGAAGACGACGGCGTAGAGGTCGGCGGTGGAGCGCAGATACTGTTGAATTCAACGAGCGGCGGCTGCGGCGCGCTGTTGGGCGAACCAGCCCCCCAGACCCAGCCTTCCACATCGCCATGGCTGACTCTGTAATTGCTTGCGCCCAATTGCGAGTATTGCCACGCGCCATTCTTGAGATGCCAGTATGACCAGTAAACGCAGTTCGAGCTGCCGCTGCACTGACAGAAGCAAGGCTGAGCGGGATAGTTGCAGCCGTCGTTTTGTATCTTGCAAACGGCTGCCCCTGTAGAGCTGTTGACCTCGTAGATGACGCTCAGGCCGGAGCGGGTCAAAACGTCCAGGCCGGTGATTTGGGTTTCGCTGAATTCCACACATTGGGTGCGCACCGAGCCATCGCCAAAACGGACGACCAATGCGACCCGGTTGAGAGGGGCGGAGCGGGCCGACATCGGGAACAACGTCAGTAGAAATATCGAGATCACCCATAACGCCAGTTTGTGTTGTCCATTCATCAGGTCCTCCCAAGTCCGTAGGAGCGCCCTCTGGGCGCGATGATCGCGCCAGAGATGGCGCTCCTACGTCATTACGCTGGGGACGGCGCTCCTACTTGAGGATGACCGGCATAAAGACGCCGTGACATTGCGGCAGATCGGCCACCTTGAGTGGGAATGGCCGGCCCAACAAAGCCGGCACGGCTTGCTGTGTTGCAAGCTGATTGGAGCCAGAGCCTTGCTGCCATTCCAGACTGCCGTCGGGCAGTTGCACGCTCAGCAAGTAACTGATCGGGTTGCTGCTGGTGACGGCCCACGTGCCGGTGATCGGGTCCTGGCCAGCGGCCAGCAGCGCCTGAACAACGTAAGCGGTCGAGTTGGTGTCGCTGTCTGTGCCCCAGGTCGAGTTCGGGTCGTAGGTGAATCCGCCGTCATCGTTCTGGGCCGACTTGAGGTAATTCAGCGCGCTGATGATGACCGACGATGTGACTGATTCGCCGCTGGACACCAGAGCCTGGATCGCCAGCGCAGTGCTGTTCGTATCGCTGCCAAAGCCGGATTGCCACTCCCAGCCGCCATTGGGCTGCTGCGCATCTCGCAGATATTGTACGGCGGTCACGGGCACAGTCTGGCTCAACGCGCGGGTGCCCAGGATGCCCCAAGCTTGAGGGCCGCTGCCCAAGCCATACGCGCCGATGAACGCGCCGGTCGTCGGGCTGTAAAAGTCCATAGGATGCAGCGCATTCAGCGGCCAACATCCATCCGCCGCGCTCAGCCCCACAGCCAGCTTGGCGGAAGCATCGGCGCCTGCGTTGGCATAAGCTGCTCCATTGCTCATTGCATAGCTCAGCAGCGACGGGCTATCGGGCTGACGTTTCCAGTCCGCCGCGCGCAAGTTGTTGGCGCCGATCGCCAACAGCGTCTCGGCGGTGCTGCCCATGCTGCCATAGCCGCCATCGGTAATAACCTGACGTGGACGCAGCCAATCCAGCGCCTTTGAACCGGCCACATAAGCCGGTCCTGGCAATTTGGGCGGCCCCCAATCAGTGTTCGACCAACGGAACCCAGCGATGCCATTGCTGAGCACATCCGTCGGTGGCCATGAAGTATCCCAAGACTCTGTGGCAGTATCCCATCCTGCCGAAGCCCACCAGTTGTCGGCACAGAAACAGTCACTGGCCGGGCAGCCGACGCCATTGATGGAACACACCGAGCCGCTGGATTCTACAACCTCCCATCCGGTCAGTCTCAAAGCTCCGACTCTGGAGATCGGGGCAGTGAAAGAGATAGGCCGCACGGTTCCTTGCTCGCCGGGAAACACTACAACCACGTGCGCCGTATCGGGGCTTGCCGGCCGGGCCGCGACCCGGCCGATGATGGAACTCGCGCTCAGGATCGAGAGGAGGGCCGCCGTCAGCGCGAGAGGAAAAAGCAATGTTGCCACAACAGTTTTGCTTCTCATGGTCTACTCCTATACGTTGAGATAAACGAAAACGCCCGACTCGGGGGTCGGGCGAAAGCGAAAACCCCTTGCCGTGCGGACAAGGGGGATGGTTCAGACACATCAGGTCATGCCTCCACCCCCTTTCTCTCGAAGGTTGAGAAGACCATGACCGAGGCGGGCGACCTGGCTTGTTGGCTGATGGCTCATGGCTGATGGCCTATGGCTGATGGCTGATAGTCATTCACTGTCTACCATCTGCTATCTGCCATCGGCTATCTGCTATTTGCCAACTTACAGTTGCGGGACAGCGCCGGACTTGCACCGGCTTCGCCGTTTGCGCCCTGCCATCCGGGGCAAAGGGCGCCTCGGCCACGCGCTATTCAGTTTGCGCATGAATTTAGCACAGAACCAGACGGTTGTCAAACGTTCTGTCGGTGGACATGTCTCCTTCGTTTCTCGCAGTGTTGATCTTGCCCACAGGTGAGTGTTCTCGTGCTATAATGCCGTCACTTCAGCCCGTGGCTCGGTCTTTACCACCAAGACACAAAGAACACAAAGGATAATCGTAACTGTTCAGCGGAATCTGTCAACCTGTCTGCCGCCGGGCAGGCGAATCGCCTTCGGCGCAACGAATCGCTGACAGAGAGGCATGACCATCATTCGTTTATTCGTTTGATATTCGTTGACAGGGACTCGCAAGCCTTTAGAAAAGGCATTGGCTGAATAGTTACGGATAATCTACTGGGTTAGGCAAATTGCCGAATTGCAGCCTTCAGGCTGCTACATCTGGTGGCTTGGCAGACTGAAGCCTGCACTCCAACCGCCAGAGGGTGGACTGAGCTGGCGCACAAAATCTTGAACGGGGGCTGTCCATGCGAATCGCGTATCTGGATTTGGTTTCGGGTGCCAGCGGCGATATGCTGCTGGGCGCGTTGGTGGATGCCGGGGTGTCGCTTGACGATCTACGGCGCGCGCTCGACGCACTGCACTTGCCCGGCTTTCAACTGACGCAAGAGCGAGTGATGCGCGGAGCGTTCGCCGCGACCAAAGTAGATGTCGTCGTCACCGACCATGCCACCTCGCGCTGTCTGTCGGACATCGAAGCCGTGCTGGACGCCAGCACGCTCGCCGCAAAAGTGCGCGAGCGCGCCCGGCGCATCTTTCGCCGCATGATCGAGGTCGAGGCCGGGATTCACAACATCTCGATTGAACAGGCGCACCTGCACGAACTCGGCGCGCTGGACACGATGGCGGACGTGGTGGGTGTGTTGCTGGGATTTGATCTGCTGGGCGTTGAGCAAGTGGTTGTCTCTCCCGTGCCGCTGGGGCGTGGGCTGCTCAAGACCTCGCACGGGCAAATGCCTCTGCCTGCACCGGCCACGCTGGCGCTTTTGCAAGGCGCGCCTATCATCGGCGTCGCACATTCCATCGAAACCGTCACCCCCACCGCCGCAGCTTTGCTGACCGAGTTGGCGTCCGGCTTTGGCCCGATCCCGGCCATGCGTCTTTCGGCCATCGGTTATGGCGCGGGCGGGCGCACCGTCCCGGAACCTAACATCGTGCGCCTCCTCATCGGCGAGGCCATTGAGCCGCAACCGGACGAGGGCGAAACCCTCGTCGTGTTGGAGACCAACATTGACGACATGAATCCCGAGTGGTACGGCTATGTGATCGAGCGGCTGCTGGCAGAGGGCGCGCTGGACGCCTACCTCACGCCGGTCGTGATGAAAAAGAATCGCCCGGGCATCGTGCTGAGTGTGCTATGCCGCCCGCAAGACGAAGCTACATTGCGCGCATTGGTGTTTGCCGAGACGACGACGCTGGGGATTCGCGCGCAGCGCGTGACGCGCCACGCACTGCCTCGTTCCATCGTGAAGGTGGAAACGCCGTATGGCCCAGTGCAGCTCAAGGTGAGCCGTTGGGGAGAGGCTGAAAAAGTTGCGCCCGAATACGAAGACTGCCGCCGCGCGGCCCAATCGGCGGGCGTCCCGCTGCGCCAGGTTTACGAAGCTGCGCTTGCTGCCTGTCGCGCGCGCCATTTACAAGATTGATCGTAACTGTCCAGCGGGAGTCCGTCAACGAATCGCCTTTGGCGCAACGAACACCTGCACCCACCGCAGGTGCGGTGTAAACGAATCGCTGATAGATAGGCGCCGCCATCATTCGTTGATTCGTTTGATATTCGTTGACAGGGCCCCGCAAGCCTTTAGAAAAGGCAGTGGTTGGACAGTTACGATTGATCAACCTCCTACAGGTCGAAAACCTGCGGGAGCTTGCTGGCTCATGGTCGGCGGGAGGCTTGCTTTTTGGCGGCCGCCAGACACCGTTTACAGACGCCCAGCAGCACAATGTGATCCATGTCCACCTTGAACCCTTGCTCGCTTTCGATCTGGGCGAACAAGTTTTCCAGGATGTCAGGATCGGCCTGTTCAACCTGGCCGCATTGACGGCACGCCAGATGATGATGGCGGGTCGTGCCAGCGATCTCATAGACGGTATGCTCGCCGCCGATGTCGGCCGCGACCACCAGCCCCAACTTGCAAAAGAAATCCAGGGCGCGGTACACCGTAGCCCGGCTGATGTCCGGCGCTTTGGCCTGCACTCGCGCGTAAATCTCTGGCAGCGTCGTGTGTCCGCCGCCCTCGCACACGGCATCCAAGATCAACTGCCGCTGCGGGGTGACCCGAAAGCCCTTCTCTCTCATGCGGGCGCGATAGTCCAGTTGTTGATGGGGCATGCCGACCTCTGAGCAAGATGTCGCGATAGCGATTTCAGTATAGCACGCCGCTATCACAAAGACAAACACGCGCAGCGTGCGGCGCGCGTCTTGCGCTCATGCAACCTTGACATGTTGTGAGGCCTGTGGTACACTTATTGCGAAAATTATCAATAACAATAATTTGCAATAAAACGCCTGTCCCAGACGCCCTCTGGTTCGACCCATGACACATCATTTGCTCAACTATGCGGCGCGGCTGCGCGAACACGGCATGCGCCTCACACCCCAGCGCGAAATGATCCTCGACGCGATCTGTGCAGGCGGCGGCCACACTACCTTTGACGAAATCTATGCGCGGCTGCATGCCAGAGCACCTGCCATCAACCAGGCGACGGTTTACCGTGCGCTCAAGATATTTTGCGATCTAGGGCTGGTGGTTGCCGCCGACCTGGGCGATAGCAAGACCATGTACGAGATCGCCAGCTTGACGCCGCACCATCACCTGGTTTGCCGCGTGTGTGGCCGGGTGGAGACGATTGACCACGCGGCGTTGTCATCGCTGTTCGCTGCGTTCGAGCGCGAGCAGCAGTTCACGCTGGACATGAATCACCTGGTCTTGTTTGGCTATTGTCGCCGCTGTCGCCTGACTCGAAAATGAAAAACCGAAAGGAACGTGTGGGAGTATGGACAAGATACCTGATTCACTGGCTCAGGCCATTGCGTTTCACGGCCACTATTGCCCTGGCCTGACCATCGGTTACCGCGCCGCGTTGATCGCATTGCGCGAGTTGGGCGTGGAGCGCGCTCAAGACGAAGAGCTTGTCGCCATTTGCGAAAACGATGCCTGCGGCGTAGATGCTGTGCAGGTGCTCACCGGCTGCACACTGGGCAAGGGCAATCTGATTTTGCGCGATTGGGGCAAGCAGGTGTTTACTTTCGGTCGGCGCAGCGATGGCAAGATGATCCGCATCGCGCTGCGGTATGGTCTCGTGCCCGAATCGCCCGACCAGACGCCGGAGCAGCGACGCCAGGCGATGTTCGAGCGTCTGCAAAATGGAACGGATGAAGAGTTATACGACATTCGCTGGGTCGAGTCGCTGTTGCCAGATAGGGCGCGCCTGTTCAAGAGCGTGCGCTGCGCCCAGTGCGGCGAGGGCGTGATGGAAGCGCGTGCCCATTTGCGCGACGGCCAGCCCGTTTGCCCCGAATGTTATGGCGAGGTCTATGCACGCGGGTGGTCAAGGCCTGAAAAAGCCGAGGGGTTGATGATGGGATTGACGCCCATTGGTGTCATTCATAGCCCCTACAAGCAACGCGGAGACGCGCCCCGTCAGGGCAGATTATCCGAAAACGAAATCACGCTGGAAATTTTCCCCCAGTTTGCCGATGGGCTTAAAGACATTGGCAGGGCATCTCACCTGATCGTGCTGTATTGGGGCGACCGGGCCAAGCGGGACGTTCTGCAATCACGGACGCCGTTCAGCGAAATCCCTGTTGGGGTGTTTGCCAGCCGTTCCCCCAACCGTCCTAACCCGATTGCTTTTTGCGTAGCGGACCTGCTGCGCCAGGAAGGGAATCGGCTTGTCGTGCGTGGGGTGGATGCTCTGGATGGCAGTCCGCTGCTGGACATCAAAGCCTATTTCCCGGCTCTCGATTCCTTCCCCAACGCCATAGATATTCAGTCCCTCTCCATAACCTGGGGTAACCCAACGGGGCGACCGCAAGGGTGCGCCCCTACATTTTGAGAAGACACGATATTCACACCATCACCCGAGTCGGCAGAGAAGAGGCTCAATGACTGAAGGTTCTTCCCTCATGGGGGGCGTGCATCCCTATCACGCGGCAAAAGTGTTCCAGCGTCACTCTGCCCGCAAACGGCTTTTCATTTTGGGGCTGATCATCTTTACGGGCGCACTGGCGGTAATTGCCATCAACGCAGGTGCGGCAAACACCCATCCCATGCAGGTTCTGCGCGCGCTTTTGGGATTGGAAAGCGGCACATCCAGCATCGTCATCTGGAACATCCGCCTGCCGCGCGTCATCGCCGGGATCGTAGCGGGAGCAGGCTTGGGGGTGGCAGGCTGCGTGATGCAGACCAACTTGCGCAATCCATTGGCGTCGCCCTCTACGCTGGGAATTTCCAACGCCGCCGCCTTTGGCGCCAACCTGGCGATTGTGTTTTTCGGGGCCGGCGCCATCCATAGCAATACGCACGATGCAGTTTTTATCAGCAACCCCTACGCTGTCACTCTATCTGCTTTCGTCTTTTCGATGGTCGCCATGATGCTCATTTTGCTGTTAGCCCAGTTGCGTGGCTTTTCGCCGGAATCGGTGGTACTGGCGGGCGTGGCGTTTGGCTCGTTGTTCTCTGCCGCTTCCACGCTGATCCAGTATTTTGCTCAAGATGTGCAGGTCGCCGCCATGGTGTTCTGGACGTTCGGCGATTTGGGGCGCGTCGCATGGCAGGAGGTCGGCATTCTCTCGATAGTCATTGCGGGGGCGTTTGCCTATTTTCAGTTCCACCGCTGGGATTACAACGCATTGGACAGCGGTGAAGATGCTGCCCAAAGCCTGGGCGTGCACGTGGAGCAGATACGCTTTGGTGCGATGCTTGCCGCTTCGCTGGTGACGGCCGTGGCCGTCTCGTTCATGGGTATTATTGGCTTCATCGGCTTGATTGCGCCGCAGATGATGCGCCGCGTGCTCGGCGTTGACCATCGTTTTCTCATTCCGGCTTCGGCGGTGAGTGGCTCGGCGCTGCTGCTCTTTTCGGATACGCTGGCGCGCACTATGATTTCGCCGGTCGTCCTGCCCGTTGGGGCGATTACGTCCTTCTTCGGCGCGCCGCTCTTTCTGTTCTTGTTGGCGAAAGGCTACACCCGACGATGATTCTGACTGTGCAAGGCGTGACATTTCACTATCCCAGTCGCCCCGTGTTGGAGCAAGTCAGTTTCGCGGTGGAAAAAGGTGAACTGCTGGCAATCCTCGGCACCAATGGATCGGGCAAAACCACCCTGCTCAAATGCCTCAACCGCATTCTCAAGCCGGCAACAGGCGCTGTGCTGATTGATAGCCAGCCGATTGCCGCGCTCAGCCGCAACGCGCTGGCGCAGCGTATCGGCTATGTGGAACAGCAGCGCTCTGGCTCGCGCGCCACAGTGTTCAATGCCGTGTTGCTGGGGCGCAAGCCTTACATCCAATGGGACATCACCCGCCGCGACATGGAAATTGCTGCGCAGGCGCTGGAGACCCTGGGACTGGACGGCTATGCTCTGCGCTGTTTGGACGAACTCAGCGGCGGCGAACTGCAAAAGGTGGTCATTGCCCGCGCCTTGGCCCAACAACCCGAGATTCTGCTGATGGACGAGCCGACCAGCAGCCTGGACCTGAAAAATCAACTCGAAGTGCTCAAGCTCGTCCGCCAGGTTGTCCGTGAGCGGGGCCTGGCGGCTGTCATAGCACTGCACGACCTGAACCTGGCGCTGCGCTTTGCTGACCGTTTCCTTTTGCTCAAAGACAAAAGAATTTACGCAGCAGGAGGTCCCGAAGTGATGACGCCCGCCAATATCGAATCTGTTTATGCTGTGCCGGTGGCGGTGACGTCGCATAACGGCAACGCGGTTGTCATCCCGTTGTAAAACTTACTCCCGCAGGTTTGCCACCTGCAGGAGGCTGAACAAGAACTCGATGCTGAGGAGAAGAACATGAAACAAAGATTATTTGCCATCCTTTTCGTGATGGCCCTGGCGCTGCCTCTGTTGAGCGCGTGCAGCGGCGCAGCGACGCCCACTCATCAGGCGCTGGTCAATCCGACAGTGACCGTCACCGACCTGTTGGGGCGACAAGTGAATGTTCCTGCCAAAGTGACGCGTGTGGTCGCCATCGGCCCTGGTGCGTTGCGGCTCTATGTCTATGCCGGCAGGCTGGATTACATGGTCGGTGTGGAAGGGATGGAGACCGGCGACGTGAGCGGCAAGCCCTACATGCTCGCCAACCCCGCGCTGGCCAAGCTGCCGGTGATTGGCCTTGGCGGCCCTAATAACGCCCCCGATGCAGAGAAACTTGTCGCCGTCGCGCCGAACGTCATCTTTAGCACCTATGCCACCGACGCTGCGGCGGCGGATGAGCTGCAGACCAAGACGGGCATCCCGGTGTTGGTGCTCAGCTACGGTGGCAAAACCTTTGGCACAACTGCCATTTTTGGTCAATCGGTGCAGGACTCGCTGATGCTGGTTGGGCGAATCACCGGGGATACGGCCAAAGCGCGGGCGGCGGTTGATTTCATCAAGCAAGCCCAACAGGATTTGGACAAGCGCACCAGAGACATTCCCGATGCCGACAAGCCCACTGTCTATGTGGGCGCGCTGGGCGCCAAAGGCACGCATGGCATCGAAAGCACGCAGGGGCAGTATGTGCTGCTCGACGTCATCCACGCCAAAAACGTGGTGGATGAAACCGGGAAGAGCGGCTCGATCATGATTGACAAAGAGAAATTGCTCACCTGGAATCCGCAGTTTCTCTTTATTGACCAGGGCGGTTATGCCACAGTTCTCGAAGATTACCGCAAAGACCCCGCGTTCTATCAGTCACTTGCCGCCGTCAAAAACGGCCGGGTGTATTCGCAACTGCCTTACAACTATTACAACACCAATATAGACACCGCCATCGCCGATGCTTATTATCTGGGCAAGGTCATCTATCCCGAGGCTTTTGCGGACGTTGACCCTGTGAAAAAGGCTGATGAGATTTACGTGGCCCTGGTGGGGCAGCCGCTCTATGCTCAGATGGCCAAGACATTCGGTGGATTCGGGGAACTGAAATTCAAGTGAGCAACCGATTGGGATAAGAACCTATCCGGTAACTACTCAGCCCAGTCTACCGCACAGGCTGTCATTGCGAGAACCTCATGCCCGTTGGCGGGCATGTGTAAGGGCAGAAACTTGTGCTTGGCGTGCCCGCACGGGGATGAATCCCCGTGCTACAGAGCAGCGCCCGATGAATCGGGCTAGCAGCCTGTCGGAGAACCCAGCCGAGGCGGCTCCCATGCCGCCGTTTTAGGGCAAAATGCCGGGCGTGGGAGCCCGGCCAGCTTCCTCTCCGACAGCCTGCTAGCAGCGGAACCCTGTTCCGCTGCTTTAGCCAGCGCCGCTTCGTAGCCCGCCGCGCCTGCCCTGAGCGAAGCGAAGGGTTCATCGGCGGGCGGGCACACGCCGACAAAGGCGCAAGTTTCTGAGCAGCGAGCCTTCGGCAGGCGAAGCAATCTCTGTGCTTCGATCGCTGAGATTGCTTCGTCGGCCCGCTTCGCGGGCCTCCTCGCAATGACGGCTGAGTAGTTACCCTATCCTAAAAATAAGCAGGGCGGGCTCCCATGCCCGCAACCGGCGGCGTGGGAGCCGCCTCGCTGGTTTTTCGGATAGGCGCCAAGACGCGCCGAAGCGCTGCATGGCAGTGGTGCGCAAGAGTCAATGAGTGATTCCCAATGTTAACTCGCCCGGCCATCTTGCGCCAGATCGCTGCGGATCAGGTGGAGCCGATCCAGGAGATTGTTGACGTCGAGTACGATAACGCGCTGCAGACGCCGTTGAGTTTTCGTCGTCACGGCGTTCGATTCGAGATCCTGGAATTGCTTGGCGCTTTCCGCGAGCAGCACGATAGCCCCTCTGTACTATACCTGGTGCGTGCAGGCGATCAGGTCTATGCTCTGTGCGCCGAGATACCCAAACCATCACCGCTCCGGGCGCGCGGACGGTGGGTGCTGCGTTTTCACGTCCGAGAACCCCAGGAGGAGCCTGTGTTGGTAGATTTTCAACTCAAGCGCATTGCCGACTTTCACGGCCATCTGTGCCCAGAGCTGGTGATCGGTTACCGCGCCTGCCAGTGCGCCTTGTCTCGCCTGAACCTGGAACTGCTTGCTGCGCCTGGTTTGCGCGTCCTGGTCGAAAACACAACCTCTGCGGTGGATGCCATTCAACACATGACAGGCTGCACGACGGGCAATGGCCGGTTGGTGGTGCAGGACAATGGCAAGCACGTCTATACTTTTATCGATGGCGATGGTGAAGGGGTGCGACTATCGCTCAAACCGAACTGGATGCTGTTTGACCCCGAGTTTTTGGCTTTGGAAGCTCAAATCCAGGCAGAGCAAGCGACCCTCTGGGAAGTAGCGCGTTATCAGGCCCTGCTGGATGAGCGCATTGTCACGCTGCAGCACCTGGACGAAACGGAGCTGTTCGATATCCAACCGGTCTCGGCGGCATGGCCGTCCGATCGCATCACCTCGGCCCTTGTGCCGTGCAGCCGCTGTGGCGAGTTGACAGCTCCGACGCACCTCGTTATCATCGGGGGAAGGCAAGTGTGCCTGGCGTGCGCGAAGAAACCTTAACATATTTGATCACAGGCGGCGCTGGTTTTTTAGGCATCAATCTCACACGCTACCTGTTGTCCAAGGGGCAGTCGGTGATCTCGCTGGATATTGCCGACTTTGACTATCCCGATGTTCAAGATCGCGTCCGCATCATCACGGGCGATGTTCGCGATCGTGCTACGGTCGAATGGGCCATGGAGGGTGTTGATGTTGTGGTGCATGGGGCGGCGGCGCTGCCCTTGTACAAGCGGGAGGACATTTTCTCGACGAATGTTGACGGCACGCGGAATGTGCTGGACGTCGCGTGGAACGCCAAGATTGAGCGGGTGATTCACATATCCAGTACGGCCGTATACGGTATTCCGGATCATCATCCGCTCGTCGAGGGTGACCGGCTCAAGGGCGTTGGGCCTTACGGCGAGTCCAAAGTGTTAGCCGAGCAGGTTTGTGAGGAATATCGTCGGAAAGGGCTGTGCATCCCGATCCTGCGTCCCAAGTCGTTCATTGGCCCTGAACGGCTGGGCGTCTTTGCCATGCTGTACGAGTGGGCCAGGGAGGGCAAGAATTTTCCGGTGCTGGGCAAAGGCGATCGACCCTATCAGTACCTGGCTGTCGAGGATCTGTGTGAGGCGATCTGGCTCTGTGCCGTTTTGCCTGCAGAAAATGTGCAAGACACTTTTAACATCGGCGCTCAAGAGTTTGGGGCGCCCAAGACAGATTTTCAGGCTGTGCTGGACTATGCGGGACACGGCAAGCGGGTGATTTCAATCCCAGAAAGGCCGGCTATTCTGACGCTCCGATTTTTGGAGCGTCTGGGGCTTTCGCCTCTTTACGCGTGGATTTATGAAACAGTGGGGAAAGAGTCCTACGTCTCCATTGAGAAGGCGGAACAGAAACTTGGTTTCCGACCCCGGTATTCTAACCGGGACGCGCTCATCCGCAATTATCAATGGTATCTGGATCACATCCAGGAGATCGAGCGCGCTTCGGGTTACACCCATCGCGTCCCCTGGCAGCAAGGCGCATTGAAGCTAGCCAAGCGATTCTTCTGATGTCCCGCTGCACAATCTTGTACTATACTAAGCGCGGTCATGTTTCGTCTTTTGTATTTGTCCTCATCCCTGTCAACGAATCGCCTTCGGCGCAACGAATCAACGAATGAGCGCGGCCAGGGGGCCTATTCGTTGATTCGTTCAATATTCGTTGACAGGAGAAAAGCGCAACAGGGTGGGACAGTTTTTCATGCAAGCGTCAGGTAAGGAGAACAAGATGACGATCACTATTGCTTTTGCGGGTAAAGGCGGCACCGGCAAAACGACGCTGGCCGGTCTGCTGATCCGCTATCTGGTTCAGCATCGCCAGGGCAACATCCTGGCGATTGACGCCGACCCCAGCAGCAATCTACACCTGGTCTTGGGTCTGCCGCTGACCAAAACCGTGGGCGACATCCGCGAGGAGGCGCGCGATAACGTGCCACAGGGCATGTCGCGCCAGGACTGGCTGGACTATGCGGTCCGCACGGCGATTGAAGAAGGTAATGGTTTTGACTTGTTGGCGATGGGACGCCCCGAAGGACCGGGCTGTTACTGTGCGGCCAATCACATGCTGCGGACGATTGTAGATGGCATCTGCAAGACCTACGATTACGTGGTGATGGACAACGAAGCGGGCATGGAACACCTCAGCCGCCGCACGACGCGCGATGTGGACCATTTGGTGCTGGTGAGTGACGCCAGCCTGCGCGGGTTGACCGCCGCCGAAGCAATGCTTGCGCTGAGTCATGAGCTTGACATTAACGTTCGCAAGACCTATCTCGTCGTCAATCGCGTCAACGGCGAGCTGCCGGCTGCTTTCCATCCGCGCATCGAACAGATGGGCCTGCCGCTTTTGGCGACGGTGTCCTACGATGCTCAACTGGCCGAGTTCGACGGAGGAGGCAGGCCGCTGGTCGAGTTGCCCGCCGGGTCGCTCATCAGCCAGGCGGCTGAACGCATCGCCCGCCAACTGCTGACGACCTAAGTCCTGTTTTGTAGCAGTACCGCAAAAGTCACTTGGCGCTCCCGACTGTCATTCCGAGCCTGCCGCAGGCAGGCGAGGAATCTCAGTTTATGCTGGAGAGATTCCTCGCCGCCCTTCGGGCGGCTCGGAATGACAAAAGCGAGTTTTGCGCTATTGCGTTTTGTATACTTCACACGATCACAAACTGCACTTGATACGGCGGTGGTTAGCGTGTGCAGGCCAGGCCATCATTCGTTTATTCGTTGGCCATTCGTTGACAGGGTGGGAACATGCCAACGGCACCGGATGAATTGTTGTTGTATGATCTGACGCGCCAGCGGCTTCGAGATGCACTGAGTGGGCAGCTTCCTGTCGGCGCCGACCTGGAGGGCACGCTCACGGCGTACGCTTATTGGGTGTGTACTCGGGTTCGCCAGCGGGGCGCGGATTGGGAGGCCACGCTGCGCGAATACATCGGCTACGCGCTGCGTGACGCGGCAAACGAAAGCCAGGCCGAACAGCGCGAGTTGGCTTTGCTGCGGCGCATGTTGCTCGCCGCGCCGCAACGGGGCCGAGTGCTTGACGTGGGCGCGGGCTGGGGACGGATGTCGTCTCTGTACCATGAGCTAGGGCTGCCCGCTGTGTACGTCGAGCCGGCCGAGTTGGGGACACATCTGATGCGACGGAATGGTCTCGACCGCATTGTGCGCTCTGTGGGCGAATCGCTGCCGTTTGCCAGCGATACTTTTGCTATTGCGCTGGTGGGCTGGGTGCTGCACCACGACGCGCCCGATCTCGATGCGGCGCGCATCGTGCGAGAGATAGCGCGTGTGGTCTCGTCGGGCGGTCAGATGCTGTCCATCGAGCCGCTGAACGCTGACTTTGACTTGGCCAAGTGGACGCGGCTGCTGAGCGACGCGGGTTTCAGAGTCAGCCAGGTCCACGAGTTTTTTGAAATGCCTGATGGGTGCGGCACGGTGGAACGATACACGCTGGCAGTTGCGGCGCGAGCCAACGATTGAATAGAGACGTATCATTGTGAGAGAGGTGAGGCCATGTGCCAGGCCAAAGTGTACCTGGATGGGAACCAGATCATGGAAGATGTGATCTGGCTCGAACCGACGACAGAGGGCTTTTTGCTGCGCTCCCTGTTCGATGACGCTCGTGAGGTCAAAGGGAGACTGGAGGGCATTGACTTGCTCAAGCATCAAGTGCGGCTGACGTCCACCGCACCAGGAGAACCACAGCGAGGTAATCCATGACTGATATTGAAAAGCTGCGCGCGCTGCTGCCTCATTGGATCGAGCACAATACTGAACATGCGAACGAGTTTCATGTTTGGATCAAACGGATCCAGGCCGCCGACCAGGCGCACGTGGCCGATCATCTCCAGGCTGCCGCCGAAAAACTCGATCAGGTGAACCGCGAACTGCAGACGGCTCTGGGACACTTGGAAGGAGTTGACCACGTGGCTGCTCCCAATAATAGACCATGACACGTCGAGCGTTTTCCGCAGATGTGCTATACTTGGCGCGGTCATAGATTGCATCTTGCTGATGGAGCGCTGTCCCCGGCGCGATATCGCGCTCATGAGGGCGCTCCTACGGTCAACCGGCTTTCCCCGTCGCCATGCAGAGGCGGATACAGGAACTTGTCATGACACGCATCCCAGTTATTGCCAATGTGCTCGAGTACAACATTGCCGTTGCCGCAGACGTTCGCCAGGTGATTGGCCCGCGCATCTTGACCCTCAACCTGATCAGCTCGCCTGGCGCGGGCAAGACGACGCTCATCGAGCGCACGGCCGCCGCGCTTCAGGGCGAGCTGCGGCTGGCCGTGATTGAAGGCGATCTGGCGACCACGCTCGACGCGGGGCGCGTGGCCGCGCAGGGCGTGCCGGTCGTCCAGATCAATACGAACGGTGGGTGTCACCTGGAAGCGCGGCAGATCATGGCCGCGCTGTCGCAATTGCCGCTCGGCGAGGTGGACGTGCTCATCATCGAAAACGTCGGCAACCTGGTGTGCCCGGTCGAGTTCGATCTGGGCGAGGACGCGCAAGTCGTCGTGACCAGCCTGACCGAAGGCGACGACAAGCCGCTCAAGTATCCTGCCTCGTTCATGAGGGCGCAGGCCGTCGTCGTCAACAAGCTCGACCTGGCACCGCACTTGCCAGTGAGTGTGGACAGGCTGTGTCAGTCCATCACGGCGATCAATGGTCGTGCCCAGATCGTGCCGCTGTCGTGCATCACCGGCGAGGGATTGGAGGCCTGGCTGGATTGGATTCGCGCCGCGCTGCGCGCCAAGCGCGAACGAAGCAGTTTGTCCTGATGCACGAATTGTCCATCACGCAGGCTATTTTGGACACCGCGCTGCGCCACGCCGAACAGGCACACGTCAAGGCCATCCGCACGCTTCATCTGCGCGTAGGCGCGCTTTCGGGCATCGTGCCGGACTCGGTGCGATTCTATTTCGATCTCATCAGCAAGGGGACAGGGGCAGAAGGCGCACGGCTGGAGATCGAGCTTGTCCTGCCGCGCGCGCGATGTCGAGCCTGTGGCGCTGAATACGACCTGGCCTTTGAGGCGGAGGCGGCCGGAGCGTGGCTGGCGCAGCTTGGATCGCTAGAGTCATGCGCCTGCGGTCAACGAGATTACGAGCTGTCTGGCGGGACAGGTTGCCATCTGGATAGTATGGATGTCGAATAGAATATGTCTGAATCGCTGCGCAAGTACCTCGATTTCACCGTCGAGACGGCCTATCTCGCCGGTCGGCTCACGTTAGGGTACTTTCAGACCGGCGTCCAGCCGGACCTGAAAGCCGATGATACGCCCGTCACCCTCGCTGATCGCAAAGCCGAAGAATTGATTCGCAGCCGGATCGAAGAGGCCTATCCGCATCACGCCGTCATCGGAGAAGAGCATGGTGCCAAAGAGGTTGAGGGCGCGACGCACCGTTGGATCATTGATCCGATTGACGGCACCAAAGCGTTTACGCGCGGTGTGCCTCTCTATGGCGTGCTGATCGGCTTGGAGATCGAGGGGACGGTGCAGGTGGGCGCAGCTTACCTGCCTGCGCTCGATGAGATGGTCGCCGCCGCGACGGGTGAAGGCTGTTGGTGGAACGGCCGACGCGCTCATGTTTCCAACGTGACAGACTTGAGTCGAGCCTTTCTCACGTTCAGCGACTTGAACAGCTTTGAGCGCTACAACCGATCCGAGGCCTTTATGCGCCTGGTGCGGGCGACCTACCATCGCGTCGGTTGGAGCGACGCTTATGGTTATGTGTTGGTCGCCACAGGCCGCGCCGAGATCATGCTCGATCCGGTGATGAACGTGTGGGACTGTGGCCCGTTCCCGCCCATCTTGCAAGAAGCGGGCGGTTACTTTGGCGATTGGCGAGGCCACGTGACCGTCTACGGCGGCGAGGCGCTGGCGACCACACAGACGCTTTTGCGTCAAGTCCTCAGCTTGATACAAATGTGATGCGTGAGGCGTCACAGGTCATATCTGTTTTGCGCTGCACATTTCACGCCGCACGTTTCACGTTTGACATCCCCCCGCTTTCCGGTATATTTGGCCTATGCCCAACTCGCATTTCCGCGTCCTCGTTGCTGTGGCGCTGCTCGTTGTGCTTGCGCTGGCCTGCAACATTTCGACGCTGCCAAGTATAGCCACGCCGTCCGCGAGTACGCCGGTTGTCCTTGCCACCCGGGTTCCCACCGACACGCCGACGCCGACGGCTTCCCCGACCCCGACCCACACTCCGACGCCCACGCCTACCCCGACGCCGCTGCCTGCCGTTCGCCTGGCGCGTGCCGAGCGAGCCATGTTCAACGGCGACTATGAGGCGGCGTTGCAAGAGTACACGGCGATTTCAAACAGCCCGGCTTTGACTCAAGAGATTCGCGCAGCGCAATTCGGAGTGGCCGTCGCCCGGCTTCGCGCGGAGGATGACTCGGCGGCTGATGCCCTTGGAGCTTTTATCGCGAGTTACCCCGGCGACCCGCGCGAGGCGGATGCCTGGTTTCTCTTGGGCCAGGCGCGGATGGCCCGGAAAGATTACGCAGGCGCGGTCGAAGCGTATCGCCAGTACCAAAGGCTGCGCGGCGACTTGATCTCGGCTTACGTGAATCAGCGCATCGGTGATGCGCTGCGTGCGGACCAAAAGCCTCAGGCGGCGATTGAGGCGTATCGGGCTGCGCTCGCTGCGCCTTCGGCCATGGGATTGGACTTGCGCGAAAAATTGGCGGGGACCTATCTTGAAGCCAACGATATGTCTTCCGCTTTGGCGCAGTACGATGCGATCCTGGCCGTCGCACAATTTACCAGTTATCGTTTGATGATCCAATCGTTGGCGGTGCAGGCGCTTGAGGCGGCTGGACAAACCCGGCCAGCCCATCAACGGCGGCTGGCTATGGTGGACGAATATGCCAATGCCGCCGCTAACCAACTGACCTGTCCCTATTACGCGAGCTATGCCTATGATGCGCTCGTGACGCTGGTGGAAAACGATGTACCGGTGGACGAGTTCAAGCGCGGCCTGGTGGATTACTGTGCGCGGCAATACGATCCGGCGCTGGCAGCTTTTACGCGGGCGATTCGGGCCGGGCTGCGCGTTGCGGAATCGCGTTATTGGGCGGGGCTGGCTTTCCGCGCGCAGGGCGATACTGAGAACGCGCTGCGGCAGTTCAATCTCATCCTCCAGAATTTTCCTGGCGCTTCGGTGTGGCCGAGAGCCTGGATGGAAAAGGCCAGGACCTACGTCATCGCTCAAGATTTCGCCAGCGCCGCTCAGACGTATCGCGAGTTTGCCGAAAAATATCCGGGGCGTCCAGAAGCGCCCGAGTCCTTGTGGCGCGCGGGATTGGCCGCTCGCAACGCGGGTGAGGACCGCGCTGCGCTGGAGGCGTGGCAAAAGCTTTCGAGCGCCTATCCGGCTTCCGAGTGGAACGCCCCGGCTTTGATGTGGCAGGGCAAACTGGCGCTGGCTCAAGGGAACGCGATCACGGCGACCCAGTTTTTTTCGCAAGCTGCGACATTCGACCCCGGGGGTTATTTCAGTGTGCGCGCGGCCGAGTTGTTGCGCGGCGACATGACGCCCCTGCGCCCTGTCTCGTCCACGCTGACGTTTGACGAAGTGTCGCAACGCGCAGAGGCCGAAGCCTGGCTGGCGGCTCGCCTGGGCATCACCGACACGCTGCAATTGCGCGGCCTGCGCGCCGACCTGGCGGCCCATCCTGCCTTGCAACGCGGACTGGAGTTGAACAAATTGGGCTTGCAGGCCGAGGCCTCGAATGAGTTTGATGTTGTCCGGCGCGCCTATCAGGGCGATACGCTCGCGCTCTATCAACTGGCGATCCTGTTCCGCGACCTGGGCGTGTATCGTCATTCCATCGCCGCGGCCGATGGGGTGGTTCGCCGGACTGGCGTGCGCGTCACCGAAGCGCCATCGTTCCTGGCTCGATTGGTCTATCCCGCCTACTATGCTGATCTGGTGGTGCCGGAAGCTCGGGCGCGCGGACTTGACCCGCTGCTCGTCTTGGCGCTCCTTCGCCAGGAGAGCTTGTTCGAGAGTCTCTCGTTTTCGACGGCGGCGGCGCATGGCCTGATGCAGATCATCCCGTCCACCGGTCAAGAGATCGCCAATGCGCTCAAATGGCCCAACTATTCGCGCACCGATCTCTACAAGCCGTACATCAGTGTCAAGTTTGGCGTGTACTATCTGGCCCGTCAACGCGATGCGCTCGACGGTGACCTTTACGCTGCGCTGGCCGCCTACAACGGCGGCCCCGGCAACGCCGCTCGCTGGAAAGCGGCTTCTGGAGGCGATCCCGATCTGTTCTACGAGACGGTGTCGTTTGATGAGACGCGGCTGTACATTCGACGCATCAGCGAGTATTACGAGGTGTATAAAAAGCTGTACGCGGTCAGGTGATCGGATATAGACATTCCGATTGACTCGTGGCTCGGTCTCGACCCCAAAGGCACCAAGACACGAAGAACACAAGAGATGATCTATTGGTGTCTTGGTGGTTATAGCTGTTCTGTATGGAGGTGTTCAATGTCGTACACTCGCCAGGCGCGTCTGATCGAAGCAATGGGCATCAGCCTGTTCTTTGTCCAGGCCTGGCGCGCCGTTTTGTCTGCGGCGTTCGGCATCCTCTACGACTATGGTTTTGAGGGGCCGTTGAGCGCCTGGTCGGTGGGGGCGGTGGGGCTGGTGGCCGTGGCCTTGCTCGCGCCTCTGCTGCCCATCCGCAAGCGCGCGCCGCTTGCGATGATGGCAGCCGTCCTCATGGCTTGCGCCGCGCGCCCTATGTTGAACTGGAACGAATTGATGCCGCGTTATTGGGCCGGGCTGATCGTATTGACTGCCGGCGCCTGGTATCTGACCGCGCTGATTCAAAGCGCGCCCGAGCTGGTCTGGCCGTCGCTGATCGGCGGGCTGGTGGTGGATCAGGTTTTGCGCGCGTTGGGGGATACGTACGATCCGAGTCTCCGGCCCGATTTCCTGCCGACGCAGATTGCTTTCAGCCTGGCGCTGGCCGCGCTGGCGATCGGATTGTTGATACAGGTCACGCGCTCGCGCCAGGCGGTGGATGCACCAGGGGGATGGAGAATTTCGCAGGGCGTGACGATAGGGGCGGCATTGTTTTTGCTCACCTCGCTTTTCACATTGCCCAACGCCGTCGCGCGGTGGAGCAATTACGAGTACGCCGTGATCGCCCCGGCGTTGGTGGCGACGATGTGCGCTCTGCTGTTTCCTCAGGTGCGGACTGGGCTGCGGTCATTGCTCGGCCCTGGCGCGCAAGCGATGCGAGTGGTCGTGATGTCGGTGGGCTTGACGGTCGGTTACCTGCGATGGGGGATTGTGTCCGCGCTGGGGTTGATGGCCGCGTGTGTGGTCTTGCTCGACTCCGTGGCCGGAGCTTGCGAGTCGCGCGACGAGGCGCATACCGATCACACTGGCCCCGGCCTGGCGCTTGGCCTGCTGTTATTGCTCGTGCTCAACCTTGCGCTGGGGTTTGCGTTCACGTATCCGTACACATTGCGGTTGATGCAGGGGATGGGCTTGCCGGTTTATCTCGTCGCCGGTCTGATTGTCGTTGGACTGTCACCGGTGCGTTCCCTTTCCCGTTTTGAGGGAAATGGACAGGGGGCAATGGCGTTTGCTTTGCTCGCGATCACGATCACCTTGCTGGCCGCATTTCCGATCAGCCCGGACGCGCGCAACGGGGCCGAGAGCGTCACGGCGGCGACGTACACGATCCGCTACGGCTATGATAATCGCTGGCGTTACGCGCTGGAAGAGATCGCCAGCGCCATCGAGCAGAGCGGCGCGGACGTGGTGGCCTTGCAGGAGGTGGACACCGGGCGGCTCACCAGCTTCGGCACAGACGATGTGTACTTTCTGGCGCGCCGGCTGCGCATGCACGCCTACTATTTGCCCACTGTCGAGCGGCTGACCGGCATCGCCTTGCTTTCGCGGCTGCCCGTCGTTCGTGCCGAAGGACATCTGATCGCCAGCCAGCAGGAACAGACCGGCATCGCGCACATGCACTTGGCCGTCGCCGGGAATGACCTGCACGTTTACAGCACGTGGCTGGGCATCCGCGGCGAGGATACGTCCGGCCAGATCGCCGAAGTGATCGCCCGCATCGGCCAGAACGCGCCTGCGGTGTTGGGCGGCTCGTTCAACACCGAACCGGACAGCAGCGCGTATGCTTCCATCCGCGAGGCCGGCTTTGAGTTTGCGGCGTTCGGGCTGGGGGCGCCCTCGCCGCACGTGCAGGCGGTCAATCCGGCTCCGCACACCGATTATCTCTGGCTGCGCGGGTTGACTTCATTGCGTGGATGGCTGCCTCGCACCCCGCCGACCAACCACAAGATGGTTGCGGTGCGCCTGGCTTGGCCCTGAGACGGGAGCCCAGTCACGTCACCTGGGCCCAACGCGGGCACAAATTGCGCTTTTCTCCTGTCAACGAATATTGAACGAATAAACGAATAGGCCCGCTGGCCGCGCTCATTCGTTGCGCCGAAGGCGATTCGTTGACAGGGATGAGGACAAATACAAAAGCGCGAAATATGAATCACGCCTCGATCCTGCAAGACCGCGCGCGGCATTACCGCGCTGTGGGCCTGGCCTTTCTCGCCGGCGTCCTGTGGAGTCTGGGCGGGCTGCTCATCAAGCAGGTGCAGTGGAACCCCCTCGCCATCTCGGGCGCGCGCAGCGCGATTGCAGCGCTCGTGTTGTTGGCGTTTCTCCGCAAGCCGCGCATCACGTGGTCGTGGGCGCAGGTCGGCGCGGCCATCGCCTACGTCGGAACAGTGACCCTGTTTGTTGCGGCGAATAAATTGACGACCGCCGCCAACGCCATCTTGCTGCAATATGCCGCACCCGTCTATGTGGCCTTGTTTGGCGCATGGCTGCTCAAGGAGCGCGTCACGCTGCTTGATTGGGGCATTATTGTTGTGGTCCTTGGCGGGATGGCTTTGTTCTTTTTCGACAAGCTGACACCTGGGGGCTGGTGGGGCAATATCCTGGCGATTGCCAGCGGCGTGACTTTTGCCACGATGATCGTCTTGCTGCGGATGCAAAAAGATGGCTCGCCAATCGAATCGGTCCTGATCGGCAATGTGCTCGCGGCGTTGATCGGCGCGCCGTTCATGTTTCAGGGCACGCCAGGCCCTTTGGGTTGGATCGCATTGGCCCTTTTGGGCGTGTTCCAATTAGGGCTATCGTATGGGTTGTATTCGACCGCGATCAAGCATATCACTGCGCTTGAGGCTGCCATGATCGCAGCCATCGAGCCGATCCTCAATCCGATCTGGGTGTTCTTGTTTATCGGTGAAGCGCCCGGGACATACGCGCTGATCGGCGGGATCATTGTGCTGGCGGCGGTGACGGGAAGGTACGCGGTCAAGGCGCTGCGCTGATCCCATCGGTTCCACCCAATTGACATCTTGCCAACTCTGGCTACAATCTACCTGTGAGAGATGCCGGTGTGCCTTGCACGCTCGTTGAAGGAGTTTGCCATGAAGCCTCTTGCGCGTGTTTCACTTGTTACCCTCGTTCTCGCGCTCCTGACGCTTTCTGCCGCTGCGCCCGCTTTTGCTGCTGGCCCGCCCGAGTTGACGCAGATTGATAGCCAGGTGGCGGTGAAGAGCGATGGCAGCCTGGGCATCACGTACCGGCTCACCTTCCGCGAGACCGAAAGCCGCAATCAGATCACGACGCTGGGGCCGCTCGATCCGGGCCATGCGATCCGCAGCGCCGAGATCGAAGGCAGCGACGGCAAACGCAGCAAGCTTTCGCTTTCCAGCAAAGGCGGCGGTTTCTATACGGTCCCGTTTGGCTTTTCCACTCAAGCCAGGCAAACGTACACGGTCACGATCCGCTATGATGTCTCCACCCCGCTCGATTCGACGACGATCAAGGGGCAGCCCTATCGCGTGGTGACGTGGGCGCCGCCGCAGTGGAACCTGCCCATCGGCGAAGAGATCGTCCGCTTCATCCTGCCCATCGAGCTGCCGGCCAACGTCACCCGGCCGGAGCAAGTGACCGATGCGGTCGTGAGCCCGTTTGGCCTGGTCACCGAGCAGGCCAACATCGGCTCGTTCGACCGCTGGGTGTATTACCCTACGCCCGACACGGCTTCGGGCAAGACGTACCTTTCGATTTTCGTTTCCAAAAAGAACGTCCCGCCCAACTATCACTTTGTCCCACGCCTGTATGTGCCGGCGTCCTACTTTGCCGAAATTCCCACGCCTTCGCCGCGCGCGACGGTGGCGCTGGCTTCCGCTCAGCCGACCCCGCCGCCTGATGAATCGCAGGGACGCACGGTGTCCATCTTGGGCACGCTGGCGTGCTTTGGCTGCGGCGGGTTGCTGGTGGCGCTGGGCCTGTTCTTTGTGTTTGTCCAGCGGGCCAAGCCCAAAAAGGCCCCGGCCTATGAAGCGCCCGAGATCGAAGTCGAGACGTTTGAAAAGCCCGGCCAGGTGCCTGACCTGAACGCGATCGAAGCGGCGATGCTGATCGGCAACACCAGCAAGGCGCTGACGCTAGTGATCGCCGGGCTGACCCACAAGGGCGCAGTCGAGGTGGTCAACCGCAAGCCACTGCAATTGATGGTGGTCAACCCGGCACTGGCGACCGAGGATTACGAAAAGGCTCTGGTCGAAGGCATTGCCGAGGACGGCACGCTCTCCAAAGACGTCATAGACAAGGTGATGAAGGTCATTTCGGCGCGGATGCAGCCCAAGCTGTGGAACGCCGACGTGAATCAGACGCGCCGCACCTACACCGAGCGGGCCGAGCGCGCGTGGAGCGAGTGGGAGCGCGCGCCGTATCCTGCCCGCCCAACGCCGGGCGATGCGTGGATGTGGATGGTCCTCTCGGATCGTTACCGGCCGGTGACGGTGGAACGCGCGCCGGAGGCCGCCGGCCCCTCGTTGGCCGGGTCGCCCATCGCCCAGGCGGCGGATCAGGCGGCGAGCGTGTTCGAGGGGGTGTCGTCCAGCGTAGCGACCAAGATGGAAAACCTTTCGGCTTCGGCGACGCAGTTTGTGGACCGGCTGTTGGGTGTCGAGCCCAAGGCGCCGCAGGCCGCCGCCGCTGTGCAGGGATATGACGCCTGCCACAGCGCGTGCCACAGCGCGTGCCACAGTGCATGCGTCCACGATGCCTGCCACAGCGCGTGCGTCCACAGCAATTGCCATGATGCCTGCCACAGCGCGTGCGATTGTCACAGCGCGTGTCATAGCGCGTGCCACAGCGCGTGTGTGTCGAGTTTTTGAGGTAGTGGATATTGGGTATTGGAGATTAGAGATTGCGTGTTTCATCTCGCTCGACCGCAGACCGCCGGTGGCAGACTGCAGTTGGCCAAGTCGTATTGGACTGCGCTATAATGATGTGCGAAGGCAGATGATAACTTGCGCGAGATTGGCGCGGGCCTGGCATATCTGTCTGGCATCTTGGCGTCAGCGCAGTGCTTGGTAGGATTGATCTGGGAGCCAGCATGGACGATGCCTTAGAGATGGAGTGCATGTATTGTAAGGGCAGACTGGTCCGAAAGAAGGTCAATTACACTGCCAATCGGAAAGGATACCACTTGGTCATTGACGATGTGCCGGCCTGGGTATGTGTCCAATGTGGCGAGCCGCTGTTTGATGAGGAAACCGTGAGCGTTATTCAAGACATGCTGCGCGTGGTTGACGCCCGATTGGAGCGCCTGGTTGTACCTTTGGCGGTGGTATAACATTGGTTTTTGGGAATTTGGGTGTCAGGGATTGGGTATTGCATGAGGCGTTGACTTGAGCGTCACACTGGTTCTGCACACTGATCCCGAAGAGTGCATTACGCCGTACCTGGACGGTCAACCGCTGGCCGGGCGGACGCCGAAAGCGAGTCTGCCGACGCTGGAACGCCTGCAGGCCGATCCCTATGAATTGGGCAAGCAACTCACGGCGGCGCTCGGCGGCCAGGCGTTGCTCAAGCGTCTGGAGGCCGATGCCGAAGGAGTGCTGTTGTTGCAAGCCGATGCGGCAGCAGACCTGGTGCCGTGGGAATTTGCCACGCTGCCCGATCGCCGTTTGCTGGCAGTGCGCTTTAGCCTGCTGCGGCTGATCGATCGGGACGCCCCGCCCGCGCCCGCAGCCGGCCCGCTCCGCTTTATCGCCCTGGGTGCTGATCCGTTGGTGGACGAAAAGGGCCGCCCGTGCGAAGGCTATCGCCTGGCGATCGAGTCGGAACTGCGTGAGATTCGCCGCGTGCTCGAAGAGAGCGGCCAGGCGTTGCAAGCGTTTCGCGTCCCACCCACGCGCGAGGCTTTGCGGCGTGCGCTGCAGCGTGGCCCGGCGATTTTGCACCTCACCTGTCACGGCGATGTGATTGACACCCCGGATGGCCCGGCAGCCGTGCTGCTGATCGAAGACGCCGACGGCAAGGAAGACCGCTTGCTGGGCCAGCATCTCATGGACATGCCCCCGCGCGGCGTGCTGCGCTTTGTCCTCTTGAGTGCGTGCCATACTTCGGTGGGCGACGAGGCCCGCCTGGCGCGCGCACTTGTGTTGAACGGCGTCCCGGCGGCAATTGGTATGCAGGGCAAGTTCCCCGACCCGCAGAGCGATGACCTGGCAGTGGCGCTTTACGAGACGCTGCTTATGGGACACCCGCTGGCCGAAGCCGTGCGCGGCGCGCGGCAGGCGCTTGGGCAGCATCCTTATGCGGCCGGCCTGCCGGTGTGCTACGTGGCCCGCAACGCCTGGGGGCCGTTGCCGCTCCAGGCCGGCCAGCCGGTTGTAAGCGGCCTGGGCTTGCCTGGTCAGGCTCACCTGCCGCAAGAAGTCCGCGCGCCGGAGCGCCTCTTGGGACGCGACCTCGAATTGCACCAACTGGCCCGGCTGTATTCACAGGGGCGCAAGGTCGTCACCGTGGCCGGCACGGGCGGCGTGGGCAAGACGGCGCTGGCGGCGGCTTTTGCCCGCCGCTTTGCCTGGCGCTGGCCCAAGGGCGCGTGGGCGGTGAGCTTTGCCTCGGGGACTGTGGATGACGCTCGCTTTCGCGCCGACCTGGTGCGCCTGTTGCGCGGCGAGGCCGAAGCGCAGCGCCTGGCCGAGCGGCCCGACGAGCAGGCTCAAGTGATTCTGGACGCCATCCGCGATTGGGATGGCTTGCTGGTGCTGGATAATTACGAGAGCGTCTTGCAGGCTCAAGCCGCCAGCGACCCTGCCGCGCTGGCGGTTCACCGGCTGGTCTTTCAAATGGCCGAGGCCGGCGCGGCCTTGCTGCTCACCAGCCGTGAGCAGCCCGCCCATCTGCCGGGTGAGGTGCTCTTTCCCGACCCGGACAGGCCGCTGCCCGGCCTGAGGGTTGATCCTGCCGCGCAGCTCTTTTTGCATCACAGCGCGCGCGCCAAGGCGCAAGGCGCGCCGGGGCTTGCGCTGGCGCTGGCGATCGCCCAGGCGGCTGAGGGCCACCCGCTGGCGATCGCGTTGCTGGCGGGCGAATACGACACAAGCACCACTTGCGGCGCAGACGAGTTCCTGGCAAACTGGGGTGAGGAACTGGCCGCCGCCGAGCACGCCGGGCTGGCCGGACATCAGCGCACTTTTGCGACGGCCTTTGCCCGCAGTTACGATGTTTTGCCGGCCGAGTTGCAGGCCCGCCTGCGCGCCCTGAGCGTTTTTCCTTTCCCCTTTTTTGCCGAGGGCGCGGCGCTCGTGTGGGAACGCCTATTACCCCCTTCTCCCCCCGCAGCAGGGGGAGAAGGGGGCCAGGGGGATGAGGGATGGACCCGTGAAATCCTCGGCCAATTCGTCCGCCGCAACCTGTTGGAGGTGGATGGCCGTTTTACCGATGGCACGCCGGCCACCTACCGCTTTCAGCCTGCGCTGCTCCAACAAATCGCGCGCCTGGTGAAAAAAGATGAGCGCGCCGCTCACCGCACAGGCTATGCCGCGTATGGCGCTTGGCTGGCCCGGCGCGGTTATGGCGATATCCACAGAGACGTGGGTCTGGCGCGCGTCGTGCGCCTTTCGCTGGATGCGCTCGACGCTGCCACGGCGACCTTGACCGGGACCGAGAGGCTCTGGCATGTCCGGCGGCAGGCCTGGCTCAAAAACGCCTATGGCGAGACTCGGGCTGCGTATGATGCGATCATGGGCGTTCTCGCGCCCGATTCTCCCTTGCCCGACCCGCACGCTGATCCTGAAGCGGCCAAAGCCGATAGCAGCCTGCGCTACGAGTTGGCAAACCTGTGTGTCACACGTGGGGAACTGGATCGGGCGCTCGTGCTCTACCAGGAGAGCCTGAAACTTGATGAGCAACTGGGCGACCTGAAAGGCAAGGCGGCGTCGCTGCACAATATGGCGCAGGTGTACGTGACGCGGGGCGATCTGGATCGGGCGCTCGTGCTCTACCAGGAGAGCCTGAAACTTGATGAGCAACTGGGCGACCTGCAAGGCAAGGCGGCGTCGCTTTCCATGATGGCGCAGGTGTACGTGACGCGGGGCGATCTGGATCGGGCGCTCTTGCTCTACCAGGAGAGCCTGAAACTGTTGGAGCACCTGGGCGACCTGAAAGGCAAGGCGGCGTCGCTGGCAGGACTGGCTAATGTGTATATGGCTCGTCAGGAGTGGGATAAGGCGACAGAGGCTATCAACGAGTCGTTGAGCATTGCCCGGCGGTTGGGTCAAACCGAAACCATTGCTTTCAACACGATCTATTTGGGTCAGGTGGCTCAGGCGCGGGGCGACTGTGAAGGCGCGCTGGCGCGCTACCGCGAAGGGTTGGCGATTTTCGAGCGGCTGGGCATGCCACGTGAAACGGCCCAGGTGCGGCAACTGATCGCCAGTCTCGAAGGTGGCGCAGGTGTCTCGGCCTCAAATCCATTGGGGCAGGCAATTGCCCAGGCCAGAACTGCCGCGCAGCGTGGAGACATGGATGCGGCCATCGCTGCACAGGAACAGGCCGTCGCCCTGGTGCGCGCCGCCATCTCCCCTCTCCCGCCAGCGGGAGAGTTGGGGGAGAGGGCGCGCGAGGCGCTGGTTCAGCTCAGTGTGCTGCTGTATAACCTGGCCGGGTATTACAGTCAGGCCGACCGGCACGAGGACGCTGTTCGTGCGTTGGAAGAGGTCGTCGCACTAGACGAACGCACAGGCCACCCTGACCTGGAATCGGATCGGCAGACGTTGCAGGCCGCTCGCGCCGCAGCCGCCATGTCCCCTGAGGAGCGCGCGCTCCTGCAGGCGGCGGCGCAAACGGCTGCCTCACAGCAACAGACGTTAGAGGCGCAACTGGCCGCCTTGCCGCCGGAACAACGCGCTCAATTGGAAGCGGCAGCGCGCGAGCTGGCCGATCAGGCCCGCGATGCCGCTATCGCCGCGCGGCGCGGTCAGGCCGAGCGTGAGCCGCTCATCGCCCGGCTGCAAGAGGTCGCGGCTCAGGCCGCAGAAGGCGAAGCGCCCGGCTCGGCCTGGGATGAGCTGGCGGCTTTTCTGCGCGCCGTGATTGCAGTTCTGAAAGGCGAGGCCGTGCCGCCGGTCCCGGCCGCATACGCCGGTCATCTGGCCGCGATTCAGGCGGCCTGACAAACTTTTGCAGGAGCAGATCATGTCGGATCAACTTGTACCGGTCAAGTGCACGTTCTGCGGGCGCGAATGGCAAGAGGACATCCGGCACCTCGAAAGGGTAGATCAGGAAGCATACCGGGCGATTATCTTCCGAGGCAAGCCGCGCTCCCGAATCGAGCAGTACCGGGTGCGTTGTCCGCACGATGGCACGTATTTCATCGTCAGCGTCAAGATCGAGGAGTGAGCGATGACCAGGTACACCGTTGTGGAAATCCGCCCTGAGACATCTGCCGAGGCGGCTCAGCGCGAGTGGTTCGAAAAGCAGGTGTTGGCTTCGCCCGACCGTTTGGAAGAGGCCGCCCGGCTGGTCATCGGCCTGGTGACCGGGCTGGTGGGCTTGTTGTATGGCGTGCTCGCCATCGAATCGGAAAAACTGCCGGTCTATTTGCAATTGCCGGTTGTGCGTGTGCTGGGCGTGGTCACGGTAGTTTTGTTGGTGTTGGCGTTGCTCGAAGCCTTGATCGTGGTGCTGCCGCTGCGCCTGGTGGCATCCAGCGCCAGGCCCAAAACCCAGGCCGCGGCCTTTGCCGACATGCTGCGCCGCAAATCTATCGCCCTGACGCTATCTGTTGCGTCGTTCGCCATTGGGCTGGTAACGCTTGGCGTGGTGCTCGTCATCGCGCTGTTGACTGCCACATAATCTCTAATCTCCAATACCCAATACCCAGTACCCAATACCCAAACCATGAACTGCGCATCTCTTCAATCCTTTGCCGAACAATTCATCTCCAGCACGCGGCGATACTTGTTCGTGCGGCCTGAAGATGGCGTGCTCATCCTGCGCCCCAACCGCATTCATCACCTCAACCCGACGGCGGCCGAGATGCTCCACGCGCTCTACACTGCCGAAACGGTGGACGTGGCGGCCGTCGTCGCGCAGACTGCTGCGCGCTACCACGTCGAGCCGGCGCGCGTCCAGGCCGATCTCGAAGCGCTGCTCCGCAGCCTGAGCGTGCTGCTGTCCGGCCAGCCGGGCTGCGCGCCCGCCGTCAAGCAGACGCCGTTTGGGTCGCACGAGCGCAAGTACCCGGTGCTGTCCGAGATCGCGCTGACGTATCGCTGCCAGAATCGTTGCGCGTTCTGCTACGCCAGCGCGCCCGACCGGGGCCGCCAGGTGCCGGGCATGTCCACCGAACAGGTCAAGGTGGTGATGGACAAGATCGTGGATCAGGCGCACGTGCCGAGCCTGTCCTTCACCGGCGGCGAACCGACCCTGCGCCGCGACCTGCCGGAGCTGATCGCATACGGTCGCTCGCACGGGCTGTGGATGAACCTCATCACCAACGGCATCCGCTGCGCCAGACCTGAATTTGTCGAGAGCCTGGCGCAGGCCGGACTCGATAGCGCGCAGGTGAGCCTGGAAGCGGGCGACGCGGCCACGCACGATCTCGTCGTCGGTCGCGCCGGGGCGTTCGAACGGACGGTGCAGGGCATTCGCAACCTGCGCGCGGCGGGCATCCGCGTCCACACAAACACGACGATCAATCGGCACAACCGCGAGTCGCTGTACGGTTTGATTGACCTGGTCGCGGAACTTGGCTCGGAACATCTTTCGATGAACATGGTCATCCGCACGGGCGACGCCGTCGGCCAGCCTGACATTGGCTACGCGGACATTGGCCCGCTCGTGCTCGACCTCAAGCATCACACAGAGGACAAGGGGATGAAATTTGTGTGGTACAGTCCAGTGCCGCTGTGCCTGTTCAATCCGGCGGCGTATGGGCTGGGCAGCCCGTCGTGCTCGGCGGCGGATGGGCTGCTTTCGATTGCGCCGGACGGCAGTGTGTTGCCGTGCTCCAGTTTTGAGCAAGGTGTTGGGAATTTGCTGCGCCAAGATTTCCAGACGGTGTGGGATCGCCGCGCGGCCAGGTACTGGCGCGATAAAGAGTTTTTGCCGCCTGGCTGTCGGGGCTGCGAGTACGCCGAGTTGTGCTGCGGCGCGTGCCCGCTGTACTGGGACGAGCAAAAGACGTTTGCCGAAATCGCCCCACACATGCAGCCGACCTCGCCGCTGGCCTATGCGATCTGGGGCCTCAAGCGCCGGGTCTTGGGTCAGGTGCGCGGAGTCGGGATCAAGTAACATTCAGGAGCCTACCATGCCCAAACGTATGTCACCGGAAGACCTGGACAACTGGACGACCGGCGCGCGCGTCAAGATAGACAACGTAGCCAAGGAGCTGCATGAAATCCAGACGCAATTTGTCAGCGCGTACAAGGTCAACCAGACGATGCACGACGCGACGTTGAGCAACTTGTGTGCGCGCGCAGCGTATGACCTGAGCGTCTTTCCCGCCGACATCCGCCGGAGGATTGAGGAACAGGTCCCCTCCGAACGCGAGACATTGGAAAAGCGCCGCCAGGAATTGCTGTCGCAGATCGTCCCCAAGACCCAAGCGATTGCCGATAACCTCTTGGCCCGCGCTCAGCAAACCACAGCCGAGATGCGCAAGCTCAACCCGCGTTTGAACGAGCAGGAAGAAAAACTCAAAGCCAGACTGTCCAAGATGCAGACTGAGTTGGAGCAGCTCAATGCCGAGATCAAGCGACGCTCAGGCTGCCTGACCTTGCCGCTCAACTTTTTCAAGCTCGGCGAGCTGGATCGCAAACGACAAAAGCTGCTCGGGCGCATGGAAGAAAGTGCCAAAGCCTTGCAACAGGTGCGGGACGAGTGGGCCAAAACCAGAGCGGACTATACGACCGAAGAGGCAAAACTCCGGGAGCAATGGCAACAGGCCACGGTCGAGGCTGCGCGCGCGCGCGAAGAGCTGGATCAGTTGAGCGATGAGGCCCGGCTCGAAAAGCTGGCGCTGGAGCGCGCCATCTTTCATGTGTTCGATCATTGGAAGACGCCTCTGCCTTCTGACGGCAATCCGCTGATGGACGAGATCAACCGGATGGTGCAGTTTAATATTCAACAGGATGCTTACGAGGAGGGACTGGGCAAAGTCGCGGGCCTGATCGCGCTCTTGAATGGGATCAACAGCGGGCTGGAGTCGTTTGGGCAGAGCGTGGAAGCTGTCATCAAAGAGCAGCAGCGGCACTCGGCCTATCTGCGGCCGGTGAGCGCGGAAGTGGACGACAGCGTGATCGAGTTCCACCAGCAATGGGATGCCCTGCGCGCCAAGGTCAAGGATGAAAGAACGTTGGGCCAGCATCCGGCTCAGTTCAGCGCGCTATTCGATGCGGAGGTCAAGGGGCCGCTTTCGGAGGCCAACATCAAGCGCATGTTCGATTCGCTCAGCCATTCGCTCACAGAAGCTACCCGGGGCTGGAGAGGCTGAACCTATGATCAATTGTCAATTTGACAATTATACGGAGCGCACTTGGATTTTGTGAATTGGCCCGTAGTGACGACTTTCGTCCAGGTTGGCCAGCGACTCAAGTCGCTACTACGAGCCGCTGAAATTCACAAATCTGAAAGGCGATCAGGTTATCAATTGATCATTGGAAATTGAGGTGCGTGATGAACAAAACAATTGCCTTGATTCTTTTGCTGGTCAGCGCGGTCCTGTTGGGCCTGGGCCTGCTGTTTCTGTGCGCGTCAACCGTTGAAACAGAAAGGACGGCCATTCGATTCGTGCTGTCTATGTTGCTCATCCTCATCGGCGGAGCGGGCGCAGTCTGGGCCGGGATGACCTGGCGGCGATTGAGCGACATCGAGCCGCCGCGATTGGCCGATCGCATCGTCGAGATGATGCGCCTGCAAGGCACGTTCGAGACGACGGCGGCAGAGGCTGTCGCCAACCTTTCCGCTCCGGCGGCGAACGTGCAGGCCGCACTCGAAATCTTGCAGTCACGCGGCGAAGCCATTCGGGAGCAACGGGACGACCGGCGCGTGTACGTCTTTCCCAATCTCAAGGAGAGCAAAGTCGAGCGGCGCTGTCCTTACTGCGGCGCCCAGTTCCCCGTCAAGCAGGCGCTGGTCCAATGCCCCAACTGCGGCGGCAACCTCGAGCTGACCCGGACGTAATCGCCCTCTCTGACCCGTGTCGAATCCACTTTCGGTCATTGCGCTACCCCCACCCCGGCCCTCCCCCGCATGCAGGGGAGGGTTAGGGTGGGGGTAGCTGGCTTTAGCCAGCGCCGCTGTGTAGACCGGCGATTCATCGCCGGTCATACTTGCGAAGGATTTACCCACGCTATGTGGGAAATCCGCGATTTGCCTGCTTGGCGGCAGGCAGGTTGACAGGTTCTCCCGCTCTCTTCTAAAAACTGTATGATGGCCGGTAAACAAATACGGTCGGGAAAATGAGATTGCTTGTATATTAGATCATGAACCTTAAAACTTGAATAGCGTTTGCAACCTCCGTCCAGCAGGGTCTATACTTGTCCTGGGAGGGCAGGAGTGGGTAAAGAGGATTGCTGAGGAGCGGAAGCTGCCTC
>DAOTXX010000013.1:0-6908 GCA_034434835.1 Thermoflexales bacterium | reverse complement strand
TTCTCGAATCGTCATCGTAGACATGGTTGTATCCTCCCACCAGAAAGAATACAACTCATGTCCATTCTTGCCAAGCGCCTCAACGCGCCGTGGCGTCACCACTTGTCGGTTTGAGGCGAAGCTTCGCTAGTGTAACACAGTTGAAACCGTGAGGCAAGCGCGCTCCAGTGACCCGTAATCAGTGCTCGGTCATCAATCGGCCATTGAACACCGATCACCGATCACTGATCACTTCACTTGACCCTCCCATATTTCTTTCCAACGATCGCCTGCCCTTCTGGGCCGAGCACCCAGGCGACGAACGCGCGCAGTTCCCCTTGAGGCTCTTCGGGCGTGACCAGGATCAAGGGGCGGCTCAATGGATACTGTTGACTTGCCAGGTTCGTGGGCGCGAGCGGCACGCCTTCCACCGCGATGGCCTTGACGGTGCTGGTGAGATAGCCGCTGGACAGATAGCCGATTGAAGTCGTGATCATCCAAACGTTGTCCAGCACAGCTTGTTCTGACGAGTTCAGGATCGCATTGACCGTGACGCTGCGGCCTTCCATGACGGTCTGTTCAAACTTGGTGCGCGTGCCCGAGTCGCTTTCGCGCGAAAGCACGACGATCTCGCCACGCGGCCCGCCGACTTCTGGCCATTCGGCGATGCGGCCTCGGAAGATGTCTCTCAATTGGATCAGCGAGAGGCCCTGGATCGGATTGCTCGGGTGAACGATGATGGCAACGCCATCTATCGCGATGGGCGTCAGCCAGACGGATTCGCGCTGCGCATCAGGCAGCCATGAGACGGCGGCCAGGTCCACCTCGCCGTCCCACAGAGCATCTAACGCTTGTGTCGAATTGACCCGCCGAGGGTTGAACGTGATGTGCGGATGCGCCGCGCGGTACGCCGACGTCAGTTCATCCATCAACGGCTGCATGGCTGAGGATACGGCGAACTCGAACGTCAGGGGTGTGCGCGTGACGGCCGGCGTCGGCCCGCAGCCAACCAGCCATACGATGATCAAGATGACGAGGACGAGTTGGTCAGCAAGTTTTGGCATCGAGATTCGGCGAGTGCCAAGCGTCATGCGTCAAACGTCATGCGTCGTGTGTCAGCCGCGTGCGAGCGCTGCCAGGACGATCAGCGCAGCCAGCGCCCAACGATAGTACACGAACACGTAGGTGGGATGCTTTTGCAAAAAGCGCAGCAGGTACTTGATGCACAGATAGCCGCTGACAGCGGCGGCGAGAAAGCCGATCGGGAACAGGCTCAGGTCGGCTTGCGTGATGATCCCCACCTGGATGTCCTGAAAAATATCCCACAGGCTTTTGGCCCCCGCGCCGGCGATGATCGGCGCAGAAAGCAAAAACGAAAACCGCGCGGCGGCCTGGCGCTCCAGCCCCAACGCCAGCCCGGCGGTGATGGTGCTGCCAGAGCGCGACACGCCCGGCAAGATCGCCAATGCTTGCGCCAGCCCGATCAAGATGCTGTCCTTGAGCGTGACCTGCCCCAGCGTTCGCGCGTGCTGCGCGAAACGCTCGGCCAGGTAGAGGGCCGCCCCCAGCAGCGCGATGATGACAGCCATGGCGATCATTGCGCCGGTTTGATGGGGCGCGTCCGGTTCATGAAACAGGCTCTCGATCTGGCTTTCCGCCAGCGTGCCGACGACCACGGCAGGGATGCAGCCGATGATCAGCATCCACGCCAGCCGTCGGTCCGAGTCGTGGCCGACCTTGCGCTCGATCAGGCTGGCGAGCCAGGCGCGGATCAACCGTGCCCAATCGTCGGCGAAAAAGGCCAGGACCGCCACGAGCGTTCCCAGATGCAGGGCCACGTCGAACGACAAGCTGGTCAACGCTTTGTCTTCCCAGCCGAACAGCCAGGGGACGATGATCAGATGAGCGGAGCTTGAGATGGGAATGAACTCGGTCAGACCTTGCACGATGCCGAGGAAGATGGCTTGCAGGATGGTCATTGTGTTGTCCTGAGTGAAAGGTGGAGTGATTGTACCATGATTCGTGAAACGTGAAGCGTGAAGCGTCAGATGTCATTGGGGGATTGCCAGGCGGCGGCCAGTGGCTCGAATGTGCCGTCGAGGATGGAAGCGCGGATGCGGCGCATCAGGTTGAGCAGCAGATACAAGTTGTGGATCGAAAGCAGATGCAGGCCGAGGATTTCGTCGGCCACCAGTAGATGCCGCACGTAAGCGCGCGTGAACGTCCGGCAGGTGTAGCAGCCGCAGCCGTCCTGGATCGGCGATTCGTCAGCGACGTACTGGGCGTTCCGCAAATTCAGCCGCCCGCCCGGGATGAGCGCGGCGCCGTGGCGGGCCAGTCGCGTGGGCAAGACACAATCAAACATGTCCACGCCTCGCGCGACGGCCTCAAGGAAATCTTGGGCGGTGCCCACACCCATCAGGTAGCGCGGCTTGTCTTGCGGCAGGCAATCGTCCATCTGATCGAGCGTGGCGTACGTTTGCTCTTTGCTTTCGCCGACCGAAAGCCCGCCGATGGCATGGCCGGGGAAATCGAGCGAGGTGATCCGGCGCGCAGACTGCTCACGCAGATCGGGGAACACGCCGCCCTGCACGACGCCGAACAGCGCCTGGTCGGCGCGGCGATGGGCAGCGCGGCAGCGCGCGGCCCAGGCATGGGTTCGCGCGAGCGCCTGTTCGTTGTAGGCCCGGTCGAGCGGAGGCGCGCACTCGTCCAGGCAGACGGCAATATCGGCTCCGAGTTCCTCTTGAGTCGCGATCACCTTTTCGGGTGTAAAACGGTGCGTCGAGCCATCCAGATGCGAGCGAAAGGTCACGCCGTCATCGTCCACCTGGCGCAGCGTTTTGAGGCTAAAGACCTGATAGCCACCCGAGTCGGTGAGGATCGGCCCCGGCCAGCCCATGAAGCGGTGCAAGCCGCCGAGCCGTGCGATGATGTCACTGCCGGGGCGCAAGTAAAGATGATACGTGTTCGCCAGCACCAGGGTCGCGCCTAGCTCTTGCAACTCGTGCGGCGTCATCGTTTTGACGGTGGCCTGCGTGCCCACAGGCGCAAAGACCGGCGTGACGAGATCGCCGTGCGGCGTCTTCAAGATCCCCGCACGCGCGCGCCCGCATCTGGCCTGAAGTGTGAATTCGAACATGATGGGAAACTGGTTATTGGAGATTGGGTATTTGAGATTGGGATTATAGCTTGTGCCGGTCAGTTGTCAAAGTGGCGACTAGCAGATGGCAACATAGATTTGCCGTACTCTACCCGGCGCGGTATAATCGCCTCTCGTTGCGCAAGTCACTTTGCACTGCAATGTCTTGCAGCGCCGGCTTCATTTTCATTCTTCTTTGGAGGTCATCTGATGCGCTCGACATGGTCTCGCGTTCTGTTGATCACTCTGGCCCTGGTATTGGCATCCGGCTGCGCGACGCCCACACCGGCCTCCACACCTGCGCCGACAGTGGTTGCGGAACTCCCGACACAAACTCCATACCCAACGCCCACGGCCTATCCCACTCAAACACCGTATCCGACCTCGACCGTCCCGCCGACTAACACGCCCATCCCCACTGCTACTCCTACGGCGACCGAAACGCCCAGCCCCACGCCGACGGCCACCTCGACGCGGCGGCCTGTTACGCCTCAGCCGGCTGCACAAAAGAGTTCAGCCCAATTGTGGCGCACGCCGGGTGTGTATCCCATCGCTCCCCTGTGTGCGACGTATGGCAGTTCATTCGACGGGCGCGAGTGGCAAGAAACGTTCTGTGTGATCAAGGTCGAGGTCTATCCTGAGCGTCTTCGATTCTACGGTCACTGGCAGGTCAAACTGATCAAGGGGACGCCGCGTGACCGCGGCAGTTATCATCCCCATTCCAGAGCCGTGACCTATGTGGTAGACAACTTGGGTAACAAATACATTCCTGGCCGGTACGGAGGCGCTGCTGACGCGGATGTGCTCGTGTACGGTGACAACTATCTTTTGGGATACAAAGACAACGATAACCCCGCGTTTCCGCACGAGCCAAGCGCCTGGTGGGAGTTCGAGCCTGCCCGGCCGGGCGTTTCTTCCTTTACGTTTGTCAATGACCGGTACGGATTCAGGATCGGTCCGATCGTACTGAGCAAGTAACCCACAGACCTGTCAGGTTGAAGGAAACCTGACAGGTCTTTTGTTCCATGCATGTCAACTTGAGGTTGGAGTGCAGGCTTCAGCCTGCGGCCTGAAGGCCGCACTCCGGGGCTAAAGTTGGCACCAATGGATGCTGATCATGCTAAATGGTGTTGTGACCTGGGCCGAGATTGATTTGGATGCCATTGCGTTCAACGTGCGCGCGTTCAAGCGGCACGTTGGCGAGCGCATCGAAATCTGGGCGGTCGTCAAAGCGAACGCCTACGGTCATGGAGCTGTGCCCGTGGCGCGAGCGGCACTTGGGGCCGGGGCGACATGGTTAGCTGTTCATCGTATGATTGAGGGCATCGAGTTGCGCCGCGCGGGCATCACTGCGCCTGTCCTTGTCATGGGCTATACGCCGCCCTCGGGCGCTGAATGGATCGTTCGCTACGATCTCACCCCAAGTCTGATCACTCGTGAGTTTGCGGACGCAGTCTCGACTGAAGCTACACGCGCGGGCAAGGTCATCCCGCTGCACGTCAAGGTGGATACCGGCATGAGCCGCTACGGGCTGATGCCCGAAGAGGTGGTGGATTTTGCGCGGGGTCTTGCCGCTCTGCCTGGCGTCAAACTCGAAGGATTGTTCACTCACTTTGCGACTGCCGACGCTGCCGATCAGACGCACGTGCGCCGTCAACTTGACGTTTTCCTGGACGTGATCCGTGCTCTCGACGACGCAGGCCTCCATGTCCCGTTGCGCCACGCTGCCAACTCGGCGGCGACGATGACGCTGCCCGAATCACACCTGGACGCGGTGCGCGTTGGCATCGCCATGTACGGCCTGACGCCTTCCGACGAATGGCCGCCGGTGTTCGAGATCCGCCCGGCGCTGACGCTCAAGAGTTGCGTGAGCCGGGTGCGCGTGATCCCAGCCGGGGCCGGCATCAGTTACGGGCGCACGTTCGTCACGCAGCGCGAGACACCGGTCGCGCTGGTGCCGGTGGGTTATGGCGACGGCTACCACCGAATTCTCTCGAACAAGGGCAGCGTGTTGATCCGCGGGCAGCGCGCGCCGATTCGCGGGCGCGTGTGCATGGATCAGTTTGTTGTGGACATCACCGGCATCGAAGGCGTGCAGCAAGACGACGAGGTCGTGCTCATCGGTCGGCAAGGCGAGGCCGAGATCCGCGCCGAAGAGGTGGCCCGGCTGGCAGGCACGATCAACTACGAGGTCACGACCTCGCTCCTGCCGCGCGTGACGCGAGTGTACCAGCGCGGCGGCGAGGTGGTGAGCGTTACACACCTGGCAGAGAGCTAGCAATTGGCACCCGAAACCCGTTGTCTCTGAGAAAACGGGTTTCTCCGACAGGCTGCTGGCCGCGCGCAAGGAGGCACGTTGCGCATGGCGCGCCCTGTGCTTTGAATCCTTTCGGCGTAGATGGATGGGGCCGGCGGCTTACGCCGGCGAGTACTCCCACTCCACCTTCGACTTGTTGCAGCCAGGGCAGTGGATGACAATTTGCTCCCGGTATGGCTCGCCATCTGGCTGCACGGCCTCCCACCGAACGGTCTTGCCACAGGTAGGGCAAATCGCGTGCACCAGCCATCCATAGATGCCCGGCGGAACGATCCATGACGTGGCGGTGAGGACCAGCAGAAAGTAGAGGAACACCTGAAGGCCGACTGGAGGGAAAAAGTAGTGTAAGTAAGCCGCAATGGCCACGCCAATGGCAAAGATAAACCAGCGGACGAATGAATAGCGCAGCGGAATCATGTCGCACCACCCTTTCTAGCTGGGAACGGCTCTGCTTTTATTATACTCCCGGTGTCAAGCGCATGGGGTGCGTGCGGCCATGTTTTGCGCCCATGTCCCTTCGTGCTATAATCCTCACGGTGTGATTCACAACTGCACCGAGAGCAGTGCTCATGCAAATGGATTGGCTGGGCATCTGGCGAGTGCCTTTCCTCGACCAACCTGCCCGACAACTAGAAGGCCTTGCGCTCCTGGGCCTGTATGGCGTGTTGCTGATCCTGACGCTGGTCGGCACACGTCGGAGCTGGCGGCGGCTAGGGGTTAGCCGCTGGCTGCTTTTGGTGTTTCTCTGCCTGGCAGCGGTGGGCCTGAACAACGTCCTCGCCTGGCATTACCCGGTTGCGCGTCCGCCCGTCCCCAATCAGCCCCAAGAAGTTTATGGCCCACCCGATCCCCTATTAGGAAGCTTGCCCCTTCTGTTGGCCGGAGCGTGGGTCGGAGTCGGCCCGGCGGTCCTCGTGGGGCTGGTGAGCGGTCTGACCCGCGCCATATTCATCAGCGGCCAGATCACGCAGATTTTCGAGTTTGCTTTCTTTGGATGGGTCGCCGGCTTCCTGTTGCGGCAAGACTATCGGGGACGCATTTTTGCGGCGTTTCGACAGCCTTTTGTAGTGAGTGTGACGGCCCGCCTGTTGATCTGGCCGTTGAGTCTGCTAGGCTCCTATGCCTATACGCCCGGCGAGCCACTTTCGGCGCTGGATGCGGCGTGGCCGCTGTTCCTCTCTGGCGGGTTGCCGGCCTTGGTCGAAAGCGCCCTCGCCGGCCTGGTCACGCAGCTCCTCTATGGATTGTTCCCAGCATCGCGCCCGGTCGAGTCCGCTCGCGCTGCGCCGCCGTTTGCGCGCAGCCTGAATCGCCGGTTGTTGTTCACTCTGATTCCAATTATGCTCGTCATGATCGCGGTGCTGGTGTACGCCGTGGCGGCGACGACGATCCATGCGGCCACACAGCAAGCGATCGAGCAAATGGCGCGCGATGTGGTCAGCGCGACGCAAGACATCCCGTTTTTCTTCC
>DAOTXX010000012.1:0-2438 GCA_034434835.1 Thermoflexales bacterium | reverse complement strand
TTCAATGGCTGGCCGAACGGGGACGCGCCCGGAATTTACCACATCATACAAGAACTTGCAAACCGCAGGAATGGCATCATAGCGCGACCCGCTTCGCGCCGACCAGGTAATACGTCGTCGCCACGCCGGTCGTCACGTTCTTTTCATACTGCGCCCCGACGTAGACCGTGGTCTGCCCGCCCTCGACCTTCTTCACGCGCTCGCGCAGCGCGTCGCCATCGTACGCAAAGCGCGTCACGGCGCCGGTGACGGTGTTGGTCACCACGCTCAGGCGATTCTCCACGTCCCACGCCTGCGTGTACGTGATCCGCTGCGTGCCACTCATCTCCACGCGCAGGGTCATGCTTGCCCTGAGCGAAAGCGAAGGGTTGCCGTTGGCGTCATAGGCCGCGCGAAAGCCGGCCGTGGTGCTGATGACGGCGAACGGCTGGTGCAGCGTCGCCGCAGGAGGCGAGCCGTAGCTTTCGCTGTACTGTCCGCTGCCAACAGTGCTCGCCCTGGCTCATAGGGCCGCAATTGTTGCAGGTGCGCAATGTTATTCGGTTGTCAAAGTACAAAATGGGCCAACACGAATGGCAGACCAAGAAAGCCGTGTGAACAATTTGTATGCCCCACAGCCTGTCTGGCCTGGAATGTGTTTCACTTGGCGTGATTGCCGACTCTGCCCTTCCAGTCCCATACCATGATGAAGACCTGGTATAGTATAATGACACTAAAAGGCAATATCAAAAGGGATCCCAAAACAGCAAGGCCAGTCACAAAAGTAATGGCAAAAGGGCTCCCTCTCAAGATGGCCCCCAAACATACACCAACGCCACCGAGACTTTGGATCCCCATGATCCAACGTACCTCTTTCTCTGATGCCAGGTGTGTTGACTTGGCGAGCATATTTCTGACGAAATGACCCCCTCGCATGAGCACGAACACAGTCTCGGCCACACACAACACCACGATCGCCGTCACAACAGCACTGCCGTCAAAAGACAAATACTTGATGCCCAATATACCTGTCCAGAGAAATATAACCGCAAGAAAAAGTAGTGATAGGCCATCAAATATGAGGACTATTAGCAAACTCATGCGTTCTCGGGAGATTGACTTGTCATTTGAGAAAGACCACAAGCACAGTATCATATAGGTGGCAAGTCCATACAAAAGGTAAGCGATAGCCGCAATAGCACAAATTCTTAAAGCGTCTGACGAGAACTTGGCTGCCATCATTGGAAGAATCAATAGAACAGGCAACACCCACACCGAACTCAGGATTCGGCTTATATACCCGCTGGGCAGGGCCGTGCTTCGACGTAGCTGCCATAGCCTTTCTACCTCATCATGCGTAAGAGACATTTTTACCTCCACGAGAAATCTGCGATCTATATAGCTTTAGGGTCCAAACCAGTTCTTGTATTGACCGGCGACTTCGGTTATGCATCCTTCTCGTGCTCCACTTTCATTGAACCAAACTGACAACCCTACGCCAACTAATATTCCAGTAGCACCCCCAATGACGGCCCCTGGTATTGCTCCTACCCCACCACCCCAGACTCCAATGGCCGCGCCTGCAGCGGCTCCAGCCAGCCCGGCGACTATTATAGTAGCACCTGTGTCCACTGTCAGAGCAGCGGCGAGGCGGAATCTATCGCCTTGGTACTGCCCAGGAGCGTAATAATCATGAATATCAACCACGGTATTTATCACCAGACCTGCGACTGTTCCCAATGACTTGATACTACCCAATACTCTTGACCCTGTACCAGCATACAGTTCCCCAGGATGAGTTAGCTTTGCACTTCCTCTATGCGTCAAGCCCAGGATGTCTCGTGCCCACTGTGGGCCGTTAATATGTACAAATCGCAGACTCTTGCTTGATACACGTATTGACACTTGTTGACTCGCAGCAGCTACTCGACCACCCTCAATGCCTCCGCCTAGGCCAGCGCCAATGTCGGATGCATACCTCCACCAAACAGAAGTATCCAAGTCAAAGGTCAACGGTGCAGGTGTCGCAACCTGTGGCGGTGTTAGGACAGGCATAGGTATCGGAGTAAATGGCAGCAGTGTCCACGTTCCTGGGGTGCCGCAGTTATTATCAGGGCAGGCTTGGGCGTGTCCCGTCGGGTCAACGTACTTGAGCGGATTGTTGCTCACGTAAGCGTAACGGTTCAGTGCCTGTGGATTCCCTGCACTCGGAACAATCTGATCCGGCGAGATAAACCGCCCCAGCGATTGCGAGTACATCCTCGCGCCGTAATCGTACAGCCCCAGCGCCGCGAGTTCTTGTTGGTCAGTGAAGCGGTGATCGGTCGGCGTCGCACCCCACGTGTACCGCGTGCCCCCATACGGCGTGTAGCGCAGCTCGCCTATCTTGACGCCACTCGCATCTGTCGCCAATGAGGTGCTGCCCAGGTGATCGCCGTACAGGTACGTCAGCGTGATGC
>DAOTXX010000011.1:0-5864 GCA_034434835.1 Thermoflexales bacterium | reverse complement strand
AGCCAACAAGAGCATACGCGCCCAACCGGGCGAAATCTTTGACCAATGGGCCGCTGGATAGCCTACCATGGGGCCTATTGGTCATCCAGCCCCTGTGCGCTGCGCTCGCAGGGGTGCGAAATACAGGCTTAGTGCTGATTCTTGGTCATTCGGTACTCTGGATTGGAGACTGCGCCTATCTTCTAACTTGTTCAGCCCAGTGACAGAGTACGGACATTTTTACATTGGAGCACTCACTGGTGCAGATGAAGTATTTGTAATAGAACAGCATCAAGTGGAACAACTTGGTCTGGAAAGTGATTTGCTCCTGCCCTATGCCTATCGGTCGGAAGAAATTCAAGCCTTTGAGGAAGTTATGCCATCTGCATGGGCCATATACCCTTATGAGGCAGGCGATGAGGATGAAGCTGTCCTGCTTGAAGAAAATGCCTTGAAGAGGCATTACCCGAACATTTATCGCTATCTCTCAGAACATCGTGGAGCCTTACAACAGCGGAAGGACTCGCGACGGTTATATGCGGCTGGTAACGAATGGTTCTGTTATCTGAGACCAGGGCGATTCAACTATGTGCATCCTAGGAAACTACTCATAAAGGGAGTAGCCACACAAGCCACAGTAGGGCTTCTAGGCCCAAACACGCTTTTCAATGGCGCGAATTGCCCTGGATTCATCCGTGAAGACTCAAGTCCACTAGATAACTACTACCTACTGGCTGTCTTCAATTCACAGCTCGTGACAGTCTACCTGGTTCAGGTCTGCCCACCCAAGTTGCAGGGTTATAGCCGTTTTAGTGCAAATAATCTGAACACCATACCTCTACGTCGCATCTCCTTCACCACACCCGCTACCCGTCGCAAGGCGCTGACGAAGGAAGGAATCACTGAGGCGACTGAATGGATTGAACGCACTGAGGGCGCGTCAGTGACCTCAGCCTCCTTCAGTGTTTTCAGGGATTCAAGACTCGGTCGCTGGCTTGACGTTCGCCTGGCCGCGCAGCCGGAAGAATCGGACGTGGTGCACGACCTGCTCGCGTTCCTGGCCGGGCAGATGATTGACCTCAACAAGCGCAAGCAGGCCGAGCAAAAGCGCTTCCTGGTCTGGCTGGAAGGCGTGCTCAAAATCAACCCCGACCGTCAGGGCAACACCGGCCTGGATGCGCTGACGGGCAAAAGCAGGCTGCGCAACTACCTGGGCGACTATCAAAAGGATGAGCCAGAGTTGCCTTACGAGGAACTGGAAGACATCCTGTTCAGGAACAAGACACGGCTGGGTGTCAGCCTGTCGGATACTCGCTTCACGGCGCGGCTGCGAGCGGAATATGACAAGAGCCTGGCTGTCTTGCGGCCCATCAAGGCGCAACTGGCGCGGACAGATGCGTTGATTGACCAGGTAGTGTATCGGCTGTATGGGTTGAGCGAGGATGAGATTGCAGTGGTGGAAGGAAAGCGGTAAGATAGAGAGGTTGTGCCTTGGCGCTGTGTGCCAACCTTCGCCAGGGTAACGCAGGCAAGGAGGGTCACGATGACAGTGATGAATCTGAAAGAAACCATCGCGCAAGAAATTGAAATGTTGCCCGAGACGCGCCAGGCCGACGTGCTCGCGTTCATCCGTTTTCTCAAGATTGGCCTGGCCGATGAGCAAACCATTGAGCGGCGTTTTGTGGACGCGCTCGCGCGCGCGCAGGCGATTGCGCAGGCGCGCGGCATCACCGACGAGGATATTCAAGCCGAGATCAAAGCCGTCAGGTCAGAACCATGATGCGCATTGTGCTCGACACGAATGTGTTCTTGTCGGCTGCGCTGGGCGGCGCGTTGCGGGCCGTGATTGACCACTGGCGGGCCGGGCATTTCACACTCGTCGTCACGGATCAAATCGTCGGCGAATACCTGTCTGTTCTGCGCCGCCCCAAGTTTGGCTTGCCGAACGAGGTGGTGGACGACCTCATTGGCTACGTCTTCCGCAAAGCCGAATTTGTCGTGTCCGTCGAGCGGCTGCGCGTGATACAGGCTGATCCGGCTGATGACAAATTCCTGGAAGCGGCGGTAGCAGGCCAGGCCGCGTTCATCGTCAGCGGCGACCAGCACTTGTTGAATCTGCAAACCTATCGGGGCATCTCGATCATTACCCCGCGTGAATTGCTCGATCGTCTGGCCTCTGCCTGAGCCTTCTTCGCTCGTCCGAGCGCGGCCGGCGTGCGGGGCGGTGAGCCGACGAGGACAAACTGATTGTGGTGGATACTTGGCGCAAGCGGGCCTATGCGTTATCGGCAGACTATCGACAATTCATCGCCAGTTTGTCGGCAATGACACAGCAAAAATAGCCATGCGCATACCCTACGTCATAGATAACCAAACTCATACATTGGCCGACGTGCTCAATGCAATATTGGCCGGGAATGCCAACCGTTCGCTGGACATTGCCAGCGCCTACTTTTACATCTCCGGCTACAAGGAACTGCGCGAGAACCTTGAGAAACTCGGCAGCTTTCGCCTGCTGCTCGGCTTTGAGCCACATGCTGGAAAAGATGTTGGACTGCGGCCCCAGGCAACCGCGCTCAACGCTGCGTTGCGCGCCGACCTCGAACGTGAACCCTTCACCGAAGAAACGCTCCGCCTGGTCGAAGACCTCATCGCGTTCCTTCAACGCCAGAATATCGCTGTCCGGCTGTACGACCAGGGCTTTTTGCACGCCAAGTGCTATCTGTTCTATGGCGACAAGGGCGGGCAGTTGGCATTGTTCGACCGCTTCCTGCCGCTCATCGGCATCGTCGGCTCATCCAATTTCACCGGCGCGGGTCTGCGCACCAACAAGGAATTGAACCTCGCGCACAAGACTCTGCTCGATGAAGACGAGATCAACGATGCCCAGGCACGCGCGGCTGCCGAGCAACTGGCCGGCGCACGCGCAAGCGATGCGATCTCGGATCCGAATCGGCGTGTGCTCAAAAGCGAAGTCGGCGCGCGTGCTATCCTCGATCTGGTGGACTGGTACGAGCGCCAATGGGAAAACGCCCGCGACTATAAACAAAACTTGATTGAACTGCTCGACGCCAGCAAGTTTGGCCGCCACGAGTACACCCCTTACGACATCTACCTCAAAGCGATTTACACCTACTTTCGCGATGAACTCGAGGCCGCCGAGTTGCCTGGCGTTCGCTCGGCGGTCGAGCTATCCGAGTTCCAGGAAGATGCGGTCAAAAAGGCGCGCCGCATCCTCGCCAAGTACGATGGCTTGCTCATCGGGGATTCGGTCGGCATGGGCAAGACGTGGATCGGCAAAAAGCTGCTGGAAGACTATGCCTATCACCAGCGGATGAAGGCGCTGGTCATTTGCCCCGCCTCGCTGCGCGAGATGTGGCAACGTGAACTGGCAAGCGCAACCATAGCGGCAAAGGTCATTTCCCAGGAAGAAGTCGGTCGAGCCGACGGGCGCTTTGACCCCGCCGACTATGGCGACGTGGATGTGATTCTGATAGACGAATCGCACAACTTTCGCAACCGCAACACTCAACGCTATCAGAATCTCACCGCTGTGATTGACACCAATCGCGGGCGCGGACGTAGCGGCGGGCGCAAAAAGGTCATCCTACTCACGGCCACGCCGATCAACAACAACATCTTTGACCTGTACAACCAGATCACGTTGTTCACCGGCAATAATCGTGCTTACTTTGCGGGCGCGGGCATTGGCGATTTGTACCGTTACTTTCTCGCTGCGCGCGATCAACCGCAAGACCAGCAGGCCAGCGCGGCTTTGTTCAACCTGCTGGAAGAAGTCGTCATCCGCCGCACGCGGCCTTTTATCCGCCAAGCTTATCCCAATGCTACGATCAAAGGGCAACCCGTCCGCTGGCCGGAGCGGCGGCTGCGGACAGTGCACTATGACCTCGAAGCCACGTACCAGGGTATCTATGAACGGATCGTCGCCGACATTGAGGCTTTGCAACTGGCGCACTATAATCTGGAATCATACAAGAAAGCCGGCATTGTGCGAGATGAATTCGAGGAAGGGCGCGAGCAGGCACTGGTCGGCATCTTCAAGACGCGCTACCTCAAGCGTCTGGAATCGTCTGTGGCGGCGCTGCGTATCAGCATTCGGCGGGCGCTGGCCTTTATCAAGACGTTTGAAGAATACGTGCTGGATGGCCGTGTGCTCGACAGCCGTTCGTTTGCCAAGGCGATGCAATACATTGCCGACGAGGATGAAGAAGACGACGCGACGCCTGTCTCGCTGGCCGAAGAGTTTGACGCTAGTGAGGACGCGCGAGCGTTTCTGGCGCAATTGCCTATGCTCGACCCGGCCCAATATGACCTGCGCCGGTTGCATCACGCTCTGCAAAACGATGTGGAAAAACTGACCGATGTCTGGCAGCTCATCAAGGACATCAAGCCGGAAGCGGACGCCAAGCTAACGCGCCTCAAGGAATTGCTCGGCGGGCCGCTGCGCGGCCAAAAGGTCTTGTTGTTCACGTATTACAAGGACACGGCGCGTTATCTCTATCGCGAGTTGGGACAGGAGCGCGGCGCCGCCTGGCGCAAGGCAATCGGTGATCCGCACATCCGCCGCATGGACAGTGGGGCGTCACCCACCGAGCGTGAACGACTGATCCAGGCGTTCTCGCCCCGGTCGAACAACAAGCCCGAGATCGCCGGAAGGGATGATGAAGTGGACGTTATGATTTCCACTGACGTTCTATCCGAAGGGCAAAACCTGCAAGACTGCGGCCTCGTCGTCAATTATGACCTGCACTGGAATCCGACTCGGATGGTGCAGCGCGCGGGCCGCATTGACCGCATCGGTTCGACATTCGATGTCATCGCCATCTACAACATGTTCCCCGATAAAGGGCTGGAGCGTCTGCTGGGACTGGTCGAAAGTCTGAGCCGCAAGATTGCCTACATTGACGCGACGGGCTTTCTGGATGCCAGCGTGTTGGGCGAAGTCGTGCATCCGCGCAATTTCAACACACTCCGTCGCATCCGCGATGAAGATGGCACAGTTATTGAGGAACAGGAGCAGTTTGTCGAACTCGCCAGCAGCGAATTTATGCTGCAACAACTCAAGACGCTTCTGGCTGCTGGCGCCCAAGAGCGATTGGACGCTTTGCCGGATGGTATCCATTCCGGCTTGCCTAAGCCTGTATTTCGCACCCCTGCGAGCGCAGCGCACAGGGGCTGGATGACCAATAGGCCCCATGGTAGGCTATCCAGCGGCCCATTGGTCAAAGATTTCGCCCGGTTGGGCGCGTATGCTCTTGTTGGCTGGCTCCTGCCCGTGACCGGGGCAGGTCAATCCGCCACCGACGGAATCCGCCAGTGGTTCAGGCCGCCACCTCGACGCGCGGGGGTGGCACGCTGCACGGCACGTGGCCGGGGCTGGGTAAGACCAGCGGCTCCGCCAGTGGGCGAGGCGTCTGGGCCGCGATGAAATCATCCTGGTAGCCCAAGCGCCGCAAGAGACGTTCTTGCGCCTCGGTCAAGGATGTCATCCGGCGCAAGACGGACCCATCCCAGCAGTGGGTCTCAACGACTTGGAGTGGAGCGAAGGTCGCGATCACTTGACGAGCCGTCAGCTTGGTCAGCCCACACTGTCGGCAGCGCCGCTCGATGAGCGTGTAGGTCAGGAGCGCGACCATATTGACGAACACCAGGGATTCCAAGCGAGCATCCAGATGAACGTAGAACGGTCGCATCTTCAAGTCGTTCTTGGCGACTTGGAAGCGCTTCTCCGCCACGTCGCGGCCTTTGTACAGACGCAGCATCTCGACGGGCGTCAGCGTCGGCACGTTCGTGACCAACAGGTACCGCCCATCCTGGCGCATGTCGGACTTGACCGCCTCGGCGTTGAGGCGATAGTGCATCCA
>DAOTXX010000010.1:0-51975 GCA_034434835.1 Thermoflexales bacterium | reverse complement strand
ACGTAGGGATTGCGCACTCAGGCGCTGAATCGTCCTGAAACTTTGATTTTGACAACTTTCGCAACGTCCCCGATCCCCTTACAATTTCTGTATCAGACCAAAAACGAGGGGAGCGGGAGATGACTTTAACAATCGAAAACCGGCCATTGACGATTTGCCAAGTCACCCAGCACGGCCTGATGATTCCGTGGGGGCGATTTGCACGCTATCTGAAGTTGAGCCAACGCCTGCGAGCCGCCGTACCGCCACGTCATCACCAAGATGCCCTTTCCGGGGGCGACTTGATTCTCGAATTTGGGTTGGCCTCCTTGTCAGGGTGCGAGTACCTCGCAGACCTGAACCTGGGGGCGCACCCCTTGGCGCAGGATCAAGCGGTGCGGGATGCCTGGGACGTCGAGTTCCGGCACTACACGACGGTCAGCCGTTTTCTGTACGAACTCGACGAAGCCGACGTAGGGCAGGTACAAGCGGAACTGGAAGCGATGCTGCAACCCTACATCCGCAGTGCTACCCACGAAGTCCTGTGCCACCAGGAGTACTTGACAGTGTGTGGCGATCTGACCGGGCGTCCGGTCAGCGCCTACAGCACCACCTACCCGCCGGATGCGGTGTTTGGGTATATGGCCAACCAGTTGTGCAAAGGCCACCAAGCGGTCTTGGTCACGCTGAAAGGCCTGCGCCAGCGGGTGCACATCGTCGCCTTTCACCATTCTGGCGACACTGTTTCAGGCACGTGCCTGCGCGAGATGGTGGAGGCGACAGAAGCCCGCTTGGGATGTCGTCCGCGCCGTCGGACGGAACTGGTGCACCTGCGAATCGAGTTGATCGAGGCTCAAATCGCGCAGAAGCGGTGCTGGATCACGGCACAGCAGGCGATCCTCCGCGAGCAAATCGAGCGCCAAGTGTGCCTGGGCGACCGGTTGCAGGCCATCCGACTGCAGTTGACCGAACTGGAAGCGCACTACGCGGGCAAACGGGTGCGTCCCAACTCGCAGTTGGCGCAAGCCCGCCAGCGTAAAGCTGGTTGGGAACGGCAACTGCGGTCGGCGCTCGAACAGGAACGCCAGGCGCGGCGCGCGCTCGAGCAACATCAACAGCGATTAGCGGATCTCATCGCGGCACGGGATGCACTCCTCAACCGGCTGGCGCAACTCGAAGTAGACAACGCCACTTGTCCCAACCCGGTGCGCATCCGTTGGTTGCTCGATGGAGGGTTCGGCGACGCCGCCAATGTGGCCTACCTGATCGAGATGGGCTACGACGTCTACACGATGGCCCACAACGGCAAGACAACCCAAGTCCTGCTCAAGGACGTGCCGGAGGATGCGGCGTGGACGCCAGTCGGGGCCCGCACTCGGGCGCTGGATACAGACCGTCACGAACTGGGCGACTGCCCTTATCCGGTGCGCTTGACGCTGTTGCGCTGGTCGGTTGGGGATGAGTTCCGGTACAGTACCCTGATCTCTTTCAGCGATGCTGAGGAATTGCCCACCGCTGATCTGTTCCCCACCTACCACGAGCGCCAGGACGTGGAAGCCGGGATCAAGCAGGGCAAAGGCACGTTCAGTTTCACCAAACTGCACGTGCGTTCTCCGGCCGGAGTCCGGCTCCTGGGTCAGTTTGCGTTGGTCTTTTGGCCCAACTTTGTGCACTGGGCGGCCGACTGGCTAGCGGCCCAAGCGCAAGACTGCTTTGCTCAGGTCTTGCAGCAGGTGCGCACGCAAGTCCGCGTGGCTGCCAACACCCCCGCCATCGTGTTGACCAATGCCAGCGGACAGATGCTGGAGTTCGCTGCGGATGGCCCGTATGCCGGCGTGCAAATCCGGCTGGATAGCCCTTTCGTCTACCAGTTCCCGATGCCCTTGTTCCAAACCTGGGAACAACTGTGGCCGGTTTCGTCTGAATCTGTTAAAGAGCGGCTATCGGCTATCCTTGCCGACAGGACTTCACCCTCTCTGGCCGATCTGCTGTTCGCGCCAACCAGTGCGAATCTGTTGGAAAAAGTTCCTGAATTTGGACTTGGTGAACGATTGCCTCCATGAGTGCGCAATTGCTACGGTAAATCTGCGGGAGGTTTCATTAACCGAAAGATAGTTAACTTTCACCCAAAGAAATCCACATTTTGAGCCGAAGTATCTTTGGGGAAGGGATAACAGGATACAAATATCAACGTATTCCCAAAGAGAAAGCATTGACATTTGCTCGGTGATGCTATACCTTGAAGGTCAGAGCATTTCTTCCCGGGGGGAATGCACATCGGTTAAACCCAGCCAGTAGCACAAACACAAGGAGAGAGTAACATGAAGACCTCAAAAGTCTTGCTCGTGGTGGTAGTCATTGCGGTGCTCTCCACGCTGGTCGGTTGCGCTCAACCGGCCGCTCCTACCCAAGCGCCAGCACCCACGCAACCCCCAGCGCCCACCGCGGCTCCCGCAAAAAAGACCTACACCTACAAAGATATGACGGTCGGCTTTATCCAGACGGGTTCGGAAGGTGGCTGGCGCGCCGCCAACACCGCTTCCTTCAAGGAAACAGCGGAAAAACTGGGCATCAATCTCAAGTTCTATGATGCGCAGAACAAACTGGAGAACCAGATCTCGGCTTTCAAGAACTTTATCGCCGACAAGGATGTGAACGTCATCATCCTCGCCGCGCTCGAGACGACCGGTTGGGATGACGTGCTGAAGGAAGCCAAGGCGGCCGGCAAAACGGTCGTTTTGGAAGACCGCCGCATTGATGCGTCAGAAGACCTGTATGCTACCTACATCGGCTCCGACTTTGCCGAAGAAGGCCGCAAGTCCGCTGATGAAATGTGCAAGCTGCTCGAAGGCATGAAGGGGAAGAACGTCTGGGAGCTGGTCGGCAACGTCGGCTCCTCCGCCGCCAAAGACCGCGGCCAGGGCTTTCGCGAAAAGATGGGTGCCTGCGGCATCAAGATCACCAAGAGCCAGACCGCCAACTGGAGCATCACGGAAGGCAAGCAGGTGACGGAAGCCTGGTTGAAGGAGACCAAGGACGTCCAGGGCATCTTTGCACAGAATGACGAAATGGGCCTGGGTGCTATCCAGGCACTCAAAGAGGCCGGCCTCAAGCCTGGGGTAGATGTCAAGATCCTCTCGGTGGATGCCACCGCTGGCGCCTTCAAGGCTATGGTCGCGGGCGAACTGAACGTGACGGTGGAATGTAACCCGCTCCTCGCCCCGCAGGTCTATGAAGCGGCCCTCAAAGCCCTCAACGGCGAAAAGCTGCCCAAGTGGGTGCCTTCGCAGGAAGGCGTGTTCTACGCCAAAGACGCGGCCACCATCTTGCCGACCCGCAAGTACTAGATTTTGGCTCAGACAAGTGACTTCCCGGGAGTCACTTGTCTGAAAAGTGGATGGGTACGAAAGAGAGGCGGCGCCCGGCGCCGCTTCTTCCATAAAGAACCGACCGGTGGTTTTCCTGAGAGAGTGTTTGAAAATCCTTTTACCTGTCATTCTGAGGCGCGAAGCGCCGAAGAATCTCGGAGATTCTTCGCTCGCTGCGCCCGCTCAGAATGACATTGTCGAATTTCCAAACACTCTGAGGCGGAGGTAGCCTGATGGCAGAAACGAACCATGACATTCTGACGATGAAAGGCATCTACAAAGCCTTTCCCGGCGTGCAAGCGCTTGAGGATGTAGACTTTGCGCTCAGAAAGGGCGAGATCCACGCGCTGGTGGGAGAAAACGGTGCGGGCAAGTCTACCCTGATCAAGGTGCTCACGGGTGTCGAGCGGCAGGATGCAGGCACGATCACGCTTGAGGATAAAGAAATCCTGGTGCGCTCACCCCAACACGCCCAGGAACTCGGCATCAGCACGGTCTACCAGGAAATCAATCTATGCCCTAATCTGACGGTGGCGGAAAATATCTTGATTGGCCGGGAACCCAGGAAGTGGGGGAGGGTAGATTGGGGCGCCATGAACGCCAAGGCCAGGCAGCTCCTCCTGCGGCTGGATATTGACATTGATGTGACTCAGCCTCTAGGCTCGTATCCCGTCGCCATCCAGCAGATGGCGGCCATTGTGCGGGCGCTCGAGATTTCGTCGGCCAAGATCCTGATCTTGGACGAGCCGACCTCCAGCCTTGACGCCCATGAAACGGAGCAGCTCTTCCAGGTGATGCGTAAACTGAAAAGCGAAGGCATGGGCATCATTTTCATCACTCATTTCATTGATCAGGTCTATCAGGTGGCCGATAGGATCACAGTCCTTAGAAACGGGAAACTGGTTGGAACCTATGATACGGCGTCCCTGCCGCGCCTGGAATTGATCGCGAAAATGATCGGCCGCAGTCTGACCGAGTTTGATGATATGACCAAAATCAAGCTCGAAAGCAGCAAGCACATTAAAGGTGAGGCGCTGCTGCAGGCGAAAGAACTGGGCCTCACCGGCGCGATTGAGCCTTTTGACCTGGACTTGCATGCCGGAGAAGTGGTGGGGCTGGCCGGGCTGCTGGGATCGGGGCGGACGGAAATTGCCAGACTGCTGTTTGGGGTGGACAAGCCTGATAGCGGCACCTTGATGTTCGCCGGAAAAGTGATTAAGGCATTTTCGCCCCTGGCTTCGATTGTCAGAGGCATCAGCCTCTCGCCCGAAGATCGAAAAGCCGATGGCATTGTGGATGACCTGACGGTGAGGGAAAACATCATCCTGGCCATGCAGGCCAGCCGGGGCTGGTTCAAGTATCTGAGTATGCAGCAACAGTACGAAATTGCAGACCGGTACATCCGGTTGCTGAACATTGCTACCCCCTCGGCTGACCAGCCGGTCAAGAATCTGAGCGGCGGTAATCAGCAAAAGGTGATCCTGGCCCGGTGGCTCGCCACGAACCCGCAGGTGCTGATTCTGGATGAGCCGACCCGAGGGATTGATGTAGGCGCCAAAGCCGAAATCCAAAAGCTGGTGCTGTCGCTGGCCGAGGAAGGCAAGGCGTGTGTCTTTATCTCGTCGGAATTGGAAGAAGTGATACGCACCGGTCACCGCATCGTCGTGCTGCGGGATCGGGAGAAGGTGACCGAGTTCGCTGGCGAAGTGGACGAGCACAAACTCATGCAATCCATCGCAGGGAGTGGAGCATGATACAGTCTAAATCCTCTTTCACATGGAGAAAGGTCACAGAAAGCAAGCTCTTCTGGCCCTTTGTCGCCTTGGCGCTCATCCTGCTCTTTGACCTGATCTTTATCCCCAGGTTTTTTACCCTGACGATACAAGAAGGCCATCTGCATGGAAACCTGGTGGATGTTTTTCGGAATGGTTCGTGTATCATGTTGCTGGGCATCGGCATGACATTGGTCATTGCCACTGGTGGGGTGGATCTCTCAGTGGGCGCGGTCATGGCGATTGCGGCTTCAGTGGCCGCCGTGATGATGAATCCCGTCATCATCGGACTCAAACTGCCGCCGAATCTCATGAAATTCATCAACGATCCCAATTTCACCTATTCGCCGCTCTGGGCCGTGATTCTAGTGCCGTTGATTGTGGCCACCCTCTGTGGTTTGTGGAACGGGTTCCTGGTGGCCTATGGCCGAATTCAGGCCATGGTCGCCACGCTGATCCTGATGATCGCCGGACGTGGGATCGCCCAGCTCATCACGAACGGCGTGAGAATTCAGATTTTCTATGAACCGTACGCCTTCATCGGACAGGGCTGGATCGTCCTGCCATTTTCCTTGTATATCGTGGCCGTCGTGTTTGCGGTGGCTTGGATTCTGACTCGCAAAACGGCCATCGGCATGTTCATCGAATCGGTGGGCATCAATTCCCGCTCCAGTTATTTTAGCGGCATTGACGAAAAAAAGATCAAGTTGCTGGCTTATGCGTTCTGCGGCTTTTGCGCGGGGGTGGCGGGTTTGATTGTTAGCTCGAATATCAAGACATCGGATGCCTATAACATCGGCCTGACCAACGAACTCGACGCCATCCTGGCGGTCGTCATCGGCGGCACCTTGATGACGGGCGGACGGTTTTCTCTCTTGGCCAGCATCGTTGGCGCACTGGTTATCCAGGCGATCGGTACTTCCATGTTGTCTATTGGAGTTCCAGCGTATGCGCTTCAGGCGATCAAGGGAGTCGTTGTGGTCTTGGTGATTTTCCTGTATTCGGAACAAGTGCGAGGGTTGCTCCGCAGACTCACCGCGCAGAAAGGGGCTTGACATGGAAAAGATCCGCGCCCTGATTTCCAATAACCAGCGGTTCATTCCACTTTCGGCGACGGTCGCATTGTTCTTTATCGCTTATGCGTTCGGAGCAGTCTCTTACGAGGGCATGCGGGACCCGCAAGTGTTTTTCAACTTGTTCCTCACCAGTCATTACCTGCTGGTCAGCGCAATCGGCATGACGTTCGTTATTCTGACTGGGGGCATTGACCTTTCGGTGAGCGGCGTGGTGGCGCTGACGACGGTGGCTTCTGCCGCGCTGCTGCGCGAAGGCTGGAACCCGTGGGCCGTCATGCTGCTCATGTTGGCGATGGGGATGGCCTTGGGCGCCACGATGGGCGCCTTTATCACCTACATGAAGGTGCAGCCATTTATCGCTACCCTGGCGGGCATGTGGATTGCCCGCGGTACGTGTTTCTTTATCAGCGACGACGCCATTGCCATCAATGACCGCGTCTATCGCATTCTGGGGATGACAAAAATCCTGATTCCGGGCCTGGCTGATCCCGTGACTAAAAAGGGAGACTTTATCTCGATCCTCGCCATCGTCGCGTTGATCGTCCTGGCGGTAGCGATCTACATTGCCCACTTTACGCGCTTTGGCCGCACCGTGTACGCCATTGGCGGCAATGAACAATCGGCCCGATTGATGGGCCTGCCGGTGAACCGGACCAAGATGCTGGTGTACACGCTGAATGGATTTTGCTCGGCGCTGGCCGGCATCCTGTTGAGCATTTACGTGCTGTCCGGGCATGGTTTGTATGCGTACATCTTTGAATTGGACGTCATCGCTTCGGTGGTGATGGGCGGCACGATGTTGAGCGGCGGGGTAGGGTATGTGTTTGGCACGCTGTTTGGCGTGCTGGTCAACACGCTCATTCAAACCCTGATCCAGCTCGACGGACGATTCAGCTCTTGGTGGATCCGTATTGTCATCGGCGCGCTGACGCTCATATTCATTGGCGTGCAGAGTCTCTTGGCGGCCCGCAAGACCCGCCAGTTGACCGCCAGGAAAGTGAGTCGAGCGAAAGAGGCCGCCGCACCGACGCCGCTGGCCGTGCTGCGCAAGCGGCCAACGCTGTTATGGGGCGGCGCAGTCGCCGCGATCCTGGTGATCGTTGTGGCCGTGCTGGCGATCAACATTGTCCAAAACGTGGCGCGCGGATCGGCTGCCAATGCCAATACCCCCGCGCCTCAAGCAGCAGCCTGCCAGGACAAGCCCTTCAGGCAAGACCAGGCGGCGAGCCTGATGAAGGGCGGGGCGGTGCTCGCCTATGAGCGCAACGGCGGACCGACCTGCCTGGATGAGCTGTATGGTGTTTACCCCGATGGACGAATTGTGGGCGACGATGGCACAAAGAAAATCGAAAAGCAAGTGACCCCGGCCGACGTGGAAAAATTGCTCGCGGGCATCAGCGATCTGGGATGGTTTACAGACGAGTTTTATGATACCTGGCATACCCGCTGCGGGCAATGCTACGGATACTACCTTACGGTTTCTCACAAGGGTCAGGCCAAGACTGTCAAGGCCGTGGATGGCGGAACGGATGCTCCCGCTAACTATTGGCAGGTCGTCTCGCTCATCAATGGGGTGATTCCCCACTTTGCGCCATAATCAAAGCGCCGAGGGCCAATCAGCCCTCGCCTGCCCCCAACCCCCTCCCTCTCCCAAAATTTGGGAGACGCGAAGCGGGGGGTGAGGGGGGAGGAAGAGGGCGCGTGGGTTGGGTAGTTAAGAAGGGAGAAAGATGAGTATCACAAAGAACCTGAGCTGGCTCCTGACATGCGCTCTGCTTCTCTCTGCCTGCGCTTACATTGTTTTGCCCGAGGAGGCGAGCACTCCGACGTCAACAGCGTCCAAAGGTTGGAACGCCGTGGTGACGAATGTCGGCAAATCCGACGCTGGGGATCTGCGCATTGAACTCGCTCTACGGAACGAGACCGCGGCCTGGAGCGCGATGAAAGCTGTGGCCGATAAACCGGCCGTGCTCATGGCGGGTGGCAAGACGATAAACTGCGATACGGTTTTTGTCAGCACGGGCGGCCACCGTCTGGCGCCGGGCTTTCAGATGCGGGGATTCATCGGTGGGACCAAAGCCGAACCCAAAGTCCAGCTTATCTATGTAGAGTGTAAGGGCGCAGAAGCCGCCTCCGGATCCAAGCTCTCCTTCGAATACACCTACGTGACAGGGCAGTATAACTATTATGAACCGGAAGCGAACAAAGCCAGCGGAAAGATGGAGTTGAACCTTGACAAAGTTGTCAAGGATGTCAAGTATCCGATCGCCGCGCCCGTAGAGGGTCTGATCCAAAAACCTGACACCAAAATCACCGCGCTCAATGATTGTGTTCTCGCCCTCACCGATGTTGTGCGCACCGATAAGGGTCTGCAGTTCAAATGGCTGAATACCAACCCCGGCGAGTACCCCACCTACGTGCATATTGGCAACCCGCCGGTGATCGGCTCAGACGGCATCCTCTATGGCTTTTACGAGACCCCGGACATTGTGTCCGTGCCCGTGACCGGCGCAGGCAAAACAGCGGAATGGACGACCGAAGTGGCGGTTCCGAAAGAGGTCAAAGGCTTTTACATCTTGCTGAGCGTCGAGTCGGGCAAGCAGCGGCTCTATGCAAACTATGCCGTAGATGTCACCGACAAATAGCCAGGTTGGGACAACCCCATTGCGCGCTGCCTCTGTCTCCGAGTCGGAGACAAGCGCCGCGCTACGCCCTTCTGCAATCTATCACATCCAACCCTTGCGCCGGATCCACAGGTACATGCTGACTGGCGTGAGGAACATGGCCAGGAGCGCGAGGAGAAACACGGGGCTGCTGCTCCAGACCTTGAGCGATTCTTCGACGGGTTGGAAAAAGTTCATGCCAAAGAACCCGGCCGCAAATGAGATGGGCATGAACAGAGTCGTCACCACGGTGAGGGTCTTCATAATCTCGTTCATGCGATTGTTGATGACCGAGAGGTACGTATCCAGCGCGCCGCCGACGAGATCCCGCAGGCTTTCGACGATGTCGTAAAGCCGGACGAGATGATCGTATACGTCGCGAAAGTACACGCGGTCGCGAGCGTCAATCACCGGGTAGTCGTCGCGCGCCAGCTTGTTGAGCACCTCGCGCTGCGGCGAGACGATGCGGCGCAGATGCAGCACCGCCCGCTTGAGCCTGAAAATCCGCTCCGATGTCTCCGGCGTGGGCCGGGCAAAGACCTCGTCCTCGATCTGGTCAATCGCATCGTCCATCTCATCTACCACCGTCATATAGTCGGCCACGATGCCATCGGCCAGCTCGTAGAGCAGGTGGTCGGCCCCACCTTTCAGGTGACGCTCGTCGCGCTGGCAGGCGGCCCATACGCGGTCAATGGCCGCAATCGGCTGGTCGTGATGCGTGACGATATAGTTCTTCCCCAGGAACACGTCCACTTCGAGCGTGTCCACGTGATCGCCATCTTGGGCGTTCCGGTCAAAGGCGATGGCGTGCAAGGCGATGTAGAGATACTGCCCCCAATCATCCACCTTAGGGACGTGTGTTTGTTGCAGCGCGTCGTCCACGGCCAGCGGGTGAAAGCCGAACGTGTTGAGCAAGATCGGCGCGTCCTGTTCTGGTGGCGTTTCGCAAAAATCCACCCAGAGCAACCCGCTGGCATCCTGCAGCGCAGCCGAAAACTCGTCGGGGCGCAGGTTGACGCCGAGTTTTCCATCTTGGGAGCGGTAGAGTGATCGGAGCATATCGTGAGAGTCACCCGGCGAGGTGGCAGGCCACCCAATGCCCGTCTGCGGCTTCGCGCCAGGCCGGCTCGACCGTCTGGCACCGGTCCACGGCGATCGGGCAGCGCGTGTGAAAGCGGCAGCCGCGCGGCGGGTTGACCGGGCTGGGCACGTCGCCGGTGAGGATGATACGCTTGCGCTTGCGCTCGGCCTTGGGATCGGGGATAGGCACCGCCGAGAGCAGCGCTTGCGTGTACGGATGGAGCGGATGAGTATACAGCTCGTCCTTTGGCGCCAGCTCGGTGAGCTTGCCCAGGTACATCACCGCGACACGGTCGCAGATGTGGCGCACCATCGAAAGATCGTGTGCGATGAACAGGTACGTCAGCCCCAGTTGATCTTGCAAGTCCTCCAACAAATTCACCACTTGGGCTTGAATCGAAACATCCAAGGCCGAAATGGGTTCATCGCAGATAATGAATTCGGGATCGGAGGCCAGCGCGCGCGCAATGCCGATGCGCTGGCGCTGTCCGCCCGAAAACTCGTGCGGGTAGCGGTTGACGTACATCGGATTCAGCCCCACGCGCTTGAGCAGTTCCTGCACTCGCTCGGTCTGTGCCTTGCCCTTGGCCAACCCGTGCACCCACAACGGCTCACCGACGATGGCGTTCACGGTCCAGCGCGGGTTGAGGCAGGCATAGGGGTCCTGAAAGATCATTTGCGCTCTGCGGCGCATGGCGAGCAAGTCGCGCCCCGTGAGCTGAAACACATCCTGGCCGTCGAGCAGGACGCGGCCCGCCGTGCGCGGGTAAAGCCTCAACATCGTCCGGCCCGCGGTGGACTTGCCGCAGCCTGATTCTCCCACCAGTCCCAGCGTCTCGCCCCGGCGGATGTCGAACGACACGCCATCTACCGCCTTGACCGAGCCGACTTGACGCTGAAAGATGATGCCGCGCCGGATTGGAAAATGCTTGACCAGGTTTTCTACACACACCAGAACCGGGTCGCTCATCACAGACCTCCGGTGCGAATGTCCACCCAGCAGGCGATCTCGTGCCCTGGCTCGATAGGGGACAGCGGTGGATTCTCCTGATGACATCGCTCCACAACGAACCGGCAGCGCGGCGCGAAGGGACAGCCCGGCGGCAAGCCGATCAAGTTCGGCGGCAGGCCGGGGATCGAGACCAATCGTTCGCGGCGCGAGATGTCCACGCGCGGCAACGCCCCCAGGAGCGAAAGCGTGTAGGGGTGACGCGGGTCGCCGTATACATCGTCCACGCTGGCGCGCTCGACGATGAATCCGGCATACATGACGAGGACGCGCTGGGCCAGCCCGGCGATGATGCCCAGGTCGTGCGTGATCCAAATGACCGCCATGCCCAGATCGTCCCGCAGGCGCTTGACCAGCTCCACGATCTGCGCCTGGATCGTCACATCCAGCGCGGTGGTCGGCTCGTCGGCGATGAGAATTTGGGGCATGCACGAGATCGCCATGGCGATCATCGCGCGCTGCCGCATCCCGCCCGAGAACTGGTGGGGGTAGCAGTGAAAAGCACGGTCGGGTTGCGGGATGCCGACCATTTGGAGCAATTCCATCGTCCGGGTGCGGGCCTGTGCGGCGTTCATCGCCATGTGCAGTTGGAGCGCCTCGCTGATCTGAAAGCCAACCGTCAGCACCGGGTTGAGGCTGGTCATGGGGTCTTGAAAGATCATGGCGATCTCTTTGCCCCGGATGTGGCGCATCTCCGCTTCAGATTTCTTGAGCAGGTCGGCGCCATGATAGAGCGCCCGGCCCCCGGCGATAAGGCCGGGCGGCTGCGGGATCAGACCCATGATCGAGAGCACACTCACCGACTTGCCGCAGCCGGACTCGCCCACCACGCCCAGCGTTTCGCCTTCGTTCAGCTCGTACGAGATGCCGTTGACGGCGTACACCAGGCCATCATAAGTCCTGAAGCGGGTTTGGAGATTGTTGACTTGAAGAATCGTAGTCATCTAATCTCGTAGTTCTATAGCCCTGTAGTCGAATAGTCTTGTAGTCGGGCAGTCGGATAAAGTGACCATCTGACTACTTGACCAGGTGACTACACGACTAAACGACTATTCGACCATCGCGCGCGGGTCGAGCGCGTCGCGCAGCCCATCGCCGACGAAATTGATCGCCAGCACCGTCAGGAGGATCATCATGCCGGGAAAGAACCACAGCCACGGTGCGGTCTCTAGATAACGATTAGCGTCTTCGAGCATGTTGCCCCAGGTCGCAGTGGGCTGGCGCACTCCCAGGCCCAGAAAACTGATATAGGCTTCGGTGAGAATCGCGTTGGCGACGCCCAGTGTGGCGTTGACAATGATCGGCGCGACGCTGTTGGGCAGAATGTGATAGAAAATGATCGCCCGGTTCGAGGTGCCGGTGCAGTGCGCGGCCGTCACAAACTCTTGTTCCTTGAGCGCCAACACCTGCGAGCGCACAATGCGTGCCAGGTACATCCAGCTATCCAGCCCGATGATGAGGATGATGACGATCACGCTCCCGCTAAAGGTGCGCCCGAACATCTCGAAATTTGGAATCTTGCCGCCTAGATACTTGGCTGCCACGATCAGCAAAAAGAGTTGCGGGATGCACAGCAACGCTTCGGTAAAGCGCATCAGAATGCTATCTATCCAGCCACCATAATAGCCCGATACCGCGCCGACCGTAGTGCCGACGATGAGCGCGACCCCCACGGCGGCCAGGCCGATGATGAGCGAAATCTGTCCGCCATAGATGGTGCGCGCCAGGATGTCTCGCCCGATGGCATCCGTGCCGAACGGGTGCACCGCCGAGGGGGGTCGGAGCTTGATGCTCACGTCATTGAAATTGGCGAACTCTTCGCTAAAGACAAAGGCTCCACCGATGACGTATATAATCAGCGCAGCCAGCAGCAACAACCCAAACAAGGCCATCTTGTGTCGCCGAAAGCGACGCCAGGCCAGTTGCGCCGGGGTAAGCGGCTCGCGAGTGGCTAGCGTTTCTGCTGTGATGGCAGGGAGTGCCTCGCTAACGGTTGCCATGCCCTTCCTCTTGTAGGGTGTGGAGAGTGGAGCGTGGAGCGTGGAGGGTAGAGAGAGACCCCCTACGCTCTACTCTCTACTCTCTACCCTCTACTTCTCATTTCTCCGTTTCGTCTTTTGTGTCATTGCCCCACACCACGAATCCGGGTCATTCATCATCTTGACCAACATAGCACAGATATGATTGTACTGGCTATACAATTCCGCGTGTGTCTTCTCATGGATGTATTTGCAACGCAGCGCAAAATCGAGCCACACTTGAGTTTCGGCGGCCTCGGTATCAGCGTCGCTCAATTTACTCACAAACGATGCCGGGTATCTTCGTTTCCGCCATGCTTCTGCGATGTTGGAGCATACCGAACGTGATGAGCGTCGAATCTGATCCACGAGGCTGTACGTCTCTTCGCGCGGAAAGGCCCTGGTCATCTCAAAAACCTGCATCGCTGACTCAAAAGCCAGTTGATAGACCTGCAACTCATGATAATCTTTGACGCCCATCTTTCCCCCGAGGGATGTGGAGGGTGAAGGGTGAAGAGTGGGGGGAACATGCTCTCCACACTCTACCCTCCACTCTTCACATCAATCGTAGCGGATGCGCGGATCCAGGAACGTGTACGTGATGTCCGTGATCAACTGGAACACCACCACGGCCACCGAGATGATCATGATGATGCCCATCAGCACTGGAAAATCTGAGCGGGTGGTATGATCGTAGAACAATCGCCCCATGCCCGGCCAGGCAAAGATGGATTCGGTCACGACGGCGCCGGCCAGCAGGAACGGCAGGTCAAGCCCGATGATGGTGACAATCGGCAGGGCGGCATTCTTGAGCGCATGAACGAACACGATGCGGCGACCCGCCAGCCCTTTGGCTCGCGCAGTGCGGATGTAATCCTGGCTGATGACTTCGAGCATGCTACCGCGAATAAAGCGGCTGTAGCCCGCCGTCGTAATGACCGAGAGCGCCGTGACCGGCAACACCATATGCCAGAGGGTCTGCTGCCAGCTCTGCCCGACTTGTGGATCGTACATACCGCCCGTCGGCAAGTAGGGCAGTCCCCAACGCTTGAAATAAACGGCAAAGATATAGATCAGACCTAGCGCCAACAAGGGGATCGGCATCGAAAAACCGATGAACGACAGTGCCGTGACCGTGTGATCAAACACGGAATACTGTTTCAGCGCAGACACCAGGCCGATCACAAGTGAACAGATGATGATGACGACCTCCGCAGTTAGCATCAGGAGCAGCGTGTTGGGCAGTCGCTCTTTGATCATTTCCAAGACGGGCTGACGAGTGGCAAACGATGTGCCAAAGTCGCCGCGGATCGCGCCCTTGCGTGTGCCATAGACGAGCTTGCCGTTTTCATCCACGTCGGGTTGGCCGTCGTTATCCACATCCAGTTGCATCCAGTCGTTGCCCACCAGCCAGATGACGTATTGCATGTACAGCGGCTTATCCAGCCCCAGTTGTCGCGTCAGACGCTCGCGATCTTCCGACCGGAGCGCTCGACGCCCTCCACCAAAGGCAGATAGCGGATCGCCCATCTGTGTGGTGAGGACAAAGATGATGACACTGATGATGAATAGCAGAGGAATAGCCTGAAGCAGGCGGCGCACAATGTACCGACCCATGCGAGGCTCCTCCCCCACCCGCACCCTCCCCCGCACAGCGGGAGAGGGTCGGGGAGGGGGTTAAAGATCACTACTTAACGTCCCACTCGACGGCGTTCCAGAAGGGCGTGGCGCCAGACAGCTTGAGGTTCACCAGCTTCTTGGACACCGCCCACCAGTCCGGGTCATCCCACAGGCTGACCCAATAGACCTTGTCGTTGAGCATCTTGCCGATCTCGTGGAATATCTTGGTGCGAGCAGCGGCATCCACTGTGGTGGACTGCTTGGCGAACAAGGCGTCGAGGTCTTTGTCGCACAGGAACTGACTGTTGGTGCCGGACGGGTTCTTGTCCGTCGGAATCTCACTGCACAGCCAGCTGACGTATTCGGGATCAGGGAAGGCCGGGTTGGTCGAATGTTCTTCGATGTCATACTGCCCGAGCGCGATAGGGCCTTTTTCGGCATAGCCTGCGAAGAACAAATCACTCTGGTGGTTAATCAGCTCTACATCCACACCGACAGCCTTCCACATTTGCTGGACGATGGCCTGAACGTTCTTGCGGGTTTCGCGCGTGGTTGTTGCATAGCGCAGCTTGAGCTTGACGACCTTGCCGCCGATGGTCTTTTCGCGGATGCCATCCTTGCCGACTTTCCAACCAGCATCATCGAGCAGCTTTTTGGCGCCTTCGGGATCATACGCCAGCGGCTTTTCGTCAGGATTGGCGTAAGGGGTGCCTTCCCAGAACGTGGCCGAGACTTTGGTGCGCCCTTCCAAAAGCTCCTTGACGATCTTGTTGCGGTCAACCGCCATGACCAGCGCCTTGCGGACATTCACATCTTGCAGGGCCGGGTGGCCTGCCGTCTTGGGAGCGGTGCTCAGGTTCATGAACCACGATTCCTGGTAACCCGACGGCGTCTTGACCAGGTCCAGCGTGCCGAGCTTTTCCAGGTCGGCCATGTCCGAGTAAGAGATGAACGTGCCAATGTCCGAATCGCCCGCCTTGAGCGCCGCAATCTGCGCCGCGTCGTCCGGCACGATCTTGATAAAGATCTGGTCTACCTTGGGCTTGCCCTTGTAATAGTTGGGATTCGCTACAAAGGTCAAGCTGCTGGCCGACTGCCACTCTTTGAACACGAACGGACCGACACCCACGGTGGGCTTGCGATTCCAGTCCGCCTTGTCAATCGTGCCATCCTTCTTGAATACTGGCTCGAGGATGTGCTTGGGCAACGCGCCCGAGCCGCTTGAAGGGTTGACAAAGATCTTGGCCTGCCAGGGCGCATACGGCTCTTTGAAGGTGACAACCAGCGTGGTCTTGTCTTTGGCCTCCACCTTGTCCACGACTTTGTCGTAAGGATCGCGGCTGGCGACGGCGTTCTTGTCGCTCATGATCATTTGCCACGTAAAGACATAGTCGTCCGCCGTCAGTGGCGTGCCATCCGACCACTTGACGTCATCACGGAGCTTGTAGGTGATGGTCTTGCCATCCGCCGAGATGCCGCCGTTGGCCGTCGTTGGGATTTCCTTGGCGATGACCGGGACCGCCTCGGCCTTGTCGTTGAACTCGATCAGCGCCGTGTTGAGATACAGCGGGCCGAGGATCGCAGCGAACCACATGTTGGAATAGTACGGGTTCAGGCTGTCCGGCTCTTGCGGGAATGCAATGCGGATGACTTTGGGTTTGGGAGTAGCCGTCGGCGCGGGTGTGTTGGTCGGCGGCGGCGGCTTGGTCGGCTCAGGAGGCTTGGTCGGTTCGGGAGCCTTGGTCGGCTGAACAGGCGGCTGCGTCGGCGGCACCGGTGTCGCGGCTGGCCCGCAGGCCGAAAGGATCATGGAAACAATCATCACGCCGCAAATTGCGGCAAACAGTCGGTAACGCATTTCTCCTCCTTATGAGATTTAAGGGATTGAGTGGATAGAAACGCAAGTGATTTTTAGATTTCCAGTGGGCTGACCTCCTTTCTTCATTCGGGAACCAGGATCATGGCTAGCCCTTCAGGCAGACGAGTTGAGCTTGCCCAGCGCGCAAAAAGTGATAAAGAGGTCGCGCTTTGTTTGGGGTGTGTCATCAGTCTGTCAATCCGACTGTGCAGGTGCGCATTGGCCTTGGATTGTTGCGATTATAGTATAGCACGTCTGAAAGTGATGTCAATTTGAAACATGTGACAGGTCGGTAACAGACATCATGGGGTAGTCTGGCGTTCGACGGCCCGGATGACCTCTCGCAGGGCGACGTGCTGTTTGTCATCGAGGGGCGGAACCTGGTGATGGGCGAGCCGCTCGGCCGCTTGCTGGCTGGCGTGATCGATCAAGCTCCGGTCCGCTTCGCGTCCGGCGAATCGAGTTTGCAGCACCTCGCCTTGCCGCAGGTACTGGACGGTGTGCTTTTGACCCAAAAAGTTGCGCGGGCCATCCATGACCCGGGCAATGATGTCCACGGCCAGGCTGTCCTGGCTTACTTGCAGGCCGCGCCGGGTGCGTTTGACCGAGTCGAGGATCTCGTTGTCAATCATCATCTGGACCAGCGAGCCGACCAGGCCGCCTTGCATCTCGCCGATCCCAGAGATTTCATCCGCGCCGGCCAACGCCGGCAAAAGCGCGTTGAGCATCCGCTCGTAGCCGCTCTGGATGTCGGGCGAGTGGGCATCGGTGCACAGACCATAGACATTGACCGGCAGCCTATAGGCATGTCCGATCTCTACCGTGCCGATGCCGATCAGACCGATTTCGGGATTGCCCCAGACCGAAAGACCGGTGCGCGCGTTCATTGCGCTGAGCCGCCCGCAGTAGACGATCGGCAGGCCAGGCCGTGTCACTTGGGCCAGGACGATGGAGGCGAGCACTTCGGCGTTTTGCTGCGCCAGCCCTCCTGCGATGGACATGGGCGCGGTCGCACCCAAGATCGGGCAGGGCAGCGGCCCGAGTGGCAATCCGAGTCGAGCAGCCTCGAGCATGGCTTTTACCACGTCGTCGGGAAACGTGAGGGGACTGAGGGGTGAGACGGCAATGGACACGGTTCCTTCGGGGCAGGCGATGCGTGCCATGTCCGCGAGGGCCTGCACCTCACGCGCCGTTTGCACGCCCGGCCCGTGCACCGGCTTGGTCGTGTTGGCGAGCGTGTCATAGTACATCCACAGCGCCATCGAGGCCGCTGGAACATCTTGCGGAGTGAAAAAAGGGGTGAGGGCGGAAACGTTCGGCAGCGCATCGAGCAGGCGAGCGGCCTGGATGTTATCTTCGCGGGTCGCGGGCCGTGGGCGGCCTTGTGCGTCGAGGATGTTCGGCACGCCGCCGACGTTATGGGTGTGCAGCGAGCCATCACCCAGCACGATGGCTCGGGCCGGATCGCGTCCTTGCGTCTTGACGGTGGGCGGGCACTGGGCCAGGCATTGTTCGACCAGGTCAGTGGGGAACAGCACGCGATCGTCCCGGACTTGCGCTCCGTGCGCCGTCAGCATGTCGCGCGCGCCGGGGTGCGTCAAGACGACACCCACTTCAGAGAGGATGCGCAACGACGCAGCGTGTATCTGCTGGATGCCCTGTTCGCCTAAAATGTGCAGATGGATCACAAGGGCCTCGGCCGATCGCCTCAGACCTGTCATGAAACTTGCGCTTCGACAAGCAGCCTTTAGGAAAAAGTCCCACCCTCTTCGTAGGAGCGCCCTCTGGGCGCGATGATCGCGCCGAGGACGGCGCTCCTACTGGTCACAACACGGCACCGTTCAACCTCGATGCCCTGAAGCCACTAGCTCTTTCATCTTGGCAATAAAAATGCACGCGAGACTGCGTCGTCGTAAAAGCCGCCATCCATGAGGCTTTTGCGGCCGCCATCCGCAGATCGGCCAAATCCAACCAAGTCTGGGGATCATTCAGGTCGGCAGGCTCTTCCATAGCACAATTCCATCACGACGCGCCTCTTCTGATCTGAATCTGCAGTCGCTTCGCCGCGTGCCCAGGAGCCATAGAGAATCAAGTGGCTGATGTCGTTTGGGAACCGCTCGAGTAAGCGGCGTTGGAGATCAGCCAGCTCGGCCTTGACCTTGCGCGGAAGCCGCAAGGGGGATTTGCGCTTCATTTGCCCACGAGAACGCATGGTTCTTCTCCGCATAGTTCAAAATTATAGCCTGAATCTGGCGCGGGGCAAAACGCCTTTCTTTGCACTGGGTGCGCGTCAGATTTTTGCGTGCCGTTGGACCGCGCGGACATTAATGTCCGCGCTACAATACTGCGCTGGCTAAAGCCAGCTAGCCCCATTCATGGGGCGCAGCTTGGTAGACCGGCGATTGATCGCCGGTCGAGCCAGCATGGCAGGGTGCGCCATCGTGCACAAAGCCAACTCTGCAAAACTTTGACGCGCACCCCTTTGCACTCAGCGTCAAGCGCAAAACCGAAAGGGAAAGCTAGACCGAGACGCTCAGGCCGCCGATCAGCAGGTACGGCGCAAAGATGTCGCCTGACCAGTAGCCGGTATCGCCAACGGCCTGCACGTCACGCAGCATCTCGTAGAGATTACCGGCGATAGCGATGCCTTTGACGTAACCGGCGATGCGCCCTTGCTCGATCTTGTAACCGAGCAGGACGGTGCGCGAAAACGTCCCGCGCAGCGCAGCGGTAGGATTGGCGCCCAGCACCAAGTCAACCAGCAGTCCATTGCCAGCCTGTTGCAGCATAGCCTCCAGGCTGGTCTGGCCTGGCTCAAGGACGATGTTGCTGGGGTGGGGACGTGGTGGAGAGAGCAAATCACGCCGTCCGTTGCCCGTGCTCTGCGCACTGTGCTGTGCCGCGGTTCGCAAATCGTAATAGAACCCGGTCACCACGCCGTTGCGGACGAGCACGGTCCGCTGCGTGGGCACCCCCTCATGATCGAACGACCCGCTAGGGCGATGCGCCAGCGTCCCATCATCTACAAGGGTCAATCTGGAGTCAAATATCTGTTGACCTACCTTGCTTGCCAGCAGGCTGCTCTTGCTGTGGACGCGCGCGCCGGAAAATTCCAGGACGAGTGGCTGCACAAGTGCAGCGCAGGCGGTGGGCGAGAGGATCACCGGCATCCGTCCAGGGGCCACACGCACCAGCTTGTCTGCCCAGGTCAACCGTTGAGCGAGGCGCGCGGCCAGGCGGCGGTGCTCGTCGTCCCATCGCGTGGTCGCGCAGCTATCGAACGCTACCAGCACGTCATCGTCTCGATGTCGCTCCACCCAGACTTCGGCAGCCAGCGCGCAGGCGGCGGACTCGGCGCGTCCGCCGGCGCTGTTGCGCAGACGAACATGCTCGCGGCTGCGTCGTACCTGCAACTCGACCGAGGCCTCCGGGGCGGCCTGCAGGATGATGGCGACGATCTCTTCTCCGATGCGTGTAATGTCTTGCGCGGTGAGCCGCGCCAGCTTGTGATCGGCAGGTCGGCTGCGCGTGCGCGTGGAAGGGAAGACAATTCCGGTGGGTTTGCCATGACGGCTGGCCGCCACGGCACGCGCGACGAGCTGCTTTTCGCTGACCTCGGGATCGGTGCTGCTGGCGTGGCCGAGCCGCCCGCGCAAGATCGCGCGCGCGGCTTGGGATTCAACCTCTTCGACTTCGACCGCGCGCAGTTTGTTAGCCTTGAAGCTAACGCGCGTGGACAGGATGGCTCTGTTGAAGAAACTCCTTGTCGGCCAGGTTCCAATCGGTTCGGATCGCAACCATTTTATTTGCCTCCTATCAGAACGTCTTGAATACGGATATGCGGGCCGCCGTCGCACACGGGCAAGCCCTCCAGGCCTTTGCCGCAATCGCCGGAGCTTTCGTCCCAGGCAAAGTCGCTGCCGATGCGGTCAATGTTGGCCAGGGTCTCGAACACATTTCCCGCGCAGGTCACGTCGCGCACCATCTCGGCCAACTCGCCGTGATGGATCATGTAAGCATACTTGGCGACAAATACAAAATCATCAATCGCCATCTCCCCGCCCAGCCACTCGCAGGCATACACGCCCAGGTCAATATCACGGATGAGATCGGCCAGACTCCCTCCATGACCCGGCTCGATAGCCGTGTTCGTCATCCGCACGAGTGGCGGATAGCGATAGCTTGTGGCGCGCGCGTTGCCGGTCGGGCGCTCGTTCAACTCGGCGGCAGTCTCGCGGCTGTGCAGTCGTCCGGCCAACACACCTTCGCGGATGAGATAGGTCTTGCGCGTGGGCACGCCTTCGTCGTCAAAGGCCAGGCTGCCGCGCAAGCCGGGCAAGCTGCCATCGTCGAACACGTTCAGTTCGGGAGGGCCGAACCGGCGCCCCAGCGCCATTTTCTGTTGGGCGTGGGGATCGGCGATGATAAAGTCCGCCTCAGAAAGATGCCCAAACGCTTCGTGAATGAACAGCCCGGCCATGGCCGGATCGAGCACGACCGGGTAACGCCCGCCGCGCACTGGCTCGGCGTCGAGTAGGTCGCGCGCCAGCTCTGCTGCTTGACGCGCCAGGTCATTACGATGCTCAACCGCTTCAAATCCGGCGGCCAGCGCAAGCGATTTGCTGGCCCGTTGCAGGCGAGTGTCATCGCGCGCAAAGGCGTGCAGTTGCAGATCAACTGTGGGACGCTCCTGATAGATGTATGCGCCTTCGGTGTTGGCGTAATAGATCTGAAGGAACGTGTCTCGGTACTCGGTCTGCCCGCTCCGCACGCACGGCTCGCTGCGCACCAATTGCGCGTGATAACGCTCGATCAGCGCCGTCTTGTCTTCCAGCGGAACCTGACGCAAATCCTTGATCTGGTTGGCCTTGATCTCTGCCACAACCGGCTCGACGGGAGCCAGCTCGACGTGCTGCTCGGTGGCGGCTTGAGCGGCCTCCCACGCTTGGCGGACGCGGCGCTTGAGATCGCGCAGTTGTGTGAACGTCACCACGCCCCATCCGCCGCCGGGCAAGAGCGCGCGAGCGATCCCGCCCTGGTCAATGTGATGGTCCACAGTTTCTAGCCCATCATCGCGCACGACCAGGTGCGTCACCTCGCGTCGCTCGATGCGGAGATCGGCAAAGGCAGCCGGGGTATGTTTGAGCGCGTCCATCATGCGCTCGCGCAGATTGCTTCGGGTTGACATGCGACACCGCCCAGAAACAAAAAGCCGCAGGCGATAGGCCCACGGCTTGATCGAGCAAGAGTGGTGACGACAGACAGACGCACATGCGCAGTCGTCGCAGTTCCCCTGACCGTGGGCGCAAGCCATCAATTCCCGCGCCTCGGCCGGGGAACGACACTAGGCCCCCTGGCACCTCCGCGCGGGTCGGAAGGGCGAAGTGGCGCACTGACTGCCACTTCGCCTGCGTTTAGATGCTTCGGAATCGTTACTGGACATCTCTCTCAATCCATCTCTGGATACAGCCCAATTTTAACACGACGCTACCAAGCCGTCAATCGTTTTCAATTTGACCATCTCCCCTTGCGCGGTATAATGGTCTGTGATGACCGATCTGTTTGATCACGCCTCCAGGGAACGTATCGCCGCCGAAGCGCCGTTGGCCGCGCGGATGCGCCCCCGCACGCTCGACGAGTTCGTTGGGCAAGAGGACATCCTCGGCCCGGGCCGCCTGTTGCGCCGCGCTATCGAAGCCGACCGGCTGTTCAGCTCGATCATCCTCTGGGGGCCGCCCGGCACTGGCAAGACGACGCTGGCGATGATCATTGCCCATCGAACCCAATCTGCCTTTGAGACGATCAACGCGGTGCTGGCGGGCGTGGCCGATATTCGCCGCGTCGTCGCGGATGCGCAGGAGCGCCGCAAGCTCTATCACCAGCGGACGATTTTGCTCGTGGACGAGATCCATCGCTTCAACAAGGCGCAGCAGGACGCGCTTTTGCCGCACGTCGAAAACGGCACGCTCATCCTCATCGGCGCGACGACCGAAAACCCCTACTTTGAAGTCATCGGCCCGCTCGTCAGCCGCAGCCGCGTGTTTCAACTTCGTCCGCTTTCGGATGACGACGTGCGCGTGATCGTCCGCCGCGCGCTGACCGATCGCGAGCGCGGCTATGGCGCGCGCAGCGTCTGGCTTGACGACGATGCGATGGAGCATCTGGTCCGCGTGGCAGGCGGCGATGCGCGCAACGCGCTCAACGCACTGGAGCTCGCCGTCGAGTCCACGCCGCCGGACGCGAACGGCGTGATTCACGTCACGCTCGATGTGGCGCAGGAATCCATCCAGCGTCGCGCGATTCTTTATGACAAAGATGGCGACGTTCACTATGATACGATCAGCGCGTTCATCAAGTCCGTGCGCGGCTCCGACCCGGATGCGGCGCTGTATTGGCTGGCCAAGATGCTTTACGCGGGCGAAGACCCGCGCTTTATCTTGCGGCGGCTGCTTATCCTGGCGAGCGAGGACATTGGCCTGGCCGACCCGATGGGCGTGGTGGTCGCCAGCGCCGCGATGCAGTCGTTCGAGTTCGTGGGATTGCCCGAAGGGGTGTATCCCATCGTCGAGGCAACGTTGTACCTGGCGACCGCGCCCAAGTCCAACAGCGCGGGCTCCTATTTCCGCGCGCTCAAGCAAGTCGAAGACGAGGGCAAGGTGCAGGTGCCTCAGCATCTCCAGGACGCCAGTCGTGATGGACGCGCGTTGGGTCACGGCAAGGGCTATCTCTATCCGCACGAGTTCGAAGGTCACTTTACCCCACAAAACTATTTGCCCGATGCGATCAGGGGCATGACGTTTTACAAGCCTGGCGATCAGGGTTATGAGGTTCAGGCGGCGGAGCGGCTGGCCCGCTGGCGCGCCGCGCAGCTCAAAGCGCTCGGCATCGAGCCGAAGGAAGGTCCGGTGCTCACGCGCGAACAAGAAGAGATGATGAAGAGGCGCAGGTAGTCGGATAGTTGGCTTGACGTGGGTTGGCGTTGGACGGATAATGAATGTATGGAAATGCCGCTACTCAGTTTAGTGACATGTCAGGAGGGATCACAATGAGTACGCCCAGTTTGTGGGTTCGAGAAAAGTTTCCTGTTCTCTATGAGGGGGGCGAGGCCAAAGCGGTCTTGGTAGATGTTGCCACATTCAACCAGATCGAATTGATTTTGGATAACCTGCTAAACCGCGAGGCGGAGCCGGAGGATGCCATTCTGGCTGCCTCGCCTCTCCTGAAACAACTGGTTGCCCAAGTACGGCAGGAAAAGCCCGCGGTCGATTGGCGACAGGAACTAGATGAGTTATAACGTCGTCCTCACTCGCTCTTTCAAGCATAGCGTCGAGCGATTGAAAAAGCGTTTCCGACACGTCAAGGATGATGTTCGCCTTGCAGTCGAGGTGCTCTTGCAAAGCCCACGGTTAGGCGTCCCTATCCCTGGCGGCTCAGGCATCCGCAAACTGCGAGTACCCAATTCTGACTTGACCAAGGGGAAAAGCGGCGGCTATCGCTTGCTGTATTGCGTACGGGATCAACCCGCGCCGACACTCTACCTGTTATTGCTGTACGCCAAGTCAGACCAAGAGGATGTCACACGCCAGGAATTGCAGCGATTGCTAGATGAGTTGGCGGATGAGAGGGAACGATGGACGAGATCGTATTGAGAGCAGACCTGCTTGAGGCTTTGGATCGAAACGCCGAACAGGAGGCTCGAAGTGTCAACGAGATCGTAAACGAGGCGCTCGAGCGTTATTTGCACGAGCGGCACATCGCCAAGCTCGACGCAGAAATTGCAGCCTTTGAAAAGTTGCATCCAGAGTTGCGCCAAAAGTATTTGGGGCAATGGGTCGCTGTGCACGAGCAACAGCTGGTAGACCATGATAGTGACCGCGCCACACTATACAAGCGGGTGCGGGCTGCGTTTAGAAGTATTGGATTGACCGATCCCGCACCCACACTTGCATCATCATCCAGGCCCGCAGGCTGACAGGCAGAGCGAGCTGATGTTCGGCCGCTCTGCCATTCTATTGGTTTGCTCCTGCCATTGCCCTGGCAGACTGCCGCGCCTCTGTAGTTGTTCAGCCCGCACCCGGCGGGATGATGAATCATCCCGCTGATACTGGAAACTGGCTGAAGCCAGTTGAGACCGGCCTGCTTCAGCAGGCCTGACGTAGCAGCCGCGAAATTCATTTCGCGGCGAACAGGCTGAACAGTTACGCACCTCTAAACCATTGTAACTACTTAGCCCAGTCTACCGCACATGCTGTCATTGCGAGCCCGCCGAAGGCAGGCGAAGCAATCTCTGTGCGCCGATCGCTGAGATTGCTTCGTCGGCCCGCTTCGCGGGCCTACTCGCAATGACGACTGAGTAGTTACAAACCATTGCACTATCGAACCAGAGGCCCACTCATGCGAATCGCCGTACTTTACAACATGGACGCCAGCCAGTTGCCGAAGGAGGTCACCGCGCACGACCGCGACTATGAACTCGACCATCCGCAAAACGTGTGCGCTTACGTGGCCGCGCTTGAGGGGGCCGGGCACACGGTCATCGCGCTTGAAGGCGGGCTGGACATGATCCCGCGCCTGCTTGAGTGGAAGCCTGACCTGTGCTTCAACACCTGCGAGGGCTATCGCGGCGACAGCCGGGAATCCCAGGTGCCCGCGATGCTGGAATGGCTCGGCCTCCCCTACAGCGCCGCGGCGGTGATGGGCAACGCGGTGACGCTCTATAAGCCGATGACCAAGCGCGTCCTGCGCGGCTGCGGTCTGCCCACGCCGGACTGGCAAACCTTCCTTTGGCCTGACGATGCGCTGCGCGCGTATATGCGCTTTCCACTCTTTGTCAAACCTTCGCGTGAAGGCAGTGGCATGGGCATCAATGAGAAATCTATCGTCCATGATGAAAAGAGCCTGCGTGAGCAGGTTGCGTACCTGCTCGAAACCTATCACGAACCTGCGTTGGTCGAGCGCTACATTGACGGACGCGACATCACGGTTGGCTTTGTCGGAGACATTCAGGGCGGGATAAACGCCGTCCACTTTTTCCCGATCTCGGAAGTGGACTATATGGTCTATCCGCCCGGCACCGAGCCGGTCTATAGCGCCAAGCTCAAAGTTGACCTGGCCGACCTGTATCGCAACAAATGCCCTGCGCCGTTGAGCGATCAGCAGGCTCACGAAATCCGCGCGATCGCGCTCGAAGCAGCGCGCGTGACGGGTTGCCACGATGTGGCGCGCGTGGATTTGCGCCTGGATCGGCGCGACGCCGAGCGACCGTACATCCTGGAGATCAACTCGCTGCCCGGCATGACGCCCATCAGCGACCTCACCCTGATGGCTCAGGCCCAAGGCTGGACGCACGCCGACCTGATCAATGCGGTGGTCAACGCGGCGGCCAAGCGGTACGGATTGATCTAGCAGCAGACAAGTTGCCAGATTCCTCAAACTGCGGTACAGTTTTCCCTGTATGAAACACAGTCTGATGCTTCTTGCGGCGCTGGCGCTGCTGATCTCGTCTTGCAGCCAGACGCCATCGTCTCCTGCTTCCCGTCAAGAAGACTTGCCGGCCACGGTCGTCTGGCTGCATCAGCCGCGGACGGGCGCTGGCCCGGCTCCAACGGTGCGAGTGCCTTTCCGGACACCGACGCCTGACCCGACCCGCAGCCGTCCGCCGCAAGCCACCGAAGTGTACCTGCTTCAACCCGGCGACACGCTCGGCGCGGTCGCGCTCGAATACGGCACGACGGCCGAAGAGCTGGCGGCGATCAACAATCTGCCCAACCCGAACCAGGTGCAGATCGGTCAGCCGATCAATGTCCCGATCCGGGTCACGCGCGCTGGCCCGGCCAACAAGCTGATCCCAGATAGTGAGCTGGTCTATGGCCCGGCCTATATCGGTTTCGATGTGGAGGCGTTTGTCCGCGCGCAACGGGGCTATCTCAAAGATTACACCGAAGAGGTCGATCGTCAGGTCCTGACGGGCGCGCAGATCGTCCGGCTGGTGGCGGAGCGATACAGCGTCGGCCCGCGTGTTTTGTTGGCCTTGTTGGAATATCAGAGTCGTTGGCTGTCGGAGCCGACGCCGGACTGGCAATCCGTGATGTTCCCGCTCGGGTTTGGCGACCCGAATTACAAGGGATTATCCAAACAACTGGCTCGCGCGGCGGACTTGCTCAACGATGGCTACTATGGCTTCAAGACGCGCGGCTATACGACAGTGCGCTTTCAAGATGGGACACGTGCGCTGTTCGCGCAGGGTTTGAACGCTGGGACGGTCGGCGTGCAGACGATGCTGGCGCGGGTGAATACCTGGGAGGGCTGGCTGCAAGCTTTGGGGCCGAACGGGTTTGCGGCAACGTACCAGCGTTTGTTCGGTGATCCGTTCGCCGGAGCGTTTGACCCGCTGCTGCCGTCAGACTTGAAAGCGCCCGAGTTGGTTTTGCCGTGGAGCAAGGGCGAGACCTGGTATTACAGCGGCGGGCCGCACGGCGGTTGGGGCAATGGCAGTGCCTGGGCGGCTGTGGACTTTATTCCATCTGATACCCGCGTGGGCTGCTACGAGAGCGATGCCTGGGTTACTGCGGTGGCCGATGGCCCGGTCGTTCGCACCGATACCGGCATCGTCGTGCAGGCGATCGCAGGAGGCGACCAGGAGCGCCGGGGATGGACGATCCTGTACCTGCACCTGGCGACACGCGATAAAGTGGCCGCGGGCACGCTCCTCAAAGTGGGCGACCGTGTGGGGCATCCTTCGTGCGAGGGCGGCTATTCCGATGGGACGCACGTCCACATCGCACGGCGCTATAACGGCGAATGGATCGCCGCCGATGGCGCGCTGCCGATGGTGCTTTCCGGCTGGCAGGTGCATTTGACTTCGGCCTACAATGGCACGCTGACGAAAGGCGGCGTGGTCAAGACGGCGTGCGCGTGTCGAAGGGATGATAATGCGGTGACTCATGATCAGTGATCAGTGCTCAGTGATCAGTTGATTTTGCCGACAGAGACGCCGAATCGCGGTATAATTGGCGGAGGCATGAAGGCTCAACCTGACTCGATGTAACGCCATACCCAATACCGAATATCCAATACCGCGCACTCAACACAGTCAAGGCCTTGATGATGAACGGTAGTCGAAAAGCAATTCTCGTTCAAATGCGCCGACAGCGACGCCACGGCAATGGCAAGAATGGCGTCCTGTCGCTGATCGTCAAGATCGTGGCGCTGATCGTGATCGGGTCCATCTCGGGCGCGTTCGTGGCGATGGGCGTTGGCATTGGTTCGGCCGTCGCCGCCTACAACAGCCTGACCCAAGACTTGCCCGATCCTGCCCAGATCGAAAAACAATTCCAGCAGACCAATACGGAATTCTTTGAGACGACGAAAATCTACGACCGCACCGGCAAGACGCTGCTCTACGAAGTGATCGATCCGCGCGGCGGCGACCGGCAGTGGGTGCCCCTCAACCAGATCCCACCGTTGTGCCGCCAGGCTGCGATTGCCATCGAAGACAAGAGCTTTTACGAAAACCCCGGCTTTGACTGGTATGGCATCACCCGCGCGTTCGTCTCGAACCTGCGTGGCCAGGCAGTCCAGGGGGGATCGTCCATCACGCAGCAGGTGATCAAGAACACGCTGATCGATCCGGAGGAGCGCTACAAGCAGAGCTATGAGCGCAAGATCAAAGAGGTCTTGCTCGCGATGGAGATTTCGCGGCGTTACAGCAAAGACCAGATTCTCGAATGGTATCTCAACAGCAACCACTATGGCAATCTGGCTTACGGCCTGGACGCGGCGGCGCGCGTTTACTTTGGCAAGCCGGTCGGCCAGCTCGACCTGGCCGAGTGCGCGATGCTGGCGGCTATTCCGCAATTCCCCGCGATGAATCCGATTGACAATCCTGACGCGGCCCAAGAGCGCCAGGCATTGGTGCTGGATGCCATGCTGCGCCAGGGGTATATCACGGCCGACGAGTCGGTCAACGCCAAGTATCAGCCGTTGCAGATCGCCGGCGGGGTGCAAACCCGCTTTGACATCAAGGCGCCGCACTTTTCCATCTATGCTCGCAAGTGGCTCGAAGATCACTTTGGGGCGGATACCGTCTATCGGGGCGGCCTGCGCGTCTATACCACGCTTGATCTCGACCTCAATAACAAGGCACAAGAGATCGTCGCCAGGCATGTGCGGCAACTCGATGCCGAGGGCAAGCACGTCAACAATGGCGCGGTCGTCGTCATCAATCCCCGAACGGGCGAGATCCTGGCGATGGTCGGCTCGGTGGATTACTGGAACGACAAGATCAACGGCAAGTTCAACGTTGCCACCGGGTTGCGCCAGCCCGGCTCGTCCTTCAAGCCCTTCACCTATGTCACGCTGCTTTCGCAAGGCTATAGCCCGGCGACGGCGTTCCTCGACGTGCGCACGGCGTTCCAGCAGCCGGGCTTTCCGCCTTACGTGCCGGAGAACTATGACCGCAAATATCACGGTATGGTGCGGATGCGAACCGCGCTCGCGTGCAGTTACAACATCCCGGCGGTGCGCGCGCTGGAGATGGCTGGGATAGATGCCGTGATCCGCACCGCGCACAAGATGGGCATCACCACGCTCAATCGCGGGTTGGACTATTATGGCCTGGCGCTCACGCTCGGCGGCGGCGAAGTCAAGCTCTTGGACATGGCCTATGCCTTTGGCGTCTTTGCCAACAACGGCGTGATGGCGGGCTACCCGGTTCTGCCGGATGCGCAGCGGCCGGGCTTTCGCGCGCTCGACCCGGTGCCGGTGCTGCGCGTCGAAGATCGCGACGGCAAGGTAAAGTGGGAATACAAGCAGCCTCAGACGGCGCAGATCCTCGACCCGCGCCTGGCGTTTTTGATGAACAACATACTTTCAGATAACGCGGCCCGCTGGCCTGCGTTTGGCTCGCCCAATGTGTTGGAACTCGATCGCCCGGCGGCGGTCAAGACCGGGACGACGAATGACTTTCGTGACAACTGGACGATTGGCTACACGCCGCAAGTGGCGGTGGGTGTGTGGGTGGGCAACACCGACAACACCGAGATGAAAAACGTGAGCGGCGTGGCCGGCGCGGCCCCGGTCTGGCATGATGTGATGACGTGGTACCTCAAGGACAAGCCCGTCGAGCAGTTCCTCCGTCCCGATGGCCTGGTCGAGCGCACAGTAGATAGCGTTTCGGGTTTGCTGCCGACCAAGCACAGCACGCCGATCAAAGAGCTGTTCATCCCCGGCACTGAGCCAAAGGGCTATGATAACATTCACCAGGCGTTCTTGATTAACAAAGAGACCGGCAAGCTGGCAACGGTCTTTACTCCGCCTGACCAGGTCGAGGAAAAAGTATTTGCGATCTATCCCCCCGAAGCCGCCGAGTGGATCGCCGAAGCCAAGATCCCCCAGCCGCCTTCCGAGTACGATACAGTCTATGGCCCGCCGCCGACTGCGGCGGATGTAGCGATTCTCTGGCCCAAGGCGTATAGCGCCGTGAGCGGTGGGGTGGTCATCAGCGGCAGCGCCAAAGGCGGCGATTTTCAACTGTACCGGCTGGCCTTTGGCAAAGGCATCAATCCCACCGAGTGGATTCAGATCGGCGGCGATCACGGCAATCAGGTAGATAACAATGTGCTCGAATTTTGGGACACAGCGGGTTTGCAAGAGGGACTGTATACCCTGCAACTGACGGTGGTGGATAACAACCAGAGTTTGCGCCAGGCGACGATTCAGGTGACGATAGACAATACGCCGCCCAAGATCAAACTGACCTATCCGCCGGATGGCGAAAAGTACGAAGCACCCAAGGACGAGTGGATCGTGTTCAATGCCGACGTGTCGGACAACTTTGGGATTGACCGCGTCGAGTTCTTTATGGATGTCTTTACCAAGCCGTTCAGCATCCGCTACGTCGCGCCATATAACGACAAGCTGACGTTCGTCTTTGAAAATCCTGAGACCAAGAAACCGACCTTCCGGCAACAAGTGATCGGAAAACATTCCGTCTGGGCCGTGGTGTACGACAAAGCGGGCAACAAGGTGGAAAGCAACAAGGTCACCGTCGAAGTCATTTACAAGAAACCGGAGTAAGCGTCTATCCGAAGACTCGGTAGATCCGAAATCTCGCGCTTGTCACTGCCAGGCCGCCTCTGGCAGATTAAAAATCCATGCGTGTCAACTTAAGGTTGGAGTGCAGGCTTCAGCCTGCATAGAACGCGGCCTGGTAGCCGCCCAACCCTGTGTAGAGCCGACGCCCACCCTTGCGCTTGAAACCACCGTGCCTTGCCCGCGAAGGTGATGGTGATTCAGGTGAGTTTCACCAGCGGGGGCAGGTGGGCGCGGCTCACACCATCACACCAACTGATCTACCGAAACGAACCTCCGCCAGGTTCAATGCCAAACAGCGCGCCCCACACAGGGACGCGCTGTTTTGTCGCATATGACCCACATGGCGTGGGCGAGGCTGAGCCATTACGGTCAGGTCTTGTAGGAGTGATGCAGGCCCTGGTCTTTGCTGGACAGCATCGCGTCGGTCATCTCGGGGATCGCCGCGACGCCGTGCCGGTACTGGAAAGGCCACATGCTCTTGAGATGGAAAAACGCCACACGGTCGCCGTCGCGCAGGACGTGGCCCAGGTCGGGCTGGAGACCGGGCATGGCGCTCAAATCTCCATTGATGAACGTAATCCCACGCGCCTCGGTCGGCATGTTCAGATAGGCCAGTAAATCACCCACTGTACTTTCCTCGGGCAAGCGGATCTGCAAGTTGGCAAAGCTGCCCTGGTCCGCCGGGCCTCCGTAACGCGCCAGCTCGCCATACAACCACGTATCCACGACAATCTCTGACATGCTAACCCCCTCCAATCGGCGGGAAAATGCCGACCTCATCGCCCGGTGCTAGTCGCCAATCTTCAGGCCGGGCGCGCCCATTGACAAAAGCCACCCTCACTTCTTCAGCCGGCAGATCAAGATGCTTGAACAGGTCGGCCATGGTAGCTCCCTCAGGCAAGTCAGCTTCAAAAGGCACCCCGGCGGCCTCGCCAGGAGCATAGCGGCGCAGGGTGGCAAACAGCTTCACACGGACCCGCATGGTCATTGCCTCTAGGGACATCGGACGATGTCTTGCGCCCACAAGCAATCGGCGCAGGAGGGATTCCAGCCCCAGCAGCCTTCGTTCCGCTCGCGCAGGTCGCAGCTTTCGCGCAGATCGCAATTGGGGCAGGAAGGAAAATGGAACGCGCGTACCTCGCCGCGAAAGCGCACGTAATCTTCCGACATCCAGATTTCGGCCAGCGATTGTTCGTCCGCGTTTCCCAAGAGATAGCGGCTCACCTGCTTTTTCCGGCCATCTATGGCAAAGTAGCTATAGTTGTGCGAGAGGGCATAGCAGGGTGAAATACCGCCATCCCAGCCCACCACGATGGCCTTGTCTTGCACGAATCGGCAGCGCCGCTCCGCGCCCCAGTACATGCGCGGCAGTTCCAGCGTGCCCCACATTACCCAGGCGTCCGCCTTGACCGGCCAGCCGCCAGCTTTGAAGGGCGGACGCGGCTCGTACCCGTAGAGGACTTGGTCACGCATCTCTTCGGTGTAGGGCAGCACGTTGCTGACCAGGACGCGGGACGCATTCAATCGCGAAGCCAATCCGGTTAGCTCGGCCAATTCGGCCACGTTGCTCTTTAAAACGACAAACTCAATCCCCAGGGCCGGGGACAGTGACCCCAGCTCGCGTTTCGCTTCATTCAGATGACGGATGTTGTTCAAGACCTCGGAGAGCTGCGCGCCGCGGACATCGGCATAGGTCTCGGGCTTGACGCCGTCCACGGATACCACCAGCCGATCCACGCCCAGCCGGACCAGCTCGCGCGCCATGTTCGGTTTGAGCAGCAAGCCGTTGGAGCCGACAGTCACGGCCAGGTCGCGCTGGCGCACCGCCTCGATCATGTCCAGGATGTCCGGATGAGTCAGCGGTTCGCCAAAGCCGGTGAAAACGACGCGCCTCAAATCGGGCAGACCGTCCAGACCGTCCGTCAAACGCCGGAATGTATCCATCGGCATCTTGGCCGGGGGATCGCTCCACACATTGCGGATGCAGGTGCGGCACTGGAGATTGCAGCCGGAAGTGGCCTCGATGTACAGCTTGCGCGCGTCGGGGAGGCGTGGGCGGAGAATCAACTCGCCTTCGCGCTCGTCCAGCCAGTATTCGAGATGGGCCGCCAGTCGTCGGCGTTGGACAAAGTCGTCCGGCAGAGTCAGCCGGCCCTGGTCGTCAGTGATGATTTTAGGCATCGTGTTCGGTGTCTGAATTTCGGGAGGCTCGTTCAAGCAAGTTCTTGTCAACGAATATCAAACGAATGGCGGCCTCACCCTCTTGCCGGTCGCCGGAAATAAGCCATACCATCCGACGGGAGACGCCGATGACCTTACGGGTGACCAGCGAACCGGGGAGCCGGCAAGATTCGTTGATTCGTTATCTCATTCGTTGACAGGAAGATGCGCACTCAGTATAGCAGAAAAAAACGGACAGGGCAACAGTTACCCTGTCCGTGTTGTGCCGCAAGCGGCTACAGTTCTGCGTAGACCGAATCCAACGCGCTGTCGGGCACGTCAAAGACCTGGTTGTGCGGCGGCAGCGGCTCGATCTTCATAAACTCGGGCACGCGGTCGGCGGCTTTGCCAAGGCCGGCCGCTTCGTTGAAGGCGCGCTCCTTCTTCAGAATGGCCGCGCCTTGCGCGACGATGTCATTGTTGGTCCAATTGGTACCCAGGACGCCGTTGCACTCTTCCACCATGCCCTCAAAGCCGCTGGGGATGTCCAGGATGGCAAAGGCGATGAACAGGCAGTGCCCGCTGGAATCAATGAAGGCGGTTGTGGCCTGGAACGCGCGGCTCAAAGCTGCCTTGCCTTCCGGGCTGAGCGGGTCTTGCTTGCCGCTGACGCCCAGGATTTCCGGCGCGATGGTGTAGCCAGCGGTGTGGTCCGCGCCCATGGTGCTGGTGGCATAGGTAATACCGATGCCCTTGACGGCGCGCGGCTCATAGGCTGGCATACCCTGGCCCTTGACAGCCGGCACGCGGGTCACCCCCAACACCTTGCCTGCCGCCCCGGTGCCGCTGCCCAGGATGCGGCCCATCGGCGTCCCCTTGCCCATTTCGTGGACCAGGTTGATCGCGCCCTTGGCGTCACCGAACTTGATCACACCGGCTTCCATCGCCACGCCAATGGTGGCCCCGGTTTCGATGGTGTCCAGGCCATAGGCATTGCACAGCTTGATCATCTCGGCGATGTCATCCAGGCTGTCAATGCCGCAGTTAGCGCCCAAAGCCCAATCGGACTCGTATTCGACACACGAAACGATCTCTTTGCCATTGGCGTCGTACCACGTGTTGGAGCACTGAATGATGCAGCCGGGACTGCAGGCGTGGTTGTAAAGTTCCTTGCCTAGACGCTGCTTGTTGCCGTCGAAAATGGCTTCGCCCGCGATCTTGGCGGCCCCTTCAAAGCGGCCGCTGGAAAAATTGCGCGTGGGCAGGCCGCCGGCCTCGTTCATGATGTTGATGAGGACCGCCGTGCCATGGGTGTTCAGACCGCCCTTGGGCTTGGAGATGTCGTGGGTCAACAAGGCGTCCGTCAGTTTCTTGCGGCCTTGATCGAACAGGGCCTTGTCGGCAATCGGCACGCCGGGAGCGCCTGTATCGTCAATGACGATGAACTTGAGCCGCTTGCTGCCCAGCACTGAGCCAAGGCCGCCGCGCCCGGAATAGCGGCTGGGGCGTTTAGCCTCATCGTTGAACACGACGCCGGCATTGCCATAGCCGTGTTCGCCCGCGACGCCACATCCGGCAATGGCGATTTTGTTCCCGAACCGCTCGTACACCTTGGGGAACACTTGGTACAGGTCTTGGCCGGCATACTCGGTCGCGTCAAAGAACTCGACTTTGGGCTTGCTGGCTGCGGCATCCCAGGTGAGTTTAGCGCCCCAGAATTTGCCTTTCTCTTTGGGCTGGCCTTCGACGACCAGTGCCTTGACCTGCATCACGGCCAGGTCGCGCGCCCACGAGGAGCCGGCGTTGGACTCTTTGATGCCGCCCGTCAGCGGCGACTTGGCGCCTACCGACACGCGGGCCGACGTTGGCGCAGCGGTGCCCGTCACGATGCCGGGGGCAAAGACGATCTTGTTGTTGGGGCCTAGCGGGTGACTCAGGGGCGGGACCTCATCGGCGACCAGGCTGGAGGTCAATCCGCGCCCGCCCAGATTCTTGTAGGCCTCTGGGGTCTGCTCCACACGAGCAGTCAAATCAGTCATATTGATGCGTACGAGCCACATGCCTTTTTCTCCTTTCTACCTGGTGGTATCTTCCGTCATTCCGGGTGGGGGCAGAGTTTGCCTCTGTCCCCTGGGCAACCGCAACCCCCTGCGGGGACAGGTGGTTGGGACAAGTGGGGCAATAGATTTTGGGATCACTGGATGAAAAGCGCCTCCTTTCTCACGCTTGCGAATAATCTGACTGGCCATCTGAAAAAGCAACGCGCTATACTGGATTAGTATAGCGCGTGAGTTTCAAACAAGATGCAGAGAGAGGGTTGGCTGTGTTATGGCGTGGAACTTGGTCCACGTTGCTGACCTCCTGATTCATTGGTGAGAGCAAAGTTCACGCTCGTTAAAGCGGAGCTTTTGAGGTGGGTGCCATTTGTATTATAGCCTGAATCGGCTATAGATGTCAACTGTTTTTTTGATGAATTTATGAATTGTGTTTGGCATGATGGCTTTCCCCATCACGCAGGTTGTGTTATACTGCGCGCCGCCAAGGGACTGCCACTTTTTCTCCTGCCTCGCGCCAGTCCGATACTCTTGAGCCAAGGAGCAAATATGTCTCGACATGGGGTTCGATTCGGTTTGCCGTTTGCGTTGGCAGGCGGCGCGATGTTATTGATCGTGTTGACTTTGAGCCTGTCTGGTGTTCGGGCTGCCGATGCTTCTCGACCTGAGGTGGATATTCATGCGGCCTCTGCATCGGCCTTGCCCTTCACCATCACGCTGGCGCCATTGGTCACTTCGGGGTTGAACGAGCCAGTTCATCTGACGCACGCGGGCGACGGCAGCGGTCGCTTGTTTGTGGTCGAGAAAGCCGGGTATATCCGCGTGATCACGAACGGCATCTTGCTGGGCACGCCTTATCTGGACATCCATACATTGGTTCAGTCTTCGGGCGGAGAACAAGGATTGCTCAGCGTGGCCTTTGAGCCAGATTTCGAGACCAACGGCACGTTCTACGTGAACTATACAGGCCTCTCCGGGCCGGTGGGTGATACGGTGATCGCCCGCTATGTCGTCGCCGACCCTTCGGCGAATGTTGCCAGCGTTGTGTCTTTTACCAACATCTTGACCATCCCGCAGCCTGAAGCCAATCACAACGGCGGCCAGTTGCAGTTTGGGCCGAACGACAACTATCTGTACATCGGGATGGGTGACGGTGGCAGCGGCGGCGACCCACATGGAACGATCGGCAACGGTCAGGACCTGAGCGCGTTGTTGGGCAAGCTGCTGCGGATCAATGTCCGGGGCGTGCCCACGTATACCGTTCCACCCACCAATCCCTTTACGCAGATGCCGGGCGCCCGGCCCGAGGTCTGGGCCTATGGCCTGCGCAATCCCTGGCGGTTCTCATTCGATCGGGCGACCGGCGATCTGTACCTGGGCGATGTGGGACAGAACTGTTTTGAGGAGATTGACTATCAACCGGCCAGTAGTTCCGGCGGTGAGAATTACGGCTGGCGAGTGATGGAAGGCTTGCATGCGTTCGACCGCTTCAATCCGTCCAACTGCAATCAACCTCTGATCAGTCCGGTGACGCTCACTTTGCCGATCACCGAATATGTCCAGCCCGTCGGCAATGCGGTGATCGGGGGGTATGTCTATCGCGGCTCCGTGTACCCGCATATGCAAGGTGTGTACTTTTATGGCGATGCGGGCAGCGGACGGATCTGGGCACTCAAGCAAGTCTCGCCAGGCCATTGGGAGGGTGAACAGAAACTGGATACATCCTTGTACATCAGCTCGTTTGGTGAAGACGAGGCCGGCGAGCTGTATGTGGTGAGCCTGTACAATGGCGTCTACAAGGTCGCATCGGGCAATCCGATCATCCCTCCCGATCTGGCCGGTTCCACCAAGCAAGCCTCGGTGGGTTCGGTTCAGACCGGTGAGGTGGTCACGTACAGCATCGTGCTGACGAACTTGGGCGGCCCGGTGACCGGCACGCTCCGTGTGACGGATACGCTCCCCGGCGGCCTTGAATACATTCCCGGTTCATTCCAGGCGACGAGCGGCATCACGGACATCAGCCTGCCTGTGCTCACCTGGCAAAGCGCCCCGTCGCCCACCTTCCCGATCACGTTGACTTGTGCGGTCACGGTCTCGGCGGCCAGCACCCTGGCGATCAGCAATGTCGTTCTCATTGACTTGGGCGTCGGCTTGCCCGTTGAGAGATCGGCGACCATTGTGGTTAATCCATACAAGGTCTATTTGCCAATGGTCCTGAGACCGTGATGCGCCAGTTTTAGAAACCCGTTTTCTCGGAGAAAACGGGTTTCTCTGTTAGCTCTGGCGCAACGTGCTTCGCTCTTGACCCGCCCTGATGATCGGCCTATAATGCCTGCGGTTGACCGATATGTCAGTCGCGAATCGGGCACTCAACTGGCCACTGACCCCGCGCCTTGCACCCAGGGTCGGCGGTTGTTTGGACGCCCAGTATGATTACCAGGAGGATTCCGAGATGTATTCGATCGTGCTGACCTTGCACTCGCTAGTCCGTTGGATCGTCGTGATCCTGGCCTTGGCGGCTGTCGTGCGCGCGTTCATCGGCTGGCTGGGCAAGCAGGCATGGACGCCGCTCGACGACCGACTGGGGATGTGGTACACGATCAGCCTGGATGTGCAGCTCTTGTTGGGACTTGTGTTGTACATTTTCCTCAGCCCGCTGGCTCAAGCGGCGTTCAGGGATTTCGGCGCGGCAATGTCCGATTCGGTGTTGCGCTTTTTTGCCTTCGATCACATCTTTACCATGGTGGTCGCGGTGGTCCTGGCACACGTCGGGCGCGTGCTCTCACGCAAGGCGACGGATGCGCAGGCCAGGCATCGGCGCGCGGTGATCCTGTATGGACTGGCAGCACTGGCGATCCTTCTTGCTGTTCCATGGCCGTTCATGGCCGGGGTGGGGCGCCCATGGATTCGACTGGGATGAGTCGGCCTGGTTGATCAGATAACGCTCAAGGCGACAGTGGGACAGGTGACTGCCCCACTGTTCGTTACTGGATTTGATATGGCCTTTGTGTGACGACTTGGAAACCGCCACATCGGGCAAGTCGCCACTGCGGAATTGGCCCGATTTTCCAAGAACCCGCTGAGCAGGACAGCGCTGCGACATTCGTCATTCGTCATTCGACAGGGTGATGATTGACACTTAACAACTGATGGAGGCAGTGGCATAATCAAAGGCAATTTGCAGCTAACAATGCTGAACAACGGTAGGTGATGCCATGTCATCGTCTGATCTGATTCTGTTGCACGCCCCCAGCGTCTATGACTTTCGCGGGCGATCTATCTTGTATGGGCCAGTGAGCGACCTCGTCCCTTCGACGCCCGTGTTCGAAATGTATCCCATTGGCTTTACGACCATCGCCGAATACCTGGAGCGGCATGGCCTGCGCGTCCGCATCGTCAATCTGGCCGTGCGGATGCTGGAAGCCCCGAACTTTGATGTCGATCGGCAGATCGCCCGGCTGAACGCGGCAATGTTCGGGATTGACCTGCACTGGCTGCCGCACGCGCACGGCGCGATCGAGGTCGCGCGCATCGTCAAGCGCCTGCATCCGCGCGCGCCGATTGTCCTGGGCGGCTTTTCGTCCACATATTTTTACGACGACCTCATCCGGCGTCCTGAAGTGGATTTTGTGATGCGGGGCGACTCCACCGAAGGGCCGATGCTGGCGCTGGCCCGCTACATTTCGTCGGGCGGCGCGGCGCACCCCCGGCCAGACTCGGTGGAGGCCCGGCGACTTGCCGCGATCCCCAATCTCGTCTGGCGCGATGCCGAAAACAATCCGCACGTCAATCCGCTCACCTACAGCCCCGAAAACCTCGATGGCATCTTGCTCGATTACTCGTATGTCCTCAAGGCAGTCGTGCGCTATCGTGACCTTGCCAGCTTTATTCCGTTCCGCGCGTGGATGAAATATCCGATCATGGCGGCACTGAGCGTGCGCGGCTGCCGTTACAATTGTGTGACGTGCGGCGGGTCGGCGTGCGCTTACGCCCGGTTACACGGGCGCAAACGTCCGGCGTTCCGTCGGCCGGAGGATTTGGTCAACGACATTCGCCGCATCGGAAGCTTTAGCCATGGACCGATCTTTGTGCTCGGTGATATCCGCCAGGCGGGGGATGAGTACGCCGACCGATTCCTCGACGCGATCGCGGGTTACCCAAAGCCTGTGTTCATCGAATTGTTCGATGCCGCGCCGCCGGGGTTTTTCAAAAAGGTTGCGCGCGCCTTGTCCAACTTTACCGTCGAGATCTCGCTCGAATCGCACGACGACCACGTGCGTCAGGCCTTTGGCCGCCCTTATACGACGGCTGCCATTGAGCGCAGCATCCAGGACGCGCTCGACGCAGGCTGTCAGCGGCTCGACTTGTTCTTCATGACCGGCCTGTCCGGCCAGACCTACGAATCGGTCATGGGGACGGTGGATTACTGCGCGCGGCTTTTGGCGCGCTATGCCGCGTGCGGCGAGTCGCGCGTGATCCCGTTCATCTCGCCGCTCGCGCCGTTCCTGGATCCGGGCAGCCGCGCGTTCGAGGAGCCGGAGCGCTATGGCTATCGCCTGCGCTACCGCACGCTGGAGGAGCATCGCCAGGCGTTGCTGGCTCCCAGTTGGAAGTATGTCTTGAATTACGAGACCGGGTGGATGAACCGCGACCAGATCGTCGCTGCGACTTATGAAGCGGGTCGGCGAATGAATCAGCTCAAAGCCCGGTATGGCATCATTGATTCCGCGGTGGCCGAGGCGACGGACCGACGCATCGCCAAAGCGGTCGCGCTCTCCCAAGAGATTGATCGCGTGGTGGCGCTCGCGGATGCGAACGAGCGGCACGCTCGCCTGCGCGCGCTCAAACCTGAAGTGGACTGCGCCAACTTGAGCACCGTCTGCGACAAACGCGAGCTTGAAATCCCGCTCCGGCACACGGGCGTCAATCTGGTGCAGGCGGCTCGTGTGGTGGCGCAGGAATGGTGGAAGGGGCTGGCGCGCGCCACCAGGGAAGCTTGAGGACGAACGCGCCCGGCTTTCGTCTGGGGTTTTCGCCGGGGATGAACATGCGCTTGCGAAATGGCGATCGCGTCTGCATTATCGGCGGGGGGCCGGCGGGCAGCTTTGCGGCCATGCATTTGCTCAAGCTGGCCCAGGAACACGGTCTCCAGCTCGAGGTTCTCATCTTTGAAGCGCGTGACCCGACCGGACCAGGGCGCGAAAGCTGCAAAGGCTGCGCGGGCATCCTGTCGGCTGACTTGGTTAACAGCCTGCCTTCGATTGGCGTGTCCTTGCCCTCAGAGATCGTCCAGGCTGAGCTGCGCGCTTACGTCGTTCACGTTTACGGTCAGGTGACTTCGATTGAACAGCCTCATCCCCAGCGGCGCATTCTCAGCGTCTATCGCGGCTCCGGGCCGCGTGTTCACGAAGGCCAGGCCGCCGTCGGCCTGGATGGTTATCTGTTAGCGCAGGCGTGCGCTCGCGGCGCGCGGCACATCCCGGCCCGCGTGCGGGTCGTTGAGCCGGGCGCCAAGCCGATCGTGCAGACGGCGCGCGAGAGCTATGAGGCCGATCTCGTCGTGCTGGCGACCGGCGTCAACAGCCGTCCGCCGCTGGCCCCGGCGTTCGGTTACGAGCCGCCGGTCACTGCGCAAATGTCCCAAGACGAAATCGCTCGCCCCGAAAGCTGGCCGGATTACAAAGTGGCGGGCTTTTTCGGCCAACCGCCCGGCATGACCTTTGGCGCGGTCGTCCCCAAGGGGCGTTATCTGAACGTCTCTTTGCTGCCGCAAGGTGAGGTGGCAGATGCCATTCCCAATTTTTACAAAACACAGGCTCAAGCGTTGGGACGATTCTTTCCGACTCAGCCGGAGAGCTTGTGCAGTTGTACTGCGCGCATCGCCGTAGGCCCGGCCAGGACCTACTTTGGCGACCGATGGGTGGCGGTGGGCGATGCGGCCGTCTCGCGCCTTTACAAGGATGGCATCCATTCAGCTTTTCTCACCACGCGGACCGCCATGCGCACGGCTGTTGAGGAAGGGATCGCCCAAGGGGATTTCAAGCGCGTGTACGCCCCGTTCTGTAGGCAACTGGCGAGAGACAACGTATACGGCCAGTGGCTGTTCCAGTGGTCTCTACTGGCGATGCGGAATCCTCACCTGGCGCGCGCAGTGATCGAATGTGTGCGTATCGAATCCAGTTTGAGGCTTGACCAGCGCATCTATTCTCGCCTGCTGTGGGGCATGTTGACGGGTGATGATGCGTATCGCGATCTGTTCTGGTTGTGCTTCAGGCCTGAAGGCTGGCTGCGGCTGGCGCGCCAGTTGGCACAGACGATCGTCCGAGGGCCGGCTTGAGCTGTCATTCGAACTGCAGAGGCTCTTGGACTATTGTCCCGTTGCTCTCTCTTTGGCCTCGTGTTATACTGCCTCTGCTCGATAACCGATTCACTGATCACTGATTCATGGATTGACCGGGTAACCCATGTCTAAAACTATTCTTCTCGTGTTTTGTGTTCTAGTCGCCTGTGCCGCGCCCGTCGCGCCTGCGCCGATAGCGACATCTACTGCTGTTCTCCCCACTCCTTTGCCAACAGTCACCGCCACCTCGACTCCTGCGCCGACAGCGACGCGAGGGCCACTTCAGGTTTACTTGCCACCGCTCTTGCCCGGTGACCTGCGTGATGCGTTGCGCCAGGTGGTCGAGTCGCACGCTAACGGCAAGCTGGCTTATACTCAGGATCAGCGTTCGGCGGACCTGGTCTTGACGACGACGTGGCAGTCGGGAGCGGCGGCATTGGCTGCCGAATGGGTCTATGCGGTGGCCGTGCCGTTCCCCACTTTTGCTGACGCGGTGTCGAGCACCCAGATCATCCGGTTTTGGGAAGGGCAGCCCGACTCGATGGCGGCCATCACCAATAATGGTGTCACGCCCAGGCTATTTGTCACGACCGACACCCTGCGAGCCATGACGGACTTGTTCGGCAAGTCACCTGCTCCGAATGTGCCAGTGCAAGTCGTTTCACAGGATCAATTGGTGGATGCTGTGTGGGCCGCGCGACCTGCCTCATGGGCCATCGTCCCATTCGACCAGCTCGATCCCCGCCTCAAGGTGTTGACGGTGGATGGCATCTCATTGCTGAGCCGCAACGGCAACCTCTGGTATTGGCCTGCGGTGCGAGTGTTGGCCTTGCCTGCCAGGCGAGTTGAAGCTCAAGGCATCGTCGAAGCGTTTCTCAAGAACGGCGGGCTGCAGAACCGCGACCAGGATCGAATGACCATCCTGGCGATGACGGGTGTCACCGCGCTTGTGCGCGATACGGCCTGGGTGATGGAGCGCAAAGGCGTGCTGTACCCGGCCGAAAAGATCAAGAACTGGTTGACGACGGCCGATGTCGTTCACATCAGCAACGAGGTGTCCTTCAACCCGGATTGCCCGCCGCCCGAGTTTCTCAGCTCGGGGACCATCTTTTGCAGTTCGCCCAAGTATTTTGACCTGCTCAAGGATGTGCACGCTCGCGTGATCGAAAACACCGGCAATCACCTGAACGATTATGGCTGGCGGCCATTTTCGTATACGCTCTCGCTTTACCAACAGGCCGGGATGGCCTATTTCGGCGGCGGGCGGACCGTCACAGAAGCGCAGAAAGCGATCACGATCACCGATCACGGCAACGTGCTGGGGTTTGTGGGCTGCAATCCGGTCGGCCCGCCGATTGCCTGGGTTGACGGCTTGAATGATGGACGCCCCGGCTCGGCGCCTTGTCGCTCTCCCTTCCCGGTCATGCAGGCCGAAATTCAAAAGCTCAAGGCCGCCGGCGCATTGCCGATCGCCACGCTGCAATACTGGGAACAGCCGTTGGGCGATTATGCGTACGAGACCGCGCCGGTCCAGGTGACCGACTTTCGCCGATTGGCAGAGGCTGGCGCGGCCATCGTCAGCGGCAGCCAGGCGCATCAGCCGCAAGGGTTCGATTTCTATCGCAGCGGGTTCATCCATTATGGTCTGGGCAACTTGTTCTTTGATCAGGCGCAGACGCTCGGCGTGCGTCAGACGTTTGTGGATCGTTATTTGATCTACAAAGGCCGCGTCTTGAGCGTCGAGCTGTTGACGGGCATCCGCGAGCCGGATAACTTTGCGCAGCCTCGGCCCATGACGCCGGCCGAGCGGCGCGCCTTTCTACAGGTCATCTTCAAGGCCAGCGGGTGGTGAAGCCATTGTCATTCAAGTGTTGACGTTTGTGCGCCGTTGTGTCAAGAATGATTTCGACCATGGAGTTAAGCTGCATATTGCCTTCAGCAGGCAAAGACACGGCAACAGGCGTGTCAAGGACTGGGAGGTTCTCGATGCGCAGGGGATGGATCGTGCTGATCATGTTGAGCGTGATGGTCAGCGTTTTGGTTATAGCGGGTTCGGCTCAAGCTGCACCTGTGACCAAGACTTGCAACCCGGAGGATATTGACCACTGGGGGCCGGACTGCCGCCCGATCTCGATCCGGCGTCTGCCTCTTCCTCAGGTGGCGTCATCCAATTCGCCGCTCAGCCAGGTCCTGAGCTTTACCTACGCTTATGTGATGACCGGCCCGGTGGCGTTGTATGCTCACCCGGCTGATCCCGAGCGCGGCACGGCGCCATTGCGCGTGTTGGATCCTGGCTATATTTGGGTGCGTCTGGTAGAACGAGCGGTGTACAATAGTCAGACGTGGTATCTCACCGACGGCGGTAGCTATGTGTCCGCCTCTCAAGTGGCGATCCAAAGGCCGTCCGCCTTTCAGGGGATTGCGACCTTGCCCCGCCCGGCGGTGCCCTTTGCCTGGGTGCTCAACTATGTCAAGGCCTCGCCTCAGCCCGGCGCCAAACCGGAAGCCAAAGCTCGCCAGTTCAAGCGTTACGAGTTGGTCAACCTGTACGACGCGCGAGAGGCAAACGGCCAGGTGTGGTATCGTGTGGACAACAACCAATGGCTGGTTCAAACCGTCGTCGCCAGAGTCGAATGGAGACCCAGGCCGCTCGAAGTCGGCCCCGATGAAAAATGGATTGACATTAGCCTTTTTGAGCAGACCCTGGCAGCTTACGAAGGTGATCGGATGGTGTATGCCACACTCATTTCCAGCGGGTTGCCTCAATGGGCAACCGTCAGGGGCGTCTTTCGGATTCATTCCAAGTACACTTTTGCTCCCATGAGTGGTCGGCGAGGCCTGCCGGATTTCTATTATCTTGAAGATGTGCCCTGGACGATGTATTTTTATCAGGACTATGCCTTGCACGGCGCGTATTGGCACGATAAATTTGGTTGGCAGCACAGCCACGGCTGCGTCAATCTGCCTCCACTGGATGCCAAGTGGTTGTACGATTGGACAACGCCGGTCGTGCCGCGGGGAGGGCAGGCCAGGGCGGCGACCCAAGACGAGCCGGGCACGTGGGTGTGGGTACACGATTGAGGGTGTGCGCTGCACGCCGCTGTCCCTACAACGGCCCAAATGGAGGAAAACCATGCAACACGACGAAGGCAAATTCAGGACGAGCGATGGCCTCGAGCTGTACTGGCAGGTCTGGCAGCCTGGAGGCAATCCCAAGGCTGTGTTCGCCGTTGTCCATGGCTACGGCGAGCACAGCGGTCGCTATCTCAATCCGGTCAAATATTTTGTTCCGCGCGGCTATACCTTTTATGCTTACGATTTGCGTGGACACGGCAAGTCGCCGGGTCAGCGCGGGCACATCCGTCGCTTTGACGAGTACCTCATTGACACGGACGAATTCCTCAAGTTCGTCCGTGGACGGGAGCCGGATCGCGAAATCTTTTTGCTCGGCCACAGCCTGGGCGGATTGATCGTCTCGGCCTACTGCGAAGGCTTTTCGACGAGCGACCTGGCGGGCCTGCTCATGTCCTCGGCCTTCCTCGGCTTCAAGATGCAAGTGTCTGGAGGCAAGGCGATGCTGGCTCGTGTGATGTCCAGCCTGATGCCGGCCCTGTCCATGCCAAACGATTTGAGCGCGTCGCTCCTTTCGCACGACCCGGCGGTGGTCTTGGCTTACGACACCGACCCGTTGAATCATCACGTCGCGACGGCTCGCTTTTTCACCGAGGTCGTTGCCGCTCAGGTGCGCACGCTCGAAAGTGCCAGCGCGGTCAAATTGCCGCTGTTGGTGATGTATGCGGGTGATGATCAGATTGTGGATCCGAATTGCAGCCAAAGGTTCTTTGAGTGCGCTGCCAGCGCCGATAGAACCTGTCACCGCTACGAGGGCTACTATCACGAGATATTCAACGAGGTCGGCAAAGAGGTCGTGTTCAAGGACATGGAGAACTGGTTGGCCGGGCGAGTGTAGCAAACCTCTCGCAGGTTCTAGGAGACCGCTGAACAAGTCATCTTTCTACCGCAGAGGCCGCTGAGGACGCCGAGTTTTGTTAGGTTTTCTCTGCGCTCTCTGCGCGCTCAGCGGTGAAAGAAGGGGGTTTTTCAGCACTCTCCTAGGACCTGCGGGGGGTTTACTGGCCGCCAGGCGGTTTGATGGACTCGGCGCCCGCTTCCCGCGCTTCGGGCTTGATGCTTGTTTCGCGCGCCGATTGTTTCCCGCCCTCGTCAATCGTCTTGGGGGTAGGAGAGCCGAATAATACAGCGCCCAACCGTCGCCCCACCCGTCGGACACGCGAACGGATGCCAGCGACGATGTAGCGCAGACCGTCGAACGTCCGTCGCCAGGCGGGCACGGGTGGCTTGGGCACGCCCCACTGCACGACCGCCGCACCCCACGTCAGTCCCGCGCCGAAGCCCACCATCACCACGTGATCGCCTGGCTCGATGCGCCCGGCCTCAACGGCTTCGCACATCGCAATCGGGATCGAAGCGGCCGAGGTGTTGCCGTATTTTTCCAGGTTGATAAAGAATTTCTCGATCGGCATTTCGAGCGAGCGCGCTGCAGCCTGGATGATGCGCAAGTTGGCTTGATGGGGGATGACCAGGTCAACGTCATCCATGGTCAACCCGGCTTTCGCCACAACCTCGCGCGCCGACTTGTCCATCACGCGCGCAGCAAAGCGGAACACTTCGCGCCCGTTCATTTTGACATAGTGCTGGCCGGTTGCCACTGTGTCCAGCGTGGGCGGCTGGCGGCTTCCGCCGGCGGGCAGGATCAGCAGATCGCCGCCGGAGCCGTCCGCGCGGATGACTGTCGCAAGCACGCCGCCTGGCTCCTCGCCGCCTTCCAGCACGACCGCGCCCGCGCCATCGCCAAAGAGCACACACGTCTCGCGATCGTGCCAGTTGATGATGCGCGAAAGTGTTTCCGCGCCGATCACCAGCACGCGGTTTTGCGCGCCGCTCGCAATGGCCTGCGATCCCATCGCCAGTCCGTACATAAACCCAGAGCATCCCGCGGAAAGATCGAACGCCCCGGCGTTCTCTGCGCCCAATGCATCTTGCACCACACACGCCGTCGCGGGAAAGCTATATTCTGGTGTGGCCGTCGCAACGATGATCAAGTCCAGTTCGCCCGGCGCGATCCCGGCCATTTCCAGGGCGTCTTTGGCCGCAGCAATGGACATGGTCGCCGTGGTCTCTTTGGGCGAGGCGACGATGCGTCGCTCGCGGATGCCAGTGCGTGTGACGATCCACTCGTCGGACGTGTCCACGGTGCGGGACAGGTCATCGTTCGTGATGACTTTGGTCGGCACATACTTGCCCCAACCTGCGATGTGGGCGTAGCGAACAGTTCGTCGGTCTGCCACAGTCACTCCTGTGATTTCAGCGTGCGCCTTGTGAACGGGTCGTGTACCACAATCCGCAGTCTGCGATCAGGCGTCAGCGATCCCGAATATCAAGCAAGCATTGTGGCCGCCGAATCCGAACGAATTGCTCATGGCAGTGCGGATGGGGACGCGGCGGGCAACGTTGGGGATATAGTCAAGGTCGCACGCCGGGTCGGGAGTTTCGTAGTTGATGGTGGGAGGAAGGATGCCGGTCTGCAGCGCCTTGATGCAGACCACCGCTTCGAGCGCGCCCGCGCCGCCAAGCAAGTGACCCGTCATGGACTTGGTGGAGCTGATGGGCAGCTTGTACGCGGCCTTGCCAAACACGTGCTTGATCGCCAGCGTCTCGGTCTTGTCGTTGAGCACCGTGGACGTGCCGTGCGCATTGAGATAGCCGATCTCTTCTGGCCCAAATCCAGACTGAGCCAGCGCCGCTTGCATGGCAAGCACCGCGCCTTCGCCCGTCTCGTCCGGCGCGGTGATGTGAAACGCATCTGCTGATGCACCATAGCCCAACACCTCGGCATAGATGCGCGCGCCGCGCGCTCGGGCATGATCGAGGCTTTCCAGGACAAGCGCCGCGCCACCTTCGGCCGGCACAAAACCGTCGCGGTCGGCGTCGAACGGACGCGAGGCTTTTTCCGGCGCTTCGTTGCGTTTGCTGATCGCTCCCATCACGTTGAACCCGGCCAGCGCAATAGGGACCAGCCCGGCTTCCGCTCCCCCGGCCACGATGGCGTCCGCTGCGCCACGCCGGATCATCTCGGTCGCTTCGCCGATCGCGTTGGCGCTGCTGGCGCACGCGGTGACGATCGCCATGTTGGGGCCTCGCAGGCCATACTGAATGGCAATCTGGCCCGGCGCCATATCTGGCAACATCATCGGGACGAGAAATGGGCTGACGCGATACAGCCCTTTGGCGAGCGCGGCCTGGACTTCGGATACCAGGGTGCTGATCCCGCCGATGCCACTGCCAAAGACGCAGCCGACGCGGTGGGCGTTGTCCGGCGTGATCTCAAGCCCCGCATCAGCGAGGGCCTGCCCGGCGGCGGCCAGAGCAAAATGGGTGAAGCGATCCATCCGCCGTGCTTCCCGGCGCCCCAAGAGCGCGACGGGATCAAAGTTCTTGACTTCACCAGCGAATCGGCTTTCTAGCTCGCTTGGGTCAAATAGCGTGATCAGTCCGATGCCGGAGCGTCCCTCGATCAGCGACTGCCACATGGTCTCCACGTCGTTGCCGACCGGCGTAATCGCTCCCAGTCCTGTGATGACGACTTGTTGGCCCACGCAATTTCTCCTTCCGGGACACCCGGCGAGGGCTGAGCGAGAATAAACCCACGCAAGGGTCAGAAATTGGGCGGAAAAACCGGTTGCTTTGTGCTCTATAACACCTTTTGACTGCCAAAGATGCGCCATTGACAGAATGACATTTGCTATTTATAATTCACCTTTGCGCTGTGAACAATAACTGTGTATCCAATCTCACAAGGGGGATCCCGTATCCCCTTGTTTGTGTTTGCCTGAAGGAGGTTGAATGAGTCGAGCTTTAAAGGCCAAGTCGTACGCTCGTATTGCCGACGTTTACGATCTGCCACGCCTGATCGAAGTCCAACTCAAATCGTTCGAGTGGTTCATTCACGAGGGCCTCAGAGACCTGTTTGACGAAATCTCGCCGATTGAAAGCTTTAACGGCACACTCAGCTTGCACTTTCCCAGCACCAAGCCCGAAAGTCAGCAATTCAAACTGAGCTATCGCTTTGAAGAGCCCAAGTATCTTATCAAAGAGTGTCTGGAGCGCGACCTGACTTACGCCAAACCCCTGCACGTCAAGGTCGTGCTCATCAATCGCGAGACAGGCGAAAACGTCGAGTCCGAGATTTTCATGGGGGACCTGCCGTGGATGACCGAGAACGGCACGTTTATCATCAACGGCACGGAGCGCGTCGTCGTTTCGCAGTTGATCCGTTCACCCGGCGTGTATTTCGATGCGGAAGAAGATCCGGCGACCGGCCGTTTGCTGGCGCAGGCCAAGCTGATCCCGGATCGTGGCGCATGGATGGAATTTGAGACACGCAAGAGCGATTACCTGACGATCAAGTTCAATCGCAAGCGCACGATTCCGGTGACGATTCTCCTGCGCGCGATGGCCGCCGTGGACGATGGGCTGGCGGCCTCGGTCAAGTCGGCGTGGGGTAGGGATGTGCCGCCGATTCTCACCACCGGCTCCGATGAAGAATTGAGGGAATTGTTCAAGGAAGCCGACGTGAACCCTGACCATCGCTACATTGAGGCGACACTGCGCCAGGAGCCAGACTGGCCTGGCAAGGACAATCGTAGTGTGGCCGAAGAGGCGATGCTCGAATTCTACAAGCGTATGCGCCCCGGCGATCCGCCCACCCTCGAAAACGCGCGCGAGTATCTCGTCTCGCAGTTATTCGATCAGCGGCGTTACGATCTGGAGCGCGTAGGCCGCTACAAGCTGAATCAACGCCTGCGGCTGGACGAGTTCATCCCGCGCACGCATCGCACGATTACGCGCTATGACGTGGTCAAGCTGGTCGAGACGATGATCCGCATCAACAACGGCTCCGATCAGCCCGACGACATTGATCACCTGGGCAACCGCCGCGTCAAGACTGTCGGCGAGTTGATCCAAAACAAGCTGCGCGTAGGCCTGCGCCGGATGGAACGCGTCGTCAAAGAGCGCATGAGCATCCGCGAGAGCGATTCGCTCACGCCGGTGACGCTCATCAATATCCGCCCGGTCGTGGCCGCGGTGCGCGAGTTCTTTGGCTCCAGCCAGTTGAGCCAGTTCATGGAGCAGACGAATCCGCTGGGCGAGTTGACTCACAAGCGCACACTGTCCGCACTTGGCCCGGGCGGTCTGCGGCGCGAGCGCGCGGGCTTTGACGTGCGCGACGTTCATCACAGCCACTATGGCCGCATCTGCCCGATCGAGACGCCGGAAGGCCCCAACATCGGTTTGATCGGACGCCTGGCTTCGTACGGCAAGGTGAACGATTACGGCTTTATCGAGACGCCGTACCGCCGGGTCGTCCGCGAGGTGCCCAACAAGGCCGACCAGCTCGTGGGCCACATCTTGCGCGATGATGTGATCGATCCCAACAAGGGCGAGGTCGTTGCCACCAAGAGCACTGAGCTTACGTCGGACCTGGCGAAAAAGATCGCCAGGCTGCCGTTGGAGACGATCAAGGTCAAGCCGACTGTGACGGCCGAGATCGTGTATCTCCCGGCGGACACCGAAGATCGCTACACGATCGCCCAGGCGAATGCCGAACTGGATGAGCGAGGGCACTTTGTCCAGCCGCGCGTATCTGTGCGACGCAATCAACGCTTCCTGATGCGCCCGGCGGACGAGATTGATTACATGGACGTTTCGCCCAAGCAGATCGTCGGCATCAGCGCGGCGCTGATCCCCTTCCTCGAACACGACGACGCAAACCGCGCGCTGATGGGCTCGAACATGCAGCGCCAGGCTGTGCCGCTCATCCAGCCCGAAGTGCCTATCGTCGCTACCGGCATGGAGTGGCAGGCGGCGTTCGATTCAGGCCAGGTCATTATTGCCGAGGAGGACGGCGAGGTCATTGGCGTCACCGGCAAGCAGATTGAGGTCCAAACACACGCGGGCAAGAAGAAGGTCTACAAGCTCCGCAAGTACAATCGAAGCAATCAGAGCACGTGCGTGGACCAGCGCCCCATTGTCCGCAAGGGACAAAAGATCAGAAAGGGCGATGTGCTCGCCGATAGCTCTTCGACGCAAGATGGCGAGCTGGCGCTCGGCCATAACGTGCTGTGCGCGTTCATGTCGTGGGAAGGCTGCAACTATGAGGACGCCATCCCGATTTCGGAAAAGCTCGTCTGGGAAGACAAGTTTACATCGGTTCACATCGAAAAGCACGAGGTCGAGGTGCGCGACACCAAGCTCGGCCCGGAAGAGATCACGCACGATATTCCGAACGTGGGCGAGGATGCCCTGAAGGACCTGGATGAGGAAGGCATCGTGCGTATCGGCGCTGAGGTCGGCCCCAACGATATCCTGGTGGGCAAGATCACCCCCAAGGGCGAAAAGGAACTTTCGCCCGAGGAAAAGCTGCTCCGCGCGATCTTTGGCGAAAAAGCGCGTGAGGTCAAGGATAGCAGCTTGCGCCTGCCGCACGGCGAGCACGGGAAGGTCGTGGATGTCAAGGTGTTCACGCGTGAAGAGCATCGCGACTTGCCCGCGGGCGTCGAAAAGATGGTGCGCGTGAGCGTCGCTCAAAGGCGCAAGCTGACCGAGGGCGACAAGATGGCAGGGCGCCACGGGAACAAGGGGGTGGTCTCCAAAGTCGTGCCGGTTGAGGATATGCCGTTCCTGCCCGATGGTCGTCCGATCGATCTGATCCTCAATCCGCTGGGCGTGCCGGGCCGCATGAACATCGGCCAGATTCTCGAAACGCACCTGGGCCTGGCCTCCGGCAGCTTGGGCTTTCGCGCGATCACGCCCGTGTTCGACGGCGCGGACGAAAAGGAAATCGAGGCAGAGCTTGCGCGCGCCTGGTTGATGGAGCAAGCCTGGAAGGACGTGACCCGGCGCGCATGGGATTGGCTCAAAGAGCAAGAGTACCCGATGGATGAGCTGACCGACGATGCCGAAGCGCGCCTGCTCTATATCAGTGCGTGGCTCGATTCGTTGAAGAAGCACTATGACATCGAACGCCTCTCGCTCGATGAGGTGTACGCGCGCCGCAGCGTTCTGCGCGAATGGCTCATCGAAAAAGGTTATGACCCTGACGAGCTGCTCTCGTTCGAGGGCGACCAGCGCACCATGGCCGAACGCCAGGTGTCTGACCGCAAGGCGGTGGCGGCATGCTTGCGCCTGTGGCTCGAAGAGCGCGGCGTCAAGACGGGCAACCTGGGCGATGAAAAAGTGCGCGCCCGCGCGGAAGAGGTCAGTAGCGAGCTGTTCGAGCCGCTGCCGACAGTGGGCAAGGTGACGCTGTATGACGGCAAGACCGGCCTGCCGTTCGAGCAGCCTGTGACGGTCGGCATCATCTATATGATGAAGCTGGCGCACCTGGTCGAAGACAAGGTGCACGCGCGCTCGACCGGCCCGTACAGCCTGGTCACGCAGCAGCCGCTTGGCGGCAAGGCGCAGTTCGGGGGGCAGCGCTTTGGCGAGATGGAAGTGTGGGCGCTGGAAGCCTATGGTGCGGCGCATACGCTACAGGAAATGCTCACCGTCAAGTCGGACGACGTGCAGGGCCGTGTAAAGACATACGAGTCGATCGTGAAAGGTGAGCGCATCGAAGAACCGGGCATTCCGGCTTCGTTCCGTGTGCTGGTCAAGGAAATGCAGTCGTTGGGTTTGGCCGTTGAAGCCATCACCGACACGGGCGAAGTCCTGCGCTTTGGTAAAGATGAAGAGAAGCAGAAGATGCCCAAGCTGCGCATGGGGCTGCTGGGCGGTCTGGACGACGAGGCGGCAATGTAGACC
>DAOTXX010000009.1:0-2008 GCA_034434835.1 Thermoflexales bacterium | reverse complement strand
ACCGTATACAGATGCTTGCCGCCATTGAGCGGCCCCTTGAGCAGAGCTTCGATCTCGGCCGGGTCGCGCTGCGTGACCTTGTCCACCGGCGGCAGCACGCCGGGCGGAAAGCGCTTCATAATGTCGCCGATCAGTTTGACCATGAAATCCATCAACGCTTCCAAACCAGGCTTGGCTTTCTCAGCATTGGCGAGTGTTGGTCGTCCAATCACACCTTCGGGATAGACCAGCACCTCGGTGCCGCCCAGCCCCACATGCTCATGCCCCTTGATCGGCGCATGATACACTTCGCCGCCTTTGTCCACGTAACCAGGAGGCAAAAAGCCTTCCGGCTTGGTGTCCACCGCCAGTTCCATGTGCATGAACTCGGGGAACAGCGCCAGCGAATAGGACGCTTCGACTTCACAGGCGTGTTGGAACGGAGTCTCGAATGGGCCGCCGTGCGCCTTGTCTTTGAGATAATCATGGATCACCGTGGGCCAGTGCAGCGAGATCAGGATACACGGCACCTGATATTTCTTGGCCCACTGGTGCAGCGCCAGAGGAATCACCTCCTCCTGGCCGTGGCCGTTGAGCAGGATTTGCTTGCGAAAGCCCACATTCCAGAAACCCGCAATGACCGCACGCAGGTTGGCCAGGAACGCGTCTTCAGGAACGACGACAGTGCCGGGCATCCCCAGATGGTTGTAGGGATGCGAGCCGTACCACACCGGCTCGGCCACTGTGCAGCCCGTTGCCAGCGCCACCTGCTCGGCCATGCGCGTCACCAGAAACGTATCCTCGCCGAGGGGCTGCGCCGCGCCGTGACATTCGGTGCTGCCCACCGGGATGATGATGAGATCGTTCGTCTTGAGCCGCGCATTGATCTCGGTCATGTTCATGGTTTGATAATACACGCCGCTGGGGCGCTCCATGTGACCGCCTTCAGGGGGGATCTGCCATTTGCCCATTCGATTCTCCTTTGGAAACTACCCCGCGGCCTGCCGCATAGTATGAAAAACTGGTCGGCGCGGACTCGCAGCAAGCCGCGGAGAATAGAATCGCCAAGATTCAATACCGGGCTCGCCTTGCGTGGATCTGCTTATGCGGCGGGGATACGCAAGTCCTGCGAGCCTTGAGGCGATTGCTTGAGTTCGGGATAGTACTTGCTGACCATCTCCACCACGATGGCCGCTTGCTCTGCCATCTTTTTCCCATCGCCGGCCGAGGTGATCTGGCCATGCGCGGCGACCACCGAGTTCCCCGTCTTGCAATGCACCGGCGCCGCCACGCGCACGATATCCGGCGCTTCATACACCCGAATAAAACCGCCCGACGCCGGCGGATTGTCGGTATGAACGTCAATCGGAACCTTGACGGCCGCCCGCAGCGCCGCGATCATGGGGATTTGCAGGTCGCGCACCGGGTTGATGCTGTCTGCCCCCAAGCTCTCCAACAACTTGAAAGAACAGGGATTGCAGTGCCCCAGATGCGCCGAAGTCTTGAAGATGATCTCCTTGGGGAGCGCCCCGTCTCTACGCATCTGGCCCACCAGCCACAGCATGCCCTCATCGTAGATGAGGAATCCGCGGCACCCGCAATCATAGCCGCGCTTGATGTCCTCAACCCCCCGCAAGACCTGCTCCATGCCGCGCAAGCGGTAACTGATCCGCATGCCTTGCGACGACAACACGGTTGCGCCGGTATCATAGGTCGCGCGCGGCCCCACCGATAGCAACAACTCGCAACCATACTGATGGCACAAGCGGCAGAACTCTTTCAGTTCATTGCGCGTATGACGAAACATGCCATAGGTCTCCGTCACGCGGTTGATCGTGATGCCCAGCTTGGTGGCGGTGTCCAACAGCGAGGCCACTGCCTCCGCCGAGTTGACGGTGGGCACCTCGATGCGGTAAGCTCCCCCATCCGGGAAGCGCGCCGTCGAGGTGGGCATGTCGAACAGGTCGCCCGGTGGCAATCCCAGCTTCTTCAAATACGCACGAGTCTCTTCAAACATGATGTTCTCCTT
>DAOTXX010000008.1:0-32277 GCA_034434835.1 Thermoflexales bacterium | reverse complement strand
GTATGGGAAACCGGCTGAAGCCGGTTGCCCCTGGCCCGAGCCTGCTTCAGCAGGCCTGATATGACAGCCGCGAAATTCATTTGGGTGCGTTTCAAATGGGTTGAAGGGTAGCAGCTCAAGCCATCGCGGACGCTCGGTGATGAATCACCGCGCTACAAAGCTGCGCCCGATAAATCGGACTACCAGCTGGCTTCAGCCAGCGCGGCTGTGTAGCCCGCCGAGTTCACACTTGCACCTGCGCTGGCGCGCAGCGCAAGTGCAGGTGTCGGCGGGCGAGCGCTGAAATGAAACACGCCCCATTCATTTTGCGTCGCAGGGCCGAATAGCCTGGACACGGTAAACAAATACGCAGAGTGAGAAGCTGGGCATGGGAGCCCGCTCTGCTCCTGAAAATGAGAGTGACCGCTGATAGTATAGCTCAGATTGCCTTTACTGACCTGATGTGTTATGCTTGCGTCACTACGAATCATTGTGAGGCGGGAGGCCACATGCTCACCGATAGCGTCAAACGCATTTCACTTGGCTTCTTTCCCACGCCGCTCCACGCGCTGCCTTGCCTGACCGAAAGACTCGGGCCGAGATTATTCGTCAAACGCGACGATCAGACCGGGCTGGCGACCGGCGGGAACAAAACCCGCAAGCTCGAATTTCTTGTGGCGGACGCGCTCGACCGGGGCGCCGATACGCTCATCACGGCCGGCGCGCCACAGTCGAATCACGCCCGGCAAACGGCGGCTGCGGCGGCTAGAGTGGGTATGCAGTGTGTGCTGATCTTGCGGGGGCAACTGCCCTCCTACCAGCAAGGCAACCTCTTGCTCGATGACCTCCTCGGCGCGGAGGTTCGCTGGGCAGAAAAGAGCGCTGTGCCCGCGACGATGGAGGCCGTGGCGGTCGAACTGCAAGAAAAGAAACGCAAGCCTTACATCATTCCCTACGGCGGGAGCAACCCGGTCGGCGCAACAGGTTACGTCGCCGCGATGGAAGAAATGATGACCCAGGCCAGGCAAATGGCCCTGCGCTTCGATCGGATCGTATTCGCGTCCAGTTCGAGCGGGACGCAGGCGGGACTTGTCGTGGGCGCCAAAGCGTTGGGCTACACAGGTCAGGTGTTGGGCATCAGCGTGGACGAAACGCGCCAGGCCTTGCAGGCCAAGGTCGCGGCGCTGGCGAACCAGACGGCGGCGCATCTCAAACTCAATCTGCAATTCACGCCCGACGAGATCGCGGTGAACGCAGATTACCTGGGCGCAGGGTACGGCATCATGGGCGAGCCAGAACGCGAGGCGATCCGATTGGCCGCCCAGACGGAAGGCCTCCTGCTCGACCCGGTGTACACCGGCCGCGCCTTTGCGGGATTGATGGACCTGATCCGTAAGGGCACTCTCCAGCGTGATGAGACCATCTTGTTCTGGCACACGGGCGGAACGCCAGCCTTGTTTGCTTATGCCGATCAGTTTGCTGCGCTGGCCACCACGCACAACGTTTGACCTGTCGCCTGACGAACCAGGAGAAAGAGACCATGCCTCGTCTTTCACCCCTTCACCCGGACGACGCGCCCGCTGAAGCGCGAGCGGTGCTGGAAGAATTCTTCAAGACACGCAACAGCGTGCCCAACATGTTCCGCACCTATGCGCGCAGACCGACGGCCATGAAGACGGCCGCCGAGCACATGGCCGCGCTGTGGAGCGCCGAGACCACAGCCGACCCCAAGCTCAAAGAACTGCTCTCGGTTCGAGTCTCGATCCTCAATGATTGCAAGTACTGAGCCGCCAGCCACAGCGCCTTGGCAAGGCGTCACGGAGCGACTCAAGAGGATTTGGACGCGCTCAGAGCGCCTGAGACGTGGGACGCTCACTTCACACCTGCCGAAACTGCTGCGCTTCGGTTGGCCGATGCGATCACGTTGGGCAACGGTCATGTCTCGGACGAGGTATGGAATGCTGTCGCCGCGCATTACGACGAAGGGCAGCTTATCGAGTTAGTCGGCGTCATCGCGCTGTTCAACTATTTCAATCGCTTCAACAATGCGTTCGAAATCGAAGTGACGCGACCGGGCTGGCCGACCAGGTGAATTCGGCGCCTCGCGTTCTAGTCCCTTCGGGCTACACCCTCTATCGCCCCTGACCAGACGGGCTATAGACATCGCCTGTCCCCTGCCGTACAATCGGAACTGACAAGGTGACACGGTGATGGGGTGACAGAATCTCCCTGTCACCTTGTCACCGTGTCACCTTGTCAGGTCAAGGCAGGAGATGATCAATGGCGGATCAGAACACCCAGACCGCACCCATCGGCGCCGTCATGGTCGTCGGCGGCGGCATCGCCGGGATGCAGGCCTCACTCGACCTGGCCGAGTCCGGCTTCAAGGTCTATCTGGTCGAGTCCAAGTCGGCCATCGGCGGGCACATGGCTCAGCTCGACAAGACCTTCCCGACGAACGACTGCGCCATGTGCACCATCAGCCCCAAGCTGGTGGACGTGGGCCGGCACATCAACATCCAATTGCTCACTGACTCCGAAGTGATGAAAGTGGATGGTGAAGCAGGTAACTTTACCGCCACCATCCGCCGCAAGCCGCGCTACATTGACGTGACCAAGTGCACCGGCTGCGGCGACTGCGCCTCGGTCTGTCCCGTCATCCTGCCCGACAAATTCAATGAAGACCTCTCGCCGCGCCGTGCGGCTTACAAGCTCTATCCGCAAGCCACGCCCAACGCTTATGCGATTGAAAAGAAAGGCATCGCTCCCTGCCGCGACGCCTGCCCCGCCGGCCAGCGTGCGCAAGGTTACATCGCGCTCATCCGCGAGGGTCGCTACGACGACGCGCTGCGCGTGATCAAAGAGGACAATCCCTTTCCCGGCATCTGCGGGCGCATCTGCAATCACCGCTGCGAGACAGCCTGCAATCGCAATCTCGTGGACGAGCCGCTCAACATCCGCGCGCTCAAGCGCTTTGTCACGGATAAAGTTTACGCCCAAGAGTACGTCCCGCCTCAGCCGGCCGAACGCAAATACGATCAGCGCGTGGCCGTCATCGGCGCAGGGCCATGCGGCCTGACGACCGCCAAGGACTTGTGCAAGCTCGGTTACGGCGTGACGGTGTTTGAGGCGCTGCCGGTCGCGGGCGGCATGTTGCGCGTCGGCGTGCCTGAATATCGCCTGCCGTCCTCGATCGTGGACCGTGAAGTCAAGGAGATTGAGGACCTCGGCGTCGAGATCCGACTGAACTCGCCGGTCAGCAACCTCGACGATGTATTTGCCGAAGGCTTTCACGCCGTGTTGATCGCGGTAGGCGCGCACGAAGGCCGCAAGCTGCCCATCCCCGGTGCCGATCTACCCGAAGTCCTGGTCAACACCACTTTTCTGCGCGATGTGAGACTCGCGGCGAGCGACGAGCATCATCCCAAATCCATTGTCGCAGGCAAGCACGTTCTGGTCTTGGGCGGCGGCAACGTGGCGATGGACTGTGCGCGCACGGCGCTGCGCCTGGGCGCGGCCCAAGTGGACATGGCCTGCCTCGAATCGCGCGACAAGATGCCCGCCTCGCTCGAAGAGATTCAAGAGGCCGAGGAAGAAGGCATCACGATCTACAACAGCCGCTCGTTCAAACGCATCGTCGAAAACGGGGGTCACGTCGCAGGCGTCGAAGCCATCAACGTGACGTTCATGCAGTTTGACGAAGAAGGTCGCCTGCAACTCGAAACGGAAGAAGGCAGCGAGCATGTACTCGATTGCGAGGTCGTGATTTTCGCCATCGGTCAGCGAGCCGGTTTGGCTTTCATCCCCGAAAGCGCCGGGGTAGGCGTCACGCGGCGTGCGACCATCGCCGTGAATCCCAACACCTTCGCGGCCACACGGCCGGGCGTCTTTGCGGCGGGCGATGCGACGACCGGCACCGCGTACGTGATCGAGGCCGTCGCCGCCGGGCACAGAGTCGCGGAATCCATCCATCGCTACCTGCGCGGCGAGGAACTCGAACCCAAGGCCCAAAAAGAACTGCCCGTCGTCAAGATGACCAAGGCCGAAGTGCAGGAGAAAATGACGCGGGGCGAGATCAAAATCAAGCCGCGCGTCAAGATGCAGGCGCTCGAGGCCGCCAGCCGCACCAAGACGTTCTCCGAAGTCGCCTTGGGCTATACCGACGAAGAAGCGCAGGCCGAAGCGGCGCGCTGCCTGGCGTGCGGCGTGTGCTCTGAATGTCTCTCGTGCTGGTACAAGTGCGGCGTCCACGCGATTGACCACGACATGGTCGAGCGCATCGAGCAGATCAATGTCGGCGCCGTCATTCTGGCGCCCGGCTATGAAATCTACAACGCCAAACTCTCGCAAGAGTATGGCCTGGGGCGGTATCCGAACGTCGTCACTTCGCTGCAATACGAACGCTTGCTTTCCGCCAGCGGCCCGACCGGCGGACACATCCGACGTCCGTCCGACGGCGCCAAGCCACACAAGATCGCGTTCCTGCAATGCGTGGGCAGTCGCGATCAGACGCATGATTACTGCTCGTCGGTGTGCTGCATGTACGCGGCCAAAGAAGCGATCATGACGATCGAGCACGCCAAAGCGGAGCGCGAAAATAGCGATCATGAAGTCGAGTGCCACGTGTTCTTTATGGACACGCGCGCCTACAGCAAGGGTTACGAGGAATATTATCAGCGCGCGCAGAAAAAGTATGGCGTCCAGTATCACCGCACACGCATCAGCGCGCTCAAACAGGACCCGCAAACCGGCAATCTCATCTTGCATTATTGGAACGAAGCCCCGGGCCACGGCACCCAGATCGTCCAAGAGGAATTTGATCTGATCGTTCTCTCCGTCGGCATGGAGATCAGCGACCAGGTCAAGGCGCTGGGCCGTGAGCTGGGCATCGAGCTGGACGATTACGGCTTTTGCCATACGGCCATCTTTGACCCGCTCGAATCGAGTCGGCGCGGTATTTACGTCGCTGGCCCGTTCCGTGAGCCAAAGGACATTCCCGAATCCGTTATCGAGGCAAGCGGTGCCGCGGCAGCCGCCGAGCAGCTCCTGGCCCCGGCGCGCGGCCTGCTCGCCCGCCAGGTGGAATATCCGCCCGAGCGTGATGTGACCGAAGAAGAGGCCAAAGTCGGCGTGTTCGTCTGTCACTGCGGCAGCAACATTGGCGGCTATCTCGATGTGCCTCAGGTGGCCGAATACGCCAAATCGCTGCCGTGCGTGGCTCATTCAGAGAACAATTTGTACACCTGCTCGCAAGATACGGTCAGGCACATCACCGAGCAGATCAAAGAACTGGGGCTTAACCGCGTCGTCGTCGCGTCCTGTACGCCGCTCACGCACGAGCCGCTGTTCCAATCGGCGCTGCGCGCGGCCGGCCTCAACCCCTATCTGTTTGAGATGGCGAACATCCGCAACCAGTGTTCGTGGGTTCACGGCAATGACCGCGCGGCCGCCACAGACAAGGCCAAAGCCCTGGTGCGAATGGCGACCGCGCGCGCGGCCCGCTTGCAGCAACTCCATACGACCGAGATGCCCGTCGAAAAGACGGCGCTCGTCATCGGCGGCGGCGTGTCGGGCATGACGGCGGCGCTGAGCCTGGCCGACCAGGGCTTTCCCGTTCACCTGGTCGAGCGGACGGATCAGTTGGGCGGGAATCTACGGAATGTGTATTTCCTGATTAACGCCGACGGCAAGATGCCGGGCGCAGGAGACGCAACGCTGGACACGCGACTCGATCCCCAAGCGTACCTGCGCGAATTGATGGACAAGGTGACCCGGCACCCGCGCATCACGCTTCATCTGCAAACAGAACTCGTCCGCACGGGCGGGTTCGTCGGCCAGTTCACCAGCAAATTGCAGGACAAGAGCGGCCAGATCATCGAGGTCCGGCATGGCGCAACGATTGTGGCGACCGGCGGGCGCGAGTATCGCGGCCCAGAATATGGCTATGGGACTCATCCCGGCATCATGACTGGCCAGGAGTTTGAGGCGCTGTTGGCAAGTGTTGAGCGTGGAGCGAAGGGCGAACGCACTCTGACCTCCGACCTCCGACTTCCGACTTCGGTCGTCTTTATCCAATGCGTAGGCCCGGCGGAAAAGTATTGCGCGCGCACCTGCTGCACGACGGCGCTCAAGCAGGCGCTCAAGCTCAAAGAACTCGACCCCAACGCGCAGGTGACGGTTCTCTACAAGGACATTCGCACGTTCGGCTTCAAGGAGCGACTGTATACGCAAGCGCGCGCGCAAGGCGTCTTGTTCGTGCGCTATGACCATGAGCACAAACCACAATTGAAAATTGACCATTCTCAATTGTCCATCGAGATGTGGGAGCCGATGTTGGGCCGCGCGATGACCCTCTCGCCCGATGCGCTGGTGCTCTCTAATCCCATCGTGCCGGCCGAAGGCGCGCACGAGTTGGCGACTCGACTCAAGGTGCCGGTGGACATGGACGGGTTCTTTCTCGAAGCGCACGTCAAGCTGCGACCGGTGGATTTTGCCTCCGAGGGGCTGTTTATGGCCGGGCTGGCCCACTATCCCAAGTTCCTGGACGAAAGCATCATCCAGGCGCAGGCCGCCGCTGCGCGTGCTGCGGTGATCCTTTCCAAAGACACTCGCACCTCCAACGCTCGCGTGGCTGTGGTGGACGCGGACAAATGCGTGGGCTGCCTCACGTGCGTGCGCACCTGCCCATTCGATGTGCCCCAGATCAGGGCGGATCTAAGAGGTGTGGGCGGCATCGTCGGCGCGGCGTTCATCGAGCCGGTAGCGTGCCAGGGCTGCGGCACGTGTGTGTCCGAGTGTCCGGCCAAAGCCATCCAGTTGATGCATTATACCGACGCGCAGATGGTCATCAAAGTGGACGCGCTGTTCGAAAAGGCCAGACCGCCGCAGGTGATCCCGGTCGAGTCCATCCAGGTGCGGTGACCCTCAGGTGTCCTGCTCAGCCGGCTGCGCTTGGAGCAAATCGAGGAACGGCCTGGGGGAGATAACGCGAAGCGGGGGCATGTCAGGACTGGAGAACGGCTTCGATCTCTGCTTCAGCGGCTGTCCTTGCATGACCGGCGAACAAGGAACGTAGCGCATTGCTCACTCAGGCGTGTCAGAGTAAAATACATTCATGCCCGAACACGCCATCGCCTACGTTGACGAATCTGGCAGCTTACCTGACCCAAGCCAGCGGTACATTGCGCTTACCGCCATTGTCACCTCAAACCCGCGTGATCTGCGCAAGGTGGTCAAAAAGGCGAGTCAAAGAAGCAAAAAGGTTCGACTGCGCAGACAAGGCGGGCGTGAGGTCAAGTGGTGGAATGCTTTCGACACTACGCGCCAACGAATTCTGCGTTCGCTTGCCGAACGAGATGTTCAGATTTATTGGCTGATTGTTGACAAGGAAGGTCAAAGTATCGCGGACACACCGGAGAACTATGGACTGATGCTCTGTGAGTTGGTCCAGGAATGTCTACCATATCATCCCTACCTTGACCTCGTGGTAGACGTTCACTTTGGCACATCACTGCAGCGAGATAATTTCGACCGGATCGTGACCGGGCGACTACCAGTCGTAAAACCTCGACACGTGGATAGCCAGCAAGACAGTATCATCCAGTTAGCTGATTTTGCGGCCGGAGCAATCTTGTATCGGTTTCAAGGACAAGGTGAATTTGCCAAGTTGATCGAACCGAGAATCGTTGCGGGGAAAGTCGTCAAATGGAAGCAACTGGTAAAAAAGAAATGATAGAGACGCCGGCGGGCGTTTACCTGTTACCAGGTGAACCGCTGCAATCAGCCGTCCCGCCCGACCCCGGACTTATTCTCTACCATTCGCGCTAAAGCATAACACAAAACACGGTCTCTGTCAACGGGAGAAATCATGTCTGAAAACTCGCCTCAAATTGTGGCCTTTGCGTGCCACTATTGCGCCTACGCCGCCGCTGACCTGGCCGGGAGTATGCGCCTCGAGTACCCGCCTTCGATCAAGATCATCGAAATCCCCTGCACCGGCAAGCTCGATGTGCTGTATGCGCTGCGCGCGTTCGAAGACGGCGCCGATGGCGTGATGGTGGCGGGTTGACTGGAAGGCGACTGTCATTACCTGGAAGGTAATCTCAAAGCCCGCAAGCGAGTCGAATACGTCCGCCAGCTGCTCAAGCAAATTGGCCTGGAGGAGCAGCGCATCCAGATGATCAACGTCTCCTCGGCGATGGGCGGCCAGTTTGCCTTCGCGGCGGCCGAGCTGACCGCCGAGATCCAACGGCTCGGCCCCAATCCACTTGGCAAGAAAAGTGATTTGAACGATAATACCCCGCAAGAGTCGCCCCAGGACAAGTAAACTCGAGCAAAGGTTCAAATCAGCCGACGGAGGAGACAACATGGACAAGCAGCCCTATATCCTGGTCGTGGACGATGATCCCGACATCCTCGACGGCATCCTGGCTGTACTGGAAAGCCAGCCCTATCGCATCCAGACCGCGCGCGATGGCAAGCGCTGCCTGGAGATGATCGAACTCGAACGACCCGACCTGTTGATCCTCGACCTGCTGATGCCCCGCATGGACGGGTTCGCCGTCATCCGTTTCCTGCGCGAAAACCCTGAATACGACCAGTTGCCCATCATGGTCCTGACCACCGTTGTGGAGGATGCCAGCCGCCGCCGCTACGAGCTTGAGACCGGCATGAACATGGATGTGCAGGACTATATCCAAAAGCCGGTTCTGCCGGGCGAGTTGATCCGCCGCGTCAAGCGGATTCTGGAAAAGTAGGAGCATCTCCCCAGCGCAATCAAACCACCCCCTCGCCTGTGTCGCGCCTGCGAGGGCGCTCCCACAGGGTAGATGCTTCTATTCCGAACGAATGCACAGGACGGCAGCGATGCGCACAGCCGCGGACGTTCGGACAGGCGAGATACAGCCGGAGGAAGCGGAATTGCCTCGGCGGTTGAGGCAGTTCGTCGCCTTGCGCTGGGTGGCTATCGCGAGCGTTCTGGTCAGCGTGACAGTGGCCCAGGTCGTCTTTCGCATCCAGATCGCGCTGGCGCCGGTTCTGGTGACTTTAGCCGGCATGGTGCTGTGCAACGCCGCGTTCTGGCTGTGGGCGCGCTCGGATGAGCGGCTGGCACGCTCAGGCCGCGCGTTTGCGTACGCCCAGATCGTCACCGATCTCTTGGGCCTGACGATCCTGCTCCACCTGACCGGCGGGATCGAAAACCCGTTTTTCTTGTTCTACTTTTTCCACGTCGGCTTCAGTATCATCTTGCTCGAATCGCATGACGTATATCCAGTGACGGCTTTGGCCGTCGGCCTGTTCGCTGGAATGACCCTGGCCGAGTACGCCGGTTGGCTGCCGCACTTGCCACTAGGGGGCTTTCTTCCCGCCCAGTTGTATCGCCAGCCAGCGTACGTCGTGGCCGTGCTCATCGCCTTTGTCACCACGCTCGGCCTGACGTCGGCGGTCGCCACGCGCATGATGAGCGAGCTGCGCCGCCGACGCGAGGAGCATGCCCAGGCCAAAGCGCGCGAGCTGGAACAGGTCAAACAACAGCTCGACGAGCTGGATCGGATGCGGACGTTCTTTCTGGCGCTGGCCTCGCACGATCTCAAGACGCCTCTCGCGGTGGCGGTCAATTACCTCCAGACGATCCTGGACGGCTTTGTGGGCGAGGTCGAGCCCAAGCAGCGCCGCTGGCTGGAACGGTCCGTTGTCCGCCTGCAAGAATTGCTTCAGCTCGTCAACGACTTTCTCGACGTGTCACAACTAGATGAGGCACGCATCGCGCAAGAGCTGGAGCCGACTCGCCTGACCACCATCGCCCAACAAGTCGTCTCCGAAATGTCCCCCCGCGCGCGCGACAAAGAGGTGGCGATTCAGGCCGAGATTCCCTCTGACCTCTCGTGGGTGCTCGGCTCGCCCAAGCGGCTTCATCGGCTGCTCATCAACCTGCTGGATAACGGCATCAAGTTCACGCCGAGAGGGGGGCGGGTCACGCTGGCGCTGCTCGAAGAAGATGACTGCGTGCGCGTGGACGTGACCGACACGGGCGCAGGGATTCCGGCCAGCTATCTGCCGCACATTTTCGAAGATTACTTTCGCGTGCGGCGGCAAGAGTTCATCCCCGGCGCCGGGCTGGGCCTGAGCACCGCGCGCCGCATCGTCGAAGCGCACGGCGGCAAAATCTGGGTCGAAAGCCCTTGCCATCCCAACCAGGCCGGCAGCCGATTCACGTTTTGTCTGCGCAAGGCCAGTCCGCCAGAGACACCACACATGACCGCTGCGCGTGACGAACAACGGCTGCCCGCTCCGCGCGACGAAAGCGAGCATAGACCATGACAATCGCCCCTGAGCGACTCAAGCGCTCGGATATTTTCAGCGAGCTGACCGACGAGGAACTGGCTCAAATCGCGCCGTTCTGCCATGAAGCGGTGTACCGCGAAGGCCAGGTGGTGCTGACCGAAGACTCCCCGGCGGATTGGCTGTTCATCATCGAGATGGGCAAGCTCACGCTGGAAAAGAAAATCCAATTGGGGCGACGCGGCACCGTGCGGACGGCAACCATCGGCATCGTCGGAGCAGGCCAATCGGCGGGCTGGTCAGCGCTCACGCCGCCGCACATTTACACTTCGACCGCAGTATGCCTGGAGCCTGCGCAGGTCATTGCGTTGGATGGCCGGGCGCTCAGCAGCTTTTTGCGCGACCACCCCAGCGTGGGCTACAAGGTGATGACCGTCATCGCCGGGCTGGCGCGGGCGCGCTACAAAAGTGTGACCGACACGCTGGCGTACTTTGTCTCGCTGGTCTCGCACGAACTGCGCGCACCGCTGGCCGCGATCGAAAGCTATCTCAATGTAATGGTGGATGGCTTTGCGGGCGAGCTTTCCGACAAGCAAAAGCGGATGCTGCAGCGCAGCGTCCTGCGCGTCAACGACCTGCGTTCGCTCATCGGCGACATCGTAGACTTGGCGCGCATGAGGCCGGAGCAGATCCAGACTGACTTTGAGTGGATCGATCCCGGCGAGGTGGGCGCCGAGTCCATCGAAGACGTGCGGCTGGCGGCCGTGGAAAAGAACATCCGCATCAAAGTGGAGCCGCCACCCAAGTTTGACAAGATCGTCGGCGCGCGCCGGCGTCTGCGCCAGGTGTTCACGAACCTGCTGACCAATGCGATCAAGTTTTCGCCCTCCGGCAGCACGGTCACGTTCCGCGCGCGCTATGAACCGGACGCGCTCGTGTTCGAGGTCGAAGACGAAGGCATCGGCATCCCGCCGGACGACCTGCCGCACATCTTTGACGATTTCTTCCGCGCTGAGAACGTAGGGGATGTGTCCGGCGCCGGACTGGGGCTTTCCATCGCCAAGAAAGTCATGGATGCGCATCAGGGCCAGATCACGGTTCAAAGCCCCTATGCGGAGGGCAAGACAGGCACACGCTTTACGGTCGTGATCCCGCTCGACTTGCAAACGCCTGAGATGAAGCGCGCCGCGCATGCGACTGACTCACCACCAAGACGCCAGAACACAAAGGATTCATAAGTAGGGGCGACCCTTGCAGTCGCCCGCTGTGTGGTAAAAACAGAAATGACGCAACGGAAACGAATCCTGATCGTAGATGACGACCGCGATTTCGTCGAGGCGACCACTGCCGTGCTGGAAAGCGTCTGCGATGTGGACGTGGCCTACGGCGGCGGCGAGGGATTGGCGAAGGCGCGCGCCTCCAGGCCCGACCTGATCATCCTCGACGTGATCATGCCAGATGAGGACGGCTTTTCCGTGTGCAAAAAACTCGAGGCCGATCCGCAACTGGCGGATGTGCCCGTCATCTTGCTCACCAGCCTGCCGGATGGCCTCGGCCCGATAGGCGAGGCCGCCCCGCGGCCATGCGTCGAGGAATATCTGGAAAAGCCCATCAAGCCCGTCGAGCTGTTAAGGCGGGTCAAGTTCCTGACCGGAGGAGCAGAGAGCTGACCTCATTGGCTTACTGTGAAGCGCGTCGTGCTATTCAGGCGATGACACAGCGCAGCATGAGGATTCGGTTGAATCAATAATCCTGGCGAACTTTAAGGACATTCTTTACTCGCCAAGTGCCGAATAACAATGGAACATGCACGAATGGGGAACACCCGCCTGCTGACCACGCGACCATCTGTAAGACTCTCCTACGCCTCAGGTCAACCGAGAATCAGGTAACCGCCGCCCAAAGGACTGGCATGAATATCGCCGATGTCATTGACTTGTATACCCAACTGAATAATCTCGGGATAGAGGTATGGCTCGATGGTGGCTGGGGGGTTGATGCATTGCTGGGCAAAGAGACTCGCCCCCATGCTGACGTAGATATAGTGATTCAGCATCAAGACGTGCCGAAACTACGCGAGTTACTGGAGGCACAAGGTTATCAAGACATACCACGGGATGATACAAGTGCGTGGAATTTCGTCTTGGGTGATGATCACGGCCGCCTGGTGGATGTCCATGCTGTGACCCTTGATGCTGAGGGCAACGGTCTCTACGGCCCCCCGGAAAAAGGCGTGATGTATCCAGCCGGCTCGCTGACGGGCATTGGTGTACTTGACGGGCACACGGTCAAGTGTATCTCGACAGAGTATATGGTCAAGTTCCATACCGGGTATAAACTGCGCGAGACCGATTTCCAAGACGTTTCAGCCCTGTGTGCCCGATTTGGTATTGATTACCCCGAAGAATATGCTACTTTGAAGAAGTGAAGCTGCTCGGAGAGCTGTAGCGTTAACCGAAACCCGCCTGCCGACCACGCCGCGCAGGTAGGCCGAGGCGTCATCTCGTCTTGGCGGTTGACTCGCACCCGGTCGTATGCGCGGCGCAGGCCCACGCCGTGAGCCACCATTCCGTCTACAGCACCCAGACGCAGTCTCGAACACAGGCCAGTATGACTCAACAACTCATCCGCGCGATGACGTGGGTCGTTTCACTCATCATATGGGTTGCCTGTCAGTCTGCCCCGGCACCCAATGCGATTCCCGCACGGTCCAAGATATCGCTGCCGCCAGGCGTGACGATCGTGCGCAATGGGACCGTGATAGATGGCACGGGGGTCTCACCGATCCCTGACGGGCTTGTAGCCCTCAAGGACGGCAAGATCATCGCAGCAGGTCCGTCTGACCGTTTCCAGGTGCCTGAAGACGCAGTGGTGCTAGATGCTCATGGTGGAACCATGTTGCCGGGCTTTATAGATGCGCACACGCACATCCTGCGGAACGGTAGCACGTCGAACCTCACCGAATGGTTGCGCGCCGGCGTGACCACCATTCGTGACCTGGGTTCAGAATACGGGACGGACGAGCTTCCGCCGCACGATATCGCTGCGCTCAAAAAGCGCCTGGCGGAAGCGGGCAACACCATTCCGACGGTGGTGGTGGCCGGCCCCATCCTGACGGCACCCAATGGCTACCCCATACCCTCTGGGGGACGTCGCATTGCTCTGGAGGTGTCCAACGTAGAGGAAGCACGGCAAGCAGCCACCCGGTTACTGGCAAGTGGAGCAGACGGCCTCAAGCTCGCGGTGCAGAGGGGGACGGAATTACGTCGCTTGCCCACGTTGACCTCGGAACAGGTTGCGGCCATCACTCAGGTGGCACATGCTCGTCATACCTGGGTCAGCGCCCACATCATTGACCCTGAAGATGCTGCCCGCGCGGTCGCCAATGGTGTGGACGACCTGGCTCATGCGCCCGTCATCAAAATGCCTGACGAGCTGATTCGACAGATGGTCGCCCGGGACGTTCTGCTTATTCCAACGTTGGTGGCAGAGGGTGGCTTTCGCGCCAACCTGAGCTATACGGACAGGGAGCGAGCAGTGGCCCTGGATGCTACACGGTATAACCTCCAACGATTTCTCGCCGCAGGTGGCAAGGTGGCCCTGGGCAGCGATTTTGGCAGTGGCCGCATGCCCTTGGGTATGCCGATGTTGGAGTTGCAGTCCATGGTCAACGTCGGAATGACGCCAATGCAGGTGATCGAAGCGGCGACCCGCCATGCGGCACAGGCCTGTGGCCTGCAAGACCGCCTGGGCACGCTTGAAGCAGGCAAGCAAGCGGATGTCATTGTGGTCAAGGCTGACCCGCTCAAGGACATTCAAGCAATGAAGGATGTCATGATCGTCATCAAGGGCGGTCAGGTGATCGTCCAGCCATAATCCGGGTTAAGGGCCGCCATTCCGTTTGGAGTGAGGCTACGATTTGAGAGGACGAGATGCCAACCTTTCGTGATACTGCACATCCCAGGGTTGATCGTCGTCGCGCCTGGCACAGCTTACGATGCCAAAGGCTTGCAAGTCCGCGATCCGCTCGAACAATCCAGTCGTGTTCTTTGAAAACAAGCTGCTCTACGCCGCCACCGGCCCGGTGCCGGAAGGTGAATATCTCGTTCCACTGGGTCGAGCGGACGTGAAGCGAGCCGGCAGCGACGTGACGCTGGTCGCTGTCGGCGCGATGGTCAGCGCGGCCCTCGAAGCTGCCGGGCACCTCAGCCGCGAAGGGATTGAGGTCGAGGTGGTGGACCCGCGCACACTCTTTCCCTGCGATTGGGGAACGATGGTCCGCTCGGCGGTCAAGACCGGGCGCGTGGTCGTCGTCGAAGGCGGGCCGCTTACATGCGGGTTTGGCGCAGAATGTGCCGCGCGCGTGACCGAAGCGACATGGGGCGCACTCAAAGCGCCCGTCAAGCGCATCGCCGCGCTCGATGTGCCGATTCCCTATAACCGGACGCTGGAGAACGCAGTCGTGCCGAACGCCGACCGCACCACCGCCGCGGCTTTTGGGCAAAGTTGGTTGGCATAGTAAACGCTGGCTTCATTTCGCGCGGCCTTTGGGCGTGGCGGCGTGCTACGGCGATCCATGAGCAACACCGCCCGCTGGACGTCAGCCCGGTTGACCACGAGCGCCACTGGCCCAAGGCTCCCCAATTTTGGGCCGAGCTGGCCGAGCTTGAGGAAGGCATAAAAGGGTACGCAGAAGCATTGGCTGAGATCGCCGGGGTCAAGCCGCATGAGACAAGGTGTTCCACGTTTCACCACTAGCCCTTTGGGACTATCCACACCTTCATGGCTGACCGCTCGGGCTATGGACATTGAACGCTCTTTTGCCATACAATCGAACCAGACAAGGTGACGAGCTTCCCCCTGCTCTAGTTCTTTCTGTGCTTCCTCTTCCCCGTCACCTTGTCACTGTTCACCTGACCCCCTGTCTCGATTGCAGGAGAAGGCGCAATGACAAACGAAACGCAGCCCGGTCAACCCATCGGAGCCGTGATGGTCGTGGGGGGCGGCATCGCGGGGATGCAGGCCAGCCTGGACCTGGCCGAGTCCGGCTTCAAGGTCTATCTGGTCGAGTCCAAGTCGGCCATCGGCGGGCACATGGCGCAGCTCGACAAGACCTTTCCCACGAATGACTGCGCCATGTGCAACCTCAGCCCCAAGCTGGTGGACGTGGGCCGTCACCTCAACATTGAAATCCTCACCGACACTGAAGTCGTCAAGGTCGAAGGCCAGGCCGGCAATTTCACCGCGACGCTGCGCCGCAAGCCGCGTTACATTGACGTGGCCAGATGCACCGGCTGCGGCGAGTGCGCTCAAGTCTGCCCGGTTGTCATCCCGGGTCGCTTTGAGGAGGGGATGGTTCAACAGCGCGCGGCCTTTAAGCTTTACCCGCAAGCGATCCCCAACGCCTACGCCATTGAAAAGAAAGGCATCGCTCCTTGCCGCGATGCCTGTCCCACCGGTCAGCGTGCGCAGGGCTATATCGCGCTCATCCGCGAAGGCCGCTACCACGACGCGCTGCGTGTCATCAAAGAAGACAACCCCTTCCCCGGCATCTGCGGGCGCATCTGCAATCACCGCTGCGAGGACGCCTGCAATCGAGGACGACTCGATGAGCCGGTCAACATCCGCGCGCTCAAGCGATTCGTCACCGATAAAGTTTATGCCGGGCCGCGCCAGCCAGTCGAGCGAGTCCCAATCAAATACAACCGGCGCGTGGCGATCATCGGCGCGGGGCCGTGCGGCCTCACCGCCGCCCAAGACCTCGCCAAGATGGGCTATCCGGTGACCGTGTTTGAAGCGCTGCCCGTCGCAGGCGGGATGCTGCGCGTGGGGGTGCCCGAGTACCGCCTGCCGACCTGGATCATCGAGCGTGAAGTGGCCGACATCGTTGACCTGGGCATTGACCTGCGACTCAACAGCCCGGTGACGAACCTCGATGATCTGTTCAAGCAGGGCTTTGAAGCCGTGCTGATCGCCGTCGGTGCGCACGAAGGAATTCGATTGCCCATCCCCGGCGCCAGCCTGGAAGGCGTTCATATCAACACGGTCTTTTTGCGTGACGTGCGGCTAGGACATCCGCCCGAGTTGGGCGAGCGTGTCATCGTCATTGGCGCGGGCGATGTAGCGATGGACTGTGCAAGAACCGCCGTCCGATTGGGCAAGCAGGTTCACGTGCACTATCGCCGGTCGCGCGCCGAAGCGCCTGCCGACCCGGAAGAGATCGAGCACTCGGAAGAAGAAGGCATCGAATTCCACTGGCTCTCCAACCCGGTCGAGATCGTCAGCGATGGCAATGGGCGTGTGGCCGGTGTGCGCTTTGTGCGAATGGAGTTGGGCGAGCCGGACGAAAGCGGGCGCAGGCGGCCGGTGGCAGTGCCAGGCACAGAGCACGTCGTCCCATGTGAAAGCGTGATTTTCTCCGTGGGTCAGCGAGCCGGTCTGGCGTTCATCCCGCAGGACGCCGGGGTGGGCATCACACGCGACAACACTATTGCCATCCATACCGAAACGCTTGCGGCGACCCGGCCCGGCGTGTTTGCCGCCGGGGATAGCATCAGCGGCACGGCCTTTGTCATCGAGGCGGTCGCGTCGGGACACCGCGCCGCATTGAGCATCCACGACTATCTGCAGGGCAAGCTGATTGCGGCGGGCGAGGTCTCGACCAAAGCGGCTGCCATCGGCACGCGCTTTAATCGCGTCGCGCCGCTGCCCGTCGTCAAGATGACCGAGGCCGAGCTGCGGGATCAAGCCGCCCACGGCGAGGTGACGATCAGGCCGCGCGTCAAGATGTCGGCGTTGGATGCCAGCACGCGCAAGCGATCATTCGCCGAAGTGCGCCAGGGGTACACCGACGAGGAAGCGCAGGCCGAAGCCGCGCGCTGCCTGGCCTGCGGCGTGTGCTCCGAGTGCCTCTCATGCTACTACAAATGCGGCGTTCACGCGATTGATCATGACATGCTCGAGCGCATCGAGCAGTTCAAAGTCGGCGCGGTCATCCTGGCGCCCGGCTACGAAGCTTACAACGCTTCACTTTCGCAAGAGTATGGGCTGGGGCGCTACCCGAACGTCGTCACGGCGCTGCAATTCGAGCGGCTGCTTTCCGCGTCCGGCCCGACGCAAGGTCATATCCGCCGTCCATCCGATCACCAGCCGCCGAAAAAGATCGCGTTCTTGCAGTGCGTGGGCAGCCGCGATCAAACGCACGATTACTGCTCGTCGGTGTGCTGCATGTATGCTGCCAAAGAATCCATCATGGCGCTCGAGCACGCCAAAGCCGAAGGCCACGAGCTCGAGTGTCACGTGTTCTTTATGGACACACGCGCATTCAGCAAAGGTTACGAGGAATATTATCACCGCGCGCAAACCAAGTACGGCGTGAAATACCACCGGACACGCATCTCGGCGGTCAAGCAGAAACCGATCAACGGCAACCTCGTCCTGCGTTATCTCAACACGCCCAATACCCAATACCCAATATCCCACCTCATCGAAGATGAATTCGATCTGATCGTTCTTTCCGTCGGCATGGAAATCTCCGACCAGGTCAAGCAGTTGGGGCGCGATCTCGGCATCGAACTGGACGACTATGGCTTTTGCCACACGACCCTGTTCGATCCGCTGCAAAGCAGCCGCGCGGGCATTTACGTGGCCGGGCCTTTCCGCGAGCCGAAAGACATCCCCGAATCCGTCATCGAGGCCAGCGGCGCCGCGGGTGCGGCCGGCGCGCTGATCGCTTCGGCGCGCGGGACCCTGGCGCGCAAAGCAGAATATCCGCCGGAGCGCGATGTCCTCTCCGAAGAGCCGCGCGTGGGCGTGTTTGTCTGTCACTGCGGCAGCAACATTGGCGGCTATCTCGACGTGCCGGGCACAGCCGCTTATGCCTCTCAACTGCCCTTCGTCGCTCACGCGGAAAACAATCTCTATACCTGCTCGCAAGACACGATCCAACACATCATCGAAACGGTCAAGGAAAAGGGACTCAACCGCGTCGTCGTCGCTGCGTGCACGCCGCGCACGCACGAGCCGCTGTTCCAGGATGCGTGCCGCATGGCCGGACTCAACCCGGGCCTGTTTGAGATGGCTAACATCCGCAATCAGTGCTCGTGGGTCCACTCGGACGATTGGCAAGGCGCGACGCACAAGGCGCAAGACCTGGTGCGCGGTGCGGTGATGCAGGCCGCCAGGCTCGAACCGATCCGTACGGTCGAGTTACCGGTGCAAAAAGCTGCGCTCGTCATCGGCGGCGGCGTGGCCGGGATGAACGCAGCGCTGACGCTGGCCGGGCAGGGCTTTCCGGTGCACCTGGTCGAGCGAACCGGGCAACTGGGCGGCGGGCTGCGGCAGACTTGCAATGCCCAATCTTACTTGCGCGAGCTGATCGCCCAGGTCGAGTCGCATCCGTTGATTCGCGTCCATCTTGAAACAGAACTGATCGAGACCGGCGGCTTTCGCGGAAACTTTGAGAGCAAGCTGCGGTCGAAGGACGGCCTCATCACCGAGATCGCTCACGGCGCGACAGTTGTGGCGACGGGCGGGCAGGAATATCGTGGCCCGGAATACGGTCTGGGCACCGATCCGCGCATCATCACACAGACAGATTTCGAGGCGTTGCTGGCGAACACTTTGTCCGCAATACCCAACACCCCATACCCAACTTCCGTCGTCATGATCCAATGTATCGGGCCAGCGGAACAGTATTGCTCGCGGACGTGCTGCGCGACCGCGCTGATCAACGCGCTCAAGCTCAAGGAATTGAACCCAAACGCGCAGATCACCATCCTCTACAAAGACATGCGGACGTTCGGCTTCAAGGAGAAGCTTTACACCGAAGCGCGTAAGGCAGGTGTTCTGTTCATTCGATACGACGATGAGCACAAACCGGAGATCGTAAATCTCAAATCTCAAATCTCAAATCTCAAATCCCCACGCGAAGCGTCCAATACCCAGTACCCAATATCGATCAAAGTGTTGGAGCCAATGTTAGGGCGTGACATCACGTTAACGCCCGACCTGGTCGTGCTCAGCGAGCCGATGATTCCGGCAGACGGCGCGAAAGAATTGGGCAGCACCTTAAAAGTGCCGACGGACCTGGACGGCTGGTTTTTGGAAGCGCACGTCAAGCTGCGACCAGTGGATTTTGCCAGCGACGGCATTTTCATGGCCGGCGCGTGTCATTATCCCAAGTTCCTCGACGAGGCCATTGCCCAGGCGCAAGCGGCCGCCTCGCGTGCAGCGACGATCCTTTCGCGTGAGACGCTCACCGCAGGCGGCATCGTCGCGCAGGTGAACGCCGAGCAATGCGTCGGCTGCCTGACGTGCGTTCGCATCTGCCCCTACGACGTGCCCAAGATTCAGATGAACCTTTCCGGCGTGGGGCGCATCGCCGGCGCAGCCTACATCGAACCGGCCACGTGTCATGGCTGCGGCATCTGCGCCGGCGAATGTCCCGCCAAAGCCATCCGGCTGGTCAATTACGCGGACTCGCAGGTGATGGCGAAAATCGAGTCGTTGTTTGCAGATACGGCGAGTGTCAATATGCCGGTCATGTGAAACGTCAAGCGTCAAATATCATTCCTTTTGACGCTTCACGTTTGACGCAACACAGGTGAACTATGCCCGACGACTTTCCTCACATCATCGCCTTTGCGTGCCATTATTGTGCATACGGCGCGGCGGACCTGGCGGGGTCCATGCGGCTCTCGTACCCCGAAGGCATCCGCATCGTCAAGCTGCCCTGCACCGGCAAGATAGATGTGCTCTTGGTGCTCGACGCATTTGAGCACGGCGCAGACGGCGTGATGGTGGCGGGTTGACTCAAGGGCGAATGTCATTACCTGGAAGGTAATGTCAACGCAGAGCGAAGGGTCAAGCAGGTTCAGGACCTATTGGATCAGATCGGGTTGGGCGGCGCGCGCGTGCAGATGTTCAATCTGTCGTCCGCCGAAGGGCCGCAGTTTGCCCAATACTGTGCCGAGTTCACGGCCAAGATCGGGGAACTCGGACCGAGTCCACTCAGGTCAACGAACGCGTAGCACGCAGCCTTCGGCAGAAACGCAAACCTCTGAGGCCACACCAGACCTCAGAGGTTTTTGTTCCTCGCCGGGTGTATTTCAGTCTCAGTAGATCCAAGATTCGTGGTAATTACTCAGCCGTCATTGCGAGGAGGCCCGCGAAGCGGGCCGACGAAGCAATCTCAGCGAGCGGAGCGTAGAGATTGCTTCGCATGCCTTCGGCAGGCTGCTCAGAAACTTGCGCCTGTGTCGGCGTGTGCCCGCCCGCCGACACCTGCACTTGCGCTGCGCGCCATCGCAGGTGCAAGTGTGAACTCGGCGGGCTACGAAGCGGCGCTGGCTGAAGCCAGCTTAGCCCGATTCATCGGGCGCGCTCCCTCCCCTGCGTGCGGGGGAGGGCTGGGGTGGGGGTAGCACGGGGATTCATCCCCGTGCGGGCATGCCAAGCACGAGTTTCTGCCATTACACATGCCCGCCAACCCCCAAAGGGGGCAGGCGGGCATGGGGTTCTCGCAATGACAGACAGAAGGTCGAGTGACTTTTGCAGTACTGCTATTCTCGTACCCATTCTTGATGATGAGCAGCCATCCGCGCTTCCACAACCCATTCTTCAACCGCCAGCGCATCACGGACCCCGCGTTCTTTTTTGGTCGCGCCGCACACATCGAGGCGCTCTATAGCGCGGTCGTGACGCACCAGTGTCGCTCGCTCGTAGGTGAGCGAAAACTTGGCAAATCGTCCCTGCTCACCGCCATCGGTCAGCCCGAGATCATGCGCCGCTACGGACTCGACCCGCAGCGCTACCTGATGCTCTATTTCGATCTGGAGAGCATGGCCTCGGCCAGCCCGGCCGACTTTTGGGTTGAGGTGCTCGATCGGTTATGCGCCTGCCTGCCTCCTTCGGCGAGTGACCTTTGCGCCTCGATCCAGAAGCGAGTGGACACCGGCGAGATGCGCTTTATGGCCGTCCGGCGATTGCTCCGCCGCGTGCGCGACGCGGGCTTTGACGTGGTGCTTGGCCTCGACGAGTTCGAGTCGCTGGCGCGCAACGCTCACTTCGAGCCGGATTTTTACGGCGAGCTGCGAAGTCTGGCAGGCGAGTTGGGACTGGTCTGCCTGACCGCCTCCAAGCGCAGTTTGTACGAGCTGACCTACGAACGCTCGGACACGCTGTCGTCGCCGTTCTTTAACATCTTTTCCGAGCTGCCGCTTGGCTTGATGAGCGAGGACGAAGCGCGAATGCTCTTGACCGGCCTTTCGTCTCAAGGCGGCGCGCCATTTTGCGATGACGAGGTCTCGTTTGCACTCGGGCTGGCGGGCACGCATCCGTTCTTTTTGCAGATCGCTGGATTCCATCTTTACGATACGCCCGGCCGTGGCAAGCCTCGCGCGCCAGAGGGCTATCAGCAAATCCGCAAACGCTTCCTGGCCGAAGCCGAGGACCACTATCGTTACCTGTGGTCGCAGCTTTCCAACACACAACAATTGGCGCTGGCTCACCTTTCGCAGGCCTCCGAGCCAGTGGTTCGCCTCCTGAAGCAAAAAGCTCTGTTGAAAAATCGAGACGAGGCCCCTGCCCCGTTCAGCGCGACGTTCGCCGAGTTTCTGGAACGGCAGCGCTCGGAGCCAGTCGGCCTGCCAACCTCAACGACGATGGGCGATCTGACGGGCAAGACGCTGGGCGGCTATCGCGTGATCGCGCCGCTCGGCCAGGGCGGCATGGCCGACGTGTACAAGGGCTACCAGCCCTCGCTCGACCGCTACGTCGCGCTCAAGGTCCTGACGCCACGCGCTTCGACCGACGCAGCCTTTTACGAACGCTTTCAGCGCGAAGCGACTGCTGTCGCCAGGCTGCGCCATCCAAACATCGTGCAGGTGTATGACTTTGGCACTGCCGAAGGCCTGACGTACATGGTGATGGAATACATCGGCGGCCCAACGCTCAAGGACCGCATGAGCGACTTGCGCGCGCAAGATCAGCTCATGCCTCACGACGAGGTCGTGACCATCACGCGCGACATCGCTGCCGCTCTGGACTATGCTCATGCGTACGGCCTGATTCACCGCGACATCAAACCGGCCAACATTTTGCTTCGCACGGAAGAGTCGCTGGCCCACTTGCCTCCCCCGGGTCTCCAACGACCCGAAGAGCCTTACGCTGTGCTGACCGATTTCGGCGTCGTCAAGATGCTCGAAGGCATCCAGTTCACCGCGACGGGCATAACGCTCGGCACGCCGGATTACATGTCGCCGGAACAGGCAGGCGGCGAGGAGGTGACGCACGCGTGTGACATTTACGCGCTGGGCGTCATCGTGTACGAGATGCTCGTCGGGCAATTGCCGTTTTCAGCAGATACGCCGCTGGCGGTGCTGCTGATGCACATGAGCGACCCACCACCGCCCGCCCGCACGATCGTGCCCGGTTTGCCTCACGGCGTGGACGAGGTGTTGGATCGTGCGCTGGCGAAATCGCCGCGCGAACGGTTCCGCACGGCAGGCGAGCTGGCTGCGGCGCTGGCGGATGTGTTGAAGGCATGATTCGCAAAAGCATCACCACGGGCATCCTCGTCGGACTGCTGTTGACGCTGGCCGCGCTCTACCCGGCCTTCGCCATTCTCGTCTCGCCTATCGCGCGCGGCACACATGGGCTGATGGAGTTTCCCCTCAGCGACGTGCGCCTGCCGGGCAACCTCGAATTGCCTATCGCCCTCCTGCTCCTGATGGCCTGCGCGGGATTGGCAACGCTCCTCTACCTCACGCTCGGCTCGGTCGCCGCGTGGCGCGCGAAAGCGTCCGGCTTTAAGCCAGGCATGATCGCCGGAATGATCAGCGGCGCAGTCGCGGGACTGACATTCCACGTCACGCTTGTCTCACCCACAGCGGCCATCATAGCTGGCGAGCTGCTCCTCACCACAGAGCTTCCGGCTGGCACGGGCGAATTCCCTGCCGGGCTGGTGCTCCCGTTCGCGCGGCGGGTGATGATGGGCGATGTGAGTTACCTGGTCGTGTCGCTGCTGATCGGGCTGATCGTCGGCGGCGTGGAAGGCGGCATCGTCGGCTGGCTGCGCCGGAACCGGCCCGGGCCACCCCGCCCGGCATCGCTCTTGGAAGCACTCAATAGCCCGAATGGCCGTCGCGCGTGGTTCGCGGCCTGTGCCGACGAGGTGCTGGCTGTGGGATTGGTCACTGGTCTGGTCGGCGGGCTCGTCGTCGGGTTCACGTACTTTTGGAGCCTTGCGACCAGCCTGACTTGGGATCCATACGAGCAATGGCTGTACCGCCTCTTGCGGCAGGCGATGGAAGGCGCCGAGTGGAGCCAACTATCGAGCCAGGCCGCTGCCGCGTGGCTTACACCGCTGGCGACAATCGTCGCGCTCGGCATGGGAGGGGTGGCGGCCTTGCTGCCCCCCAACCCGCCGAGTCGCGTCGGCGCGCGAGTGTATGCGGCTGCAATGTCGGGCGCAGCGGCAGGCGTCATCATCGCCCTGCCCATTATTGACGCTCTGCTTTTCAACATCGGCGTGCTCCCGCAAATCCTTTTGCCCGAGATCGCCGCACGCGGAGCGCAGATGTCGAGCCTGGAGCGGGCGCTTTTCAATGGGCTATCTTCCCCGCCGGCGCGGGTGCTCTTGATGTACGTTGGGCCGCTGTGCCTGATGATCGCCGTCTCCAGCGGCTACATGGTCTGGGGCACATTACAAGGCGCGTTCTACGCCGGTATCCTCTCGCTGTTCCGTTTGCGTCCGGTGGATCGGGCGCGAGCGGTGCGGGAGGACCTGGCAGGACACGACGACCTATTCCTGGTGCGCCTTTACCAGTTGTTCCAGAGCGACCGCCAAGCCTTGCTCGTTCTGGAACACCTGGCGTTTGACCTCAAGCCTGATCTGTCCAAAGCACGCATCCTTGCCGCGTACCACACACTCGCGGCTCAGCCTGCGCGCGCGCTCGAGTCGTTCGACGTGATGGCCCAGGCGTTGGCCGAGCGGCCCGGTTGGCGATTGCGGGGCGAGATGAGCGCGCTGCACAGCGCGATGGCTCAAGGTTTGCGCGCGATGACGGTCGCGCAGATCGCCGCCATCGTTCCCCTCCCCGAGTCCCAGACCATGACGCTGCCACCGCTCCTGGCAAAAGCCGGAACGCATCTCACGCGCATCGTGAGCGAATTGAAAAAGATCGAGCGGGTGGACGACAACAACAGCAAGCTCATCTTTTTGAACAATGCGTTGGAAAACTTGCGGCTCGCCCAGCTTTTTGAGCAGGAAGGCGTCCGGAGTGATAGCACGATCGCCACACCGTTCCCAGAATTGACGGTGATGGGTGTGTTGATCTCGCAATGGGAAGCGCTGATCCTATCCGCCATCAAAGAGGTACAGGGCCGCGCCGAGTTGACGTGCGAGCTGATCACGCGCAAGCTGACCCTGGCGCCGAAACTCGAGTTGACGATCCAGCTCGCCAATCGCGGGCTGAACGTCGCGCAGCAGATTCGATTGCGCGTGAGCGAAAGCGACGAGTTCGATCTCCTTGAAGGCGCATCGCAAGCGATGGACCTCTTGCCGCCTGGCGAAAGCCGTCAACTCGCGTTCACCATCCGGCCCAAGGGTACGGGACGATTGCGCGTCAGTTGGAGCATCGCCTATGACGACGCGCTCAACGACGACCGCGCCATCGAGTTCGGCGACCAGGTCGAGTTCGTCGAAGCCGAAAAGCCGTTCCAGCGCATCTTTCCCATCCCCTACGTCACCGGCACGCCGCTGCAAACGGGTCACACGTTCGTCGGACGGCAGGACGTGTTCGACTTTGTGCGCGAGCATCTCCTCGGCGCGTATCAGAACAATGTGATCGTCCTGCACGGCCAGCGACGCACAGGCAAGACCTCGATCCTCTACCGGCTGGGCGACGTGCTGGCGCAGACGCATCTGTGCGTATTGATTGACATGCAGGGCAAAGCCGCGCGGGGCGAAGCGGACTGGCTCTACTCGATAGCCGACGACATTGTTTACACGCTGGAAAACAAAGGCGTCCCGGTCGCTTTGCCGCCTCGCCAGGAGTTTGAGGGATCGCCGGAATTCTTTTTTCGCAACCGCTTTTTGCGCGGCGTGTATGACGCGCTCGGAGACAGGAACCTCCTGCTCATGTTCGACGAATTCGAGGAGCTGCAAAAGCGCGTGCAAGATGGCAGGTTGAGCGCCGACATTTTCCCGTATCTGCGCAACCTGATGCAGCACGAGCGCAAGCTGGATTTCGTCTTTGCGGGCACGCACAAGCTGGAAGAACTCGCCGCCGAGTATTGGTCCATCCTGTTCAACATCGCCGCGTACAAAAGAATCTCGTTTCTGGCGCCCGATGAAGTCACACGATTGGTCACCGAGCCAGTCACGCCGTTCGGGTTAGAATACGATCCGCTGGCGATTGAGCGCGTTTTCCAGGTCGCCGCTGGTCATCCTTACTTTACCCAACTGATTTGTCACGAGATGGTGGCGTATCACAACGAGTCGCGCCGCAGTTACCTGACGACGACAGACGTGGACGCCGTGCTGGGCCGCATCATCGAGCAGGGCGAGGCGCACTTCAAGTACATCTGGGCCGAGTCGGGCGCGCAGCGGCGACTGACTTTGCTCGCGCTGGCAGAACTGCTGGAGACGCAAGACGCCGTTACGCTCGGCGACGTGGCGGAGCAGCTTGCCAGGCGCGGTCGCCCGCTCGACGAGCGCGAGCTGCGGCGCGCGCTCGACGACCTGGAAGCGCGCGACATCCTGATGCGCGCCGGGCCGCGCTCCAACCTGTATCGCTTTCGCGTGGATTTGGTGCGGCGGTGGATTTATGCGGCCAGACCAATGTACGAAAAAGTCGTATAATAAGCCATAGGTTGCAGCGCCGAAAAAAAGGTGAAACCATGAAGAAATGCGCACAGAATCTGCGCCGCCGCAAGGATGAGCCAAGCATTCCACGTTCCTATTATTGGTGGCCGATCACAGACGCGAAAATCCGTCAAGCAGTTCAAAAGATCGTAGACGCATTCCAGCCTGAAAAAGTCGTCTTGTTCGGCTCGTTCGCCTACGGCCACCCCACGCCGGATAGCGATGTGGACTTGCTTGTCATCATGAACAGCACACAGAGCGTTCCTGCTCGCGCCGTCCAATTATCGGAAATCTTGTATCCACGCCCCTTCCCTGTGGATATTATCGTCCGCACTCCAGCAGAGGTGGAAGAACGAATAGCGTTGGGCGACTGTTTTTTCCGCGAGATTATGGCAAAAGGCCAGGTGCTCTATGAACGCCCATCCCGTTGACGAATGGATCAAGAAAGCTGAAAGCAACTATATCAGCGCGCTTACCCTGGCGCGACGCCGCACGAACCCTGTGCCGGATGTGGTGTGCAATCAATGCCAGCAGTGTGCCGAGAAATACTTGAAGGCATTTCTGCTTCGACACAAGGTTGACTTTCCTAAGTTGCATGATCTGGTGCAGCTCGAAGAACTGGCCACAAGCGTGGAACCCAATGTGCGGCTGATTCACGGCTCCCTCGCCGAGTTGAATCCTTATGGAGTTGACATTCGCTACCCCGGGCTAGAGGCGACAGTCGAAGAAGGGAAACAAGCGATCAAAGCAATGAAAGAGGTGCGCAGGTTTGTGCGCTCTAAACTGGGACTTGGACCCAAATGATGCACTCCGACCCGCACTGCTTCCGCGCGGATTGAGGGCGGCAGTGGCTTGATGCGGCCAAGCCGGCGTACGAGAAGGTGATGTAGATTTCAAGTGATGCGCAATCCAGTTCTCTCTTGGCTCACCGCCCGCCTGATCACGCTCTCCCGCGTCTATTTCACCGGCCTGTTCGCCTGGGCGATTTTGCGCTTTCTCTTTGGCGACCGCTGGTGGTGGCTGTTCCTCGTCAACTCGTTTGCCGTGTATCTGTTTCTTCCCCTGCCACTGATTTTGCTCCTTGCGATCCTCGTCCATCGCCGTGAAACGTGGATCGGCCTGGGCCTGGCATCGGCGCTGTTTGCGTATCTGTTCGGTGTGTTGTTCCTGCCCAAAATCCCCCGTGCCAGCGCAAGCGATTCGACGCTGACCGTGATGACGTACAACATGCTCGGCTTCAATGCGCGCCCTGAAGCAGTCGTTGCCGCCCTCCGCGCCTCGGCCGCCGATGTGGTCACCCTTCAGGAACTCAACCCACTGGCTGCGGAGGCCATTCAGCGCGATCTGGCGCGCGAGTATCCATACCAGATTCTCGACCCGCAGTTGGGCGTGACCGGCCTGGGCATCATCAGCCGTTACCCGCTCCAGTCGAGCGATGAACGACTGCCCGGTGAAACCTGGGTCGGCACTCCGCAGATCGCGACGATGGATTTTGCAGGGACAGCCGTCATGCTGCTCCACTTTCATCCCACGCCGACCAACCTCGGCCCGCGCGACCAGATGAATTGGTCGGTGCGTGAGCGGGAGCGGCAAGCGCGCCTCATTGCAGATTTCGTCGCCGCACACTCAGCCCCGCTCATCGCGCCAGTAGATTTCAATGCGAATGATCAGAGCGTGGCTTATGCCATCGTCACCAGCGTCCTGGTGGATTCGTGGCGGGAGGCGGGCTGGGGCCTGGGGCACACCTTTCCCGGCGCGGACTCGCCCGGCAGCTCACGGCCTCGACTGGCGGGCGTCCCTGTGCCGATGTGGCTGACGCGCATTGACTATATTTTCCACTCGCGTCACTGGCAGGCCACCTCAGCCTGGCTTGGCCCATGGGATGGCGTCTCGGATCACCGGCCTGTCGTGGCAAGGCTGATGTTGATGAAATAGCGGAACCTCCCGCAGGTTTGTAACCCGCGGGAGGTTGAATAGTAACCTCATGGTAACCCGGCGGTGAACCAGCGGTAACCCGGCTGTGGTATCCTTATTGGCAAAAGCCAGTAAGGAGAAAACGAGATGCGCCGAATGACACTGGGTCTGCTCGCATGTTTGCTGATGACAGCCTGCACGATAGGGATTGTCAAACAAGAGACGTTTGCGCCTGTCGCTACCGCCGATGTTCAGGCGACCGATAACGCCCGGGTGGCTACTTCGGTGGCGGGTACAGTCACGGCCATTTTAGCTAACACGGCCACGCCGACCACTGCCCTGTCCATCTCCGTTCCGTTGACCGTTTCTCCTCCGCCGCCGACAGTGACGCCCCTGGCGACCTCCAAGCCGACCACCTCTCCCAGACCCTCGTCCACACCAGTCGCTTCACCGGCGATTCAGTACTTTAACGCCAGCTCATACGAAATCGCCTTGAACGGTTCCGTCTCGCTGTTTTGGAGCTCGACCGGCGGCGTCCGGGCCACTCTGCGCCGAACGACAGCTTCGGGCGCAGGCGGCTTTGAGCGAGAGGTCCCGCCGAGCGGCAGCCTCACGGTGGATAGCCAGGGTGCGGGCCGCCACTGGCACGATTACGAATTGGTCGTTTACAACAGCGCGGGAATCTCGGATAGGCGCTCGCTCACCATTCGCTTTGTCTGTTCGCACAACTTTTTCTTCAGAGCGGACTCGGCCTCGTATCTCTACGATCCCAGGCTGTGTCCGGATGGGCCGCCGCAATCTACCCAGGCCGCCGAACAGATCTTTGAAGGCGGGCGCATGATCTGGCTGGAACACGCCGCCCCGATTCGGCAATGGGATTGGGGCACCGGGGGCAACGACGACTTTATCATCCTGGCCTTGTACGCGCCAGGGGTGGCCTGGCCTCAAAAACAGACCTTTATTGACGCTTGGTCACCGAAAGAGCCGGACAGCGATCCCAGCATCGTGCCGCCCGAAGGCAAATTCCAGCCCGTCCGAGGATTTGGCAAAGCGTGGCGGACCCATTCCGACGTTCGGCAAAAGCTCGGTTGGGCGCTGTCTCAGGAAAAGGCCTATGGGGCTACTTTTCAGTTCGTGTCCGACTTTTACGGACGCAGCGAATGTCTCTACCTGAGCCTGGCCAATGGCCGCATCGTCAGCATGTGTCGCCGCGATGGGAGTTGGGGCTTTGTGAATCCATAGCCCTGCTTGCCAATTTGGCTACAATCCCCGACAGGTTTCCCGAACCTGTCGGGGTCGTTTTAATGTCAATGGATCATGAGGAGGATTCACCTATGTCTGCCCAGGCCTCATCTGCAACCACCCCTGCCGTTCCACCCCGCCCCTTCGCTGCCTGGCAAGCCTATGTGCTTGCCTTTATTGCCAGCGCCTGCTCGCTCATCATCGAGCTGGTGGCCGGGCGCATCATGGCGCCGCTCATCGGCGTCTCGCTCTACACCTGGACCAGCATCATTGGTGTCGTGCTGGCCGGCATCAGCCTGGGGAATTTTATCGGCGGCAAGCTGGCCGACCGCTTTGCCTCGCGCCGGACGCTGGGCATCTTGTTCCTGCTCAGCGGGCTGGCCGCGCTGAGCGTGCTGTACACAGCAAACGCGCTCGCCGCCTACAAAGGGCCGTCCTCGCTGCCGCTCATGCTGCGCATCGTCCTGCTGACCGGCGCGATCTTTTTCCTGCCCAGCCTAATGCTCGGCACGATCTCGCCACTGCTGGTCAAGCTGACGCTGCGCGACCTGAACCGCTCCGGCGATGTGGTCGGCAAAATCTATGCCGTCTCGACGGCGGGCAGCATTGTGGGGACGTTCGCCACGGGGTTTTATCTGGTGTCGCTGTTTGGCACACGCGCGATCATGTTGGGCGTCAGTGGGGTCCTGTTCGCGCTCGCTCTCCTGTTCGGCGACTGGTCATGGCGCGCCAGCGCCCGAACGCGGCTGGCGAGTGTGTTGCTTCTGCTGGCGACAGGCTTGGGCAGCTATTGGCTGATCACTCGTGGCGCGTTCAAGAGCGATTGCCTGCGGGAGACAAACTATTATTGCATCAAGGTGCTGGACCAGGAAGCGGGCGGCGAGATGATGAAGGCCCTCGTCCTGGATCACCTGGTGCACAGCTTTAACTCTCTCGAGGACCCGGAAAAGCTCAGCTATGGTTACGAATACATCTATGCGGCCTTGACCGAACACATGGCTCGCCAGCGGAGGGGCCAGCCGCTGCGCGCCCTGTTCATCGGCGGCGGCGGCTACACCTTTCCCCGCTACATCGAATCTCGCTACCCAGGCAGCGCCATAGATGTGATCGAAATAGACCCCGAGGTCACTCGCACAGCTATCGAGTACCTGGGGCTGAACCCCAACGGCTCGATCCGCAGCATTCACTTTGACGCGCGTCAGGTCATGGAGCAAATGCCGGCCGATCGAGTGTACGATCTGATCATTGGAGATGCCTTTCACGGCGTCGCTGTGCCGTATCACCTGACGACTCAAGAATTCAACGACTCGGTCAGGGCGCACCTCGCGCCGGATGGCATCTATATGCTGAACATTATTGACGGGCGCAAAGGCGAGTTTGCCCGCAGCGAGGCGCGCACGCTCTGCGAGACTTTTCCCTACGTGGCGGCGATGCCGGTGATCGAAAACTATGCCGACGTTCCCGCCAACCTCTGGGTGTTGGTCGGCTCGCCCGCCCGCCTTGACCGTGAGGCCTACCTGGCCGCCACTTGGGCCGCTCCGCGACCGGACATCACGCAGCATCTTTGGGATGGCGAAAAACTGCAAGAGTTCATGGTGCGCGGCTATTCGGTCCTCCTGACGGACGAATATGCTCCGGTGGACAATTTGCTATTACCGGTCTTTGAAGAGCGGGGTTTTTAGAGGGTGGTCGTTCAACGCGCAAAAGCGCGAAACGGATTATCGCGCGTCATCTGGCGGATGGTCGCCTCGTCCACGCCGGCGTCATGCAGTTGGGGCAGGAATTGCTCGCACAGATAGGTGAACGGGCGAGGCGTGCCGCCGCCCGGTTGAGCCGGGTCATACCAGCCCCGATCTTGGCTGAGCAGCAGGCGATGACCCAGGCCTGCCTCCAACATGTGCAGGATGCGATGAATCATCTGCCCGTCCGCGCCTTCGCCGCCGATCCAGTCGTATTCGATCCAGGCGCCGCGCCGGGCCATCTCGAAATTCAACTCCACATCCGGTTCGGCGCTGGCGTGAATCCAGATGAAACGCTCGGGCCAGCAACCACGCGCCTCGAGGATGTCCAGTTGATCGCGGACGACTCGCCCGCGAATCGTGTGACTGCCGATCGCGGCGTGGGTCTCTGCCGCCGCGCGCGCCGCAGCACGAAGAATTTTGGTCTCGCACGCCGTCAGGCCATCATCGCCCGCGCTCAGCTTGATAAAGCCGGCCTGCACGCCGCTGGCCTCGACCTGACCTTGCAGCTCGCCGAGCATCCACTCATACAAAGCCTGTTCGCTTGCCACGTGCGCCCAATCGGGTATCCACGGCTCGCGATAGATACCGGTCGGCACGACCAGCGGGAATCCGGTCGCCTCCGACACTGCCCGGAGGATGTCGGCGCGCCGCCCCACGCCCACCGTGCTGCACTCGACGATCGCTGTGACGCCGACGCTCTGTGCCCTGCGAATCTCGGGCGCCATGAGCGCCACGACGTCCGCCGCCTCAGCTTGAGCATAGCCCGGCTGATCCCACGTGCGCAAGTCCACAAACACGTGCTCGTGCGGCAACATCAGGCCCAGCTCATCTTGACGCTTGGGGCCGAGCGTGGTGATCAGGTATGACATGACTCTACCCCTTCATGACAAACTCGAAATTGATAGCCCCCCACCGGCCCCCCAACTTGTCGGGGGAATCAAAGACGGCGCGGGCTAGCAGCGGAACCTGGTTCCGCTGCTAGCAGCCTGTCGGAGAGAACCCTCAAGGAGCGGGAGTCGAGGCTTCAGCCGGTGAAAAGGCGGCGATTTCCAGTCAAAACCGGCTTAAGCCTTGACTCCAGGATGCCACTCCGACAGGCTGCTAGCCCGACGATTAGAGTTACTGTTGGCAAACTCGAGCCAACCGACACCGCCTTTACCCCTTGGGAGGGCTTGGCGCTTCGGATTGCTCCGCAGAGCTGGGGTCAAGTCGCTGCGGGCGCCAGACTCTGCAAGCCTCGCGGGCGTGGCT
>DAOTXX010000007.1:0-5243 GCA_034434835.1 Thermoflexales bacterium | reverse complement strand
TCACGTACGAGTAGCGATTGAGTGTTTGTGGGTTGCCAGGTTGTGGTACAATGGAATCGGGACTGATCCAGCGGCCCAGGTCGCTGTCATACCACCGGGCGCCCATCTGGATCAACTTAATGTAACTGTCCTCAAGTTGCCCGGTGAACCGCCGGCCCGTCGGCGTGACGCCCCACTCGGAGCGCGTCTCGCCGTAGGGCAGGTAGCGTAGCTCGCCCACGCGGTTACCCGTCGCGTCGGTTGTTAAGGATGCGCTGCCGAGATGATCGCCGTGCAACCAGTATACACCCGTCGGCGTCCGCACGGCAACCCGCGTTGAGCCGGCAAAGTAATAGCTCGTCGCCGCGCCCGTGGTGACGTTCTTTTCATAGTGCGCGCGTGACGTACACCGTCACGCCGCTGGCGTCCGTCCGCTGGACGCGCTTGCCATCACCATCGTAATAGAACTGGGTCACCAGCTCGTTGACGATGACAGACGCCAAGCGGTTCTCCAGACCACACCTGCAGCATAACACGAACCTCGCAGGTCTGAGGCCAACCGGGGTTGGCACGACCTGCAAGGTCTACGTACACCCGCTTACGCAGAGTGGCTGCCAATCAGTATCCGGCAGAATTGTGCTCTTACCAAGCGGCCACGCTTAGACTCTCAATTTCGCCCAAATGCGCATCACGGGTGACTAACGTCAAATCGTGCTGGAGCGCAATCGCCGCAATCCAAACATCGTTTTCAGGTATTGGGCGGCCTTTGCCCTGTAGCCCATGCTTGACCTGTCCGTATCGGCGTGCCGTCTCCGTATCACAGCCCAACACAACAGTGTCGGACGCAAATTCGTCAATGCGGGACAGGTTTTCTTGGGGATGTCCTGATTTGTGCGCCCCAAAATATAGCTCTCCAAGCACAACACTGGGAACAAAGACCTCGTCAGCTTGGCCAAGATGGTCTTTGACCGCTGCATCATCTGCGAAAAGGGCAATGATGATGTTGGTGTCCAGGAGATATCTACCACTCATTCGCGTCCACCTGTTCGCAGCCTTCTTCGATCGCCTGACGCATCAGTTGAAGGTCATCCGATGGTATAGCTCCGGCAAATTCCAGCAACTGCCGGCCGGGGACGCCATGCGGAATGGAGACAGCGAGTGCACGTGTGAATTCCAATACCCGCCATTGTAATTCGTGTGGCAAGGCTTGGAGTTGTTCGAGGACTTGGTTCATCACAGGACTATTCATTTTCCCCTCCCATCCACTGATCCCACACAACCATTGTAGCATGACGGCTCCAGGAAAACAAGGAGGCAAGCGTGGTGTGCTTTTGGGAGCGAACAAGCACACCTGTCAGTTGACAGCCTGTGCAGGTGACCGAGGACAGGCGGTTCTCGATGTCCCAGGCTTGCTGGTACGTCACGCCGTTTTCGACGCGGGTGGTCATGTTGCCATTGGCGTCATAGCTGTAGCTGTTGCTCCCGGCAGCGGTCGCCGCGTGTGGGCGGACGCTGCCCGGCCCAGAGGCCGGATAGCTATAGCTCCCCACGCTGCTCTTGGACAGCAGGTTGCCGAGGGCATCGCGATCGGACACGGACCTATCAGGTCTCGGAAACCCGACAGGTCTGTTTGTTCATCTGTTTGGCATCTGCTGCGTGAAGCGGGTCTGTCAGGCTAGAGGCGACACGTGGCCGTGTCACAATACCTATCCGTTTACGCAGACGCATTGCTGTGTGACTGACAACCCTGTCACAACTGCGACGTGAGGAGTGCGCACACCTACAGCCACAGGGCAATTGACAGCGAGTATGACGATGCAATTAGTTTGCTCTCAACAACCCCAACCGTTTTAGCCCGAAGACAGTAACAAGGCCTAATGCGACCAGCCCAATCAACGCAGGTAATGACAACAATGCTAATAGCTCAAATCTGAAATGACCGGGGTGATAAAGACCCGGATTCTGAGAATAGTCTAGCAGAGTTATCAGGAACATGATGAGCAAGGTATTTATAACTCCATTGACCGGATAAATCCATTGTAGTTGTGCTCTCTGATTCCGCCAAATTCCAATCGTTACACCATGGTAGATAGCATTGATAACAATACCCAAACCCATTAGAATCAGAATCCCACTGTCGAAAAAGGCCCCCCGCGTTTCCGAGGATGGACTCGTATTATAGGTGTACCATAGAGGAAGCCTCACGATGATGTAGAATACTATACCCGAAAGTGCTCCCCAGAGTATAGCGATGCTATATAGCAACCAAGTTGAGCTGTTGCTACGTGGCTGATCTGCTAGCTGTGTTTTCATAATGCTCCTCATCATATCGCAGCTTACGAACGAAATTTTTCATCATATGAATCGCTGGACATGTCACCGATCATTAGAAAGATCATTGGGCAGCACTGGACCCCAATTGGCGTGGATCCAATTACTGACTTGGACAAGTGGTATTGTGCCATTTCGGATTCCAAGTCCGAGAGCTATTGCACTATTTCCCAGATCAAGATCGAGTTGGCTAGCACCACCACCTGGAATAATAACCGGGACATCCACAGGCCCTACTCTTCCACCACCGACTTGACCTCCACCAACGATTGGCAAACCAGGATTTTCGTGTACTTCATTCCCTCGGCGGGCGATGGCCTCGCCCGTAGTATATGCTACATGGACCCAATACCAGGCATGATTGACTTGATTGCCACCATCCTGATAATATTCTCTAAACCCAGTATCGTGAAATTCTCGAAAATGCCTATGTGCCGGGGCAAAGGTTATAGTATCTCTACCTCCTTGACCTCCCAGGATATATCGCGATATATCATCAACGAATGATTCTGGAGTGCCGTGTCTAGCCCGAAAATCCGTGACTCGCTCAACAAACTCCAGGTCTGTCAAATCCTGGCCAATTCGGCTGTATTGGTAGTCTGCATATGCTGCGAAGTCACCTTTCATCTCATAGTAGCTATTCCACTCATCTTCGGTCTCAGCACAACCGGAATCATATGGATCACAACTCCAGTGTCCACTAGGGTCAACGAACTTCAGCGGCGAGTTGAGCACATAGCTATACCGATTCAAGCTCTGCGGATTTCCCGGACTGGGCACAATCGTGTCCGCGGAGATGAATCGCCCTAGCGACGCGTGGTAATATCTCGCCCGGTAGAACATCAACCCGGTGCTGGCATCGGCCTTTTGTCCCGTGAACGTGAAATCGGTTGGTAACGTTCCGACGTTCCACCTCGGCGCACCATACGGATAGTAGCCCTGCTGCGCCACTACCCCCTGCCCCTGGTTCGTCACCAGTGAAGTGCTGCCCAGGCTTGCCCCCGCGCAGGCGGGGGTGATCCGCGTGCAACCAGTATACACCCGTCGCTGTTCGCACAGCAACCCGCGTTGAGCCGGCATAGCAGTTGGTCGGTGTGATGGCAACCGACACCAACGGATAATCGGGTGGCGTTCATCCATCCGATTATCCGCCTGCTTATCCGCTGCGGTAAAACCGGGCCAGCATCAGTAGCTGGCCTCACGAAGATATATCTTCGCATGGTTAGACCGGATCTCGGCGCAGATCGAGCCCAACTCATGAACTACATCTGTGTTAAGCGCTTTCGTGCCTCATTGCGCACCCATTCATCTTGATGGTCTAGGAGATTCGCAAGAGCAGTTGCCACCTCTGCAGGATAAACCTCTTTCAGGAAACCAGCTGCATCAAGCCGTAAGTATGGCCAGTTGTCTCTTAACAAAGGTTTTGCGAGCTCAGGAGCGCGTGGATCGTCAGACATGGCTAATACAGTGAGAGCCGTATCCCGATCGTCAGGGTCATTGCTCATGATGAGACGTTCAAGAAAAAGCCAACCCTCTACAGGGTTTCTTCTAAGAAATTCGATCCCAGCTTGCGCTCGTATTGCTGTGTATCCAGCATGCTCTGTGAATACCCACTTTAATATATCGTTCGCTTGATCTCCCGCTTTCTTGAGCAATTTGGCAAGCATCTGCCATTGGTTTTCACCGAAGCGGGGTTCGCGCTCAAGCAATTGCTTTGCTTCTTCAAGAAGATCGCTCATCTTAATTTCCTCCATGCACATCAGAAGAGACTCACGGGCCCGCTACCCCTGCCCTCAAAAACGCATCAATTTTATCAGCATATTCTGGCAGCAAATATCCATCTGGACCGATCGCATCGATAAACAGTGAGTAATGTCCTTCACCACCGAATTGCGGTGTATAAACAACTGCTTTTTCTGGATCGAGTCCAAGGCTTTGCGCAAATTTTTGTATCTCATCGGAACTTCGTCCCCAAAACTTCCCTTGAAGCGATCCTTTACACCCCTTACAAAGTGCAGACACGCCATCCTTACCGATGTTCGCGGGGTCTGTGATATGTTGACGCTTCGCTATCGCGCCTCTGGCACGCATCATCTCCGGATTGGTTGTTTTACAATTTGGACAAACAGGGTTGCCCTTAATATACGTCAACATGCCCGCGCCATGTGCTGCTTCGGCCAGCCCTCCAACTACTACTCCACCTTCAACCAGTATGGTGACTCCGCCGACCACAACTGATGTGCCTACCGATTCTGGCGCGGCGGCTACTGCCACTCCTGCTGTCGGGGGAATCACACTGATCCCGGATGCCGCGATACCAAGCCCAATACCTACCTCAAGCTTACCCTGCCATTCGCTCCAATAACGCCCTGCTGCACGCCCTTCCTGAAAATCCGTGCCTTCAACATTGTCCAGGTTCACGATTAGGGACATGGCACCCCAACTCATATCATTGAGGTATTGGGCTAGACCGCCCATAACGCGTTGCACCCACCAAGGGCCTGGCGCATGTCCCGTCGGATCCGTGTACTTGAGCGGATTATTCAGCGTGTACGCATACCGATTCAAGCTCTGCGGATGGCCCGGATTGGGCACAATCGTGTCCGCGCTGAGGAACCGGCCCAGCACAGGCGAGTAGCGACGCGCGCCATAGTCATACAGCGACCCCAGCCCAGTCTCTTCCAGTTGCCCGGTGAACCGCCGGCCCGTCGGCGTGACGCCCCACTCGGAGCGCGTTTCGCCGTAGGGTTTGTATCGCAGCTCGCCCACGCGGTTGCCGCTCGCGTCGGTTGTTAAGGATGCGCTGCCGAGGTGATCGCCATGCAACCAGTATACACCCGTCGGCGTCCGCACGGCAACCCGCGTTGAGCCAGCAAAGTAATACGTCGTCGCCGCGCCTGTGGTGACGTTCTTTTCATAGTACGCGCTGACGT
>DAOTXX010000006.1:0-20279 GCA_034434835.1 Thermoflexales bacterium | reverse complement strand
GGGGCGGTCGGCGGTCGTAGGTCAATACTCGTAAAAGCCGCGCCCGGTCTTTTTGCCCAGCCGCCCGGCCCGGACGAGCTGCTTGAGCAGCGGCGCCGGGCGAAAATGATCGTCGCCGGTCTCTTGGTACAGGCCGCGCAGGACGGCAAGCACCACATCCAGTCCGATCAGGTCGCCCCATTCCAACGGGCCGCGCGGATAGTTGACGCCGAGCTTCATGGCGGTGTCAATATCGCGCGCATCGGCTGCTTTTTCACCGAGCGCGAAAGCCGCTTCGTTGACCAGGCAGCACACGATGCGCGGCAGCACCAATCCTGGTGTGTCCTGCACGATCGCTGTCTGCACCCCGATCTTTTCTAGAAAGGTGCGCGCCTTGCCCAGCGTCACCGCCTGACCTTGCAAGGGCAAAGCCAGCTCGACGAGCGCGCCCCTGGCGAGGGGCGGCAGCGCGCCAAAGCCGACGATCCAATCGGTGTGCTCGGCCCAGGCGGCTACTTGCGTCGCGCTTACCGAAAGGCAAGCGGTCAATAGCGGCGCGTCGGCAGGCAGGGAGCGATCCAGTGCGCGCACGAGATCACGCTTGGCCTCCAGCGATTCCGACATCACATCGAACGCGATGAGAGCGGTGCGGGCGTCCTCCGCCAGTTTGCGTAGAGCGGCCTGGTCGGCCAGTTCTTCGACCAGATAGAGGCTCACCTCGTGGCCGGCGTCCACGCACAAGGTCGCCAGGTCGTCCACCAGCGGCGATTCGCCTGCCAGTACGATTTTGCCTTTGGTCACTTTGGTCACAGTTGCTCCATGTTCTCGAGTGTCGTCACACTCAGCCCACCCTTGCGAAGGTTGCAAATGGGAAATGTCACAAGGTGTTCCACATTTGACGGATTCACTTGGCGGCCCGAAGGAACTGAACCAGTCTATCGGTCGCAGGCCTCAATTTAGGCTTTTGTCGGCCCAGGTCGTCGAGGTCTCGGATCGCGTCGTCCAAGAAAGAAACGCGATCGGCTTGAGCCAGCTTGCGAGCTGCCTCCAGGCCGGCCTCGTAGCTGCGCTGTGCGCTTGCTTCCTCGCCTAGAGCCAGTTGTGCCAGGCCCTTGACAAAGTGCAAGGTGGGATAATCTGGGTGATAGGCCAATCCTTTGTCCGTCATCTCGATAGCGGCCTGATACTTGCCCTGCAGGTAATCGGTCCAGCCCAGCCGCAAGTAGGCAACCGCCAACAATTGTGCGTCATTCTTCCGCGTTGGATCGTCTGTCGCCAGCTCGAACATACGCAACCGATCGGCGATGGCCGACTGTTCCAGTTCTTCACGCCTGGTCCAGCCAGCCGTGTCGTCTGGCAGAATGCGCGCGAGCTGCGCGCTCACAAAAGCTCGCCAGTTGAGTGACTCACGATTGTCCGGCTCGATCACCAGCGACGACGAGAGGTCTTGCACGGCCCGCTGATACAGTTCGATGCGGCGCTGTTGACCTTGGGCATCATCGCTCTGTAGTGTGCCGAGGATGTAGGTGATCCGGCCGCGAAACTGCCAGTACGCCGCGTTCGAAGGCTCCAGCGCGATCGCCTGGTCATAGTAGGCGATGGCCTGCTCCAGGCGCTGTTCGCGCTCTGGCTCCTTACACGTATAGAGAAGATAGACCAGTTGTCCCAGCTCACGATAATAATGCGCCGCGCTGGGATAGAGCGACATATTTTGCGCTTGCACCGGGCAGATCGCCTGATCCGTCGTGGCGGCGTACTGCTGCTTGCAGATGTTGGCCGTGGCGGTACTGACACCGCGCTCCATGATCTGGATCGCGGACTGAATGAGGGCGATATAAGCTGCCCGCTCGGCGGAAGAGGCAGAAGAGCGTGCGCATGCTTTCGACTCGGTGCTCACGAGCCACCGGGCGTTGCCCACCGAGACCATGTACTGCGGATCGTCCGGCTCCAATTGGCTGGCTTGCTCGTAAGCGTGTAACGAGTTGCGATAAGCCTCGTATCTCGCGGGGAGGTCTTGAGTTGCCATGTCTCCGAGTTTGAGCCACGTCCAGGCCAGCCCGTTGTAGGCGTTGGCGTTCTGCGGCGCCAGGTGCACGGCTGCCTCAAAGTTTTCGTGCGCTCGCTCATACTCTTGCGCGGCGCCTTCGGGCGATTCGGCCACTTCGGCCAGCTTGAGGTGCGCCCAGCCGATCCCGTTATAAGCATCGGCGTTCTGAGGATCTAGCTCCAACACCTGCTCCATGTCCTTGAGCGCCAGACGGTAATTCTCCCGTGCCTCATCTGAATCCTGCAGGCTGTGTTGCTGGCCGAGCGCGCTATAGACGGCTCCGCGTTGCAGCAGGTATTGTGCGTTCTTGCCGCCGACCAGGTCCAACGCGCGGGTGTAGGCGCGGATGGCCTCTTGATAGGCCGCTATGACACTCGGCTGGATTGCGCGATGGCTCTCTTCTGTTGTCAACTGCTTCATCGAGGCGTCCAGCTCGGATGCCTGGCCTTCATAAGCCATGCCGATGTTTGCCCAGACTGCCGGCTGGCGTGGGTTGATCTGCAGCGAGGTCGTATAAGCGCGGATGGCCTGGTCCCATTCACGCAATTGGATATGGATGGCCGCCTGGCCCGCCAGCGCGGTCGTATCGCGCGGGTTGAGGCCAAGCACGAGATCGTATGCCTGCATCGCTTCGGCGTAGACAGGCCGGGCGGCGTCGAGGCCCTGACTGGCTGCCATCTGATCGGCGCGATTTCGCGCTACATTGCCAGTCAACAAGGCATCATAGCTCTGCAGCTCATTGAACACCAATCGCGCAGCCAACACCAGGGCGATCGAGGCCACTGCGATCATTCCCCATCTCAGCACGGTGGGATATACAGGCGGATTCAAAGCAGTATCGTGCAGGCGATGTTCTGGATGCCGCTGTACTTTGTAGATCGCCAACGCGCCGATCCAAACCATCCACACAGCCAACAGACTGACGATAATGTCCGGGCGGCCCAGCGAAAAATGCAATCGCCCCAGATTGATGAATGAAACACAAGCCAATCCCAGTCCTGCGCCGGTGACGGCCCAGGGCATCCGGCTGTGCGGCTTGAGGAACAAGCGCGCGTGCAGTGGGGCAATGACCAGCCACATGACCAATGGGATCAGCAATCCCAGGTAGATAAGAGCCCGCAGGTCGGCCAGCGCGTAACGCTGGAACAAGATCGGCACGTTGAGCGCATCGGGCCACAGGTAACTCAGGGCCACAAACAGGGCCAGGTAAAGACAATTGGCGATGAACAAGATGCCGGCCGGGCTGGTCAGCAAAGTGGTGCTCAGGTCAACGCACCACGCAGAGGTCGGGATGCGCCGCGCGATTGCTTGGGTGAGCGGCCAGTACCACGCGGTCTGGCCGCTGATGATGATCCGCTGACCCCGGCTGTCGAACAGGACGGTCTGTGAGTACGCCGCGAGTTGCAGACTCTCCCACAAGTGCGCCAGAGTGCCATGCCCGCGCGGGTGTCCCAAGACCGTCCAATTGTCCTGCGCGAGCGTGGTCACTTCCGTCAAGACCATACGCTCTGGCTCAATGGACACGGTCTCGGCCTCCAAATGTACATCCCGCCTCCGGCCGTGCGCTTCGAGCTGGGGGAGTGAGGTGCGCGCCAGCACATACAATCCCACGAGGGTGTAGCCGATCAGGTAACCCAGCAGCGCCGCGACCAGGCCGCCCAGGGCGATGTTGGCGCGGAACGTCGGGACGATAAGGCGGTTGACCGATGTCGTCAGCACCGGCGACATGCTGGACGATGGGTCGGTGAGTGCCTGGGCGATCAAGGCGGCGCTGGCCCGGACCTCAATGCCGGATTCGGTGCGGATGGCAAGATAGAGGACGACAAACATCATCACAGCCAGCACGGCGACCGAGGCCACTCGAAACACCGTCAGTGCGGGATGGCTGTAGCGTGTCGAGTACTCGCGTGTGGTGACGGATGAAGCGATCTGCCTTGCCTGTGCGTCTATTCCCTCCTCAGCCCTCTCGCGTTTGCGGGTGTGGGTAGGGGCGCGCTCAGTGAAAGCTTCCAGCGTATGCGCCACATCCGTTGCCCCCTTGAGGTCGCTGGCTTTCTGCAAGAGTTCGAGCGCCGTCGCATACGAGGCAAGTGCCTCAGTCGCTGCGCCGCTTGTCATCTGCGCTTCGGCCAAGGCGGCGAACGCGCGTCCGGCGTTCGTCCTGTCATCGTAATCGGCCAACACTGGCGCGGCGGCTTGCAACGCCTGGAGGGCTTGAGGGAGCCGCCCCGATCGCAGCAAGCTCAGGCCCAATCCCGCGCGCGCATGAGCCATCTGGTATTCGCTGGTGGCGATGTCGGTGCGATCAACGATCTCGCGGTAAATCCGGGCGGCTGCGCCCGGTTGGCCCAGCGCCAGGTACAGACGTGCCAGGCTGTCTTTGGCGCGCAGGATGCCTTGAGGATTGCACGCCGTTTCCATGTGCGTCAGCGCTCTCCGATACCAGTGCGCGGCCTGGACAAACAACCGGGCAATCGTCCAGTCCAAGCCGCGAGCCAGCGTCAGCCAGCCGGGCCACAGCGCCGGGTCTTGGGCGCTCAGGAGGAGATAGAGCAGGATCGGCAGCCGCGCCGGGAGTGTCATGAGGTCAGCCAGCGTTTGCTTGAGTGAAGGCGACGGAGCAGGACAGGAGACTCGCTGGCCCCAGATATTCAGGCCCAGGTTCATGTGGGCATAGCCCAAACCAAGCTGACACGACGCGACCTGGTCCGGCTCGTGGTTCGCCTTGAAGGTATCAAGCGCCTGCCGGTAAAGATCGGCAGCGCGCGACCAATGTCCTGTTTCGATTAGACCGTTGGCCAGCAGTGCCTGGACGTGAGGGCGCAAGCCATCGGCGCCAGGCAGGTCAGGCTGATCCAGCAGCGATTGCAGTATCTCACAACTTGCATCCCAACGATTGTGCAGTTGAAGCGAGCGAGCCTGCAGATACGTGAGCCATGCAGCGTGTCGCGCCTCCAGGAATGGACGTTGCTCCTCGGCAACCTGGATGAGCCGTTCGGCCACAGCCAGCCGGTGAGAAAACTCGGCCTCGGTGATGGCTTGTTGGAGCGCGGCAATTCCCGCATCTGGATCGGCGGCCAGCAGATGATAGAGATAAGCCTGCTTCCATTCGTCGGCTTGGGGGCCGGGGCCTGCGGCCAGGCGCACGGAAAAATAGTCGGCCAGGCGGCGGTTGGCTTCGGCAAAGCCCTGACGATCCAAAGTCCAGCGTGCACGGATCAGGCCGCGGACGTCTGTATTGAGCACATAGCGATCCTCACCCAGCCGCGAGACGAACGAGCGCTGGCTCAGCCATTGGATGATCTTGCTTGTGCGGCCGTCGGCATCCTCCGGGCCGCGCAGCGCGGCCAGCATCGGCCGATCGAACCAGTAGGGGATGGCAACCCATTGCAGTGCGCGCGCCAGAACCGGCGGCAGTTTTGAAAAAAGCGTGGTCGTCAGTGCGGCAGACTGTTGCTCGATGGGAACGGTCGGGGTATCTTTCACAGCCAGTCCCTCTCTTTCTCTGTCCCCATCGTAGCGATTTCTACCATCTGGCTGAGCAGGCCGGGCCGGCCGCCACACGTCTTGAACACCGTCGCGACATCCAGCCCGGTCACCTGGCGACGCTTGAGGATGTACTCGGCCACATCCTCTTGCGAAAAAGCCTCCAGCCCAGTCCAGGCAAGTCGGGCTGTCCAATCGTCGCCGAACTCGGGGATCTTGCGCCCGGCCATGATGGTGATCGTGTTGAGGAGTTGCCGGTCGCGCTGGCGGGTGAGCAAATTGTCGCGCAGCCACCGGTCGGCTTCTTCCGTCACGTCTTCGTACGAGTCAAACAAAAAGACGCACTTCTTGTCCGGCGTGACCAGCGCGGCCAGGCAAGCGAAGAACGCATCGGTGATGCGGATTTCGATCGCGCGGCGGGCGGTGCCGCTATCGGCCTGGACGTAGAAATAGTTGTCCTTGATGATATGGCCGCCTGCCACATCGCCGCCGACCGATACCGGTCCCCCTGCGCTGACTTGCACCCCACCTGTGCTGGCTGCTCCTATCCCGGCAAGTTGGACATTCACTCCTGTCAATTCGTTGATCGTCTGCGTCAGCATGTTAAAGGCCGCCGCGCCCATCTGGTCACGCGCGGCGCGGACAATCGTCAGATAGTCGTAGGGACGGCGGTCACGAAAGTCAATGTGGAGCGTAGGCAAGTTGTTCGCGGCACACTCCCGGCGCAGCCGTTGGATGAGCCAGGTCTTGCCCATCTCGGCGGGTGCCTGGATCGCCATGATGCACTTGTCCGTCTCGCCGCGCAGCATTTTTTGAAAGCCCACCAACTGCTTGACGCGGTTGACAAACCATTCCATGGGATCGGCCATGTTCAACTCCGGTCGTGTGCCTCCACGTCTGGCTGTATGGCCTGGGGCCAGGAGCGCTCAGCTCAGACCATCCGGTTCAATCATCGAAACTCGTGATGTCCGGGCGCATGTCGAGAATGGCTTGAACGAGCCGAGGCAGGTGAAGCCGCCTCTCCATAAAGGTCACCAATTCCAACGCTTTTCTGTTCCTGGTATCCCCTAGACTCTCGTAATCCAGGTCATGTTCGCCTTGCTGACGCAACCGAAAGCAAAGCGTCTGGATTTCTTGGAGGCTGAATCGCTTGACGAGTATGTTGTGAACCTGGTGTGGCGTCACCTGTTCGATGGCGATGTTGCGCGTCGTGCGTGACGGGGAAGCGATGTTCCCCTTGATCATGTCGCCGCCGCTGACATCGCCGCCAAAGTAAACTGCTCCTTGACTAGAGACGCTCACCCCCTCAGTTTGGGTTCCCGGTTTTCCTGTTGCCGGCGACTGCGGCGGGCTGAACAACTTACCGTCCGGCGCGCGCATCAAGATCACTGGCGTGCCCCAGTCGGGCCGATCGGAGCCCAAGTCTTGATACACTGCGCGGCGACCTTCCGATACCGCCATGTCCACCGGATAATATTCGGCCAACGCACGGTAGAACTCGCGCGCAAACGAAAGAGAAACCTGATCAGGAATCGGATACTGCATCGCTACGACCGCGCTCAATCCACGTCGGACAATCTGTGGCGCCAGCCCGGCCAACGCCCGCGTTGAGGACTGGGTTGCACCCTGGCAGGCGTTGAGGAGGACCAGCTTGGCATCGTCCGCGCCCAGAAAAAACTCGCGGAACTGTTTGTCGGTGACCAGGCGCGTGAGATGATTTTCAGTCTCCATCACCAGCACCCCTTGATCGCCCTCAAATCCGCCGTGACCGATCCAGTGGATCACGTGTGGGCGGAACGTCCTCAGCTTCTGGCGCAGATCGGGCGCGACCGCATGTGGCAGGACCTCTGTCTCCACCTGACCCGAGGCGATGCGTTCTTGCAGCGCGTCCTGGATGCGCTTGATTTCTTCGGCAGCGTTGAGCGGCGGCAGCCCTTGCTGAGCCAGGTCTGAAGGATCGGAGACGACGATGAGGGCGCGCAGCGGCGGCTTGACTTCTAGAGTCCGCACAGGTTCGTTGACCGGCACGTAGCGGCTCAGGCAATGGTTGGGCGAGATGGCAAGGTACAGGTCGGCGCCCGGATCGTAAATAAACTCCCACGGGAGCGCGGCGATTTCCGGTGGCTCGATGCGAAGCCTCAACCGCAAGGGCGTGCCGCTTCGGTTGTATAGATTTGCGATGGCGCCCGCGATCAGGGCCTCGAACAGCCGCTGTCCGAATTGATGAAGCAAGTCGTCGGTCGTGTTGCGGCTGGCGATGGCCTCGAGCACAGATTGGATCTCTGGGGCTTGAGGATCAAGCGCGAGCGTGCCGTTGGCCTCTCCGGCCTGTTGCCTCGTGGCCGTGACGCGATAGCCGCCGGGCTGTTTGACATCGCTGATCAGCAGTTCCAAGTCCTCAAATGGCGATGTTTCCTGGGTCATGGAGGGCGCTCCTTTCCTCATTGTAAATCACTGCAAGTGTAGCACGAGTGGGCCGGGCAGACAACTCTCTCCCGGCTGCGAGATTGCTTGTAGAATCAACAGATAAAGGGGCCAAAGATGAGAAAAAGATTAAGCTTATCCTCATCTGGCGATAACATTTGGTTAACAGTTCCTGGCTATCATGATTGGCGAAACAGGGGGCCAAACTGGCTCACCCCCGAATATGGGAGGATAGGATGAGCAAATTCAAGATTGCAATGGCTGTGATGGCGTTAGTGATGGCTTTTAGTTTAACCTCGGCGGCGTTTGCCCAAGGGCCTCAGCCGCCTGCAACGCCGACGCCGACCCCATCGCCCAAGTCGGAATATAACCAGACGTTCTGGCAGATCCTGGCTCAGAAATTGGGCGTGACGGTGGACAAGCTCCAGCAGGCCATCCGTGACGCGCTCAAAGAGACGGTCGGCAAGATGCTGTCCGACGGCAAGCTCACTCGGGAGCAAGCGGACAAGGCCCAGTCCCGCATTGACCAACTGACGTTTGACAGGGGATTGTTTGGACCGTTCTGGGGCGGACGTGACCTGGGCAAGTGGGGTGCCAGGTTTGCCTTCGGCCAGGCAGAGCTGGATGCCGCTGCGGCAAAGCTGGGCATGACGACGCAGGATTTGATGGCCGAGCTGCGCCAGGGCAAATCGTTGTCCAAAGTGGCGAAAGAAAAGAACGTCAACCCGGATGACTTGAAGGCTGCGATTGTCGCGGCGGTGACTGCCCAACTCGATCAGGCAGTCAAGGACGGCAAGCTGACTCAGGCCCAGGCTGACCAGATCAAGGCGCAAGTAGAAAAACTCGATCTTGACCAGGCTTTCGGCAAGGGCGGGTTCAAGGGCGGCTGGCATTTTGGAGGCCGAGGCAAACCGTTTCCCAAGTCAACTCCACAACCGTCAACTCCGTAACGATGTAACTTACAACAGTCACCGGGGGCGCAGTGATCGCTGCGCCCCCACTTTTGCTTTTGTTGATTCTCTGGTAAAGTACCCATGTTGAACTCACGGGTTCTTCGAGGCGCCGTACCTGTACCGCAGGCGAGACAACACCGGTATCGCTCAGGTGCTCAGAAACTCGATGTCATGCCACTCGACGATCAGGCGCTGGTCAGGCAATGTCTGCGTGGCGATGTGTCCGCGTTTGCTGAACTGGTGACGCGCTACACCGCGCCGATCTACAACCTTGCCTATCGCCTGACGAATGATCGCGCCGAAGCGGAAAACATCACGCAAGAGACTTTTCTGCGCGCTTACGCCGCGCTGCCTCGCTCGCGTACCGACCTGGCCTTCAAGCCGTGGCTGTTCCAGATCGCGGTCAACCTTTGTCGTGACTTGGCGCGCAAGAAACGTCCAGCGGCGTTCAGCAAGTTGGCAACCGAAGCCGAGCCGGCGCCTGAAGAAGCCATCGAGGATGAATCGCCGCTGCCGCTCGATCAAGTCGAAGAGCGCGAGTTGCGCCAGGCGCTCGCTCGCGCGGTAGCCGATCTGCCCGAAATCTATCGGGCTGTGGTGACGCTGCGTTATACCGAAGAATTGTCGTATGAAGACATTGCCGCTGCTCTCCAGTTGCCTGTCAATACGGTACGGACGCATTTGTTTCGGGCCAAAGTGATGCTGCGAAAATCTTTGGCCGGTTGGCAACGCGCCAGTTTGTCATTGTAAGCCCGGACTGCAAGTTGGAAATCGGAGGTCGGATTTAGGTTTCTGACCTCCGATTTCTGTTGTAGGTGAAACTTTTCTGCAAGTTGGCCGTGTTAATGAGGGGGAGGAAGCGAAACGGATGAGCCAGCATATTGACCGCTTTACGCTGGATGCCTATGTTGAGCAGGTGCTGCCGGCCGCCGAGCGCCGCGCGCTAGAAGCGCACGTCACGATCTGTCCGACGTGCCAGGCACGGCTGGCAAACGCCAAGCAATTGATTGCGCTACTTTACGATCTGCCGCGTGAGATGCCTGCGTCGAGCCTGGCGGCTCGCATCAACGCGACCCTCGCCGCGCAGTGTGCTTCGGCGACGCCCCGATGGATGCGGGCACTGGCGCCCGCCGCGTTCGCGTTCGGCCTCGTCCTGTTGATCCCGGCTGCGCCGCGATGGTTGGGATGGCTAGGGACCGCGACCGAGCAACTCCCCACCGGGCAAGCTGGGTTGGCCTGGTTGATTACTTTTCTCGCCAATCCTGCTGCCAGCTTGGATTCGTTGTTGTCCTTTGCGGAGCAACTGCTGATGGCTCCTGCTGGCGAGATGGACGTGATGCTTACGTCGGCAATGGTCGTGCTCACACTGGCGAGCCTGGCCGGGCTGGCGCAATTGCTCGGCAGCGAACGTCCCCGTGGGGCCGCGCCGAATGTGCTGGCGTGATCTGAGGAGGAATTTTGCGAACCTTTGTCACTGTCCTACTCGTCATCGTATGTTTGTTGGTGATCGCCATTCCTGCTTTTGTGACCACGCCTTTGCCGTTGTCGGGGCTGGAACGCGGGGCCAGGCCACGTCTGTTGCCACCGATCTCTCCCTCGCCGGCGCCGGGACTGCCGTCGCCCGAACACCCAATCGTCTTTGGATTCCGGCTCGATAACCCGATGCTATGGCTGCGGCTCAGCCCGTTTGGCACGCACGCCGAAGGCTGGCCGGGGCTGCTTTCGGCGGCTGCCTCGTGGGTGTACCTGTACGTCACCTTTGTGCTGGTGCTGGTGTTGGTGCCGGGTCGGGTGCGGCTCATCACCCGATCGCTCCAATCGAGTCGGTGGCGTGACCAATTGCGATTCTTTGTTATCGGTCTGTTGGCAGTTACGGCCTCTATTTCGCTGGCTCTACTGGCGCGCTATGCGTCGGTCTGGTTTGTCCTGATCTTTATCTTGACTGGAGCAGTGCTGCTGCTCTCTTTCATGGGCATTCTGTGTGTCAGCCTGATGGTGGGTGGAGCCGTGCGACGCTGGGCCAATTTGAAACTCTCGCTCTGGATCGAGCTGGCACTGGGCAGCCTGGTCGTCTTTGCGCTGGGGCGAATTCCTGTGGCGGGATGGATTCTCTTTGTGGTTGCTTCGGCTTGGGGACTGGGCGCGGTATTGGCGACTCACCTGGGCACGGGCGAGGCGTGGTCGCTGCGCGATTGGCAAGTCGAAAAGTGATGGAGGTTCCTCAACGATGATGCGGCGCAAGATAGGGTGGGGAGTTTTGATCGTGTTGCTTACGGTAGGGTGTGCAGCCCCTCGGCCGGCGCAGCCCATCACAGGGCCAACGCCATCTTCTACGGCGACGGCGACGCGCGCGCGCAGTGCGCGTCTAACGTCCACAGCCATGCCGACAGTTCAGGTGACGGCAACGCCGGTTGCTTTACCGACGGTCACACCGCAGGCGACGGCGACGCCGACGGTAATGCCCTCACCCACGCCAGCGGCGACGGCTTTGCCTGCCACAAGCGTGAATATCCTGGCTAGTCCTCCTTTGGCGGTGACGCGCACATCGGGTGTGTTGTTGCCGCTCAATCCGCGCAAGTATCCGGCGCCTGTCCCGCTTGGGCCGGACAACAATGCGACTTTTCACGTGTCGCAGCCGGTCGTTCATTTTGCCTGGACATCCGCGCCGACTGAGCTATTCAAGTTCGGCCAGACGCCGGGCTGCGTGTCGGATGCGACCAACTATCGGCGCGCGTTCGAATCGTACCGGCTCGTGATTCACAGCCTGGACTCGACGCGACCCGACATCGTCCAGTGGAACGAAAACAATACCGAGTTCTATCTCAATCTCACGACCATTCCCGCGGGACGCTATGCATGGACCGTGGATATTGTGACGCTTTGCGAAAGCTACATCGTGGGCCAGCGAGACAAGACCATCACGCGCGGCTTCGTCGCGCCAGTCAGTCCTGCCAGTGCACTGCGCGTGTTTGTGTGGGCGCCTTGAGAACATGAAACGTCAAACGTCAAACGTGAAACGTCAAATGCCAATGACGTATGACGTTTGACGATGGAGAGCAAGACATGATTCGTAGCCAATACAAACTGATTGCGATTCTCGTTGCAGTCACGTTGGTTGGCTGCCAGGCGCGGAGCAGCTCGACGGCAACAACCGCGCAACAAACGGCGGTCATCCAGCGCGGCAATTTGAAGGCGATGATCAGCGCGGCTGGGACGGTGGCTGCTGAATCCCAAGTGGTGCTGCCGTTCCAGAATTCGGGGCGCGTCAAAGCGATCAACGTCAAGGTGGGCGACAAGGTCAAGGCCGGGCAGGTATTGGCTCAATTGGATGTGCCGGACCTCGAACTCAATGTCGCCAAAGCGCAGATCGCCCTGGATACAGCCAAGCTCAGGCTTCGACAGACCCAGGCAGGCCCCAAGCCTTCGGAGATCGAGTCTGCGCGTGCCAGCCTGGCGAGCGCGCAGGCCGCGTACCAGGCTGCGCTCGACAAGTACAACTTGAGCGATGCCCAGCTCGCTGTGGCGCGCGCGCAGGTGGATAAGGCGAAGGCGACGCTGCAGCGCGCACGACTCGCTTACGAATGGGAAAAGAACAACTGGCTCGATAAAGACCCAACCCGATCGTCGCAGAAGCAAGCCCTCGACGACGCGCAGACGGCGTATGATTTGGCAGTGGCGGCCTACAATCAGCAGGCGGCGGGCATCAACGATAGCGCGCTGCGCTCGGCAGCTTCCCAGGTGGCGCAGGCACAGTACCAGCTCGACAAGCTGCTCAACACGCCCACGCCCGAAGACATTGTCCAGGCTGAAGCTGCAGTCAAGCAGAGCGAGGCCAGTCTGCAGCAGGCTCAATCGCAGCTTGCCAAAGCCTCTGTCGTCGCGCCGTTCGGTGGAACCGTGGGGGAGATTTACGTGCAGGTCGGGCAGTGGGCAAACTCGGGCGCGCAGGCCGTCGCGCTGGTGGACCTCTCCCGGCTCAATCTTTCCATCACCCTGGCCGAAGTGGATGTGCCCAAAGTGCAGGAAGGGCAGATGACAGAAATCACGCTCGATGCAGAGCCGGGTCGCGTCTTTACCGGCACGGTGACTGCGGTGGACCTGGTAGGCACGACGACGCAAGGCGTGGTCAACTATGCGGCGACCATTGCTATCAACAATCCGACGGACATGATCCGTCCGGGCATGAATGCGAGCGCGAACATCATTCTGGAGCAGCGCGAAAATGTTTTGCTGGTTCCCAATCGCGCAGTGCGCTTATCTGGCAATCGAGGTCGGACGGCGACCGTGCTCTACCAGGGCCAGTTGATTGATGTGCCTGTGACTTTGGGGCTGTCCGGCGACACACAGAGCGAAGTGGTGGACGGTCTCCGCGAAGGTGATGTCGTGCTCGTCAGTCAGACAACGACCACATCGGGCGGTGGGCCGGGCGCGGGTGGCTTGGGGCCGGTTTTCATCGCGCGATAGGGCGCGGCTGACAGGTACGTCACTCGCAGGTATGAGGGAGGCAGCCATGAATAAGACCAGATCGCTCGTCACAGCTCTAGGTCTGTCCTTGCTCATGCTGATCGCTGCCTGCACATTCGTCGCCTCGGCCAGCGCGCAAACAGGCGGGACAGCCAATCAGATCGTCATCAGGTCGCAGGATACCAGCACGGGTCAGATCGTGGTAGAGACCGTGATCGCCGCTCAGGATGGCTGGCTGGTGGTCTATTCCGATACGACCTGGAGCGCGGCTTCTGCCATCGGTTGGGTGCCGGTTCGCAAGGGCGTGAACACGAATTTGAAGGTGAACATTAGCGCCGAGGTGGCCGAGCCGCTGGCGACGCTGTGGGCTGTGCTCCATGTGGATCGAGACGTTTTCGGCTTGCTAGAGTTGCCGACGATTGACGGGCCGGTTCAGGAGAACGGCAAGATGGTGATGGTGGCTTTTGGCACCCAAGCGCCGCCTGCTGTCGCTGCTACATCTCCAGCGCAGGTTGTGGCTCCGAGTGCGCCGGTGGTGTCGCCTCGGGTGTTGCCGCCGGCAGGTGCCAGCGGGCTGCCGACGGCCTGGCTCCTGCTGGCTATTCTGGGCGGCATAGCATTGATCATTGGTGTGATGATTTTCAAAGGAGTTGTCCGATGATTCGGCGCAAACGATGGATGATGCTGATGGTAGCTTTGGCAGTGGTCGTATCGGCCTGCCAGGTGATCCCGACGGCGACGCCACAGCAGCAGTTGTCTACCACTCCGGTCACACGCGGGTCGCTCCAGGCGACGGTGGCGGCGGCGGGGACGATCGCGGCGCGTGTGCAAACAGTCGTGCAATTTCAGAATTCGGGCCAGGTCAAGACGGTGAACGTCAAGGTGGGCGACAAGGTCAAGGCCGGGCAGGTGATGGCCTCGCTCGACACGGTGGACCTGGAAGCGGCCGTCGCTTCGGCGCAGGCCAGTCTGGATAGTGCACAGGCCGCGCTCGAGACAACCAAGAAAGGCCCCTTGCCTTCGCAGATCAAAGCGGCGGAGGCTGCTTTAGCAAGCGCGCAAGCGGCATACCGCGCGGCGCAAGCCAAGGCGGCGCATCTGAGCGATCAGCTTCTTATCGAGCAAAACGATCTGGACGCTGCGGCCACTCGTTTGAACGACGCGCAGAACACGTACAACAATCTGCTCGAACACCCGCGTTCTGGGAATCCGAGAGGCGCCTATGTTCCTCCGGCGGGTCAGGAGTGGTCGTCGCAAAAAGCCGCTCTGGATAACGCGCGGATTGATTACCAGGTCGCCGTCGCGAACTATAACCTGGCGGTCGCCAATGTCAACGACAGCGGCCTCCAGTCGGCGGCGGCGCAGTTGGCCTCGGCACAGGCTAACCTCGACAACCTGAAAAACACACCGACGCCCGAAGAGGTGCAGTTGGCCGAGCTGGCCGTCAAGCAGGCGCAGATGGCGCTTGACCAGGCGAAGCTGAATCTCCTCAAGTCGCAGCTCATCGCGCCGTTGGATGGCGTGGTGGCGGATCTCAATATCCAACCGGGCCAGCAAGTTTCGGCCAGCACGCAGGCCATGACGCTGGTGGACTTGACGGGACTCGAGGCGCAGGTCAATGTCTCTGAGACCGACTTGCCGAGCATCAAGGTGGGCCAGCCCGTCCAGGTGACGTTTGATGCGCTCCCCAATCAAACCTTTGCGGCTCGAGTGGCCAAGGTCGCGTATGTCGGCACGGTGACGCAGGGCGTGGTCAACTACCCGGTGACGATCGCGCTTGAACAGCCCGATAAGCAAATCCGCCCCGGCATGACGGCCAATGTGTCCATCGTCGTGCAGCAGCGCGACAACATCCTGCTCGTCCCCAACCGCGCCGTCAAGCTGAGCGGCCGGCAAAGGGTGGTCACTGTGGTCAGGGACGGCAAACAGGAGCAGGTGAATGTGACGCTGGGCATGTCGAGCGACACCCAGTCCGAGGTGACGAGCGGCCTGGAAGAAGGCGACCTGGTCGTGATTCTGCAGACGACGACAACCACCGGAGGCGGGTTCGGGCCTGGAGGTGGCCTGGGGCCTCTAGGTGGGTTTGGACGGTGACTTGGCTGTGTGCTGCGTGATCCCGCGCGAAAAGCGCACAGCAGGATTTCAGGTGAGACTATGGCAGTGAATCCAGGCGATCCCGTTATTGAAGTCAAAGACGTGACGCGCACGTACAAAATGGGCGAGGTTGAAGTCCACGCGCTGCGCGGCGTGTCGTTCCAGATCCGGCAAGGCGAGATGGTGGCCATCATGGGGCCTTCCGGCTCCGGCAAGTCCACGCTGATGAATATCATCGGCTGTCTCGACCAGCCGACCAGCGGCACGTACATACTGGATGGCGTCGAGGTCAGTGCGCTCCGAGATGGTCAACTGGCCGAAATCCGGAATCGCAAAATCGGCTTTGTGTTCCAGACGTTCAACCTGCTGCCGCGCACGACGGCGCTGGATAACGTCGAGACGCCGCTGATCTACAGCGGCGCCAAGGAACGCCGCAAGCGCGCGCGCGCGGCGCTGGAAGCCGTCGGCCTGGCCGACCGGGTGAACCATCGCCCGAATGAGCTTTCCGGCGGGCAGCAGCAGCGCGTGGCGATTGCGCGCGCGCTGGTCAACAACCCGGCCATCATCCTGGCCGACGAGCCGACCGGCAACCTGGATAGCGTGTCCGGCGAGGAAGTGATGCAAGTCTTTGAGCGGCTCAACTGCGAGCAGGGCATGACGGTCGTGATCGTTACGCATGACCTGGACGTGGCCGCTCGCGCGCAGCGCATCATCCGCCTCCGCGATGGCAAGGTCGAGCGCGAGGAAGGCGCAGGGCGGGGTTGCCAGCAGGCGTCGGCGGCGGATCGAAAGGAAGATAGCCGCGCCGAATTCTTGGCGAACCTCGTCCAAAGCGCGCGGGTGGCGCTGCGCAGCCTGACGGCGAACAAGACGCGCAGCGCGCTGACGATGCTGGGCATCATCATCGGCGTGGCCGCGGTGATTGCGATGCTGTCCATTGGACGCGGCGCGCAGGCGGCCATCACCTCGCAAATTGAAAGCATTGGCACCAATTTGTTATTCATCCGGCCTGGCGCAATTCAACAGGGCGGCGTCCGGCAGGAAGCAGGCAGCGCTCAAACGCTCACGCTCGAAGATGCCGAGGCTTTAGTGGGCCTGCCGTCCGTCGTCGCCGTCGCGCCGGAAGTGGATGCCTTTGGGCAGTTGGTCTATCAGAGCCAGAACACGCGCACGCGCATCTATGGCGTGACGCCCGAGTATATCCAGGTGCGTAACTATACCCTCGCCGATGGCGAAGGGATTACGTCGGCCCAAGTGAATGGGCGCTCGCAGGTGGTCGTGCTGGGCAATGCGACGGCAGCCAATCTGTTTGGCGATGCGGCGCTGGCGGTGGGACAGTCGGTGCGCATCAACGGCCAGCCGTTCCGCGTGACCGGCGTGCTGGCGTCCAAAGGCGGCTCAGGCTTTGGCAGCCAGGATGACCTGGCGCTGGTGCCCATTACGACCGCTCAATTGCGGCTGTTCGGCGCGAACCGCAACGTGCGGGGTGGGCAGCGGAGCATCTCGAGCATCAATGTCCAGATCGTGGATCAATCGGTCTCGGATCAGGCTGTGGCCGAGATCGGCGAGGTGCTGCGCGAGCGGCATCGTGTGACGTTCCAGGACGATTTCACGATCTCTAGCCAGCAGGACATTCTCGACACGGCCACCCAGATCACCGGCGTGTTGACATTGTTCCTGGGCGGCGTGGCGGCCATTTCGCTGCTCGTGGGCGGCATTGGCATCATGAACATCATGCTGGTGAGCGTCACCGAGCGCACGCGCGAGATCGGTCTGCGCAAAGCGGTCGGCGCGCGCAAGCGCGACATCCTCTCTCAATTCCTCACCGAAGCGGCCCTGTTGAGTTTGCTTGGTGGCATACTCGGCATTGCGTTAGGCTGGGGGATGTCGCGATTGATCGGGGGCGTGCAGCTTGGTGGGACCACCCTCACACCCCTGGTCGGACTGGATGCCGTGCTCCTGGCGACGTTGTTCTCGGCGGCGGTCGGTGTGTTCTTTGGCTGGTATCCGGCCTGGCGCGCGGCGAGCCTGAACCCGATTGACGCGCTGCGGTACGAATGATCTAGTTGCGGATTTCGGATTGTGGATTGCGGTTGGCGCTTTGCTTTTGAGGCACGCACCGAAATCAAAAATCCGTAATCACAAGGGGAGGAATCAATGGGCAAAACAATTCTGATCGTGTTGATCGTGATCATTGTGGGGGCTGCGGCAGGTTACGGCGGTTACCGGATGGGTGATAGCGCCGGATTCGAGCGCGCCAATCAGGTGCGCCAACAGTTTTTTCAGCAGCGTCAGCTCGGCCAGGGCAATACGGGAGCGGGTGGCACTGGTGGCCTGGGAGCGGCGGGCATTGGCGCTCAGGGCCGAGGCGCGGGAATCTCGGGGGTGATCAAGAGCGTGGAGGGCGACACGCTCACCCTTGCGCTGGGCCAGCGTGATGTCCAGGTCAAGCTCAGCGACAAGACGCAGGTGCTCAAAACCTCGCCGGGCACTCGCGCTGAACTCGCAGCAGGCGCGCGAGTGATGATTACGTCCGAAGGGACTGGCGGTGGCACCAGTAGCACTGAGGGGTTCACGGCAGCGTCGGTCACGATCCTGCCGCAGTAAAAGGCCAGTCCTGCGCCTGACGCCAAGACGTTGCCAGTCGTTGGTGTCCCATCGGCAAGGTGGACGCAATGATTGTCCCCTTGCCGATTTTGCTTTCTACGCAAGCAAGGCTTTTCCAAAGTCGTCTTTCTGTCATGCTGAGCGCCCATAGGGCGCGAAGCATCTCAGCCTTGCACTGAGATTCTTTGCCGCTTCGCAGCTCAGAATGACACTGCAGGGGTCTGTCAAGGGACTTTGGAAAAGCCCTGTCTACGCAAGTACGCTCTCTTGTTTTCCTCGCCATGCCGTTGTATACTTGTTACCAAGCGAATTTCAGTTGCGGAGGGCATCTGCCATGTATTCACTGCGCGACCGGATTGTGTTGATCACCGGGGCAAGCTCTGGCATCGGCGCGTCATGCGCGCGGGCGTTTGCTGCACGCGGATCCAAAGTGCTCCTGTGCGCGCGGCGCATGGACCGGATCGAGGCGTTGGCGGCCGAGTTGCACCAAAAGCACGGCGTCGCTACGCATGCTTTCCAGCTCGACGTGCGCAACCGGACGGCGGTCGAAAAAGCGATTTCAGGACTCTTGCCGGAATGGGAAGCCATCGAGGTGCTGGTCAACAACGCCGGTCTGAGCCGCGGCCTGGATAAATTGTACGAGGCCAATATCCAGGACTGGGAGGAGATGATTGATACGAACGTCAAGGGCTTGCTTTACGTGAGTCGCGCGGTGATCCCGGGTATGGTCAGACGCGGCAAGGGGCACATCATCAACCTCGGCTCGATTGCTGGTATGGAGACCTATCCGGGTGGAAGTGTCTACTGCGCGACCAAGGCAGCCGTTCGTTTTCTCTCACAGAGCTTGCGGATGGATCTGCTCGGCACGCCGCTGCGCGTCACCACGATTCATCCCGGTATGGTTGAGACCGAGTTCAGCAAGGTGCGCTTTCATGGCGATCAGGCGCGCGCGGCCAAAACCTATGAAGGCATCACGCCGCTCACGCCCGACGATATTGCGGATGCCATCGTATTCGCCGCCACGCGCCCGCTGCACGTGGACATTGCCGAGATGGTCATCATGCCCACGGCCCAAGCCTCAGTGATGCTGAATCATCGGGAAAAGAAATAGCAGAGACACCAAGAGCGCCAAGCTGATTTGAGGCTTGGCGCTCGATTTGTGCCCGCGAACTAATCTCTTGGAGTGACGACCCGAGTTGTCACGCCCCTCGAACAAAGTGGGGCATTTCCAAAGGGATTTCGAGCGATAGCTCAACCAGTCCAGCAAACTGGCCGTCCCGATACCACGGCGTTTGGTAGATCAGCTTCCTCACGCCTCTCTTTTCAATCGTGTACACGTTCTTTTGCCGTGTGTCCAAGAGGCGCTGGAGCTTGCTGCGGGCCGGTTCGGGATGGCAGTCCAACAGGTTGGTGCCAAGCAACCTGACCCCGCCTTCGGCCTCGAACGTCTTGACGGCCTGATCGTTCATCTCCAGGATGATGCCTTGCGCGTCACACACCGTCACAGCGCCCGGGAACTCTTGGACCCAAGCATGATGTGTCATCTCGTTGCTCCTGTTGCGGTTCATTCGGGGCGCACCTGTTCGGTGCGCCGAAAGAATTCGTGCTCCAACGTCGGCACGGCCTGGTCGGCCTTGACGGCGGCGATGTATTGCGCCAGACAATCGGCCATCAGCCGCACGAGCACCTTGCCCTTTTCCTCGCTGGCCGTTCGAGCATCCCCGGCATAATGATCGGGATAATCGGCGTACCACCAGATGCCGGAATAATTCGCGGGCAGGTGAGCGAGTCGTCCCAGCGGCAAGGCAGGTTTTTCGGGCACACGATCCAGCTTGACCAGTTGAGGATACGTGCCCAGCACCAGGCTGGTCTCTTCTTCGCAGGCGTGCCCGCCAAAATCGGTCGCGCGCAGCGCGTTCCATTCTTTTTCGCCTTCAGGCGTCAGCCTGCGCGTGGGCATGTAGAGCGAGTAGGGTTTTTCTTGCCACAAGCTGCACTGTCCCAAAAAGCCCAACAGGTGATTGTTCCCACCGTGCGCGTTATAGAGGATAATTTTCTTGAAGCCGTTGCGCCCAATCTCATCCAGCACGCCCTGACCTAACTTTTGGGCGAAATTCCAGCGATTCCAAAATAGGATACCCTGGAATTTCGCCCGAAAATCAGCCAATCTCAAATTTTCTGAGCAATTTTGCTAGGCACAGGGCCATTTCCGCAGCATATGGGTG
>DAOTXX010000005.1:0-34256 GCA_034434835.1 Thermoflexales bacterium | reverse complement strand
ATAAATCGGGCTACCAGCTGGCTTCAGCCAGCGCGGCTGTGTAGCGGGCGAGCGCGCAACGAGCCAGGTTTCAACTGAAATGAAACACACCCGTATGATATCGCCTGGAGCAAAGCAATCAACAAGTACGTGCGCGAATTCACTTCTGACTTTTGTGATGCATCTGGGGCAATTCTCTGGGAAGAACTCGTGCGATTCAACAGCAGCAGCGAGCCGAGAGGCAGGGACCGTGGCAAAGAAAAAGACAACCGGGCTGTATGAAGCCGTCTATTATGATGGCTGGGGAATACCTGCCTATTACTTGTTGCACAGCGTTGACGGCGAATCTCCAGAACAGGCGCTCCGAGACAATCTGCAACGCTTGACAGCGCAAGTGCGAGAACTCTTTGGCCTGTCGCCCGACGACGTGCCAGATGACAAAATTCAAGAGACACTGTATGTCATTCGGAGCGACGGCCTGGTCTCGGTTCACAACCTGGAGCGATCCAGTTCACGCCGGGAGTGACTTGGCCTTGCATCACACGTGATCTGCGTCGCGCTGGACCTGCGCACGCTCGCCCCTCTTTCCTTCATCCCTTCAAATACGGCTCACAAAGCAACAGCGCCAACGCGCTCTTGCCGTCCTTGATCTGACCGCTGCGCGCCATCACCAGCGCCTCGTCCATCGGCACCGGGTGCGCCTCAATAATCTCGCCTGGCTCGCGGTGCGATGTCCCGTCGAGTCGTACCCCGCGCGCCAGATACACGTCACAGCGGCTCGTGCTGACACTCACGGCGCCATAGAACCATCCCACGTGCTGCAAGGACTGGCACGTCGCGCCGACCTCTTCCGCTAACTCACGGCGGGCCAGCTCTTCATCCGACCCGATGTGATCGTGCTTGCCGCCTGCGGGAACTTCCCACGTCCAATCGTCCACCGCATAGCGGTACTGTTTAATCAGCACGATCTTGCCATCGTCGGTGACGGGCACCACCCACACCGCGCCGCGCGATTCCATGTAGGCGTAATCGCTCTCGATGCCACTCGGGAATCGCACTCGATCGCGGCGGATACGAAAGACGCGATAGACGAATGGGTAATCCGTCGTGAGGCACAGCCAGCCAATGCGCTGGCCTTGAGGTTTATCGTTCAGCATGGTTTTTCCTTGAGGACATTTTCGCAGTATGACCGCAGACCACGGACTGAAGATGACCTGCAGTGGCTGGCGGCCTGTCGTCTGTGGTCATTGACGATTCACTCGAGGGCCTTGCGGTGTATCCTGAATCTGATAGCCCAGATCGGCGATCTGGCGTCGAAGAGCATCAGCCGTTGACCAGTCGCGCGCCTGGCGGGCGCGCTCGCGCTGCTCGACCAACCCGGCCACCCGCGGCGGCAACTCTTCAGGCGCAGCGGAAAGTGGCATGGGCTGTCCTCGCTCAGCTATGGGCTGCCAGACCGACCCCAGTTCCACAAACGGGAATGAACCATCCGACGCATACACATGCTCTGCCCCATGGGACAGTATCGTCACAGTGCCTTTACCGAGAACCCGGCAGCAGGTCTGTTCAAAATCGAAAACGACGGCTGTGTGCTCGTCAATCCCCAACACGCGCGTCGAAGGGGACAACTGCTTTAGCATCTCGTCCATGCGCGCCCGGCCGATGAAACATCGGCTGGTGTCCAGGTCCTCGCCGCCTTCAGCGTTGTTCCAATGCGGGACGATCGCCAGCTCCAACCCATAAGGCGCGAGCAAGTTCAGGCCATTCACCCAGTGTGGGTCGTCGCCGACTTTGAACATCTCGTAAACCGGGATCACTTGGGCGCCGACCGCCAGCGATGCGGCGCTAGCCATGCACAGGTACGCTCCCTGACGATGCCGTTCAAGGACACGGTGCCAGGCCAGTGTTCCCTCGAGCTGGCGCACCATATAGGTCGGGCTGCCCGGCCCCATAAAGATATAGTTACTGTCCTGAATCGGTGCCACGATCGTCGGATCGTCCGGGCTGAACGCCGTCCCTTTTTTGCGAGCCGGGATGAGGCTCACCTCGGGCGCGAAATTCTGGAGCCGTTTCGTCATGAACTCGGCGACCTTGCCTGCCACCGAGGCCGAATTGGGCTGAAAGCCCGCGGGCGTCTCGAGAATGGCAATGCGGATCGGAGGCGTCAACTCGCGCAATAGTCGCTCGTGGATGGATTGACCGCTGGGAGACGTCTCTCCAGAACCAAAGAGCACCAACTTGCCCGGCGCCAATTCAACACCCATTCATCCCTCGACTTCGGATCTCGGATTTCGGGCTTGAATACGTGCCTCGTTCTCGAATCGTGCACCGCCATCCGAAATCCAAAATCCGAAATTGAATCACTCGCATATGTGTCAACTTAAGGTTGGAGTGCAGGCTTCAGCTTGCATAAAACGCGGCCTGAAGGCCGCACTCCGGGGCTAAAGTTTACACCAATGGAATCACTCGTACCTCAAGGCATCAATCGGGTTCAGGTTTCCTGCGCGCCAGGCCGGATACAGTCCAAAGAACAGTCCCACCGCCGCCGAAAAGCCTGTCGCCAGCAACACTGCGTCGAGCGAGACGATCGCACGAAAGCCCTCCACCAGGCGCGAGATCAGAAGCGCGCCCCCTGCGCCCAGCGCAATGCCGATCAATCCCCCGGTCACCGAAAGCGCGATCGCTTCAACCAGAAATTGCAGGCGAATATCGCGCCGCTTGGCCCCGACGGCTTTGCGGATGCCGATCTCGCGCGTCCGCTCGGTCACCGAAACGAGCATAATGTTCATAATGCCAATCCCGCCGACCAGCAAACTGATGCCCGCGATCGCGCCCAGGAACGCCGTGATGACACCGGTGATCTGGCCGAACACATTGAGAATGTCCGTCTGGTTGAACACGGTAAAGTCATCCTCGTCGCGGAAGGCAATCTTGTGCCGCTCGCGCAAAATCGTTGTGACCTGCTCTTGAGCTGCGATCATACGCTCCTGGCTGACGGCCTGAACGATGATCATCGAGATGACGCGCTCGCCGCGCCGGGTGGGAGCATCAGACAGCCGCTCCAGTGCCGTCGTGAGCGGGACCATGACTTGATCATCATCATTACCAAAACCGCTGCCGCCTTTCTCTTCCAGCACCCCCACAATGCGAAAGGCTGTCCCGGCGATGCGGACCATGCGGCCAATCGGATACTCGCCGTTGGGGAACAACTTGTCCACCACGGCCGGGCCAACGAGCACCACACGCGCGCGCTCCAAAATGTCCACATCACGGATGAAAGAGCCTAACGTGCTCTTGTAATCGCGCACGGTCTCATAGTTGGGCGTGACACCGCGCACGGTCGTGAGGGTATTTTCGCGCCCGGCGACCACTTGCTGCCGCTGACGCACGACCGGCGAAACCTGCAAGACATCCGGCGCACGCTGCGGGTCGGCCAACGCGCGCGCATCCCCATCCGTCAGCGTGCTGGCCCCCGTCAAGCCGGCCGCAAACGAACGCGGCTCTTTCGACGAGCCGGGGAACACAAACAACAAGTTGCTCCCCAGCCCGGCAAACTGCCCGGTGATATAGTCCTGCACGCCCGCCCCCACCGACATGAGCGTGATCACCGCCGCCACGCCGATGACGATGCCCAGCATGGTGAGCGCCGCGCGGAGCTTGTTTGCCGCGAGCGCGCGAAATGCAATGTGGATACTTTCGACAATCATGGGCTGTTAATTTCGATTTTGGATTGCTGATTGCTGATTGTGATCGGCCACACTCGATACAATCATCAATCAAAAATCTGCAATCTACAATTACTCATACCGCAGCGCGTCAATCGGATTGAGCTTGGCCGCGCGCCAGGCCGGATACAGCCCAAAGAACAGCCCAACCGCCGCCGAAACCCCGGTCGCCATCGCCACCGCGTCCGCCGAGATGACCGGATGGAATCCCTCGATGAATCGCGCCATGATCGCCGCGCCCACCACTCCCAACGCGATCCCGGCCATGCCACCCATCACGGAAACGGTCATCGCCTCGATCAGAAACTGGCTCAAGATGTCTCGGCGCTTGGCCCCGACCGCTTTGCGGATGCCGATCTCGCGCGTCCGTTCCGTCACCGAAACCAGCATGATGTTCATGATGCCGATCCCGCCGACCAGCAAACTGATGCCCGCGATGGCGCCCAGAAACACCGTCAGCACGGTAGTGATTTGACCAAACACCTTGATCACATCCGACTGGCTGATGACCGAAAAATCATCCTGGTCCCGGAAGCTGATGCGGTGCCGGTCGCGCAAGATCGCGGCGATCTGTTCCGTCGCCGCGCCCATTCGCTCCTGGCTGACTGCCTGGACATAGATCACGCTCACGCCATGTTCGCCGGACACGGACTTGCTGGTGAACAGGTACTGCTGCGCGGTGGTGAGCGGAACAAAGACGACGTCATCCTGATCGCCAAAGCCGGTTCCCCCTTTCTTGGATGCCACGCCGATCACGCGAAAGGTCAACCCGTTGATTTTGACATTCTGCCCGATCGGATACTCGCCACTGGGGAATAGTTTCGCCACTGCCGTCTGACCCAACACCGCGACGCGCGTCTGTCCCACCACGTCGGCATCGCTGATGAACTGACCCAACGCCGCCGGCCACGAGCGGATCGCACTATAGCTCACGGTCACCCCGCGGAGGGTCGTCGTCGTGTCACGTCCATCGGCTTCGACGCGCGCAAAGCGCACCAGCTCGGGCGCAGCCCGCAGCACATCCGGCGCGCGTGCTGGATCGGCAATCGCATCGGCATCACCGAGGGTGAGCGCCGCACCTGCAACCGCAGCATCCAAATCCGGCGGGCCGCCACGATTTTGAGCCACATTGCCCGGCGTGACGAATAGCAAGTTTGTGCCGATGCCTCTAAACTGCTCATCCACATAGCGTTGCACGCCCGCGCCGGCCGCCATCAACGTGATGACCGCGCCCACGCCGATGATGATGCCCAGCATGGTGAGCGCCGCGCGCAGGCGGTTCGCCAGTAGCGCGCCCAGAGCAACTCGAATACTTTCGACCACCATTCCTATCTTGGATCTCGGATTTCGGATTGTGGATCTCGGATTTCAGATTGTGGATTGCGGCGCACTGTTCCCAATCCGCGATCCAAAATCAAAAATCTGAGATCGAATCAGTCTGGCAACGGTCTATCCGGACACGCTATGATCGGCTCTGCCACGGCCTCGTCCCCCACAATCTGCCCATCGCTCAAACGAATGATACGGCGCGTGTGAGCCGCAATACGCGGATCGTGCGTGACAAACACAACCGTGATACCGCGCTCCAGGTTGAGTCGCTGAAAGATGCCCATGATCTCGGCGCCGGACTTGGAATCCAGATTACCCGTCGGTTCATCGGCCAAAATGATCGAAGGGTTGTTGACGAGCGCACGAGCAATCGCCACCCGCTGTTGCTGACCGCCGGAAAGCTCATTGGGGCGATGATGCAGCCGGTCGCCCAGGCCTACCTGCTCCAGGGCCTGGATGGCCCGCTCTCGCCGATGATTGCCGCCCGAGTAGACAAGCGGCAGCTCGACATTCTGCACTGCTGTCGTGCGCGCCAGCAGGTTAAACATTTGAAAGACAAAACCAATCTTGCGGTTGCGGATTTCGGCCAGTTGGTTATCGTCCAGCCTGTCCACATCCACACCGTCCAGCCGGTAGCGGCCCGACGTGGGCTTGTCGAGGCAGCCGACAATGTTCATCAAGGTGGACTTGCCTGAGCCGCTCGGCCCCATGATGGCGACCAATTCTCCCTCATCCACCCGGAGCGTCACGCCCGAAAGGGCGCGCACCTCGACATCGCCCATGTGATAGATTTTGGTCAAGTCTTCGATTTCGATCACTGGCTTGCTCACGTGAAACTTCCTTCGACAAAAGACAAGTCGAATCAGGCATCCTTCGCCCGACTCAACTTCTCCGGCGCCTGCGACCACCTCCGAACATCGCGCGGCCCACGCGCCCATACCAGTAGTAAGGATGCGTCCACTTGTAGGCCTGGTAGCGAAAGTGGTTGACGAACCGGCGCACATCCCGGTACACAACGGCCAAGATGCCCACTACCAGACCGATGCCCATCGCGCCGAACCAGGATACATTCTCGGGCAGCCAACCGCTGGCGTAGAGGAACCCACCCGCCGAAACAAACAGGATCAGCAGCACGATCTCGCCCAGCATGTGTTTGCCCCGCGCCTGCCCCAGCGGCCAAAAGAACGTGATGCCCAGCCCCGCCAACAGGCAGAGGACACCCACCAGTGGATACGATAGAGTGATCACAGTATCTTCCCCTTGCTCTACGCTCCACGCTCCACGACCGTCGCTTCGCCTTGCCCCACTCCCACGCACAGCGTCGCCAGACCATACCGTACCTGCCGCCGATTCATCTCGTGGACCAGCGTCGTCATCAATCGCGCGCCGGAGCAACCCAACGGGTGTCCCAAAGCAATCGCGCCACCATTGACGTTGAGCCGGTCGAGCGGGATGTCCAGCTCACGCGCGCACGCCAGCGCCTGCACCGCGAACGCCTCGTTGATCTCGAACAGGTCAATGTCGGAAATGGCAAGGCCGGCGCGTTCGAGCACCTTGCGTATCGCCGGGATCGGCCCATAGCCCATCGTGCGCGGGTTGACGCCTGCCGCCGCCGAAGCGACCCAGCGCGCCATCGGCGTGAGACCCAACTGCTTTGCCTTATCCGCGCTCATCAGCAGCACCGCCGCCGCGCCATCGTTGATGCCCGAGGCATTGCCCGCCGTCACCGTGCCGCCCTTGCGGAACGCTGGCTGGAGCCTGGCGAGCTTGTCCATGGTCGTATCCGGGCGTGGATGCTCATCGGTGTCCACCACGATCGGATCGCCTCTCTTTTGTGGGATGACGACCGGCACGATCTCGTCTTTGAAGCGGCCCGATTCAATCGCGGCTTTGGCACGCATCTGGCTGCTGAGAGCAAACTCGTCTTGCATCTCACGCGTGATCTCGGGATGCTCGGCCGCAATGTTTTCCGCTGTCTCGCCCATCTGCTCCAGTGGGAACATGGCCTCCATCTTTTTGTTCGGAAAGCGCCAACCCAGCGTTGTGTCATACGCGGTGAGGTTGCCCCAGGGATAAGCCGATTCAGGCTTGGGGATCGCATACGGCGCGCGCGACATGGACTCGACGCCGCCGGCGATAAACACCTCGCCCTCGCCGCACTTGATCGCGCGGGCCGCGTGATTGATCGCCGTCAGGCCACTGGCGCACAGGCGATTGAATGTCACACCTGCCACGTGATGAGGAAAGCCAGCCAGCAGCACCGCCATGCGCGCCACGTTGCGGTTGTCCTCACCGGCCTGATTGGCGCAGCCCAGGTAGATTTCCTCGACGAGGGCGGGATCGATCCCCGCGCGCTTGACGACTTCGCCGATCACCAGCGCGGCCAGATCGTCCGGTCGCACTGCGGCCAACGCGCCGCCATGCCGACCAACCGGCGTACGAACTGCCTGAACGATAACGACCTCATTCATGGTTGAACTCCTTGAGAGAATGTATTACGTTGTTGTTCTATAGGTGTTCAGAACAGAGCCTTGCACCCGCCTAGGAGAGTGCTGAAAAACCCCTTCTTTCACCGCCGAGCACGCAGAGAGCGCAGAAAAAACCTAATAAAACTCAGCGTCCTCAGCGGCCTCTGCGGTAGAAAGATGACTTTTTCAGTGGTCTCCTAGATTCAAGCCCACGGCGCTCTGAGGTGACAGGTATCGTTCAGCGACACCAGCGTATAGCTGCCGGCCGGCACGTCCACTTCCAAGACGTTGATCGCGCACGTGTCTTGCCTCAGCCTCCAAAAGCGGTCGTTGCCCAAGCCCAACACACCCAACAGAATGATGCGGTTGATGACCGTGTGCCCGACCATGACAATGGTCTCGCCTGCATGACGAGTGGCCAACTCATCCATCGCAGCCATGCCGCGAGCACGCAGATCGCCCAGCGTTTCGCCGCCCGGGATATGCGCCAGGTGCGGCATGTTGTGCCAGGTGTGGTGCATCTCCGGCCAGCGTTCTTTAACCTCATCGGGTGTCAACCCTTGCCATTCGCCATAGTCAATATCGGCGATCCCAGCGTGGATTTGGACAGGCAAATTGAAATGCCTGGCAATGGCCTCAGCCGTCTTGACCGCGCGCACAAGCGGGCTGGAGTAGACTGCAGCCGGTTGCCATTCTTGGGCCACACGCCGACCCGTCGCCTCGGCCTGCGCCAGGCCGATTTCGTCCAAGGGCACATCGGCTCGACCACGAAAGCGCTCCACACGATTCCACTCGGTCTGGCCGTGACGGACGAGGATGATGCGAGCCATGACAAGAGCCTCCAAAAAAAACGGCGGTACAAGCTGCTGACCGCCGACCACCGCACTCGCTACTGACTGCTATCCCGATGATTGATCACTCACCTTGCCACCGCCCAACCCGGCCTGCACCGCATAGGCCGCCATCTGCGCGCGATTGTTCAGGTGCAGCTTGTCGAGGATGCTCCGCACGTGATTCTTGACCGTGTTTTCAGCGATCTTGAGCGTTTCGCCGATCTCGCGATTGCTCATCCCTTTGGCGACGCACTGCAAGACCTGACGCTCGCGCTCGGTGAGCTCCTGGGGCCATTCCGCCGGGCGAGGCTCAGGCTGGACCGGGCTGCGCGCGAACTCGCGCAGGATTTTGGTCGCCATCAGACGGCTGATCGGCGCTTCCCCTGCGGCGATGCCCCGCAAGCGGGCAAACAACTCGTCAGGCTTGATGCTCTTGAGCAGATAGCCCATCGCCCCGGCGCGGACCGCCGCGAACAAATCTTGATCGTCATCGGAAACGGACAGCATGACGATCTGCGCGTCGGGCATCTCGCGCAAGATGAGCCGCGTGGCTTCCGGTCCAGTGCAGCGCGGCATCGTCACATCCATCAGGATAAGGTCCGGCTTGAGCGCGCGCGCTTTTTCCAATCCCTCAAAGCCATCGCCCGCTTCGCCGACCACGGTAAACTCTGGCTGGCTGTTCAGCAGGTTGGCAATGCCCTTGCGGAATAAGATGTGGTCATCTACCAAAAGGATTCGCATTGGCATGATTCACCATTTTGAGGGACCCCATCTCCTCAAACCAGGGGATCCCCACTAGTCCGTCACCTCTTCGAGAGGCGTGGTCACTTCGGGCGCTGGCCCAGGCTCGCAGGGCACACTGACGCTAATGCGCGTCCCGTTGCCGATTTGCGTTTGGATATCCAGGAATCCGCCAATGCCCTCGGCCCGCTCGTGCATCGTGGTCAGGCCAAAGTTCTTTTTGTTTTGCCCCGTGAGCACGGCGTCCATGTCAAAGCCCTGGCCGTCGTCCTCAATCGTCACCACCAGGCGCGTGCCGCGCCGGGCCAGGCTCACACGAGCGTTCTGCGCGCGCGCGTGCTTGCGGACGTTGGTGAGCGCCTCCTGGATGATGCGCATCAGTTGCACCTCGGCCATCGGTGCCAGCATCACGGCGCGCGCGCCATCCAACGCGGCAAAGTCGGTCGAAATGTTGTTACGCAGGCCAAAGTCCAGCACAAACTCTTGGAGCGTCGGCACAAATTCCGCGCCCTTGGGCGCCGTCAGCCGTAGCGCCGTGATGGCCTCGCGCACATCGCGGTTGGCCGTGTCAATCACCTGCGCCGCCTCGCTCAGTTCCTTGCGTGCCTGCTCCGTTTGCCCGGCGGCGAGCAAGCTTTGCGCGACGTTGACGCGCATGTTCAGCAGCGCCAGCGCCTGCGCCAGCCCATCGTGAATCTCACGGCTGATGCGCTCGCGCTCCTGGACGATAGCCAGGTGCTCCACCCGCTGCGCCAGCTCCTGGACGCGCCGCTCCATGTCATTGTAAAGTGCCGCGTTCTCGATCGCCGCGCCGAGCTGATTGCCCAGCGTCGTCAGCATTTCCAGGTCCGCCGGGCTGAATTCGCGGCTGGTCTGCGAGTTGACCGTGAGAATGCCAACGGCGCGATCCCGCGAGCGAAGGGGAACGCTCGCCACCGAGCAATAGCCATGGCGCTTGCAGGCGATGCGCGTCGCCCGCGCGTCGCTGTTCAGGTTTCGGACCACCACCGGCATGACGGATGAAGCCGCCAGGCCGCACACGCACTCGCCCACGCTCACCGTGGCCTCTTCGGCCAAAAATGTGACGGGCGCGCCGACCGCCGTTTCCAGCTTCAGCGTCTGGCCTTCGTCGCCGATCAGGTGAATGTGCGCCATGTCCACGCCCAGCACGGTCTTGACGCGCTCCGCGCCTTGCAGCAGGACCTCTTCCATTCGCAGCGGGCTGCCCAATCGCTGGGACAGATCGTGCAGCGCGGTGAGTCGCTCAGTCTGCGTGCAAAGCTCGTCGGTGCGGCGCAAGAGTTCTCTTTTGAGCGCGCGATACCGCTGAACCAGTACACCCTGTTGCCAGGCTGCCACCAGCGCAATGATCGCCAGCGCGGCCACCAGCGCCACGGCCAGAATAGTCTTGGCGTCGGTCGGCAGAGAAAGCAAAACGACGCTGGCTGCAACGGCCAGCATCACGACTGAGACGGGAAAGAGGACCGCTAAAACTCGCCTGGTCCGATTGCGACTCATGTGCACCTGCCCTTTTCACGCCTCATTATAGCACAAGTTCCAGAGTGAAACCTCCCGCAGGGTTGCGGCCTGCGGGAGGTTGAATCGGCGGCGCTCAAGGCACATTCACAGTTCCCCATGACAGCGCCGTAGTGTGCATACCATCGCTCGCCAACACCTGGATCAGGACGTGCTGCCCGCTCCACTCGTTCGATCGCAACTCAAGAGCCGGCGTCGTGAGATTCACGCCGATCACCTGCCACGTCACGCCTCCATCCGTCGAGGCGCGCACCAGGTAACGCAACTCGTCGCCGTCGGCATCCCGGCCCGACCAGGTGACGAGCGTCTTCCCTGCCTCTGTACGCCACGTGGCTGCGCCGGCCTCAAGCGAGGGGGCCTGCGCGCCTGCCGTCAGCGCGCCGAGGACCGCCTCGCCACGCCGGACGCGGATAGATGCAATGCGATCGTCGTAGGGTACGGTCAAATTAAAGCTCACGCTTTCAAAGGCCATCCCTGCCCCGAACCGATCAGCCTGCGCCCGGACAGGCTCGAACGGATACGCGGCGATCACTTGAGCGTCTGCGTCGAGCAGTTCGAGTGTGTAATCGCCGGGCGTGGGCAACTGTATCGGGAGATCAAGGACATAGGCGGGCCGGAAGGACACCTGATCGACAGAAGGATCGAGCTGCCCCAAAACCATCAGAGCGCGACCGGTGGGCGCATCAGACCGGGTCATGTACAGATTGTCATAGTCCCACAGCGCCTCGTAGGTGTAATCCGAGATCCACTCGGGGCCGCAATAGCTCATCATGTCATAGTAGGTCGAATAGGGATAGATCGCCTGCGTCTTGAGGTCAAAGCCGTAATTCGGATGGGCGCTGTTGCCAATATAGCCTTTGCCGTCTGTGACGTACGGGAAGGAAGGATCGGGACTACTGGCGCCGCAGCCGGGCGCGTGCCCTCTGCCGTGGTTGTGGCCGACCTCGTGCGCGTGCGTTTCACTGGCGCTGGAATGGCTCGCGCCAATTCCATCAAAGCCGACCGCGACTTGATAGTATCCGACATAGCCTATGCCCGAAATGCATCCGCCCGTGCAATCAATTTTGACCAGGCCGTAGTAGTAGCGATTGGGTCTTCCCTCCGCGCTCCATGTGTCCCGCACATCATAGAGCATGTTGCTCCAGTCCGTGCTGGTCGGATCGGGGAGGCTGTTGTAACACGGGCCGCTGTAGGATAAGGAGGCATGAGTCGAGGTCGGAATCGAAGCGACCGGGTACACACGGAACGTGAAATCGGTGAGATAGGCATACGGGCCGGGCGGTGTGATCGTCCCGCTGCCGCCGCTCGTGCAGGTGTAGGCGATCGGCACAATCGTCACGTGCATCGGGTTGGCCGAGGCAAACTGGAAGGTGACCGGCAGGCCGCTGAATGAAAACCCGCCCGGGCCGCTCGCCGAGCCGTACAATTGGATGGTCCCGTTGAGCCAGGCGGACGGCAACTGGAAATTGAACGTGTCGTTGAGCACGCCTCGGTTGACGGTGGACTTGAGCGTGCGCGGATTGTTCAACGCGGCGATGGGCGAGCCGGGCAATGGGCTGCCGTCGCGTGTGCCATACAGGTAGGCCGTGACGTTGGTATAGGCTATTGTCGAAGTGAGCGTCAGGCGAGCAAACGTCGGGCGATTGGCGACGAGCAAGACCGAGTTATCCGGTTGCTGCACGGCTTGCGTCACTTCCAATTGGGTCGGCTCCTGGCTGCTCTTGAACACGATGGGCAAAAAGAGCGTGCACGAGACGGCGCCGCAGCCATCCAAGGACGCGCCGGTTGGGACGGCATGCGTGGCGACTCTGGGTGGAACAACCCAGAACACTATTGCCAGAATCAGGCCAGACACACAGACGGCAATACCAGATGACAGACGTGGAGGGTTCAAAGGTTTCATATCTCACCTCTAGCTCAGCCTCCCGCAAGTTTAGCTGTTACGACCTGCAGGAGGCTTGGCTTTCATGGGTAGGTTTTTCCCCGACAAGTCGGGGACTCCCCCCCTTATCAGAGGCCTGGCAAGGAGTTGTTATTTTGCGATGACGGGCAAGTACACCGCATATCCGTTGACAATGATCGGCGCGTCGAGCGTCAAGGGCAGAGAGCCTGGCACAACGACTGTGCTGGGATTGGCGATGAGCCGGCGGTTCTCCTCCGTGACGAACGCAGCGTAACTGATGGTGACTATGGGCGTTGGCGAAAGCGCGCCTGTCCAGCGCAGCGTGGGTGCGGTCACCGTGATCGTGCCGCGAGTGGCGGTGAAGGTGCCCGCTACGTAACTCAAACCGGTAGGCACAACGTCGGTCACGTGAACGGTAGCCGTGAGCGGCGCGGACAGATTCTGCAAGACAATGCTGTAGGTGATAGTCTGTCCGGTCTGTGGGTTGGGTCGGGACACCGCTTTGTATGACGTGGGCGCCTGCTGCGTCGTGCCATCCCAGCCGGCCAGCCGGGCTAGCAACCACCAGACCGCCTGGCCCTTGCGATAACAGTTGAACTTGTGCGAGTGCGCGCAACTGCTCATCGTGTTGGCCAGGTCACATTCGGCTTTGTGCGCCGGGTTGTTGCACCAGGTCGTACACCAACTGCACCCATCGCTTTCGTTGGGGTAGTAATTCCCGTCCGGGTCATAACTTTCAATGTCCGCAAAGTCGAACAGGATTTTGCCGTTCTGCCGGACATAGTCCCGAATCTGGTTGTTGCGCTGGTACAGATTGCCGCTGGGGCCGCCGCCATCCAAATGCCCGGTCATGTAGACAAAGTGAACATGGGGATAGTCGTTCTCCAGTTGACTCATCAAGGTCGTGTAGGTGATGATGTCTGACGCTGTGGCACTGCTGACCTGTCCACACCACGACCACATGACCACATTCCGGTTGTTACCGGGGGGTGTGCCGCTGTTCAAATACGTCCGGGTCCTGGATGCCCACGTGACCCGATCCGGATTGCCCAGATCGCCGCTGGGCGTAGAGTCGTGGAGTGAAAACACCCCAGCCTGGATCGCGCCGTTCGTGTTATAGTTGTACAGTGAGTTCAGTGTCCTGAATACACTCATCCCGCTGACCAACTGGCTCCCGTGCGAAGTATGACCATAGCTTGCGCGAAGCAGCGCCTTGGCCTGGTTGATCCAGTATTCCGGGATCTTGGTGATGTCGGTCGTCGTGTGATCAATGATGATGGCCTGGCCCGCTTGGGGAACGGCAGGTCGGCCCGTATCCAGAGAGAGAGGCGAGGCGATGACCCCCACCGCGCTGCCCATCGTCGCCAACAAGACCAAAACGATGACGAACCTGACAAATCGCTGCGTCTTCACGATGTCGCTCCTTCCTGTGTGGTGTGTTGATGCTGGCATGCGCGGGTAAGAGCCTATCCTAGAAACCGACGCATCCCTATGCGTCGGTAAGCGGCATAGGGATGCCGCTTTTCGGATAGGCTAAGTGCGTTGGCGCGACAGGCAAGCATCCCAAGCGAATGTGTTCGATCTTGCTGCCAGTATACAAAGCCACCGCCGTTCCTGGCAATAGGTCGGTAGTCAGGGTGGCGCAGTATATGCAACAGGCCTCCCGCTTGGGAGGCCTGTCGTCTTGAGGAACGGTCGTGTCTACTGGCGCATCACGATAGGCATAAAGTTGCCATAGATGGTCACCGATGGCGGATTCGGCGCGTTGATGACAAACGGCATGTTGACGCCATCGTCAATCGTGACCAAGTTGATCAGATCATTGCGGCCCAGATGGAACCTGGTCAAGTCGGCAACGACCCGCACGACGAATTCCGGCTTGGCGCTCTGCCCGGCAGGCACGATCCCACTCCAGGTCAGTGTGCCGGTCGTCGGCTGAGAAAAGTCTAGCGCATCATAGACGGTATAGTACGAACCGAGCACGTCCGTGATGCGGACGATGGCGGTCAGTGCACCAGTGTTGTACAGTGTGACAGCGTATGTCACTAGGTCGCCGGGCATGACCTGACCGGTAGCGCTGGAGGTCTTGATCGAGCTGGTCAAATCAGGCGCTAGGCTGAACGTTGCCACAATCGGATCGTGATCGCTGGCCTTGTGGACGGTCGTGCTGATCACGTCATAGTCATACGACCAGTCGGCGTTGACGTGCGCTGCGCGCGCGGCAGCCAGCGTCTGACTGAGCGCGTCGGTGACCAAGATCTGATCCAGCGTTTGCGTCTGCCCCTGGTAGACATAGCTGTAACGCGAAGCCGCCGGAATCTCATAGTGCAGGTTGCTCATCTGGACATACAGCGATGCCAGTTGCGCCGAATCAGGGTAAACGTTCAGATCGCCCAACACAGCCACCCGGGCGCCAGGCGTTGTCGTCAAAACATCGCTGACCAGTTGAGCGTTGTAACTGGCCTGTTCCGTGCGGCGCTGCACATAGCTATCGGGCGAGCTCTTGAAATGATTGCCGATGGCGTACACCTCGACGAATTCCGAATCGGCCACGCTGGTGCGATGCACGCGGAACAGCGCCACCTGCGGCAGCCGCTCAAAGAGAGCAGCCCCCAGACCATCAGCCTGGGCAGCGGTCGAGGCGAGCGCTTGCATCGCCTTGGGATTGAGCACCTCTATGTTGTGTGGGTAGGTGTTCGAGTACGGATCGGTGGGCCGCGTGCCCAGCACCGGGTCCGCGCTCAGCGTCGTGGTGGGCACCAGCTCGACGCGGTCGGCGCGGAACAGGTACCCGACGATGATGCCGCGATAGTCTGCCCCGGTGCGATCAGCGGCGGTCTGGTACGAGATGACATTGCCACTGCGGACATAGATCTCGCGGGCCAGGTCTTGCAGCACGTCCAGTTGCCCATCGGGATTGGTTGTCGGCGTGATGCTGCACGTGCCATGGATCTCGCCGCCCCCGGTGCACACATCCTGATCTTCGGCTTCCTGGATGGCGATAATGTCCGGGCTTCGAGCGGCGATCACCTCTTGCGCCACTTTGGCGATGTGCGTCCGATAGGCATCTTCATCCGCCGGGATATAGTTGAACGGCGGGTTGACGCCAGGACAACCTGGGTCATCCGCATAGTCGCAACTGTCGTCGGGATCGTCTATATAGTCGTACAGGTTCTCGACGTTCATCGTCGCCATCGAGAACTGGCGCGCGCGATCCGGCGCTTGCGGCGGAGAATTAGTCGAAGCGTCCACGGTGGGCGAGATCGCTGGCGTGTCCTCTACCATCAGCGTGTAGCGGCTGTAGGCAAAAGTCAACGGCCCGACCAAAGTATTGGTCACCACATCATAGACATTGGCGCGCGGCATCTGGATACCATAGTCATTGGCGTTACCTTTGAGCACATTGGCTTCCACCGAGATGCGATACGAGTTGCCATCCGTGCTGGTTCCATGATCGAGCGCCTCGCCATCGCGCCAGACGCGCCGCGCAAACGGATCGCTGCGCTGGGCGACGGGATGATTGGGATGGATCACGTAAAACTCGGTGTCATCGGTGCTGACGAACAGGTACGTGGGCGCAACGACCGGCGCGCCAGCCGGCACCCTCACGCGCATACTTTCGAGCGTTTCGCGGTAGGCGTTGTCGGCGTTTAGCTCATCCAACGGCACGAGTTCAGTGGGCGGCACGGCTGTCTCCACATTCACCTCGCCAAGTTTAGCCGCTCCGGTCGGGTTGGCGATCTGCGTCAGACCGTTGGTTTCGGCCACCGTGCCGGTGATGACGATCTCATCCCCCACCGTCGGCGCGTAACCGCCGATCGTCGTCGCCGTGTTCAGAAAGACATAGAGGCCGTCCGAGGTCGCCGGGTGACCGTCCTCTGTGCCCGCTTTGGCCTGCATGAAAAAGCCATACCGGGTCGAGGTTGGCCCATTCGTCTGGATCAGATCGTAAATCACGCCGGTCACACTGACCACCTGGCCGTTATAAGGCGACACGCCGCCGCTGCCTTGCACGCGACAGATCGAGCAATCGCGCAAGACGACCAGAGTCGTCACGGGCAGGCCAGTCACGCGCGTCACGTATTCGGATGCGGAAACGCCATAGTCCGAGTTGACCAGCGTTGCCACCTCACCTGGCGCAGTGACCATGACCGTTCGAGTGACGCTGGCATTTTGCGCCAGCGAAGCGATGGTCCAACTGACCACGTTACCGGTCAAAACCTCGCCGCCGTCCGAGACCACGCTTACGCTCACGCTGAGGGGCAGGCCGTCGGTGATCAGGACATTGGTTGCTGAACCTCCGATGTCATTGCGAGTGACCAGCGTATAGGTGAATACGGTATTGGTCAGCACGCTGCCCGGCGCAATCTTGGAGATGCGAAAGCCGGTCGGCTGGCGCCACATATCGGCTGGCGAGCGTGGCAGGATTTCCCGGCGGACCACACCACTGTAATCATAGCCGCGCGTTGGACCAGTGGCGCGGACATAATCACCAATCTGGAACTGGTCAAAGTCAATATAATTCGGGTCGGTGATCTGGCCCAGGTTATAGTAACGGTAAATCTCGACAACGCCAGTGCCATCGTCTACTTGAAGACGGTAGGCGGCTGGTTTGCCGACTACAAATCCTTCGACTTGGACGAGCTGGCCTTCAAGCGATTCACTGACCGCGCCTGTGTTGGTAATGACAGCAGAGACTGGAGTGTCTGCGCCCATATCAATCACATCGGTCACATTGGCGGGCACCAGTTCTGTCTCGGTTCGATATACATCAATCGTGCCGATGACCCGTACCTTATGGCTGCGGTCTACAACATCCAAGCCACCCGCACGGTAAACCAGGAGGCCACCTGTGCTATCCTGGAAATACAGTTTGCGGTTGGCAGCTCCACTAGACTCTTTGAAGACACCAGGCTCAGCAGTGACTGTCCCCTCAACCGCAACCAACGTGCCGATGCTTGACGCCCGCGCTGTGGCGATACTGACGATTTGATAGACTCTGGAAGAAGCTGCGGCAATGTTGTCAGTCGGATCATCGCCTGCAAGAGCGGTTGCGATCTCGACCGTATTCGTCACCCGCGTCCCGCTGGCGATGGAAGTGGGCGCGGTCAACGCCAGCGTAAAAGTGAGCCGATCCCCGGCGGCGACCGTCGCCGTCCACGCGCGCGTCGTCCCGCTGTTCACGATGACGTTCAAGCCGCTCGTATCGTAGGCAATGTCCGCCACGGTAAAGCTCACCGGCAGCGTGTCGGTGATCGTCACATCGGCAGGCTGATTGCCGTCGTTGCCGTATACGATCGTGTACGAAAACACCTCGCCGCCGAACAAGGCACTCGGGCCGGACTTGAGCACGTAAGGGTCGGCGCCATTGATCGTCACAGGCCAGCTCGAGTGGTTATCGGCGGGATAGACATCCACCTGGTCGGCGCTGATCGAGACCTGGTTCGTGTACACGCCGGCATAGGTGGCCGTCGCCGTGACCACCACCGTGCCCGACACGCCAACATTCAGGGCGCCAACGTTCCAGGTGATGACGCCGCTGCTGTGCACGCCGCCCGCCGAGTCTGCGATGTAGGTCATCGCCGCAGGCAATTGGTCAACGAGAGTGACGCCGGTCGCATCCAGCGGCCCGCTGTTGGAATACGTGATCGTAAAAGTCAGCGTGTCGCCTGCGTTGACCGTCGCTGGCCCGGTCTTGAACACTTGCAAGTCTGGCGCGCCAATTTGGGTGACCCACTGCGCTGTGTTGTTGACAGTGACAGTTTCTGTCGCTGTGGTGGAAGCCTCAACGGTGTTGGTGATCACAGATGGGACAGATACGCTGGACGAAACCGTCCCCTGCACCGTGATGCTCAACCCGGTCGTCTGACTGAGGACATCGCCCAATTCCCAGACCAACGTGTTCGCCGAAGGCTGGGTGAACGTCACCGCGAGCGACGTGGTATAAGTGACAAAGGTGACTTGGGAGGGCAGCGTGTCGGTGACGACGGTCGAAGTGGCAGTAAGCAATCCGGTATTGGACAGGCTAATCGTATATGTGATCGTATCACCCGGCGTGGAAAAGCCAGGGCCGGTTTTGTTGATCGCAAGGTCAGTCTCAAGCTTGTTAATGTCCACATTTGAAGTCGTCGCGCCAACTGTAACATTCACACCAGTCGTAGCCAAACCGATCCTGTTATTGCTGTCATCCCATACTTCAACTGAGTAGTCACTACCGGCTGGGGCAGCGACCTTATAGTAGCCGGTATCGCTTGACGAATAGCCTTCACTGGCACCGTTATCTTCGGTGAAATAGATACCGACAATCGTGTTGCTGCTGTTCCGCACCACCACCGGGGCATTCGCCACCAAAGCGCCTGAGAGATCATAGGCGTGACCTTCGATCCAGCCACCGCTGGTGCTCATGGACATTGTGACAACTGTTCGAGCACTCGAGTCAATATTCACACCCGTGTTAGTCGAGCAATCGGGACTGGTGCAAGCGCGAGTGCGAATGGTCAGTGCGGTTGAACCTGTATTAGTGCTGCGTCCATACAGCCAAAAGGTAGCCACCCCATTGCTATCAGCGACAACCTGCGGCAATGAGGTATATGCTGTCGAATCATTGTTCCATGTATTCGTGCCTGGATTCCAAACACATGCCTGCGTGCTCAGTCGAAGTTTGACCACATACCTTTGAGTGGGCGAAAGTGGTTCGCTGATTGTTGCGCGGATAGCAAATGGCGTCCCCTGGGTAAGACAAGTGGAACTCGAAGATCCACCATCGGCCGGAACATAGCCCGGCCAGACGTCCACAGATGCTACAATGGCTTCTGGTGCTGCCGGGCCAACTGAAATCATCTCGCCAATTAGCGATTTAGCATTAGTTGCTGCAATCGGAGCCAGCAAGGTAAGAACAAGAGTTAACACAACAACGATTCGGGTGACTCGTTTGGCGACAAATGCATTTGCATTTTGGTGGAACATAGCTTTTCCTCCTGTGAAGATGAACAAGGCGGTTACCGATAGATGGACCGTTTCAGCATGGGCTGCGAGAGTCTGAACATCTGGCACAAGAAACTTGAAGGATCATGGGGTTTGAGGTAGTGCAACTATACCATGACCATTGGTATCAACTTCAGCTCCGGAGTGCGGCCTTCAGGCCGCAGGCTGAAGCCTGCACTCCAACCTCAAGTTGACACGCATGATACCATGACATGCAGCAGAGGGCAACATCTCAACCTCCCGCAAGCACGAACCTGCGGGAGGTTCTCTTTCGATTGACAAAAACCCTACCCCTGGCTATAATTCCTATCAATCCTGTAGACATTATAGACATTCACCATGAAACTTTCCAAACGCAGCGAATATGGCCTGCGGGCGCTGCTGGACCTGGCAGCGCATCCCGACGAAGGCGCCGTCCGGCTCCAAGACCTGGCCGAGCGCAACAACATCCCGGTCAAGTTCCTGGAACAAATCTTTCTCACGCTCCGCAACGCCGGCATTGTCCGCAGCCAGGTCGGCGCGCGCGGCGGCTATATGCTGGCCCGCCCCGCCGAAGAGATCACGCTGGGCCAGGTCATCCGCACGCTCGATGGCACCATCGCGCCGGTGGGCTGCGTCAGTGTCATCGCCTACGAACCGTGCACCTGTCCCGACGAGCGCACCTGTCCCCTGCGAGCGGCCATGAACCAGGTGCGCGATGCGATCGTCGCCATCGTAGATTACACCTCGCTGGCGGACGCGGTCTCGCGAGCCAGGGCGTCCTCCCGGCGACGCTGAAGCAAGTTTTCACTCTCAAGTCCCAAACCGCCAGAGCCTCCGTGCCCCGGTGTCTTGGCGGTAGAAAAGAGGCTGACAATGAAGCACACCCCATGGGGTCAACACCTGCTCGTCGTATCGCTGATATTGACCGTGATGCTGGCCGGCTGCTCAGCATCTCCAGCTCAAGGGCCGGTCACGATGCGGGTCGGCTACTTTCCCAACATCACGCACAGTCAGGCGCTCATCGGGATCGCGCGCGGCGATTTTCAACGCGCGCTCGGCCAGAACATCACACTCGATGTCAAGGTGTTCAACGCCGGGCCGTCGGTCATCGAAGCGATGTTCGCCGGTCAGCTTGATCTGTCCTACATCGGCCCGAACCCAGCGATCAACGGCTACGTCAAGAGCAACGGTCAGGCCTTGCGCGTGATCGCCGGAGCGACCAGCGGCGGCGCGGCGTTGGTCGTCCGCCCGGACGCCAACATCACCCGGCCCGAGGACCTGGCCGGGAAAAAGCTCGCCAGCCCGCAGCTTGGCAACACGCAGGATGTGGCGCTGCGAGCCTACCTGGCCGCTCATTCGCTCAAGCCCACCGAAAAAGGCGGCACGGTCCAGGTGATCCCGACGGATAACCCGCAGATCCTCGATCTGTTCCGTCAAAAGCAGATTGATGGCGCGTGGGTGCCGGAGCCGTGGGCTACCCGATTGATCGTGGACGGCGGCGGCAAGCTGTTCCTCGACGAGCGCGACTTGTGGCCGAACGGCGAGTTCGTCACCGCGCACATTATCGTCAGCACGAAATTCCTCCAGGAACATCCCGACCTGGTCAAAGCATGGCTGCGGGCGCACGTCGAGGTGACGCAGTGGGAGCTGTCCAATTCCGAAGCGGCCAAACAACTTGCCAACGACGAGATCAAGCGACTGACAGGCAAGGCGCTGCCGAACGAGGTGATGGACGGCGCGTGGTCGCGGATGCGCATCACCTACGATCCGATCTCGACTTCGTTGATCCAATCGGCTGAGGCAGCATACACGGCCGGCTTCCTCAAGGACAAGCCCGATCTCGCGGGCATCTATGATCTGACGCTGTTGAACGAGGTGCTCAAGGAAAAAGGGCTGCCGTCGGTGAAATGACAGGCGGACCAAGGGCGAACGTTCGTCCCTCGTCACTGGGGAGGATGCGGTGAAGCTCGAACTGTGCTCCGTCACCAAGACCTTTCAGAGCCAACACGGCGACCTATGCGCCTTGCGCGACATTACGCTCAGCGTTGCGCCAGGTGAGTTTGTGTGTCTGCTGGGGCCTTCGGGCTGCGGCAAGTCCACGCTGCTCAACCTGATCGCCGGGCTGGAAAAGCCGGACGCCGGCCAGGTGCTGATGGATGGTCGCCCGGTGACCGGGCCGGGGCGTGACCGCGTGGTCATCTTTCAAGAGGCGGCGCTGTTTCCCTGGCTCAACGTACAGGATAACGTAGCGTTCGGACTGACGGCGGCCGGTGTGCCCCGAGTAGATCGGATCGAGAAAGCGATTCAGTATTTGCGGCTGGTGCGGCTGGGCAGTTTCCGAAAAGCGTTCATCCACGAGCTTTCCGGCGGGATGAAGCAGCGCGTGGCGCTGGCGCGGGCGCTGGCGTTGGAGCCGGAGGTCTTGTTGATGGACGAGCCGTTCGCCGCGCTCGACGCGCAGACACGCGACTCGCTGCACGATGAGTTGCAAGACATCTGGGCGCAAACGGGCAAGACGATCGTGTTTGTCACGCACAACGTCCGCGAAGCGTTGGTGTTGGGCGATCGGGTGCTCTTGATGACCGCCCGCCCGGGCCGCATCAAACGCGAATTTCGCTGCGAGCTGCCGCGCCCGCGTCACATCGAGGACCACGCGCTCGTGGAGGCGACGCGCGCGGTGCTGGCCGATTTGCGCGCAGAGGTGATGGCAGCGGCGAAGGAGGAAATGGAACGTGAGCAGATGGCAGACTAGGCTGATCTTTTTCATCGCGCTGTTGGCGATCTGGGAAGGGCTGTTTCGACTGAACCTCTGGCCGCACTATGTGTTTCCTTCCATGTCTAGCGTGGGCGAATCGCTGGTCACCGGATTGGCGGATGGCACCTATCCGCGGGCCGTCGCCGTGAGCCTGCGGCGCATCCTGATCGGCTACGGGCTGTCGCTGTGGATCGGCATCCCGCTGGGGCTGTTGCTGGGACGGGTCCGGCTCGTGCAAGACACGCTCGGTTCGATCGTCTTGGGCTTGCAGGCTTTGCCCAGCATCTGTTGGCTGCCGCTCGCTTTGCTGTGGTTTGGGCTTTCCGAGACCGCGATCTTGTTTGTCGTCGTGATGGGCGCGATCCTGTCCGTCACGCTTTCGACCGCCGATGGCGTGCGCAACACGCCGCCGCTTTACCTGCGCGCCGCGCGGACGATGGGCGCGCGCGGCAGGCGGCTGTACTCGGGCGTGATCCTGCCGGCCGCGCTGCCGGCGATCCTTTCCGGCATGAAGCTGGGCTGGTCGTTCGCGTGGCGGTCGTTGATGGCGGGCGAGTTGCTGTATGTCAGTTTGGGGCTGGGGCAACTGTTGACGATGGGCCGTGAGTTGAACGACATGGCGCAAGTGATCTCAGTGATGCTCGTCATCATCGCGTTGGGACTGTTGGTGGATCGCGTTGTGTTTGCCCCGGTCGAACGGCACGTCCGCGAGCGATGGGGGTTACAGGGCGCAGTTTGACAAGGCAATCTGAATGGCTTTATACTTGTGTGCACAGTTCTGAACATCCGGCGCGAGCAACGCTCGTGCAGGGTTGCAGGTGAAATCGTAGAGCACGTTTCCATACGCGCTATACGGAACGCACTCGGGATTGGTGAATTCCACATGGCGTAGGAGCGCCGTTCCCGGCGCGAGATCGCGCCCGTGCGGGCGCTGGCGTGGGCGAAGGCACTGCCCTCACCCACGCCTATCCACAAAACCCAAAGGCGTATGGTATAGCGAATCTGAGCCGAGAGCAAAAGTAGGGAGAACGGGCCATGATCACAAAACTCACAGTTCGTAACTTTAAGCGGTTTGATAACGTTGAGATACCACTGGGCAATCCGGTAGTGCTCATTGGTCCGAATAACTCCGGCAAGACTTCAGCCTTGCAAGCTTTGGCTTTGTGGGAAGTTGGCCTACGGCGCTGGCGTGAGAAGCGTGCTGGCCGCGGAGGCACCCCTGAGAAGCGTCCCGGCGTCACCATTAACCGCCGCGACTTGCTCGCTGTTCCTGTTCCCATTGCCAACTTGCTTTGGCGTGACTTGCATGTCCGATCAGGTAGCCGTATCGAAGGCAAGACTATCACAACCAATGTGTTGATCGAGATCATCGTGGAAGGCATCTCGAACGACAAGAGTTGGACTTGTGGACTTGAATTTGATTACGCCAATGAGGAATCTTTCTATTGCCGTCCCTTGCGCCAAGACGATGGTACAAGAATGGGAATACCGGATGAGGCTGCGCATGTTCGTGTAGCTTTCCTCCCCCCCATGTCTGGCCTGGCTGCCCAGGAAACCAGTTTGGAGCCTGGTGCCATTAATGTGCGTATAGGCGAGGGGCGCACAGCCGAGGTGCTTCGAAACCTGTGTTATCAAATTATCAAGCCGACCAATAGCTCCCCTGATGCTCCACCTGAAGCCGAGCGGCGGGCGCGATGGAACAAGTTGACCCAACAAATCCAGGCCTTGTTTGGCGTCCTATTGAAAGAACCTGAATACATCTCCGAGCGCGGCGAGATCATCATGAGTTACCGTGAGCGTACCGGCGTGGAGCTCGATCTCTCAGCAGCGGGGCGCGGGCTGCAGCAAACCTTGCTTTTATTGGCCTATATGTATGCTAATCCCGGCACGTTGCTGTTGTTAGATGAACCAGATGCTCACCTGGAGATTCTGCGCCAGCGCCAGATATATCAGTTGCTCACCGAAGTCGCGCTCGAACAAGGTAATCAGATCATTGTTGCCACACATTCTGAAGTGGTCCTGAATGAAGCAGCAGGACGAGATGTTGTTATCGCATTCGTCGGCAAGCCCCACCGTATCAACGATCGCGGAAGCCAGGTCCTCAAGGCTCTAACGTCTCTGGGATTCGACCAATACGTTCAGGCCGAAGATACGGGTTGGGTACTTTACCTTGAAGGTTCAACGGATCTGGCCGTCCTTCAATCCTTTGCGCGCACGCTGGGGCATGATGCGTCAGAGGCATTGGAACGTCCCTTTGTGTGCTATGTAGCCAATCAACCTTCTAAAGCGCGTGAGCATTTTTACGGATTGCAGGAAGCCTATCCTCGTCTGCGGGGGATTGCGATCTTTGACCACTTGCCGGACATTGCATTGCAGGCCAAAGAATTCTACACAGAGATGATGTGGCAACGCAGAGAAATTGAAAACTATTTTGCCGATCCTCAGGTCCTGCTGGAGTTTGCCAGGACAGGACAACCTCATGACCTGTTTGGCCTTGCAGAAGCCAACCGTCGAGTTACTATTATGCAAGAGTGTATCCGTAAAATCGTTCCTCCTATCGCGCTTGAGGATCGAACCGATCCATGGTGGCGCACCACCAAGATGAGCGACGAGTTCTTCAATCGTGTATTCGCTATGTTCTTCAAAGAAACCGGTATATATCATACCATGCCTAAGGCGGAATACCACCAATTGGCACGGCTGATGCCAGCAGATTTGATTGATGATGAAGTAAAACAAAAACTGGATGCTATCGTTGCTGTAGCGCGCACAGCACGCAGTGACCACAGTGGATGACTAAACGTAGAGGCCAGCATGACCATCTTGAGCGACAAAGGTTTCACCACCCGCGCCGTCCATGCTGGCGAGCGCGCGCCGCGTCCCGATTACACGCCGGTCGCCACGCCGATTCATCCGACAGTCGGCTACCTGTACGAAAGCATGGATGACCTCGATGCGATCTTGGCCGCAACGCGCGAGGGCTATGTTTACCCGCGCTATGGCAGCCCAACCGTCGCCGCGTTCGAGCAAGCCGTGGCAGACCTGGAAGGCGGCCAGGCGGCGCACGCATTTGCTTCGGGCATGGCGGCGATTCACGCTGCCTTGCTGGCGGCGGGCGTCCGCGCCGGGGCGACGATTGTCGCGGCGCTCGATCTGTACGGCGCGACCTATGCGCTGATCCTTCGCCTTCTGGCAGAGCTTGGCGCGCAGGCGCGCCTGGTGGACGTGACCGATCTGAACGCCGTCGAGCAAGCCCTGGCCGAAACTCGCCCGGTCGCCTTGATGGCCGAAACGATCTCGAATCCACTGCTCAAAGTGGCCGACGTGCCCGCGCTGGCGGAGCTGGCGCATCGCTACGGCGCGCTGTTGTTGATAGACAACACATTCGCCTCGCCCTACCTCGTCAACCCGCTGGCGCACGGCGCGGATTACGTCATTCATAGCGCGACCAAATACATTGGCGGACACGGCGACGTGATGGCAGGCGTCGTCGTCACGTCGGCGGAAAATCGTCGCAAGCTGTACGAGCTGAACAAGCTGGTCGGCGGCGTGCTGGGGCCGTTCGAGGCGTGGCTGGCGCTGCGCGGCGTCAAGACCTTGCCGCTGCGGATGCGCCAGCAGTGCGCGAACGCCGCGCGTATCGCGCAGTGGCTGAGCATGCACCCCCAGATCGCGCGCGTCAACTACCCCGGCTTGCTGGATCACCCTCAACACGAGCTGGCCCGTCGTCTGTTTGGCGAGCGCGGCTTTGGCGGCATGCTCTCGTTTGAGATCGCCGGCGCGGACAAGAGCAGCGTTTTCCGTTTTATGGAATCGCTTGAACTCTGTCTTCCGGTGACGACGCTGGGCGATGTCTATACCCTGGTCCTGCATCCGGCCACCTCGTCGCATCGCGCGCTTTCGCCTGAGGAACGGGCGCGCGTGGGCATTCGTGATGGATTGGTACGCCTCTCGGCCGGGATCGAAGACGCTGACGACATCATCGCCGATCTGGAGCAGGCTTTGCGGACTATCGAAGTCTAACCCCCGGGGTCGAATAATATTCCTAGGCTTGACATCTGATGGAGTGCAGGCTTCAGCCTGCCAGGCTGCCAGATGGAGAAACCTGCAGGCTGCAATGTGGCGACTTGCCAGGCACCAGTAATTTTTGTCTTGACAAGATGAGATTTCTTTCCTACAATTAGCCCACTTGATCCAGGGGACGATTTCAAAATGTATACCCACACGTGCATGTGTCTGAGGCGGGGACTGTAACAGCCGCCTCGCGTATCGAGTGATTGACGACGGTCAACTGCTGTAGGCGGCGGACAGCTTCCCCGCACATTCATTTTGCGTGTCTGTCTGTCGCCGTTGTGCCTCGCCGCAACCGGAGAGGCGTCCGCAGTTGACCGTCGTTTGTTTTGTATCAGCCAAATCTTACGGAGGAGATCCGATGAAAATCGCAAATGATGTGACTGAGTTAATTGGCAATACACCTTTGGTGCGCCTTCGCCGGGTGACGCAAGGTGCGGTCGCCCAGGTCGTCGCCAAGCTCGAGTTTTACAACCCGGCGCACAGCGTCAAAGATCGCATCGGTGTCTCGATGATTGATGCCGCCGAACAAGCCGGGCTGATCAAACCGGATACGCTCGTCGTGGAGCCGACGAGCGGCAACACCGGCATCGCCCTGGCGATGGTCTGCGCGGCGCGCGGCTACAAATGCGTGCTGACCATGCCGGAGACCATGAGCCGGGAGAGGCGAATGCTTCTGCGCGCCTACGGTGCGGAACTCATCCTCACGCCCGGCAGCGAGGGCATGGCCGGGGCGATCCGCAAGGCCGAAGAACTGGTGGCGTCCGACCCACGCTACTTTATGCCGCAGCAGTTCAAGAACCCGGCCAACCCCGAGATCCATCGCCGGACGACCGCTGAAGAGATCTGGCGTGATACTGACGGCCAGGCCGACATTCTGGTGGCAGGCATCGGCACGGGCGGGACGATCACGGGTGTGGGCGAGGTGATCAAAGCGCGCAAGCCTTCGTTCAAGTGCGTCGCCGTCGAGCCGGACGCTTCCCCGGTGCTTTCGGGTGGGCCAAAAGGCCCGCACCCGATCCAAGGTATCGGCGCTGGCTTTGTGCCGGACGTGCTCAACACCAAGATCTATGACGAGATCATCCGCGTCAAGAACGATGATGCGTTCGAGACAGCGCGGCGCATGGCGCGCGAAGAAGGTTTGCTCGTGGGGATTTCGTCCGGCGCAGCGACGTGGGCTGCGCTGCAGGTCGCGCGCCGACCGGAGAACGCGGGCAAGCTGATCGTCGTCATTATTCCCTCGTTTGGCGAGCGCTATCTGAGCACCGCGTTGTACGCACACCTGACGGACGCCGGATAACCGATTCCTCAGTTCATAAGCCGGAGTCGAGGCTTGAGCCAGTCAGACACTTGCTCTGGTCGCCTCAAGGCTCGACTCCAAAGAGGCGAGACGATGTTGGAGACACTACGCCGTGACATCCAATCCGTATTCGATCGCGACCCGGCGGCGCGCAGCACGCTGGAGGTCTTGGTGTGCTATCCGGGCCTGCACGCCGTGTGGGGACATCGCGTGGCGCATTGGCTGTGGACGCACGGCTTCAAACTGCTGGCGCGCTGGCTGTCGCAACTGATGCGCGGGTTGACCGGCATCGAGATCCACCCCGGGGCCAAGATTGGCCCTGGCCTGTTCATTGACCACGGCATGGGCGTGGTGATCGGCGAAACCACCGAGATCGGCGCGAACGTCACGCTCTATCATGGTGTGACGTTGGGCGGAACCAGCCTGCAAAAAGGCAAGCGCCACCCCACGCTGTGTGACAACGTCGTCGTCGGCGCGGGAGCCAAGATTTTGGGCGCGATCACGATCGGCGAAAACAGCCGCATTGGCGCCAACGCTGTCGTCGTCAAACCGGTGCCGCCCAATTCGGTCGTGGTCGGCGTGCCCGGCCAAGCTGTGCAACGAGGCCAGCCACATCCGGGCGCCCTTGACCTGGAACACACCCTGATGCCAGACATGATCGGTCAATCGGTCATTTCGCTCATGGCGCGCATGGATGCGCTGGAAAAGCGCATTACCGGACATGAAAGCAATCATCCGACACCTTACCTGGCAGAGCAAGGCGTCTGGCGGGGGGAGGATTTTGCCATTTGACCCATGTTGACTTTTGATGGCGAGTATGCTAAGATGCTAGCAGACTCATCTGGGATTCATTTGGAGTAATGCTTCGCACCCGCGATTGTCTGTTTTTGTTTCTTTTTCCCATTCATCCGCCAAGCTGCCGGTGACTATCCAGATGTAGCATTTGAACTCAGACTCTTGCTGTGTTCTTTCATCGAACCAGGCGCCCTCAGCCAGGGCGTAGGGTTGGCTTCCTTCGCCCACGCCAAAAGGCCTGAGCCTGAATATCTTGCCCGGCAGTAGTTAGCCTGTGATTCCAGGTGAGTGTCAATCTACACTCACCTTTTTTGTTCTTGCACTCATGAGGTTCAGCGATGAGCATTGATTTCATTTTTCGCATCGTTGGGATGTTTGTCCTGGCGATCATTGGCCTGACCAGCGGGATCACGCTGGCGAGAGCCGCCGGGAGCGAGCCGGCCATTTACGCGACCGTGTTTACGCTGCTGGGCGCGTTGATCGGGCTGGTCTTGACGCCCTGGATCACCACCCGTCCTGTGGGCGCGCTGCGAAACCGCATCCGTCAGATGCCCGCGCACCAGCTCGTCGCGGGCGTCTTTGGCCTGACGCTGGGGCTGATCGTGGCCTTGCTGATCACCTACCCGCTCTCGCTGCTGCCAGAGCCGTACCGTTACATCCTGCCCCTCATCGTGGCGGTTCTGTTTTCCTACCTGGGGATCGCCGTGATGGTCACGCGCCAGCAAGATATTCTCCATCTGCTCGAAGGGACGCGCCTGCTTCGCAGCGGCGAACCGTTGGGACCGACGCCATCCCAGGAGCGATACGTGCTGCTCGATACCAGCGTCATTATTGACGGGCGCATCGCGGATGTGAGCCAGACCGGGTTCATCAGCGGGGTGATGCTCGTGCCGCGCTTTGTGCTGAACGAGCTGCAGCACATTGCCGATTCACCGGACATGCTACGCCGCAACCGCGGACGGCGTGGGCTAGACATCCTCAACCGACTGCAAAAGGATTCGCTCGCGCCGGTCCGCATCACTGACATGGATATTGAGGACATGCGCGAGGTGGATGACAAACTCATCATGCTTGCCAAACAATTGAGCTGTCCCATCCTCACGAACGACTATAATCTCAATCGCGTCGCCGAGCTGCAAGGGGTGGCCGTGCTCAACATCAATGAATTGGCCAACGCGGTCAAAGCAGTCTTTTTGCCGGGTGAGATGATTCAGGTCAAAGTGATCCAGGAAGGCAAAGAGGTCGGCCAAGGCGTGGCCTACCTGGACGATGGCACGATGGTCGTGATCGAAGATGGCCGCCGCTACATCAATCAATCGGTGAGCGTCATCGTGACCAAGGTCTTGCAGACTGCCGCCGGCCGGATGATCTTTGCCAAGCCCGAAGTGGCAACTTAGAGCCTATCCGAAAACTAGCGGGTCGGGCTCCCATGTCCGACCTTCGGCGGCGTGGGAGTCACCTGTGCTGGGTTTTCGAATAGGTTCTTAGGAGTCTCCCGATGAGCCTCCAGGTCTATAATGCCCTCACCCGTCGGAAGGTGACGTTTGTCCCGCTCCAGGAAGGACACGTCAAGATGTACGTGTGCGGGCCGACTGTACAGGATCATGCGCACCTGGGTCACGCCAAGCTGTACATTGCCATGGACGTGATCGTGCGCTACCTGCGCTTCAAGGGCCTGCGTGTGCGCTACGTCCAAAACATCACCGACGTGGGACATCTCCTGGACACCGGCGAGGATCGTATCCTCAAAGGCGCTGCCCGCAAGCAGGTCGAGCCGATGGAATTGGTCGAGATTTACATGCGCTCGTACTTGGAGGACATGGACGCGCTGGGCGTGACGCGCCCGGACATTTCGCCGCGCGCCAGCGCCCACATCCCGGAGCAGATCGAAATTATCAAAGCGCTGCTCGAGAAGGGCTATGCCTACGAAGTCAACGGCTCGATCTACTTTGACGTCACCCAGTGGCCGCAGTATGGCAAACTCTCCGGGCGCAAGGTCGAAGAACAGGCCGAGGGCGCGCGAGTGACCGTGCGCGAAGAAAAACGCCATCCGGCCGACTTTGCGCTCTGGAAACGAGCCGAGCCGGAGCACATCCTGCGCTGGAACAGTCCGTGGGGGTGGGGCTATCCAGGCTGGCACATCGAGTGCACGGCCATGGCAACCCGCTACCTCGGCCCGACGTTCGACATCCACGGCGGCGGGCTGGAAAATATCTTTCCACACAATGAGTGTGAGATCGCTCAAAGTGAAGCGTGGACCGGCAAGCCGTTCGCACGCTACTGGCTTTTGGCCGGGTCGCTGACGATTGACGGCGTCAAGATGTCCAAGAGCCTGGGCAATTTCGTCACGATCAAGGGCGCGCTGAACAAGTATCGGCCCGAGGCGATCCGGTTCTTTGTCCTTTCGGGCCACTACCGCAACCCGGTGGACTATACGACCCAGGCTCTGGACGCTGCGACGGTCGGGGTGAAGCGGCTGCTCGGCCCGGTGATGCTGATCCGCGAACGATTGCGTTCCGCGCCCGAAGGCGAAGCAGACAGCGGGGTGCTGGCGCTGCTGGAGCATCAGCGCGAGTGGTTCACCAATGCGATGGATGAAGATTTCAATACGCCCGCCGCATTGGCGGTGTTGTTCGATTTGACGACCGAGATCAACAAGCTGCTCGGTTCCAACATCCCGTTGAGCCGTGGGACGCTCCAGGCGATTGACGATACCTATCGCGCACTGGGCGGTCACGTGTTGGGGATCGTGCCAGAGCAATTCCGCCGCGAAGCCGATGGGGAACTGCTGGAGGGGTTGGTCAAGCTGCTGATCGAGATGCGATCGGAAGCGCGCGGCGCCCAAGATTACGCCCGCGCGGACGCGATCCGTGAGCGACTGGCAGCGCTCGGGGTCATTCTGGAAGACCGACCTGAGGGGACCATCTGGCGAATCAGCCCCTGAGAGGTCTCTGGGGCACTGTAGTGGCGGCTTCAGCCGCTTTTCAAGTCGCGGCGCGGCCTGGCACGATGGGATGGCCGGGCCGCGTTTGCTGTTTGAGACAGTCGAATTATCCCAATGCCTGCGTCAACTCAAAAATATCAGAGAACGGCCCATCGGCGGAGGTGAGCGCATGCACCGCCAGCGTCATGAGCGGCGTATGCTGTTCCTCGCCATTCGCATCCTTGATGACGATGTAACCTTGTTCGCGCTCGTGGAACGAATAGTGTGTCTTGACGCCGTCCTCGAAGCGGACGCGCATCTCGGCCGATAGCGCCTCGACTCGATCCGACAACGTGATGATAATGAAACTATCGCCACCGCTGTGTCCCAGGAAATCGTCCGTCCCGCCCCATTTCTCCAGGCTCTGGCTAAAAATGTGCGCGGCAAATCTCAACACCTCTTCGCCCGCCAGAAAGCCATACAGGCCGCCGAACGACTTGAACCCGTTGAGCGAAAGTCGCATGATCGCCCAGTCATCTTTGCGACGCAAGATGCTCCGCAGTTGTTCCTCGATCAAACGCGGGCCGGGCAAACCCGTGACCGGGTTGGTCAGGTTGTCAAAAGCCGCGCGGCGCAGCGCATTGCGGACACGCAGGCCCAGCTCTTCCACGTCCACCGGCTTGTTCAGAAATTCGTCGGCTCCGGCCGAGAGGGCCTGGAGCTTGTCATCCCGCTCGCCGCGCGGCGTGAGCAGTGTGATGTGAATATGACGGGTGCGTGGCGAGTTCCGCATTTCCCTGGTCAACGCTGCCGCATCTAGCCCCGGCACGTCCAAGTCGAGGATGACAGACTGGGGCAGCTCTTGCCGCGCCAGGCTCGAGGCGCGCGCCCCGTCGGTGGCAGTCAGCACGCGGTTGCCCGCCTTTTCAAATTGAGCCTGGAGCATCTCAAGCACATGAGGATCGTTTTCAATGATCAGGACGGTTCCTTGCTTCATCAGCGATCTCCTCTGCCAGCGGGCAAGGGCAAGCATCAATCTCAAACGTCAAATAGCACATGGGGGGCTGGTATGATTATGCACGAGGCTGAGAGGTCTGTCAAATGGTTGCTTTGGGTTTGGAGATAGGGTATAATCGCAAACCAATGGAGTATCAAGGTATGTCAGAGATAGAGCAGTCATCCTCGCTGCCGGCGAGCGAGCCAGAAGCCGGGCAGCCGCAGTCGAATACGGCGCAGGGGTCTGCGCTCTTTCGCGAGATCGTCGAGACCCTGCTGCTGACTGCGATCATTTTTGTCCTGGTCAACACGGTCACAGGCCGGTTCAGAATTGATGGCTCCAGCATGGAGCCGAATCTGCACGATGGCGAGTATGTGATCGTTAACCGGATCGTCTATCGCCTACACCGGCCTGAACGCGGGGACGTGGTCGTGTTCAAGCGCGAGGGCAGCCGCGAGTTCATCAAGCGCGTCATCGGCCTGCCGGGCGACACCGTCGAGATCAAGAGCGGGCGTGTCTATGTCAACGGCACGCCGCTCGACGAGCCGTACATCGCCCAGCCGCCCGCTTACATGATGGAACCGCGCCAGATCGGTCCAAACGAATATTTCGTGCTGGGCGACAACCGAAACAATTCCAGCGACAGTCACAGTTGGGGCACGATCCCGTTTTCCATGATTGATGGCAAGGCCTGGGTGACCTACTGGCCGCCCAAGAGCTGGGGCGTCGTCCCGCATTACTCGTACGCGCAGGCCAAATCGCCCTGAGTCTCGCGCCTGTCCCGGGGAATGGTTTGCGACTGGACAGCGGTCGAAATGGAAACATGAAACGTGACCATGCATGTCTGGCGTTTCACACTTTAGGCAGGATGACTTCCCCGACCATCATCCCTCAATACGACGACAAACATGGACATTCGACATCTGGCCTCCATGATTGACCACACGCTGCTCAAGCCTGAGGCGACCGAGCCGCAGATCAGGCAACTGTGTGACGAAGCCAAACGATACAGCTTTGCTTCAGTGTGCGTCAATCCCACCTACGTCAAGCTGTGCGCCGAGCTGCTGAGAGGCAGCCCGGTCCGGGTCTGCACCGTGGTCGGCTTTCCACTCGGCGCCACTCTGCCGGCAGTCAAGGCCTTTGAAGCGCAACAGGCCATCGCCGATGGCGCAACCGAGGTTGATATGGTCATCAACATTGGCGCGCTCAAAAGCCAAGATGACGATCTGGCTGCGCGCGACATGGACGCCGTCGTCCACGCGGCTCACGCGGCCGGGGCGTTGGTCAAAGTCATTATCGAAGCCGCGCTGTTGACCGAAGACGAAAAGGTCCGCGCGTGCCAGCTTGCCAAACAGGCGGGCGCCGACTTTGTCAAGACCTCGACCGGCTTTGGGCCGGGCGGCGCGACCCCGCATGATGTGGCGTTGATGCGTCAGACTGTCGGACCGGAGATGGGCGTCAAGGCCGCCGGAGGCATCCGCACGCTGCAGGATGCCCAAGCCGTCATCGAAGCGGGCGCCAACCGCATCGGCGCGAGCGCATCCGTCAAGATCATGACGGAGGCAGATGCCGCATGACAGACATCTGTCCTCACTGTCATGCGGGCGCGCTAGGCCAACGGCCTGTGACCTATGCCGCCTGGCATACTCTCAAGGATTCCAGAGACGAGCAGTTTGTCCTTGTGCCGGGCGTCCCAGCCTGGCTATGTGACGTGTGCGGCGCCAAGTTCCTGGACGCCGAAGCGATGGCATGGCTGGCTCCGCTGCTGGGACCTACTGCTGACCCGGATGAGAATGTGCGGCTCTCACTACCCGACATGAGCTTGCGGAATTGGCTTGTCAGGCTTGATAAAGTGTGGTACAAGCGAGAGAGTCACCGGTCTGCCATTAGCCTGCGGAGGCCAGTATGTCTCATCACGCTCTGTACCTCAAGTTC
>DAOTXX010000004.1:0-29393 GCA_034434835.1 Thermoflexales bacterium | reverse complement strand
CCATCCGCTATCGGCTATCGGCCAGATTCGCCAACCCCAGTTTCGCCAGAGTCTCCTGTGTGGGCAGACCTTGCGGGGTCCAGCCGCGCTGCTCATAATACATATCGAGCAGCTTGTGGACATCTTCGAGTTTTGTGATCTGCCCGGCCGTGACTCCGGTCTCGGGCGGCTCTTGGTAAAAGCGTGGCGCGGGCATGTCCCACTCGCGGCCAAAGCCCTCGTGCTCGCGCGCCCAGTACAGGCGGGTGAGGTTCCAGATGCGCTCGCCGACCTTTTCCAGGTCTTCCCACGTGCGATGCACGCCCGTGATCGCCTCCAGCGCGGGCAGGTACAGGTCGCGGTCAATGCCCAGCTCGACCCACTGCAATCGGCACGAGCCGAGCACGTCGAACATCGGGCGAAAGTTTTGCAGCCAGATGACGCGCGCGACTTTATCGGGCGCGACGCGCTCGCGGCCCGCCTGCAAGTCATAGGTGATGGCCCAGGCGCGGTTGTGATGCGCGCCCACATCGCAGGTCATGTAGGCCAGGAGCATCGCCGTGGCATAGTGCGTGGCATACGCCGATTGCTCCATGCCCTTGACCTGGATCGCAAATTTCTCGCTACCCTTGCCGACCTTTTTGGCCGCTTGCTTGACGCCATCGGCCAGCAAGTTGCCCAGGCCTTCGCGTTTGGCGATCTTTTCGATCAGCTTGAAGGTGGCCTCGACATTGCCAAACCTCAGTTCCAGTCCATCGGTGTCCTGCCGGGTGAGGATTCCCTTTTCGTAGCACTCCATGGCCCAGGCAATCGCCCCGCCGGCGCTGATCGTGTCAATGCCCCAGTCGTCGCACAGCAGGTTGGCCTGCGCCACGTCCTCGATGTTAGGGATGCCCAGATTCGATCCGATCATGCCGATGGTTTCGTACTCGGGGCCTTCGACGTTTGTCCCGTAATGCTTCATTCGGCTATACTTGCCGCACGGCGAAGGACAGGCAAAGCAGCCTTTGTCGGTGATGACGATCTGCTCGCGCATCACCGGGCCATAGAGCGTCTTGCCGCCCTCGAAGGAGCCGGCGGAAAAGTTGCGGGTGGGCAAGGCGCCCACTTCGTCGCACCAGCTCACAACGATCGTCGTGCCGTATTTTTGCCACGCTTCCAGCCCTTCGGCATCTTTGCAGGCCTTGAAGAGCGCCAGGCCAGCTTTGCGATAGCCGTCCATGTCCGCGACGGAGATAGATTTGGTCCCATGGAGGGCGATGGCCTTGACCTTCTTGTTGCCCATCACGGTGCCCACGCCGCCGCGCCCGGCCTGACGGCCATAGTCATGATTGATGTGCGCAAACAGCACGCCGTTTTCGCCGCCCGGACCGATGCAGGCGATCTGGAACTCTTCGCCGAGCCTGGCCTTGAGTTCTTGTTCGACGGCAAAGGTGCCCTTGCCCCACAAGTGCGCCGCATCGCGCAATTCGACCTGGTCGTCGTCAATGAACAGATACACGGGCTTGGGGCTGATGCCTTCGAGGATGATACTATCCAGCCCGGCATATTTCATCTCAGCGGTGAACAGGCCGCCCAGGGACGAGCTGGCATAGCCGCCGGTCAGCGGTGATTTGGTGGTGAAATCGCACTTGCCCGCGCCGGGGATCATCAGGCCGGAAAGCGGGCCGCTGGAGATAATGAGCTTGTTCTGCGGGCCGAGCGGGGCCGCGCCCTTGGGCACTTCTTTATAGAGGAGATACGCGCCAAAGCCGCGTCCGCCGACAAAATCGCGCATCAGTTCCGGCGGAGTCGGCTCGCGGGTGATCTGGCCGGTCGTCAGGTTGACGCGCAGAATATTTCCACCATAGCCGTTCATCTTGCCTCCTTACGCCGCCACCGCTTCGATCTCGCCGATGCGGAGCACATTCGTCCCGCACACCGCGATGCAATCACCGCACAGGTCGCACTTCCACGCATGGTCTGCCAGCTCGGTCCGAACATACATCACGCCTTCGGGGCAGACCGGCACGCACGCCTCGCACAGATTGCATTCGGCAAAATCCACATAGTAAGCGCCCCGGTCGTTTTTCTTGATCGCCTCGGTGGGGCAGACCTTGGCGCACTCGCCGCACTGCGTGCAGACCTTGACCTCAAAGACGCCTGGGGCGGGAAAGTGAGGGAGGATGTTGAGCGCGGCCTTTTTGGGATTGTTCTCGGTAAAGAGATTGAGCGAGCAAGCGACCAGGCATGCGCGGCACCCAGAACACTTGCTGCTGTCGGCATACAATCGCATGGGAAACTCCTTTCTGAAGAAGATGGTGGTGAGACGTGGCAATCTTCTATGTTAGGTTACTTGACGGGTGGTCTTGTGGCTAGGTACATCCATCCTCTTTTTCCTAGTACAGATGTAACTGTTCAGCGGGAATCCGTCAACCTGTCTGCCGCCAGGCAGGCGAATCGCCTTCGGCGCAACGAACACCTGCACCCACCGCAGGTGCGGTGTAAACGAATTGCTGACAGAGAGGCGTGACCATCATTCGTTGATTCGTTTGAGATTCGTTGACCGGGACTCGCAAGCCTTTAGAAAAGGCATGGGCTGAACAGTGACGTTATACATCAGGAGAGCGGAGATGAGCACAGGTGGCCCAGTGCCATAAGGGGATGGGGTGGGGGCGAGTTGCTTTTCATTGGGATCAGTGCTATCCTCATGGGCGCACCCATGGCCATTTGACTTTTGACGTTTGACGGAGGTGCCATGTCAACCGCTATCGTCTCTCATCCGCTTTACCTGGAGCATTATCAACCGGGACATCCCGAATCGCCGGAGCGGCTCAAAGCGATCCTGGCCGCGTTGGAGGCCAGCCCGATCAAAGCGCGCCTGACGCCGCTCGAGCCGCAGCCGATCAGCCTCGACAGGCTGTTTCGCGTCCATGAACCCGAATACGTGATGCGGATCAGCGACCTGGCGGCGGCCGGCGGCGATGCGTGGCGCGGCGGCGAGACCTACGTAGGCCCCCGGTCTTATGAGGCCGCCTTGCTGGCCGCCGGTGGGCTGGTCACGCTGGTCGAGGCGATTGTGCGCGGCCAGGTTAACAACGGGTTTGCGCTGGTCCGTCCGCCGGGGCATCACGCCAGCGCGGACATGGGTGAGGGCTTTTGCCTGTTCAACAACATTGCCGTGGCGGCGCGCGTGGCTCGCGAGGAACTCGGCGTGGCGCGTGTGCTGATCGTGGACTGGGACTTGCATCACGGTCAGGGGACGCAATACCTCACCTACGACGATCCGACCATCCTGTACTTTTCCACCCACCAGTGGGGCATCTATCCGGGCACCGGGCATTGGAGCGAGATCGGCTCTGGCGCAGCCAAAGGGACAAATGTCAACGTGCCGCTGTCGCCCGGCATCGGCGATGCCGGTTACGCGCGCATCTTGGATGAGCTGCTCCTCCCCATTGCGCGGCGCTTCAGGCCGGAATTGATCCTGGTCAGCGCCGGGTTCGACACGCACTGGCTCGACCCGCTCGGTTCGATGTTGGTGACGATTTCGGGGTATGGGATGATGGCGCGCAAGCTGGTCGCGCTGGCGAACGAGCTGCCGGAATGTCACGGGCGCATTGCTGTTACGTTAGAGGGCGGCTACAACCTCGACGCTCAAGCATATGGCGCGCTGGCGACGTTCGGCGCGTTGTTGGGCGAGGTCGAGACCACTGACCCGCTCGGCCCACCGCAGCGCCGCCGCGAAGCGCCGCTCGATCAGAAATACCTCGATCAGTTGCGCGCGCTGCACGGATTATGAGACCGGACCTATCAGGTCCCCGCTGTTGACCAATCGCCTGAATCCCGGTATGATCAAATGTGGATTCAGCACTTTCCCTTGCAACCCTTTTGATAGGAACGGCCATGCACGTTCAGCGGATCGTTTGGTTGCCAGAAATCGAGGACAAGCTCCTGCAAAAACATGGCATCCTCGTCGAAGAGGCTGAAGAGGTTCTATTTGGCAACCCACAGATCTGGTTTGTGGAGAAGGGACATCGGGAAGGCCAGGACCTGTACGCCGCTTATGGACAAACCGAAGCTGGCCGATACCTGGTAGTGTTCTTTATCCTCAAGCAAGGCCAAGAGGCTTTACCGATCAGCGCCCGCGATATGGATCGAAAGGAACGAAGGCACTATGGCAGACGAAAGGCTTAGCAGTATCTCAAAGGCGCGTAGCCTGGAAGAGATGGCCGCGTTCTGGGATACACACAGCCTTGCGGATTATGAAGGCGAAATCCGCGAGGTTAAAGTGACGTTCGATGCGTCGGCGCGGCGCACCTATGTGGGTATTGACCCGGAGTTAATGGCCGACTTGCGCCGAATTGCCAAGCAGCGGCGGATCAGCACGCAGACGTTGATCAATCTTTGGCTGCGACAGCGCGTTGATCAACTTTTGCAGTCCATTGCCTCAAGTTGATCCCGGCCTTGATGCGTTCCTTGATCCTGCTTCTCGCCGTTGCGCTTTTCCTCGCCGCGTGCGCCGCGCCCAAGCCGAGCGTGAGCACGACTCACGTGACGCTCGTCGCGGATGGAACTCGGACCCCGATCGTCGTCGAATCGTCTGCCGCCACTGTCCGCGACGTGCTTCGGCAGGCCAACCTGACGCTGAACGATCTGGATCGCGTCCGCCCGCCGGAAAGCGTGGCGATCTCGGACGGTATGACGATCACCGTCACCCGCGTCCTCCAACGCACAGAGGTGCAGACGCAAACCATCCCCTTTACCCAGCAGACTGTCCGTGATGCGACTCTGCCAGCCGGTCAATCCAAAATCATCCAGCCGGGCCGCAACGGGCTGCTCCAACTCACGTATCGCCTGACGTTTGAAGACGGTGTGCAGACCGAGCGCGTCGAGGTTCGGCGGGAGGTTGCCGAGCAGCCCCAGGCGGAGATGGTGCTCGTCGGCATCGCCAATGCGTTCGTCTCGACGCCTTTTTCGGGGACGATCGCTTACATTGCCAACAACAATGCCTACGTGATGCGCCAATCCACCAGCAACCGCCGCGCCTTGACCACCAGCGGCGACCTGGATGGTCGTGTGTTTGCGCTTTCGCCGGACGGCAAATGGCTGCTGTTCACGCGCGCGCTGACCCAGACCAATGAGGGCGATCCGATCAATACGCTGTGGGTTGTGGACACCGTGCTGGCCAACGCCATCCCCCGGCAACTCAAGACGCCGGGCGTGATCTATGCTGGTTGGTCGCCCGACGGCGCCGAGATCGCCTATTCGACTGCTGCGGCGACGAGCGGTCAGCCTGCTTGGCGCGCCGCCAATGACCTGTGGATCGCCGGGTTCCGCGCGGGCAACCTGGGCGCGGCGGAGAAAATCCTGGAGCCTTCCATCGGCGGCGCATTTGGCTGGTGGGGCGCGAACTATGAATGGTCGCCGGATGGCAAAGCGATCGCGATCGGCTCGACGGAGGACATCTCGGTCGTTGACCTGGCGAAGCGCAAGCGTACGACGTTAGTCAGCTTCCCGCCATACAATACGTTCAGCAATTGGGCGTGGACGCCGGGCGTGGCCTGGACCTCAGACGGCAGATTTGTCGTTGCAGTGACGCACGGCCCCTCCCCGGCTGGCGAACCCGCCGATTCCAGTCCGGTGTTCGATGTGTGGGCGCTGGCAGCCGATGGCTCGTTCCGGGCCAAGCTCGCCAGCGAAACTGGCATGTGGGCGGCGCCGCGTTACGCTTCGGGTCTGATCGTCTTTGGGCGAGCGCAAGCGCCGTATGCCAGCGCCGATAGCCGCTACGATCTGTATCGCATAGACCGGGATGGCTCCAATCCTGCGCGTCTCTTTCCTGCCGAAGGCAAGCCTGGCCTGCCCGGCCGCCCCGATCTGGATGTCTCTCCGGAAGGCGCGCTCATCATCGTCGCTTATCAACGCGACCTTTATCTCGTCAATGTCTTGACCGGCGCGGCGCAGCAGCTCACCACAGAAGGGAATCTCTCGTCTCCGCGCTGGGCGCGCTGAGTGACCGCTTTGCGTGACGAATGGCGGAGGACGAAGGACGCATGTCGAAGCATAGAGCAGCGATCGGGTTGGCGGTTTGCGCGCTCGGACTGATCGTAACGGGTCTGGCAGCCTGGGTGATTGTGGCACAGCGGCAATTCGAGACGCGCGGCGCGTCACGCGGGCCGCGAGGTTTCCCTGAACCCATCGCTTACACCGAGGTACCGCGCACGGGCATCAACGTCGCGCTGGAACAGTACGATCCGGCCGCCCTGCAGCGCCATCTCGACCAGATACAGGCTCTCGGTTTTGCGTGGGTGCGGCAGACCTTCCCCTGGGCTGAGATGGAGCCGGAACGCGGCAGGTTCGATTGGACGGCGTGGGATCGGATCGTCCATGCAGTCGTGAGCGATCGGTCGGTCCCGCTGCAAATGATCGCCGTGCTTGATACCTGTCCCGTCTGGGCGCACCCCTCCATACCTGATACCCAATCCCCACCCACTGATCCTGCCGATTTCGCTCGCTTTGCTGGCGAATTTGCCAAACGCTACGGCGACCGCATCCACGTCTATCAAATCTGGGATGAGCCGAACCTGGGCGACCGCTGGGATGGCGAGGTGAACCCGGTCGCCTATGCCGAGATGCTCCGTCAGGCGCGCCAGGCGATCCTGGCCAACGATCCTTCCGCCGTCGTCATGCTGGCGGGGCTTGCGCCCACCATCGAAAACTCGCGCGCGAACATGAGCAATTGGCTCTATTTGCGGAGACTCTATGAAGTTGGCGCGGGCAGGTATTTTGACATCGCTTCCGGCAAGCCCTATGGGTTTTCCACCAGCCCGCTGGATCGCCGCGTTGACCCGGAGGTGCTCAACTTTTCTCACATCGTCCTGATGCGCGAGGAGATGGAAAAGCACGGCGACTCGGGCAAGCCGATCTGGGCCAGTCACTTTGGATGGAACGCGCTCCCGGCCAGTTGGACGGGCAAGCCTTCGATTTGGGGACAGGTAACGTTGGCCGACCAGGCCGATTACACCCGGGAGGCGCTGCGGCGCGTGATGCGCGAATGGTCGTGGATGGGTGTGATGGTCTTGGAGAGCTGGCAGCCCGCTGCGCCCGCCGACGATCCGCGCTGGGGTTTTGCGGTGGCCTGGCCGGATGGGCTGCGCCCCATCGCTGACGTATACTCTCAAGTGGATGGGACGTTGGGCTATGGCGTCGGTTATCATTCTGCGGCGCGTCCCCCATCTTTGGCGAGCGAGACCTATGTGGCCGGCCCGGCCGAGTTTTCCCCACCGGAGCACTGGAGCTTTTCCGAACTCGGCGCGGACTGGACGCAGACGGGCGACAAGGTCACGATCGAGTTTCTGGGCACGGGACTGGCTCTGCGGGTTCGGCGCGCGGCCGACCGCGCCAATTTTTACATCACCGTGGACGGCCAACCCGCTAACGCACTTCCACGCGATAGCCGGGGCGCGTTCCTTCAACTCATCCCGCCCGACGTTCAGCGCGCGAGCGTGGACACGATCCCTGTTGCCACCGGCTTGACCTTGGGCGTGCATACCGCCGAGATCGTTGCCGAGCGCGGATGGAGCCAGCGGTCGCTCATCGGCTGGTCGGTGCAGGCCGAGCCAGCCAGTTTGAAGCGATATGATTTCGCGCTGGCTGCGCTGATGCTCCTGGGCATCGTGTTGGTCATCGGAGCGGTGTTCGCTGCACAGCGCGTCGAATGGGGGACGGCGACTGGTTGGGTTCGATGGGGTGATGTTGCGCACGCTGTGCTGATGGTGATCGCGGCCATCGTGTTTTACGCTTCGATGTGGCTGACGTGGAGTGAGCAGGTCCCGGCGGCGCTGCGCCGCGTGGGCGATGCAGCGGGCCTTGCCGCGCTGCTGGGCCTTTCGGTGCTGTTCTACGTTTCGCCGTGGTTGGTGGTCACGCTCCTCAGTGGGCTGGTGTTGTTCGTGCTGATCTTGCTCCGCCTCGATTTGGGTTTGGCGCTGGTGGCGTTGGTCATCCCCTTTTACATGCTCCCGCGCACGATCAACCAGTACCTGTTTGCGATGACCGAGATCGTCTTGATCATGTGCCTGGTCGCCTGGCTGCTCCGAAACCTGGCCAGGGCGCGAAGCCAGGCATCTTCGCCGGGATCAATCTGGGTGGTCGCCCGCGATTTGTGGTCGGCAGTCCGCGGCCAATGGTCATGGCTTGATGGGGCGGTGTTGGCTTTTGTGGTCGTCTCAGTGGCGTCGCTTTTTGTGGCCGAGTATCCCAAGTACGCGCTGCGCGAGTTTCGCGGGATGGTCTTGGAGCCGGCCTTGTTCTACCTGATGCTCCGCACGACAGCCAGGCGCCATCCAGCCTTGTGGCGCGTCGTGGATGCCTGGATGGCGGCCGGGGTTCTCGTTGCTGTCATCGGGCTGGTTCAGTATGCCCTCAACATCAACATCATCACCGCTGAAGCGGGCCAACATCGCTTGCGGAGCGTTTACGGCTCGCCCAACAATGTGGGTCTATTTTTGGGGCGCGTGCTGCCGGTGATGATCGCTGTGGCGCTGCTGGGAGCGGGACGACGAAGGTGGCTGTATGGTCTGAGTGCGGTGCCGGTCGCGGCGGCGATCTTGTTGAGTTTTTCCAAAGGCGCGCTGCTTTTAGGCGTGCCCGCCGCGCTGCTGGTCATTGGGGTATTGGCGGGAGGGCGATGGCTGTGGGCCACTCTGGCGGCGGTGGGCGCAGGTGCGGTAGCAGCGATCCCCTTGCTGCGCACGCCGCGCTTCCAGTCGCTGCTGGATGTGACGAGCGGCACGTCGTTCTTTCGGCTCAACTTGTGGCAAAGCGCGCTGTGGATGATCCGCGATCATCCCATGCTCGGCGTGGGACTGGACAATTTTTTGTATCAATATCGCGGGCGATACATGTTCCCCGAAGCGTGGGCCGAGCCGATGCTCTCGCATCCGCACAACCTTGTCCTGGACTATGCCGCGCGGCTCGGGCTGATGGGGTTGGCGGCAGGCGTCTGGCTGCACATCGAGTTCTGGCGCGCGGCGTTTCCTCTCCGCCACTTGCGCGACCCGCTCAACCGCGCGCTGGCGATCGGGCTGATGGCCTCGATGGCCGATTTCCTGGCGCACGGCCTAGTGGACGCTTCATACTTTGTGGTGGATCTATCCTACGTGTTTATGATGACGCTGGCGCTCGTGCAGATCCTCAGCAGGGGTGACTACCTGCCCCCGCATGGGGGTTGCAGTCGCCCACTATAAAGGCAACCTTCACCGTACAGGCGCGAGGCATGCCCCTACTCGAACAATCCGTTCACAAAATTATCGGCGTCGAATTCGGCCCAGTCCTCTAAATGTTCTCCAGTGCCGACAAAGCGCACGGGCAGCTTGAGGTCGTGCGCGATGGCGAACACGATCCCGCCTTTGGCGGTGCCGTCGAGCTTGGCGAGGATGACGCCGGTCACCTGGACCGCGTCCTTGAATTGTTTGGCTTGCGTCAAGGCGTTTTGACCGTTGGTCGCGTCAATGACCAGCAAGGTCTCGTGCGGCGCGCCGGGCACGGCTTTGGTCAGCACGTTGCGGACCTTTTTGAGTTCCTGCATCAGGTTGTATTGAGTGTGCAATCGGCCAGCGGTGTCGGCGATGAGCACGTCCATCTGGCGGGCCTGTGCGGCTCGCACGGCGTCGAACACGACGGCGCCGGGGTCGCTGCCGGGTTGACCGCCCACGATCGGCACTCCCACGCGCTCGGCCCAGATGTCGATTTGCTCGCCGGCGGCCGCGCGGAAGGTGTCGGCGGCGGCGAGCAGCACGCGGCGCTTTTGACGCTTGAGGTACGCGGCCAGCTTGGCGATGCTGGTGGTCTTGCCGGACCCGTTGACGCCGACGATCAGGATCGCCGTCAGCGGGCGGCCCGGGTCAAGGTTCATCGGCCCGGCCTGGCCCAGCATCGCGCGCAATTCGGCCTGGAGCGCCGAACGGAGCAGGTCGGCTCGCGTGATCCCCTCGCGGGTCGCGCGGCTGCGCAGCCGGTCGAGCAGTTCCGTCGTCGTGCTGATGCCCACGTCGGCCTGGACGAGCAGGGCTTCGAGTTCATCCCACAGCGCGGGCGTGATCTCGCTTTGCCCCAGGAGCGAGACCACTCGCCCAAATACCGCGTCGCGGGTCTTGGCGAGGCTCTCACGCAATGACGTAAACTTGAGCATGATTCCTCCGCAAGACCTCCGAGGTTTCCCAAATCTCGGAGGCCCGAGGCGATTATACCTTGCTCCTCCATGTTTGGAAAGGCTCTGGGCCTGTGCTATAATCGCCCCACCATACCTATCGAGGATTTCATGATCCAACAACCATCATCATCCGTCTCGAGTCTTTCGGTCGTGATGCCGGCGTATAACGAAGAGGCCAATGTCGCTGTGGCTGTTGAGCGCGTTTCCAAGGTCATGCAATCGCTGGGCCTGGAGCACGAGATCATCGTCGTCAATGACGGCAGCCGTGACCGGACCGGCGACGTGGTGCGCGATCTGCAAGCGCGCATCCCTCACCTCAAGCTGGTCGAACACTTTCCCAATCGCGGCTACGGCGGCGCGCTCAAAGCTGGGTTTGCGGCCGCTCAGCACGATTGGATCGCTTTTGCGCCGAGCGATAATCAGTTTGATTTTGGCGAGGTCACGCAGTTGATGGCTTGCGCGCCAGAAGCGGACATTATCAGCGGCTACCGCGCCCATCGTCAAGACCCGTTCATCCGCAGGCTGAATGCCTTCGGGTGGAACACTGTGGTGCGTCTGTTGTTTGGTTATTTGTGCCGGGATATTGACTGCGGTTTCAAACTGTTCAGACGCGAGCTGTTGGACCACGTTCACATTGAATCGAACGGCGCGATGATTGACACCGAGTTTTTGGCCGGCGCGCGCGCGCGTGGCTATCGGATCACCGATGTGCCGGTGACGCACTTGCCGCGCACGGCGGGTCATCCCACGGGCGCCAACCTCAAGGTGATCCTCAGGGCGTTCCGTGACCTGATTCGTTTTCGGCTGCGATTGTGGCGCGAGTTGGCGCAGGAGCATAGAGCTTTGAGCCTATCCGAAAATTAGCGGGTCGGGCTCCCATGCCCGACTTTTCCCCCTGCGAAGTGGGGGGAGTTCGAGGGGGGGCAGCGGCATGGGAGCCGCCTTTGCTTTCACCGCTGAGTACACAGAGAGCGCAGAGAAAACCTAATAAAACTCAGCGCCCTCAGCGGTAGAGATTTTAGGGTAGGCTCTTGGAGACGCACGCTGCGCGCAGAGGGCTGGCGGGCATTAGTGTAAACTTTAGCCCCGGAGTGCGGCCTTCAGGCTAAAGCCTGCACTCCAACCTCAAGTTGACTCGCATGGGCTGGCGGGATATGGCAGACGGGTTGACGCACGTGGATGAAAGTGGCCGCGCCAGGATGGTGGACGTGGGCGGCAAGCCCGAGACCCACCGCATGGCGGTCGCGCGTGGGCGCGTCCTCATGAAGCGCGAGACGCTGGCGCTCATCCGCCAGAACGCGCTGAGCAAAGGCGATGCGCTGGCCGTGGCGCGTCTGGCGGGCATCCTGGCTGCCAAAAAAACCGCCGACCTCATCCCGCTGTGTCACCCGCTGATGCTGACTCACATCGGCGTCGAATTCGAGCTAAGCGAGACCGAGGCCGAGGGAATGGTCGAGATCACGGCCAGGGTCGAGACGACGGGCAAGACGGGCGTGGAGATGGAAGCTCTGACGGCGGTCAGCGTGGCGGCGCTCACAATCTATGATATGGGCAAGGCTGTGGACCGCGCAATGCGGTTGACGGACATCCGGTTGGTGGAAAAGCGCGGCGGCAAGTCAGGAGATGTGGTGTTGGGGTGACAAGGTGACACGGTGACATGGTGACATGGTGACAAGGTGATACGGTGACATGGTGACATGGTGACACGGTGACATGGTGACATGGTGACACTGTGACACGGTGACAAGGTGACGGAGTGGAAAGGGAACATGAGGTTGACCGTCCGATTGTTTGCGACGTTGAAGGATAGCGCCGGGGCGAACCAGGTGGTGGTTGAACTGCCAGAGGGTGCGACAGTCGCGGCCTTGAAGGAAAAGCTGGCGGCGGAGATTCCAGCGTTGGCTCAGGCCCTGTCTTCGTGCCTGGTGGCGGTGAATCAAGAGTTTGCGTTTGCCCAGACGCCGCTTCACGCAGGCGATGAGGTTGCACTCTTCCCGCCTGTCAGTGGAGGCGCGTTCCCGACGATCATGCGCATCACGCCTGACGCGCTTGACGTAGACCAGATCATTCGCGAGTTGACCCTTCCGACGACCGGCGCGGTGGTCACCTTTACCGGCGCAGTGCGTGGATCGGAAGGCGAAAAGCAGGTCGCTCAACTCTTTTACGAAGCTTATGTGCCGATGGCCGAGGCCAAGCTCGAACAGGTGGCTCAAGAGATGCGCCTTCGCTTTCCCCAGATCGAGGGCCTTGCGTTGATCCAGCGCGTCGGGACGTTGCCCGCTGGCGAGCCGACGGTGCTGGTGGCTGTCTCCTCGCCGCACCGTGACCAGGGTTGCTTCGAGGCAGCCCGCTATGGGATTGATCGCATCAAGGAGATAGTCCCCGTTTGGAAAAAAGAAATCGGCCCCAACGGCGAAGAGTGGATTGAAGGACACTATGACCCCAAGCCAGGGGATTGACTGGCATTTCTCAAGAATCCCAATCAGGAGAAGACACACATGGACAGACCACGCGTTGTCATCACCGGTATGGGCACGATCAACCCGTGCGGCCTGGATGTGGACACGACCTGGGATAACGTCGTCAACGGTCGAAGTGGCATTGGGCCAATCACTTTGTTTGATGCTTCGGCGCTCAATGTCAAAATCGCAGGCGAGGTCAAAGGTTTTGATCCGGCCAATTACATGGACGGCAAGGAGGCGCGGCGGCGAGATCGCTTTGCACAGTTCGCGATTGCAGCCAGCTTCCAGGCGCTCCAGCAAGCTCGTCTCACGATTGACCGCTCGAACGCGGACGATGTGGGGGTCGTCATCGGAACGGCTATCGGTGGCCTGCAGTCCTGGGTCGAATGTGTCGGATCTTATTTGCGCGACGGGCCGCGTCGGATCAATCCGTTCACGATGACCATGATCATTGCCGACAGCGCCCCGGCTCAAGTGGCCATCCTCACCGGCGCGCGTGGCCCTAACCTGGCGCCGGTCTCTGCTTGCGCGGCCGGCGCGGACGGCATTGGGGTGGCCTATGAGATGATTCTGCGCGGCGACGCCCAGGCGATGATCTGTGGCGGATCGGAGGCGACTGTCTCGCCGGTCGGGATCGCGGCGTTCGACCGGCTGGGCGCGATGACGCGCGAGAACGACAGCCCGGCGACGGCTTGCCGCCCTTTCTCTCAAGATCGCAGTGGCATGGTGATGGCTGAAGGCGCGGCGGTGTTTGTGATCGAATCCCTGGAACACGCGATCGCGCGCGGCGTCGAGCCGCTGGCCGAGTTGATCGGCTATGGCTGCACGTGCGATGCGTTCCACATCAGCGCGCCGTTGGAGGATGGTTCGGGCGCCGCCAAGGCGATGCAGCTCGCGCTCAAGCGCGCCGGCCTCAGGCCCGAGGCGGTGGACTATATCAACGCGCACGGCACGGCGACCCAGCTCAACGACCCGACCGAGACCCGCGCGATCAAGACCGTTTTGGGCGAGCATGCGTACCGGGTTCCCATCAGCGCGACCAAGTCCATGACCGGGCACATGATGGGCGCCACAGGCGCGCTCGAGGCGCTCTTGTGCGTGATGGCGATCCGCACCGGTCGCGTCCCACCGACGATCAACTATCGCGTGCCCGACCCCGACTGTGATCTGGACTATGTGCCCAACGTCGCGCGCGATGTGCCGGTGCGCGTGGCGGTGTCGAATGCGTTTGGCTTTGGCGGGCATAACTCGGTCTTGATCATCAAGCGTTACAAAGAGTAGGTCGCACTTCAGACGTGATCGCCTCTTCACCTGGGCAGGATAACAGTCGCGTGGAACTCGTTTCTCAACTTCAAGAAGCCGAGACCGGTTCGACACTTTCAGGCCTCCCGGCCTTTCGCGATCCCTCTCTCTTGATGCGCGCGTTGACGCACCGCTCGTACCTCAACGAGCATCCCGAGGTGGCGCTTGAGGATAACGAGCGGCTCGAGTTCTTGGGCGACGCCGTGCTAGACTTTGTCGTCGGCGCGTGGCTCTACCATCGCTTCCCCGAATTGCGCGAGGGCCGGTTGACCAGTCTGCGCGCCGCGCTGGTCAAGACGGACACGCTGGCCGGGTTTGCGACCCGGATTGGTCTGCCCGATCAGTTGCGACTCGGCAAGGGCGAGATGGAAAGCGGTGGTCGAGTGCGGCAGTCGCTTTTGTGCAATGCGTTTGAGGCGCTGATCGGCGCATTGTATCTCGACCAGGGCCTGGATGCGGTGCGCGCGTTCCTGTCGCAGCTCTTGCCTGACGAGGTTGAGCGGATCATAGCTGAGGAGCGCGACCGGGATGCCAAGAGTATCTTGCAAGAGTGGAGCCAGGCCAAATTCGGGCGCACGCCGCGCTATCGCACCGTCCACGCCGAGGGGCCGGATCACGCACGGCAGTTCACCGTCGAGGTGAGCATCGGCGATCAGGTTGTAGGGCGAGGCGTCGGGCCGAGCAAGCAGATCGCGGCTCAGGCCGCGGCCACTGACGCGCTTGCTCGCCAGGAGGTGACGTGGCCGGAGGAGCAGTTGTCGGAGGGATTGCCTGAGGCTTGACGCGGCGCGCGTGGCGTGCTAAGATGAAACTGCCCAAGGGGGCCGGGCGACCGCGCCTTGCCCTGGCGCAAGGTGAGGAAAGTCCGAGCTCCACAGAGCGCGGTGCTGGGTAACGCCCAGGCGAGGTGACTCGCGGAGCAGGGCCACAGAAACAGACCGCTGGGATGGAAGATTTTGGATTGTAGATTGGCATGTTCAATCCGCAATCTAAGATCCGCAATCCCAGTAAGGGTGAAAAGGTGGCGTAAGAGACCACCGGCGGCGTGGTGACACGACCGGCCAGGCAACCCCCACCGGGAGCAAGGCCAAGCATGCGAGTGGGCTGCTCGTCCAATGCTCGCGGGTAGGCCGCACGAGACGGCGGGTAACCGCCGCCCTAGAGAGATGGTCGCCGCCAGCCTGCGCCCACAGCGTGGGCTGGGCACAGAACTCGGCTTACAGGTCCCCTTGGGCGATCCCCCTGTGCCACAGCCGCTCGGCCGGTCTACTGGCGCCGATGCCTTGCGCATAAGCGCGCACCCGCGCGGCCATCTCGGTTGCGTCGGCAAAGAACGTCGAAAGCTGCGAACGATAGCACGCAATCGCGGCGATTTTGGCCTCCAGCGCCGCCTCGTCCAGTTCCACCAGTTCCACTCTAAATGTCTCCGCGCCCAACGCTGCCCTGACTGTCTCTGGCTTTTCCGCGTAAGGATAGTCCTCATAGTACGCCATTGAGATTCGAGATTTGAGATTTGCGATTTGAGATTTGAACCATTTTTCGCCCGCCCTGCGCACCATTTGGTGATCCACATGATGCCCGGCGGCCAGCGGCAAATACAAGATGATTTTTGATTTCTGATTTTTGATTGCGGATTGTGGATCGCGGATAGCTGATAGCTGATGGCCGATGGCCGCTTTGCGTGGCGGATGGCCGATGGCGGATGTGATCTGTTCGATCAGCGGCGCTTCGACCGGGGCTATCTCGCCAAAGATTGCGTCGCGGGTGAAATAGAGCGGCCAGCCCATTTTGCCCAGCCGATAGACGCAATCGGGAAACGCCAGGTGGAGGATGTCTTGCGCGTCCACGCCGAGCGTCTGGAGCGCGGCCAGGTCTTCGGCGCGGCGACCGGGGATGGGATTGTCCGGGTCGAGCTGCCAGCGCCGATGGAGTTCCTGCACGTGCGGCGAGACGGCCGCCTGGGGCACTGCGTCACCGGCAAATACCGTGATGACGCGGACGCGATGACCCGCGCGAACCGATTGCGCGATCTGTCCGCCGCATGAAAGCACGGCGTCGTCGAGATGCGGGGAGAGGTAGAGATGCAGGCGCACAGGTCAGACTGCCATTCGTTTATTCGTTTGGGATTCGTTGACGGGAACGGGTTCGGGTTGCGTAATGCGTATTGCGTGATACGTGTGCGATCAGCGATAGGCCTCGCGCCGATGCCTGATTCGATAGATGGTGACCATGCGAGCGGTGTCGTCTATGTCATAGAGAATGCGGTACACTCCCACCCGTAAACTATAGTCTGTCGTCCCTCTGAGTTTCTTTGCATCTGGCGGGCGAGGGTTTTCCTGCAAGCGGTCAATATGCTCGCCGATAAGATGGGCATACCCCTTGGGTAGATCGGCAATGTCCTTGATAGCCCGCCGCAGGATGCGAACGCTATACATCTATCCCCTCAGCTCGCAGCTCTGCTTTGGCTTGTTCCCACGGCATGGTCTCCTCCCCGGCCTCGCGGAGACGACGAATTTCCTCTGCATCTCCCCAATCTTCCAGTAAGGTCAACAGTTCTTCCCAGACTTTGTAATCAAGCAACACAGCTTTCTTATTCCCGTGAGCATCTACTACAAATTCCGCTGTTTGTAATATCTCTAGAGCGCTCATGTTAACCTCCGTATCTGATACCCTTTGCTTCATCACTCGCCGGGCTGCTCGTTGGCGCGAGCAGGTTCATCGGACGCCTGGCCGCTCTGGGCCTGGGCCAGCTCGCGCCAGATTGGCAGGGCTTGCTCGTGGACCTGTACGGCTTCGGCCCACATGCCGCGCATCCGATAGAGTTCGCCTAGAGCTTCCAGCCAATCTCCGAGTTGTTCTTTGTCCTCAAAATCGCGCAAGATGGTGATAGCTTGCTTGTAATAGTCCTCAGCTTTGGCCCATTCGCCTGTCTCTTTGAATACATCGCCCAGGTTGCCAAGCGTCCGCGCTTCTTCCAGCCGATCCTTCATCTCGCGCTCGATTTTCAGGCTGTCTTCATAGCACTGAATGGCCTCTGCCCACGAACCTTTCTTGGCGTACACGACTCCCAGATTATTCAGCACCCCGCTCTCGCCCTGTCGGTCACCCAGTTGTCTGCAAATCTCAAGCTCTTGTTTATAGTACGGTATGGCTTCATCCCACCGGCCAGTCTGGCGCGACAAAATGCCCAGACTGCCGAGCACGTTTGCCTCGCCGTGTCGGTCGCCCAGGGCGCGAAAGATGTCCAGGCTGGCCTGGTAGTGCGCCAGCGCCTCGTCCCAGCGGCCTTGCAAGGCGTAGACGTTGCCGATGTTGCTGAGTGTTGCGCTCTCGCCGTGTCGGTCGCCCAGGGCGCGAAAGATGTCCAGGCTGGCCTGGTAGTGCGCCAGCGCCTCGTCCCAGCGGCCTTGCGAGTCGTAGACCATGCCCATGTGGTTTGCCAGCCACGATTTCAGCTTTGGTCCGAGTTCCTCGTGCTGCAAAGGCTCCCAGACGGCCAGCGCGTCCGCCCAGCGCTGCGAACGCTCCAGCAGCCGTCCCTGGTAGTAGCGCAGCCACTGCGGGCGGTCGCCGGTCAGCAGGTCGCGCTGTTCCTGGGCCAGCGCCAGCAGCCTTCCGCACGCGGCCAGGTTGTATTGGAATTCCAGTTGGTGATAGAGGTTGGTCAATTGGTCAAAGGCCTGCCCGTCGTCCACGGCCAGTCGGTGATACAGCCACTCAAAGAGATACCCGGCGGCCAGGCCCCATTCATGGGGCGCTGCTTTGTAGCCCGACGATTCATCGGGCGGTTCCGCGCGGACATGAATGTCCGCGCTACGCAGCAGCGCCGGATCAATCCGGCTGAGCCTGTCCTGGAAAAACCCGGCGGCGCGGCGGCTCAGTTCCCGGAAGCGGTTTGGGTCTTGCTTTACGCGCGCCAACAGGTTCGCGCGGGCGTTTTCGTGGTAAATGTACGCGCCATCGGGCCGCTGGCTCACAAAGCTATAGCCGGTCACGCGCGCCAAAAGCCGGGCCGCCTCGGATTCGGGTTTTTCCAGCAGCGCGGCCAGCAGCGGTGCATCGAACCAGTGCGGCACGGCGCAGGCCAGGAACGCTTCGGCGACCTGCGGCCCTTCGCCGGCCAGTGTGTCGTCCAACAGCGCGGCAAACACCTCTTGCTGGCTCATCCCCGGCTCGAGTTTGGCCAGCATCTCACGCAGGCGGTCGTCGCTCATGGCCTGACCTGTTTGTTCGGTCATGGCGTCGCCTCCTGCCTGCCGGCAACTCGCTCGATGAATGTCATCACCGCCTGCGGCACGCCGCCTGTGCCCTGCCACACCAACTGGGCGATGGTTTCATCCCAGTTCAGACTGAATCGCTCGCGCGCCAGTTGACCCACGTGGTCGGGCTTGAAGGGCTTGAGTTTGAGACGCACGATGGCATCTTCCCAATCGGATTTGAGGTCTGGCAGCGACCGACCTGCCAGCACGATCACGAGCGGCAGCGATTCGTCGCAAGCCACGTGGCCTACGATCGCGCCGCACAGCCAGTCGGCAGTATCGGGGTTTTGTTGGGCCTTTTCGCACGAATCCACCAGCCAGACGGCCGGCTGAGGGCCGCACGCGGCCAACGCCTGGCGGAAGCGGTGCGTTGCCTGGCGGCGGCGCACCTGAGGGTCCAGGCCGGGCAGCGCAACGTGCAGTTCTTTGACGATGATGTTGGCGATATCGCCAAAACGCGAGCCGCTGATGACCGCCCCGGTTCCAACATCCACCTGAGCCGGGCGACCTGCCATGTCCTTGAGCAGGCGAGCAAAGGCTGCCAGGTCCGAGACCGGCATCACGCCCATAATCTCACCAGCTTTTTCCAGGATGTATTCTGGGCTGAGCGGCCCGCCCTCGCGGGAGGCGTCAAAGTCCATACGGACGCAAGGCACGCCCTCGGCCTTGCACCATGCCTCGTAGCGGTCAATCAGCCAGGTTTTGCCATAACCTTCGGGTGCCTGGATAGCCAGCACGCGTTGAGAGAGCTTGCGGCGCGCAATTTGCGCGAACAGCTCGATTTCGTCGCCGCGGTTGGTGAACAGCCGCTCGATTCTGGATGTCACTTGCGGCCTCCGGTCAAGTGTCTCTCGAATCGCGCATACTGAGCCGGGTTGCGCTCGCGCACAATCGCCAGCAGCTTTTCGACTTGCTGATAGCGTTCGCCGTAATCGAGCAAACGCTGGATTTTTTGTCCAAAGCTCATGCCCGCCGAGAACTCTTGATAGACCGGGCGAAAGTGGTCAAAACACAGCGTGGTCAATTCATCATCGCTAAAAGCCGCCGTGAGCAATTCACGGATGGCGGCCGTGCTCCAGCCTGAAGCGAGGTCGCAATCTGGCTTGTCGTTTGGAGTTTCCGCTTGAGCAGGCCAAGAACCAGTTGGAGGCTTGACGATCACGTTGCCAATGTCGCCAAACGTGACATGATTCATCACTGCGCCCTGACCGATCTGGACGCTCTGGGCAGGCGGCGAGGCAGCGGCGGGCGTTTTTTCCGAGGGGGGAACTGGCGCTTCCAATTCGATCCTGGCGCCATCCTTGCCGGCTTCGGCTCTGGCCTTTTGCGTCCGGTCAATCAGCCGGGCGATTTGGGCGCGAAAGGCGACGATCAGGATGATCAGGACGAGGACGATCCAGAACCACGGGGACGTAAGCAGCAGTTGAATGGGGTCGGCCATCGCAAGCTCCTTCCACTGAATGGATCACAACCTGTGCGATGGATTCTATTTTACCCCATAAAGCCCGTTCGGGCTATTGCATGGGACCAGTCGCCGAGTGACCTTTCACGTCCGAGGCGCACTATCGTACTGCTATGGCATCCACGAGATGCGCTGCTCTTGCCATGCGGGCAGCCGGGTCCCCAGGTCGAGGATTTTGCGCTGGTCGCTGCCGTCGGCCTGCATCAGGAACAGGCCCCACGTCCCGCCGCGATTGGACACAAACGCGAGGCTGTTGCCGTCCGGCGACCAGGTCGGCAGCCCGTCGGTCGATCGGTCGGTCGTCAACTGGCGCACCGTCCCCGCCGTGGTCACGATGTAAATGTCCCAGTTGCCCGAATGATTGGACATGTAGGCGATCTTGCTGCCGTCCGGCGACCAGGCCAGGCCGATGTCGTTGCGGTCTGCCGTCAGCCGGACCGGCGCGACGCCGGTCTGATCGGGCTGCGTGACAAAGATGCCGCACACGCCGCCCGCGCCGCAGCCGGTGTAAGCCAATGCGCCTCTGGAACTCCACGCGGGTCCCCAGCCCGCCGCGACGATCTTGGGTTGATCCGGCGCATCGAGCGAGACGATGTACGTGCGATAGTTGTCGGTCGTGTCTTTGCCCGAGTAGGCAACGCGCTTGCCGTCAGGCGACCAGACCGGCCAGGCGGCCGAGGCATCGTGCGCGATGGTCTTGTCCGTATTGGTTGCATAATCGTAAACGTTGATGCCAATGCCCGGCGAGCGATAGGCGATGGCTGGACCGTTAGGCTGAAGCGCGGGTTGATCGCCTCCGCTGATCACCTGATCAATGCGCTGCGCGCCGCCCGAGGCCGCGGTGACCAGGTACACGTCGTAGCGTCCTCGCTCGTTGATGGCCGGATAGACGAGCCGCCCCGACGGCAAACCCGTGAGCGGCACAGGCGTGCCCGCGATGACGACCGTGCCAGTGACGGGCGTGGGTGTTGCGCCAGCGCATTTCTGCTGCGCATCGTCCAGTTTGGCCTGCACCGTCGCACCGACCCCGAACCGGAGCGTGTCGCTATAGATTTTCACAGCGGGGCAATAATCTTGCTGTCGGGCATATTGATCGCCGTAATTGATGCGAGCCTCGATCAGCCGCTTGCCGGTATCCCGATAGTTGGGAGCGATGGCAGCCAGTTCGCTGAATCGCTCGATTGCTTTTTCCCAGTTCACACCCCAGTAGCCTGTCGCCGTGAGGTACATGGATGCCAGCTTGCGCTGGGTCACAGCGTTTTGATCGAGCGGACGCAGTTCGGCGGCCAGGTCAAGGTACAGGATGCCTTCCTCCAAGACCCCCGCGCTCAGTTGCTTCATCCCCTGGTTGTAGCGTGCAGTGAACAGCATGTCTTCGACGGCCGCCTTTTCATAGGTCGGATCGATCGCGCGCACCTGAGCCATCAGCTCGGCAGCGCGGTCCCACTGTTTGGCCTGAAAGGCCGTCTGACCCTGCTTGAAAAGGTCGCCCGTGGCAGTTGTCACGGTCGGCGGCAAAGTGGGCGTGGGGAGGACGTTCATCCGGCGGCGCGTCTCGGCCAAGAGTTCCCCGGCGCGCGGATAGTCCGGCGCGAGCTGCAGCACGTACTCGAACTCGGCGACCGCCAGCTCGTATTTTTTGGCTTGCAGGTTCTGCTGGCCGCGTACAAAGTGAAGCGCGGCGATTTCGAGCGTGCGCTCTTCGCGGTCGTGCAATCCCTGATAGTAACCCGCCACGCCAGAGCCGGCGATCATCACCAACATCCCACAAGTCAAGAGCGCCATGATCAATAGCACTGGCGAGAGCCTGAATCGCCTGGCCGCGGCGCCCGCCGCCCGCCACATACGACTCGGCTGAGTCTTGGCAGCCGGGTCAATCAGCGTGCCGCAATTGGGGCAAATGCGAATTTCGCCCCCAAGGGGCGTACCACATTCTGGACAAGGTGTTATCGTCTTCATAGGAAAAAACGTAGCAAACGCTGACCTGGGGGTCAGCGTCCAGGCGAATTATACCTGCTTCTCATTTTATCTGCAAAGATGGGATTGCTTCGTCGGCCCGCTGTGCGGGCCTTTTCGCAATGGCACACTCTCAAACTGCTCATTGCACCATCATGCTTCCCGCAACAAGGTGATCTGTGCCGTCCGGCAGCGTGAACCGCCTTCTGGTCGCCGGATCATACAGGCCGACCAGGACATGATAACGGCCCGGCACAAGATCGGTCGAGATCATGAATCGGTGACGCTCGACGAGCTGATCGCCCGATTCGAGCTGCGCTTCGCCAAAGTCAAAACCGTCCCATTGCGCCAGCGGCCTGCCATCTCCCCCGACCACGTGGACAAAGATCGCGATCGGCACAGGCACGCAAGTGCGGACGCGCCAGAACGTGAGCAGCTCAGCTTCCTGCCCGCGCTCAACCATCGGGCGAGTGATCTCTAATCCCAGCAGCGAGAGTGGGCCAAATGTTGCCACATCGGTCGAGTTCTTGAACCCTGTCGAGTCTCCGAGCCGGTGCCCGGTGAAGATGACCTCGTGAGTGTCCGGCCAACGCGGTTGCACGACAACCTGCGCCTGCCCCAAAAAGCGCGCCCATAGATCGGCATCGCAGGGAAAAAAGTCCGGCGAGATGTAGCGCATCGCTCCCTGACCAGGCAGCAGGACGCTCGTCCGGCAGTCGAACCACTTGACCTTGAGATCGCGGCGGCGCAGCAAGAGATCATAGGTCTGCGGGTCGAGGTCGTGAATCTTGAGGCCCGAGGCAGCGACTGGTGTTGGGTCAGGATTGGCGTCCAGCCAGTGAGCAGCTTGGGTCCACGTCGCCTGGTACAGCCAGCGGACCTGGGGGTGGCGCGGCCAGACGGCGAAATAATCGCGCGCGGTCAGGCCGGCGTTCCACGCCAGCAAGGCCATCATCGCCAACGCCATACTTGGCCATCCTCTGCCTTTTGTCCTCCGCTCAACCCATGCTCCCCCAACATTAGCAAGCGATTGAATGGCTATGCTGGGAAACATGAATACGACCGGCAGCGCGCCGAGCGCGCGGACGAGATTCGGTGCGGGCCAGGTGACCGCCGCCGGAGTCAGGCTGATGGGCAGCCAGAGGAGCAGCAGCGCATATTTTGGCTCGCGCCACCGCCACAGCGTCATGAGCAGGCCGAGGTAAAACAGTGTGCCGCCGACTGGTTCTGGAAACACTGGTCGCCCGCTGACGTTGTACAGCCACACCTCGTCGCCTTTGATCGTAAACATCCCGGCGGTGGCCGTTGCCAGTTGCAAGACCTGCGTCGGATCGCCTGCGAGCAGCGCCTGAAGCGGCCCCATCAAGTTGCCCACACGCGCTTCGGCCTGTGGATTGACGATGGTCAGGTAATATGCCAGCGGCGCGGCTACCAGCGCGGCCACGATCGAGAACAGCACGAGACCTCTCCAATTCCTGACGAACACGGCCCGGTGACATATCGCCAGATACGCGACCCATATCAAAAAGACCAATGGAAAGACCCGACTGCCTTGATACGTGTAAAAGGTCAGTCCGAATACCATCCCGGCGGCTGCCCAACGTTTGACGTTTGGCGTCTGACGTTTGACGTTGAGCCACAGCATCCAGGCAGTCAGTGAAATCATCAGCGGCAGCGTGAGGTTCCGCAATCCCACGCGCGAGTAAAACACCGGCCACAGCGAGACAGCCATCCAGGCCATCGTCATCAGCGCGACGCCCGGCCCGAACAGCGCGCGCGCCAGGCGATACACGGCGGCGACGGTGAGGAGGCCCAACAGCGCAGTCGTCAGGCGCAGCGTAAACTCGTTCGCTCCTCCTATGGCAAACAGACCTGCCGCGATATAGTGATACAGCGGCTCATGGCCGTAGCCTTCGGGAAAATAGATCGCCAGCCTGCCGTTCAGAATGTCTTTAGCCACCTGGCCGATGATGACCTCGTCGTGGTGCAGGCCAGGCGGGACGGTTCCCAGCGCGATCAGGCGGAAGGCGGCGGCAAGCAGCAAGAGCGCGACGAGCGCGATCCATTCGACGTATGGCGTATGGCGTGATGCGTGATGCGTCATGCTATGGGTTGGTCACAGTGATTGGGCCAAGTGAGACGAAATCTCCTCCCGCGACGGGCCAGCGGGTCAGTGTATCCTGATAGTACACACCCAGTGCAAGGTGATACTGTCCGGGTGGGGTATCCTTGGGCACGGCAATGTGGTGCGCCTGGACGAACAGATCGCCCGGCTGCCAGCCGTGATGCGGATAGCCCAGGCGGTCGTCTTGCGCGACGATCTTGCCTTCGGCATCCAGCAGGTGCGCAAAGATCGCCACCGGCTGCGGTGTCCCCTGGCTCATCACGCGCCAGCGCGTGACGAGGGCGAGCGTCTCTCCCCGCGCGACGCCGGGCGCAAGATCATAGCCCACGAGCGAGACATCGCCAAAAGAGACTGGCAGTGTCAGTGTGGTATGATTCGATGGCTGTTCCAGTTCGGCTCGGAGTGAGAGGGCGTCGAGCTGATACACGGAAAACACATTACGCTCTTCGGCGATCTTGATAGCGTTGATCAGGTAACGGGTTCGGATCACGTCATTCACGGGCGTAAAGTCATAGAGCACCAGGCGCATCGTTTTCGCGCCCGAGGGGACCGGCAAGGCACTGGAGGCGTCGAACCAGCGCAGATCGAGATCGCGACGCTCGAGCAGTATTGCCATGTTGTATGGGTCGCTGTCGTCCACAAACAGCCCGGCTAATATGACCGGGTCGGTCGCGGGGCTGGCGTCGAGGTAACGCGCAACAGCCGCTGGCCCGGCGTTGTATTGAAAGCGCACCTGCGGCAGGTTGGCCCATATGATAAAGTAATCGTTCCAGGTTTGCCAGGCTGTCTGGCCGATCACCAGAAGCGCCAGGAGGGTGACGGCTTCGCGTGACTGCTTCGTATGACGCATCACGAGTGTCGAGTGACGAGCGACGGATGCAAGCTTGTCGCCAAGAGCCGTAATAGCGATGGCGATCAGCGCGGCGACGGGCAGTTGCGCCAGCAGCGTGCGCGGGAAATGCGGCGCGGGATACGTCACCAGCGCGGGCGCGAGCGCCGTCCCAAGCCACAGCACGATGAAGGCATACTCGCCGCGCTTGAACCGAAACAGCGCGACGATCAGCCCGACGTAAAAGGCCAGGCCAGCCAACAGCGCCAGCGCCGGTCGTTCCGGGACGTTGTAAAGCGGCTGCGGGTCGCCATAAAAGGTAAACATCTTGAGCGTGGCCAGCACGTGCTCGAGCATCGGGCCTGGCTGCCCCTGGAGCAATTGTGCGATCGGCTCGGTTTGAAAATTACGTCCCGATTCTGCGCCGGGGTGCGTGATCAAATAGATCGCCAGCGGCGTAGCGACGGTCGCTGCCACAAGGCCGAACACACCCAGTCCCTTCCACTGACGGGCCAACGGGTCCCGATGAAAGAGAGTAAGGTATATTGCCCAAAGCAAGACGAGCACCGGCATCGCCCGGCTGACCTGGTAGGTGTACAGGCTCAACCCCAGCAGCGCGCCGCCCAGCGCCCATCCGACCCATGACCTGGCTCGCCACAGGCACAGCATCGCCCCCACCGCCAGAGGTTGGACGGCCACGTCTCGCACGCCCAACCGGCTGACGGACATGACCCAGAACGAGCACGCCAGCCATGCGCTGCCGATGGCCGCCGCGCGCCAGTCGAACAGGTCGCGCAGCAGCCAAAATGCCAGCGCAACGAACAATGTGCCGAGCGTCGCCGAAGTCACGCGCAGCGCCATGGCCGGGCTGGCCCAGTTCATGACGAAAGCGACGAGATAGTGATACAACGGCTCGCGTCCCCAGCCCTGAATGAAAAACACCGGGCGCGCGCCGGCGCGGATGTCTTGCGCCAGGTGCGCGTCAATCGCTTCATCGTAATGCAGGCCGGGCGGGACAGAGTCGAGCGCGTAAAAGCGGAACAAGGCGGCCAGGAGGATGACGACCATGAAGGCGACCCATTCGACGCGTTGCGTGTAGCGCGTTGCATGGTCCATCATGGCCGTACCTCGATATTGGGTAAACGGAGGTGATCGCCCAGTCCCTGGAACTTGGCGCGCGCCTGGGTCTGTGCGTTGTACAAACCCAGCTTCAGCTCATAGGTCCCCGGCGCTGTGTCGGTGGGAATCGCCAGGTGGTGCAACTGCACGATCACGTCGCCGCTGCGCCAGAATTGCGGCGGCGCGTTCAGCCCATCGGATTGTGTGATGATCTTGCCGCTGGCGTCGGTCAGATGGAGGAAGGCTTTGAGCGGCGGCTGCGCAGAGACTGTGGACCAATAGGTCAGCACCGTCGCGTCATCGCCCCGCTTGAGGGTGAGGTTCGACGCTTCATAACCCAGGAACATCATTCCATTGTCGAGCAGCACCGACACGGTGACAGAAGCGCTGCTACTTGCCTCGCCTGGGGGGGAGGGGATGGCAACAAGATCGTACCAGGTAAAACGCCCCGAAGGAGCCAGGTGTTCTCGAGCGCCCCAGCGGATCAATCGCTCGCGCAGAACCGGCTCGATAGGGACGATGCGCGGGATGAACATTTGCCCGCCGCCCGAAGGAATGATCAGCGTCGTGCGGCTATCGAACCAGCGCACGTCGAGATCGCGGCGTTTCATCAGCAGATGCAGCGAATCGTCGTCCATCGTCTCGTTGGATAGCCCGGCAATGGCGACGTCATGAGGCAGATCGCTTGCCGAATCCAGATGCCGGGCGACAGCGGCCAGATCAGTCTGCCAGACGAATTGCGTCTCCGGGTGCGCCGACCAGCGAAAGTAATCTCGGATCGTCAGGACTAGCCCAAGGATCAGGATGCCGACACACAAGACCCCGACGTATTTGCCTTTGCGGCTCAAAATGTCCGCGAGGGCCGCGACGCCAACGCCGGGCATCGCCATGATCGGCGGCAGCGCGCCGAGCGCTCGGACGAAATTCGGCGGCCCGGCCGTGACCATCGTGGGGGTCAGCAAGGCAGCCAGCCAGATCAGCAGAAAGGCATACTCGCTCCTGCGCCAACGCCCGAGCGTCACCAGCAGCCCAACGTAGAACAGCATCGCGCTCAAAGGGTCGGCAAAGACCGGGCGGCCCGGCCAGTTGTCGCGCACAGTCTGGTCGCCGCGCACGGAAAACATGAGCAGCGTGTCGCGTACACCAGCCAACACGGCTGAAGGATCGCCCTGCTGGAGTTGCTTGAGCGGGCCGGCGACCTCGTCTACGCGGAACTGGGCATCGGGGTTGCGCCAGACATACACAGCGAGCGGCGCGGCGAGGAGGGCCGCGATCAACAGCATTGTTGCAAAACCAATCCACCGGCCTTGCATCTGTTCCCGCGCCCACAGCGCCAGATACGCCGCGAACCCCAAGAGCAAAATCGGGATCGCCCGCGCCGCCAGATACGTGTACGCCGCCAACCCGAACCATATCCCTGCAACGATCCATTGCCTTCTGACGTTTGATGCTTGACATTTGACGTTCGAGAACAACGCATCAGCGGCCAGGCACATGACCAGCGGCAGCGTCATGCCGCGTATGGCGACACGCGCCATAAACACCGGCCATAATGTCACGGCCACAAACGCCAGGCTTGCCAGCGCGGTGACCGTCCCGAACAGGCGGCGCATGAGTCGGTAGCCAGCAGCCATCGTCAGCATCGCCACGACGAACGACGTAAAGCGCAAAGCCAAAACGTGGTCGCCCAAGAGCAAGATAGAGACCGCTTGCAAGTAGAGGTACGCCGGTTCCTGCCCATACGCCTCGCGGAAAAAGATCGCGTGACGTCCGGTCAGGATGCCGCGCGCGATTTGCCATTCGGCCACCTCGTCGTGCTCGACGCCGGGCGGAAGGTCGGCCAGGCGGTAAGAGCGCAGCGCAGCCGCGACCAGCAAGATCGCCAGGATGAGCGCAAGCTCCGTCCGCGCTTTCATGGCTGCACCTCGAGCGGGAGCATCAGGTGATCGCTGGTCATCGTGCGAAGACGTTCATGGGTCCGAGGATCATACCAACCGATCTCGAGGCGGCACGGCGCGCAAGACCCTGAACCGGGTTCAGCCGGGCGCGGAACCCGGCTGACCTGGATGAACACATCGCCGGAGCGTAGCGACGAGGCGAGCACGTCGAACCGGTCATCGCCACCGATCATTTGGCCGTCTGCATCGAGCAAGTGGACAAACAATTTGAGTGGATCGTTCAGCAGGCCATCCACGCGCCAGGTCGTCAGGAGCCATCCATCGCGGCCTGGCGCGGGCATGATGGGCAATGTGTAGGTGATCAGCGTGAGCCGGTCGCCGAAACGCGGCGCGTCGCCGGGTGACTGTCCGCGCGAGCCGATCGGCGCCAGGTCCTGATAGAGGCTGAAATCAGGACGAGCCTCCACATCCTGGCGCTTGAGATCGAACGAGAGCGCCAATGCATCCAATGCCAGTTGATGCGTGCTCGTCGAGATCGCAATGTCACTGTCCTGGCGTTGATCGAGCCAGCGCGCCAGCTCGCGCGTATCGGCATGGTATTGAAGGCGCACGAGAGGATGAGCTGCCCGTCGGGCAAAATAAAATTCGCGTGTGCGATTGACGTTCCAGGCGATCAGGAGGATGAATACCCAATATCCGATACCGAGCTTCAATTTGGTATTGGGTATTAGGTAGTTGGTGTTAGACAATTCAGCCAATGCCAGAGCGGGCATCAGGTACACGGCGCCTTGCGCGGCAAAGGTGTGGCTGTAACTGGCCGCCGGGATGCTGACGAACGCAGGCGAGAGGCCGACGATGAGCCAGAGGAAGGCCAGGCCATAGCGCGCATCGCGCATCCGCATCACGCAGAGGACGACGCCCAGATAGAACGCCGCGCCCGTGATCCAATCGAACACGGGCAGGCCAGAATAGTTGTAGAGCCATTCCGGGTCGCCCGCAACAGTAAACATCCCCAGCGTGCCGAGTGTGGTGTCGAACGCCGGGCGTCGGCTTTTAGGTAATCGGTATGGGGTATTGAGCAGATGGGCGAGAGCAAAGAGCGCGAGCAAGATGAAGGGCTGCATGCCGATGTGGCGCACGCCAAAGCGGCTGTACATCACCGGCCAGAATCCCACGCTATACAGCGCGCCGGTCAACACGGCCGCTCGGAAGCCGAACAGCCGCCGGGTCAGCGCGACCAGCAGCGCCGTGGACAGCGCGCCACAGGCAGCGGGCAGCCAGCGGTAACCATAGAGATTGTGTCCGAACAGCCACAGCGTTCCTGCGTGCAGGTAGTGATAGAGCGGCTCGTGGCCTTCAGCTTCACGGATGTAGAGTGGTCGCCAGCCCTGCTCGATGCGCGAGTCCATCTCGATCTCGATCAGCTCATCATCGCGCCAGCCGGGCGGCACGCGGTCGAGCGCGGGCAAGCGCATCAGCGCGGCCAGGAGCAAGACAGCAGTGAGAACCAGCCAACGGCGTGAATGGAAGGTCAGTCGGTTCACGGCGTCACCTTTGGCAGCGATTATAGCATGGTTTCCAGTGTGAAACTCAGCAGGGGGCGGTTCCTTGCGAAGCATCCCGCAGCGAAGCGGAGTGGGCACGCCGCTGCCTCTCTCCAACTCCCCCGCTTCGCAGGGGGAGAAGGCGGGCATGGGAGCCCGGCCGGCTGGTTTTGTACCGGAAACGTAACTACTCAGTCGTCATTGCGAGGAGGCTCGCGAAGCGGGCCGACGAAGCAATCTCAGCGATCGGAGCACAGAGATTGCTT
>DAOTXX010000003.1:0-1918 GCA_034434835.1 Thermoflexales bacterium | reverse complement strand
CATCAGGTCCAGTATGACCAGGTCAGGGTGTTCCTGTCGGATAGTCTCCAGAGCCGACTCGCCATCATAGGCAGTGAACACCTTGTATCCAGATTGCTCCAGGTAAACGCGCACCAACCGAACAGTTTCTTTGTCGTCATCGACGACCAGGATATTTTGTGGCAACATATCAAGCCTTGATTATGCTAAATCCTTGGCTCTTGTTCAGAACGAGTGAAAAGCCGGAAATATTAGGCACAAAAATCGGGCAGATTCACTCGTTTTATACATAAGCCGTAGATTTTATTAGCTCGACTTTGCACATAAGCAGAGGAAAGATAGTGGGTTAGACTGGAACTGATCCATCTCTCACAAAAGGTCAGGTCCAAAGGATGTCTAACCCACAAGGCACTATCATAGAGGCACTCACACCGTTTGCGCCACCCTTTTGTCGGCAGCGGACGTGGGAAAAAGCGAAACGACTGGTGATGGGGACATTGTTAACGAATGGACGCCGGGTGGTGACAGCAGCATTACGCATGGTGGGGTTAGAGGACAGTATATCGTTCAACCAGTACCATCATGTGCTGAGCCGGGCGGTGTGGTCGCCACTGGCGGTGGCGCAGACCCTGCTCCGCTTGCTGCTGGAGACATTGTGTCCTGCCGGAGAGCCACTGGTATTCGGGATCGACGAGACCATCGAGCGGCGCTGGGGGCACAAGATTGCCGCGCGTGGCATCTACCGCGATGCCGTTCGCAGCAGTGCCAGTCATTTTGTGAAAGCCAGCGGCTTGCGTTGGATCAGTGTCATGCTGTTGACCCCGGTGCCGTGGGCGGCGCGGGTATTCGCGCTGCCTGTACTGACGGCAATCGCGCCCTCCGAGCGCTACTACCAGCACCGGCAACGAGCGCCGAAAACGCTGTTGGAGCGTGCGCTGCAACTGTTGAAAGTGCTCAAACGCTGGTTGCCAGCCCGTGATCTGGTTGGTGTGGGGGACGGCAGCTATGCCGCGCTTGACTTTCTGCATAGTTGCCAGCAACTCGGCATCACCTTCATCACGCGACTGCGGTTGGATGCAGCCCTGTATGATCCGGTGCCGCCTTATAGTGGAGTGGGACGCCCATGCAAGAAAGGGGCCCGCCAGCCCAACCTGGCAGACCGGCTGACCGATGCGCAGACCGTGTGGCAGCGGGTGCAACTCTGCTGGTATGGCAAGCAGCAGCGGGTCATGGACATCGCCACCGGAACCGCCTGGTGGTTCCATTATGGCAAACCGGCTGTGCCAATCCGCTGGGTGCTGGTGCGTGACCCGGCAGGCGCGTATGATCCGGTGGCGTTGTTGTGTACGGACGATGAACGTGATGCCCAATGGATCGTCACCTGCTTTGTCAATCGCTGGCAGGTGGAGGTGACGTTCGAAGAAGCGCGGCGTCATCTCGGTGTTGCGAGCCAGCGTCAGTGGTCAACACAGGCGGTTGCCCGGACCACACCGGCCCTGTTCGGGCTGTTCTCCTGGGTGGTTCTCTTGGCCGAGCGTCTCCACCAGTCCGGTGAACCTGTCCGGGCACGGCAAAGTGCGTGGTACACAAAAGCGCAGCCGACTTTCAGCGATGCATTGGCATTGGTGCGTCGGCATTTGTGGCAATATCGGGCGACTTTTCTCATGTCAGGTAAAAACCGCAATGTCGTAAAAGTCCCCCGTGAGTATCTGGATACGTTAGTTCAGGCGGCTTGCTACGCCGCTTAAATGTGCAAAGTCGAGCTAACGGAATTGGTGGAAATTACCTCACCCCTGCTCGCTTCGCTCACTTTCCCCTATGCATGGAGAGGGGAGGGAGAACCGCAGGTTCGGAAGGGGTGAGGTCAGCTATAAATCTACGCAAAAGACAGATTCCACCAAAAAAGTTAGAACCAGGACTTTTACAGATTACATACGGT
>DAOTXX010000002.1:0-37652 GCA_034434835.1 Thermoflexales bacterium | reverse complement strand
GCCTTATGAGCATTCACTTGGTCGTACTACCGCAGCGTCATGAAACACAATTCGTGCCGCTGGCCGTGCTGGGCTATTGTTTGACCCGCACGGGTTTCTTCGCACCGTTGGAGGCGGTGAACCTGAATCTCAAGACTGTGCAGCACTCGCCCACTCAGAAATTGCAAGATGTCATCGTCAGTATCCTGGCGGGGTGCTCATCCATCAAACAAGCTGATCTACGCATCCGTCCTGACGGGGTCTTGGCCGAAGCATGGGGACGCGACCAGTTTGCGCAACAATCCACACTGGCCGATACCCTCGACGCGTTCACGGCTTCCTCGGTGAACCAACTCCGTCAGGCCACGCAGGTCATGTACATGCAACATGGGCAAGCGCCTCACCACGATTTTACCCGCTTGCTCATGTTGGACACCGACCTCACTGGGTTGCCCGCTTCACGCCATGCCGAAAAGAGCGAGAAAGGCTACTTCAGCGAAGCGCGGAACAGCTATGGTCGTCAACTCGTACGCGTCAGCGCTCCCACTTACCATGAAACACTACTCTCCATGATCTACCCCGGCTCGCAGAGCGGCCTGACCACGTTCAAAACGAGTGTGCGCGCCGTCCAAACGATGCTGCAACTGACGCGCGACCAGCGACGCCAAACGGTTTGGCGGACCGATGCCGGGCTGGGCACCGATGAAAATATCAACTGGGCGTTGGCCCACGATTATCAAGTGTTAATGAAAGGGTACAATGGAAAGCGCGCCAAGGCCTTTGCGCGTCGCATTGCCGACGCCGATTGGTATGCTTTGCGCGAAGACCGCTGGGTCGCCATTGTTCCGAAAGCGCCGCGCTATAGCCGACGTACTCAGACGCTCCTGTTGCGCTGGTTCAACGAAGCTCGGCAATTCCAATATGCCACACTGGTTCACTCGTTGCTCGATCATGATTGGCACACCATCCCAGAGCTGTATGATGAGCGCGGTGCCATGGAGATTGAAATCAAAGCTGACAAGTCTGGGTTACTGATTCCCAAGCGGCGCAAGAAACGCGGTGCGGCGCAAGAGGCCCTGATCCTGCTGAGCGATTGGGCACACAATATCTTGACTTGGACTCGTCCTTGGATGTTCCTCGATAGTAGTTTTGATAAGTGCGGACCGATTGGATTGGTCAATGATGTGTTATGCGTGCCAGGCGAAGTCGTCATCAAGGGTGATCAACTCCAAATGGTAGCATTGCGCGAATCTCACCCATATGCTGCGGAAATGGCCCTGTGCCTAGCAAAATTGCTCAGAAAATTTGAGATTGGCTGATTTTCGGGCGAAATTCCAGGGTATCCTATTTTGGAATCGCTGGAATTTCGCCCAAAAGTTAGGTACTGAGTCTATTTTGTGACCAGCGATATAAAGTAACAGTGAAAACGGTCGTCGCGCGAAAGCTCAGGATGAAACGATGTGACGAGCAATTTGTCCTGTTGCGCCGCGACAATCGAGCCATTGTCCAGGCGTGCCAATATGTCCACGCCATCGCCAACGGACTCGATCAGCGGCGCGCGGATAAAGATCGCGTGAAATGGGCGCGCGTTCTCCGGTATAGCGATCGCCGGGATGTCCAGGTCGGTCTCAAAGCTATCTACTTGCCGTCCGAAGGCATTGCGCTTGACGTTGATGTCCATCAGACCCAGTCGCGGTTGATCTCGGCCAATATCTTTGGCCATGAAAATCATCCCAGCGCACGTGCCCCACAACGGTTTGCCTGCAGCCGCCATCGCGCGGATTGGCTCCATCAGGCTGTACTGCATGGCCAGCTTACCGATCGTCGTGGACTCGCCGCCTGGAATGATCAATCCGTCGAGTCCTTCCAGTTGTCTTGGCAGGCGCACCTCACAGGTCTCGACGCCAATACGCCGCAACACTTGTTCATGTTCGATAAACGCGCCCTGAAGCGCGAGGATACCGATTCTCATGTCACGTTTGATTCACCCCCGTATGGTGTGTTGCGCCTACCGTCTGTGTACGTTACAGTCTGAGCCGCATCTCGTTGGTTGGCTCAAAGCCCATGGTCTCGTACAGATGCCGACCGGCGGTGCTCGCATGCAACGACACGGAACTTAGCCCTTGTGTGCGGCACCACTCGATGATCTCGGTCACGATTCGCCGTGCGATCCCGCGGCCGCGATATTCTGGCTCGGTGTACACGTTCAAGATGTACGCGCGGCGCAACTCGGCAGGAATGACTGGCCGGGAGGGCCATGCGTGGATGATCAATCCGCCGCCTGCGATCACGTGACCATCACGGATTTGAGCCAGCCAGCCGCGATAAGTACCTTCTGCGATCGCGCGCACGAGATACGGCGCGAACGACTCACACATCGCGTCCAGACCCGCCGGGTCCGTGTGCCCCATGTCCGTGAACATCGCGCGACGGTGATGGACGATGATCGGCACATCCTCCACGGTGGCCAGGCGGATCGTCGTGTCGTCGGACATTACCAGCCACGGCCCGCGATCAGCTCAGCCTCGGGGATGGACGAGATCTGCCGCCCCACCATTGGCTCGCCCAGGTTCTTGCTGACCTCGGCGATGATTTTCGGATCGCGGAAGTGCGTGGTCGCCTCGACGATGGCCTTGGCGCGCCTGGCCGGGTCGCCCGACTTGAAGATGCCGCTGCCGACGAACACGCCGTCTACACCGAGTTGCATCATCAGCGCTGCATCGGCCGGCGTGGCGATGCCGCCTGCCGCAAAATTGACGACTGGCAGGCGCCCCAGTTGCTTGGTCTCCAGCACCAGCTCATACGGCGCGCCGATCTCTTTCGAGTAGGCCATGAGTTCCTCATCGGCCATGGTTTGCAGTCGGCGGATTTCGCCCAAGACGGCCCGCGCATGTCGCACCGCCTCGACCACATCGCCAGTGCCGGCTTCGCCTTTGGTGCGGATCATCGCCGCGCCCTCGCCGATGCGCCGCAGCGCCTCGCCCAGGTTGCGGCAGCCGCACACGAACGGCACTTTGAACTCGTGCTTGTTGATGTGATGCGCTTCGTCGGCGGGCGTGAGGACTTCGGACTCGTCAATGTAATCTACGCCGATGGCTTCCAATACCTGCGCTTCGACAAAGTGACCGATGCGGCACTTGGCCATAACTGGGATCGTCACCGCATCCATGATCTTGAGGATCAGCGCCGGGTCGCTCATGCGCGCGACGCCGCCGTGCGCGCGAATGTCTGCCGGGACGCGCTCGAGCGCCATCACTGCGCAGGCGCCGGCATCTTCGGCGATTCGGGCGTGTTCCGGCGTCACCACATCCATGATGACGCCACCTTTGAGCATCTGCGCCAGCCCTCGCTTGAGGGCAGTCGTTCCAACTTCTCTTTCCATAGCGGTCCCTCTTTCTACGGGTATTGCGTTTGCAGGGCTATTGTACATCGGTTCGGGAGGGCTGACAAGATTTTTCGATTTGACAGCTTTGTGGCGGTAATGTATGATTGTACAAGACAATTAGTACAATTTTGGGGGCGTGCGGGTGAATCTGAAAAAGTCCGACCTGCGTAGTGGCACTCCGATTTATCTCCAGGTCGCCGAACGGATCAAGCATAGCATTGCTACAGGCGAGCTGGCTCAAGGCGAGCAGTTGCCCACCGTTCGCCAAATGGCGCGTGACCTGAAAGTCAACTTTAACACCATCGCTAGAGCATATGCGCTGTTGGATGCGGCTGAGATCATCACCACGCAGCAGGGGCGGGGGACGTTTGTCCGCGAGCGCCCCAACAGTCACGTGCATGTGCAGTTGCAGGCGGATAGATTGCGCACTTTGATGGGACAAGCCGTGGTCGAGGCCCTGAGTCTGGGACATCAGCCAGACGAGATTCGCGCGGCAGTTGAAGATATGCTCAAAAGATTCGAACATGGGAGCAAGCATTAGAACGGCCTGATTTGGAGGGCTTGTGCTGTATGTTCTCTATCCGCTCAATGCGCTGTTGATGATCGGGATGCCGATCGGGCTGGCTGTGTGGCTGGCGCGAAGAACGCGGGCACCTGGATCGTTGTTTGCCATAGGTGCAGTGACGTTCATTGGCTCGCAGGTAGTCCATCTCCCGCTCAACTGGGGCCTGACAGCGCTGAAAGTGATCAGACCCTTGGCACGGCTTCAGCTCTGGGATGTCCTGGTGATCAATGCTCTCGTTCTGGGGTTGACGGCAGGACTGTGCGAAGAGCTGGCGCGTTACATTGGCTTCCGCTGGCTGGCGAGAAAAGCAAGATACTGGCGTGATGCCCTGATGCTCGGCGTGGGACACGGCGGAACAGAAGCGATCATTTTGGGCGCATTGGCCGGAGCATCGTTCGTGAGCCTGGCTGCTGCCCGACAGATGGACCTGGCAGCGCAGGGATTGACCGGCGAGGCGTTGGCGCAGGCAAAGGCGCAAGTGGCCGCATATTGGAGCGCGCCGTGGTACATGGCGCTGATGGGAGCGGTGGAGCGATTGTTCGCACTCTCGATTCAGGTCAGCCTGGCGGTTCTGGTATTGCAGGTGTTGACTCGCAACGATGGGCGCTGGCTCGTCGTCGCCATCGTTTATCACCTGATCGTAGATGCGGTGGCGATCATTGGCGTGAGGTTGAACTGGCCGGCCCTGGTCATCGAGGCGGTGGTCGGCGTTTTCGCGCTCGTGAGTCTGGGCATCATTTTCAAGCTGCGCCCGCGCGGCGAGCCGCTCATCCCGCCCGAGCCAGAACCGGTGCTGATCGTGGGGGCGTCTGAATCGCCCCGATGGACATCCAGCACCGAGACGCTTGACCGGATCGAGAGTTCCCGGTACACGGGGGGTAGATGATGATTCGCACCCATGCGCTGACTAAACGATTTCCGGGCCCCAGGGACGGTACGGCCGTGCTGGCTGTGGATAACCTTGAGCTGTCTGTAGACGAAGGTCAAGTGTTCGGTTTTCTGGGGCCGAATGGCGCGGGCAAGACGACGACCGTGCGCATGTTGACATGTCTGATCGGGCCGACGGCAGGTGAAGCGTGGGTCAACCACCTGAAAGTCGGACGCGACGATACCGCCATCCGCCGGAGTGTGGGCGTCCTCACGGAAACCCCTGGCCTTTACGACCGGCTGAGCGCCGAGAAAAACCTCGAGATCTTTGCTCGCTTGTACGAGGTCAAGGATGTGCGCGGCCAGGTGGGAAAATACCTGCGGATGCTGGGGCTGTGGGATCGGCGTGATGAGCTGGCCGGCAACTTGTCCAAAGGGATGCGGCAAAAACTGGCAATCTGCCGGGCGTTGCTCCACGAGCCGAAGGTGCTGTTTCTGGACGAACCGACCTCCGGGCTGGACCCGGAGGCGGCCAGGCTGGTGCGCGACTTTATCGCGGAACTCGAGGCCGAGGGCCGCACGATTTTCTTGTGCACCCACAACCTGGAGGAGGCCGACCGGCTGTGTGGCCGCATCGGCGTGATCAAGCAGCGGCTGTTGGTTGTGGACACGCCGCAAAATCTGAAGCGGCAGCTCTTTGGGCGGAAGGTCGTGTTTCACGTGAAACAGGCCAGTCCGCCGCTGGTCGAGTTGGTCCGGGCGCTGCCGTTCGCCCATCAGGTTCAAGTCCTGGACAACAAGATCGTCGTTGGCCTGGACGACCCCGAGGCGCAGAACCCAGTCATTGTCCGCAAGCTGGTGGAGGCCGGCGCCGATGTCCAGTTCGTTGGGGAGCTGCGTTACTCGCTGGAAGACGTGTATCTCTCGTTGATCCATGCAGGCGACCGCCGTCCGCCGTCAACCGGAGCTGCCGATGGACAAGATTAGGACCATCCTGGACAAAGAATGGGCCGAGGTGTTCAAGAACCGCATCGTATTGTTCACCGTCATATTTTTGCCGCTGCTCTTTACGGCTATGCCGCTGATCATCCTGTATGCCACCGGCTCAACTGGCGCGGGCGGAGAAGCGGCTGACCTGCCACCACAGTTTGCCCACATCTGCCGGGGGCTTGCCGGCGATGCGTGTACCCAGGTGTTCATCATCTACCAGTTCTTGATGCTGTTCATGATCCTGCCCTTGGCGATACCTGTGGCGATTTCTGCTTACAGCATCGTGGGCGAAAAGACGACGCGCTGCCTGGAGCCGCTCCTGGCGACGCCGATCACAACGATCGAGTTGATCGTCGGCAAGGGACTGGCGGCAGTACTCCCGGCGGTCCTCGCCACATGGGCCGGATTTGGGATCTTTGCCATTGGCGCCCGCTTCATTGTGACCAACCCGGCGGCCTATGCGCGCATCCTCGATCCGATGTGGCTGATCGCCGTCATAGTCGTCGGGCCATTGATGGCCGTGGCAGCAGTTCAGGTCAGCCTCATCGTCTCGTCGCGCGTGAGCGATCCGCGCACGGCCGAACAGGTCTCGATGGTCGTCATCGTGCCCCTGTTGGGCGTGTTCTTTGGACAGATGGCCGGCCTGTTCATCCTCGACACCCGGTTTATTCTCGCTACAGCGGTTGTGCTTGTTCTGGTGGACATTGGATTGGTCTACCTGGGAGTCGGGCTGTTCCAGCGCGAGACCATCCTGACCAAATGGAAGTGAGCCCAATGTTCAAGTCTCAAAGGCCAAATCTCAAAACCATGCTGCGTTGGGCCTTGTTCACAGTGGTCATGTTGCTGGTGACTGGCGGAGTGCTGACTGGTGTAGCCAGGGCGCAGGGGGACGAGTTGAGGCTCTCGCTCCGCCGGGATTGGGGCCTGGGGCTGGGAAGCCAGATCCAAGGGCTGTTCACCCTGTCTATCACGGGGGCGCCGGACATCACATCAGTCAGGTACGAATTGGACGGCGCCGAGATCGGCACTGTGACACAGCCCCCGTTCAAGTTTCAGTTCAATACCGACCGATACCCGCCCGGCAGTCACACGCTTCGCGCTGTCGCGCGCACGTCCGACGGGCGCGAGTTGAAATCCAACACGATCACGGTCCAGTTCGTCTCGGCCGAGGCGGCCGGGCAGGTTTTGCAGCGTGTGATGATCCCGCTTCTTGCCGTGAGCGTTATCGTTACCCTCTTGAGCGCCGTTGGCCCGTTGGTCTTGGGAAGAGGTCCGCGTCGCCTTGAGCCGGGCGCGCCTCGCAACTATGGATTGGCTGGCGGCGCCATCTGTCCCAAATGTAGGCGGCCATTCGCGCTGAGCCTCTTTAGCCTGAACCTGGTGACCCGCAAGCTCGCACGATGTCCCTACTGCGGCACGTGGAGCCTTGTGTCGCTAGCTTCGCGCGAGGCCCTGGCTGCCGCCGAAGCCGCCGAACGGGAAGCGTCCAGACCCGCGGGGCTGGAGATCAGTCCGGAAGAAAAGTTGCGCCGACAGATTGACGAGTCCCGGTACGAGTAGCCATACGTGCTTGTGCAGTTGACGGCAGCGGCTGTTCGACTACTTGACTGTACGCGCAACGGTGCTAAGATAATCGCGCTTGCAAATCCCCCAAAGGAGGCCTGCCATGAACCGTGAGCGATTCAAGGACTTTGCCATCCTCTTTTCATTCGTGGTCAATGTGATCCTGGTCATCGTCGTGTTGATCCTGGCGACGCAGATCATGACCATCAAGAAACAGTTGCTTGAACCGCTCGTCTATGGACTGGATAACTCGTTTGCCAGCCTGGGCGAGGCGACCATTGATACGACCATCCCCATCAGCCAGCAGTTGCGGGTCGCGTTTGACTTGCCAGTCAACTTTGAGCTGCCGCTGGAACAGGACACCACTGTGACCACGCTCACGCCCACGCCGATCAACACCAGCGTCAATCTGTCGCTGGGACAGTTTGGCCGGATCAACGCGCCCGTGTCGCTCAACTTGCCGGCCGGGACGCCCCTGCGGGTCAAGCTGTCCATGAAGATTCCGGTGAGCACCGTTGTCCGGGTGGACCAGCAGGTCCCCGTTCGCTTTGATCAGAACGCCCGGATCAAGCTCGGCCCATCGGGCCTGGCCCCGGTCGTGGCGCAATTGCGCGGCGTCGTCAAACCCTACGTTGACCTCATGAAGAGCCTCCCCTAGTGTTGTAGCCTGTACAGAAACGAATGTCTGGTTCTTTGCGCCCGGTATGTGACTATGAGGGCAGCCATTACAGCACTGACTTTTGGACCCCGGAACGCGAGTACGAGGACCGCGCCGAGCGCGTCGCCCTCCGCAAACTCTTGCCGCCACGCGGCGGGACGTTGATCGAGATCGGCGCAGGCGCAGGTCGCCTGGCCGATCTCTATTTGGGGTACGATCAGATCGTCCTGATGGATTACGCGCGCTCGACGCTGGTCGAAGCGCGCGAGAAAATCGCAGCGTGCCTCTCCCAGCACGCTGCGCGTTTTCGTTTTGTCGCCGCTGACGTGTACGCTCTGCCGTTTGTGGAGGGCCTGTTCGACGCGGTGACGATGGTGCGTGTGATGCACCATCTGGCCGACGTGCCGGCGGCGCTGGTAGGCATCGCAGCGATCCTCAAGCCCAACGCGACGTTCGTCCTGGAGTTTGCCAACAAGCGCAACCTCAAAGCCATTGCGCGCTACCTTGTCCGACGACAGTCCTGGTCGCCGTTTGCCCCTGAGCCGGTCGAGTTCGCCAGGCTTCATTTCGATTTTCACCCGGCCTGGATGGGCGCACGGCTGCACGAGGCGGGATTTAGTGTCAAAAAAACACTATCTGTCTCGCATTTTCGATGGACTTGGCTCAAGCGGCTGATCCCGGCGCCGAGGCTTGCCGCCGCCGACGGCGCGCTCCAAGACATCGGCGCGCGGTGGCTCCTGGCGCCCAGCCTCTTTCATCAACTGCAAGCGCCTTCGACAAACCAGGTCGCCTCGCCCGGCACATTCTTTCGCTGCCCGGCCTGCCGCAGCGAGCAGATGATCGAATTGCCCGAAGCGGTGAAATGCAGCGAGTGCGGACGCCTGTGGCCGATACGCGAGGGGATTTGCGAGTTCAAGTGAAGGCGAGTTAGTGTATAAAACACAATAATTTCGGGGGATATCAATGCGAACGCCGGGGCGCGATGGACATGCGCCCCGGCGTTCGTTTGAGAAAGGCTGAAGCTTACGTCCGGGTCGCGATCCGCACGTCTACGGCGACCGCGCCCTGTCCTTCGTCATAGACGATCAGCGGGTTAATGTCCATCTCTGTGATCCGCTCATCGGTCGTAACCCATTCAGAGACTGCCGCAATCACGTCGGCCACGGCGGATTTATCGGCCGGCGGCTGACCGCGCAGGCCCGAAAGCAACTTGCCCGCCAGCGTCTCTTCGATCATCGCCTCGGCTTCGCGGCGCGCCACTGGCGCGAGCCGAAAGCTCACGTCCTTGAGTAATTCCACGTACACGCCGCCGCTGCCGAACATCACCAGTGGCCCGAATTGCGGGTCGCGGACTGCGCCCACGATCACCTCGCGGCCCGCTCGTGCCATGGCCTGCACCGTTACACCCTCGATGTGGGCGTTCGGCCTGGCGCGTCGGGCGTTCTCCATCACGCGCTTGAACGCCGCCCGGACAGCCGTTGGGGTTTTCAATCCCACCTCGACGCCACCCACGTCGCTCTTGTGGCTGATGTCCGGCGACGCGATCTTGACCGCAACCGGAAACCCCAACTCCTGTGCAATGCGCGCTGCCTCGTTTGCAGACCGCGCCAACTTGAACGGCAGTGTCGGGATTTTAGATTGTAGATTGCTGATTGCTGATTGGAGATGGGACATGGGAGATTTGAAACTTGGAATCTGTGGCGGGTGCTCCAGCCATCTGCGTCGCTGCACCATCGCTCCCAATGCTGCCGCAGCGCGTTCCGGGAACGGAAAGAGCGGCAATTCAGCCTGGCGCATAAACTCGATCGCTTCGGGCAGGCTCACGTCGCCGATCAGGCACGTCATCACCGGTTTGCTGCCACCGGGCGCTGTCTGGAAGCGATGCACCACGTCGGCGATCTCGCGCACGATGCGGACCGCGGGCACCAATGCCTGCGGCACGTTGATGACCAGCACCGCGTCCACGCCGGGGTCTTGGAGCAGTGCGTCGAGCGCGCGCGCGTAATCATGTTCGTCCGCTCCGCCCAGCATGTCTACCGGGCCGCTGACGCAGGCGTGGGGCTGCAAAAACTGGCGCAGGACAAATTGGGTCTCGTCGGTCAACAAAGCCATGCGCAGCCCATAGACCTGGAGCGCGTCCGAGGCCATTGCGCCCGGCCCGCCAGCGTTCGTCAGGATCGCCACGCGCTCGCCGCGCGGCAGAGGTTGATTGGCCAGCGAGATTGCTGCATCGAACAAGGCCTCGAGGTGCGGGACGCGGATGATGCCTGCGTGATGAAAAGCGGCGCGATAGGCGTGATCGGTTCCGGCCAGCGCGCCCGTGTGCGAAGCGGCCGCCTGCCGTCCGGCCTCGGTGTAGCCGACTTTGATGGCGACGATGGGCTTGCGCATCGAAATGCTTCGCGCCACGTCCACAAAGCGGCGACCATCGTCCACGCCTTCCAAGTACATTGCAATGACGCGCGTGTTGTCGTCGTCGGCCAGGATTTCCAGGATGTCGGTCTCGGTCAGGTCGGCCTGGTTGCCGAGCGTGATGATGCGGCTGAGGCCGATGCCTGCGCCCAAGGCCCAGTCAATCACGCCGCCGCACACGGCGCCCGATTGTGAGACGAACGTGATGACGCCTGGCTTGGGCATGTCGGGTACAAAAGTGGTATCCAGCCCGGTGTGCGTGTCAATCACGCCGACGCAGTTGGGGCCGATGATGCGGATGCCATAGTGTCGCGCGATCTCGACGATCTGGTTTTCCAGAGCAGCGCCTTGCGGGCCGATCTCGGAAAAGCCGCCGGAGATGATGATCGCTGCGCGGATGCCCCGTTGGCCGACCTGTTGCATGATCTCGGGGGTAGCTGGAGCCGGGGCGATGATCACGGCCAGTTCCACCGGGTCAGGCACATCTGACACAGAAGGATAGCAGCGCACGCCGAGGATTTCTTCTGCCCTGGGATTGACAGGGTAGACCGGGCCAGTGTAGCCGTGCTCGAGCAGGTTGCGGAGGACCGCGTAACCCAGCTTGGCCGGATCGCGTGACGCGCCGATCAGGGCGACGCCGTTCGGGCGAAAGAAGGTGGATAGGGTGGAATTCGACATCGGTCAGGCTCCGCAGAGGGCTGAGTACAAACAGTGAAACGTGAAACGTCAAACGTGAGGCGATCAAGCGTAACGTGCATCTTGCTCCTCGCCGTCTGGAAGAGCGCGAAGATAGTCGTTGATCAACACGAGATATTGCCGATAGTTTTTCAGCAACGGCTTGAGCGAGTAATACACGGATTCGTGCGAGAGTTTCTCGTACAGGTGAACGAGGCGGTTGCGCAACCCGGTCGTATTGGCCAGGCGGGTCGCCAGATCGCGCGGTAAGACATTCAACTCGGCCATCAACGTAAAGGAGTGGTAATAGCTCTGCGGCGCAGCATGACTCGCACCCTCGATGACCAGTTGATTGATATCGGTGGCATATCCTACGACAAGTTCGATCAGTTTTTCGGCAGCGTGACGCTTGATGACGTCGGCTTGATATTCATCGAACGTGATCTCGGCCAACGGCCCCAGCTCATCCAGATGTTCGAGCAAAAAGGCCAGCTTTTGCCTGACCAGCGCTTTATCCAACATGGCGCATTTCCTCGACGCGGCGGTCCAGATAGCGGCTCAACGCCTGGCGCAGAGGAGCCGTGTCCCAGAACTGGCGCCGCGCATAGAGCTTGAAATTCGCCCACACGCATGGCTCGCTTTCATACAACATTTGTCCTTCGGCCACGTGATACATAAACAAGGGCTGCGCGTGATCGAGCATGCCCAGGTCAACTTCGGCCTCAAAGAGATCACACAGCGCCGCCCATATCTCACCGCGCTCATGCAGCGAAAGACGATGGGCGGGCAGGATCGCTACATCCACGTCGCTATCGGGATGCGCACGCCCGGAGAGCTGCGAGCCAAACAGCACGATCAGCCTGAGATCATGCTGGCGCGCGATCGGTTCGAGTTCCTGGGCTGAAGGAATACGCATGCGCGCCTCACCGGGAGGATTTCAATCTGTCTGCGATCTCGCGCGCCGCTGCCGCCAATTTAGGGGCCGCATCGTAGACGGCCATGCCGCGGCGGTCGGCCTCGGCGGCGGCCTCATCGAACGGCAGATAGCCAATGAACTGCAATCCGTTCGTGCTCGACCGGATGAATTCGAGTTCGGCCTCGTTGTGAATCTTGTTGCCGACCAGGTAGACCGTCTTGACCCCGATCTCGGCGGCAAGCTGTTGGATGCGATGCGCGGTATCGAGGCTGCGGCGACCCGGCTCAACCACAGCGATAAAGGCGTCTACCGCACCGGCCGTCGCGCGACCGAGATGCTCCAGCCCGGCTTCCATGTCCATGATGAGCGTCTCGTTCTGGTAGAGCACCAGGTGCGTGACGAGTGCCTTGAGCATGGCCGATTCCGGGCAGATGCAGCCCACGCCGCCGCCGCGGATCGTCCCCAGCCGGAGCATCTTGATCCCACGATGCGTCACAGAGAACCGATCGGGGATGTCGTCCACGCGCGGATTCATCTTGAAATACCCGCCCACGGTGCCGGGCTTGGCCCCGGTGCGTTCCTCGATGAGCGCGTCCATCTCGGCGATGGGCTGCGCCTGCGCAGCCAGTTCCGGCGGCAGGCCCAGCGCGTTGGCGAGCGATGCCGCCGGGTCCGCGTCAATCGCAATGACCTTGTGGCCCTGACCGGCGTAGATATAGGCCAGCAACGCAGCCAGCGTGGTCTTGCCCACGCCACCTTTTCCAGCAATGGCAAGTTTCATCCGTCACTCCGCGACTTGAATTTGACCTGCTGTGATTATACGCTGCCCGCGCCAGCAAAGCAATAGGGCGGAGCCGAATAGCAGGGTTTTCGACTCCGCCCTACATGTTGTTATTGCGTCTGGAAGGTGCTCATGCAAGCTGACAGTGTTTGTGCCTGCTGTTGGGGTTGGCACAACTTACAGATTGGTCGTGCGCCATCCCCGCCCTTCCAACAAGTGGACGGCTTCCCAAGAAGTAATTCCCAATTGCTCTGCCAGGTAGCCCAGGCTGCACTCGCCTTGCTGGAACATTCCGTACAACTCGGCCAGTTTCTGCTCAAAACCCCGCCGCACAATATCGGCCAGCACGGGCGGTGGATCAGAGATCGCCTGACGCAATAATCGCAGGCTAATCTCTTCCACTTGTGGCTCAGCAGCATAGTCCATTATTTTAGACATCTTCGCTCTCCAGTTCTCAAGATGGCCAGAGTATGAAGCACAAAGCCGCTCGAAAACCGATGTTGTGTAGCTTGGGTCACTTCTTCGGCCAGTTCTCGCTTCCACAACTTGCGCTGCGCCAACTCGATGACCATATCCAGAAACAGACAACCGGGGATGCCGCACCGTCGGGCAACAATATAAGCCAGTCGATCGTCTGTGACTAACAAATCCAGGGCATTAGCCTGGTCCAGATAGAGGGCAATACTCTCCTTCTCGCCAGAACCCAGCCTGTAATGTTCCAGCACGTTGTTGGAGGGCAGAGCAGTTGGGGTGACTTGTATGCGCCCCTCGGCAATGAGGCGATCAGCTAGGCGCGCGTCTGGGTACCTGGTCGCGGTTACTTCCTGATGAACGGCCCACGGGACGCGCACCGCACATACTTCTAGGAGAGTGCTGAAAAACCCCCTTCTTTCACCGCTGAGCGCGCAGAGAGCGCAGAGAAAACCTAATAAAACTCGGCGTCCTCAGCGGCCTCTGCGGTAGAAAGATGACTTTTTCAGCGGTCTCCTAGGACGCTCTCAATCACTGAGCCGCTTACAGTGCTGGCCTGGCAACAGGTGATCAGAGTATTGGAATCAAAGACCACGTTGAGCACGACGCCCTCTTAGTTGGGATTATAACACGGCCTCTTGGTCAAATCAAACAAAGGTCTTGAGCGGCCCGATGTCTGACCCCGCCCATTCGCCATCTGCCATCAGCTATCAGCCAATTGCTACTTGTGCAAGTGCTTGGCCGCGATGAACGCCAATCCGTGCCGGGTCAGTTCCTCGGCGGTGTGATTGAGCGCGGCATGCTTATCCATGTAATTCTGCAACAGAAACGGCATCAGGCCTCTGGCTTCCACCTCGGCCTTGGGGAGAAAATACTCGAGAATGTCCGACGGGTGCTCGCGCGTCTGTTCGACCTGCGGATCGCCGCCTTCGTGCTTGGCCGAAATGTTCTTGACCTTTTGGGCGACCTCCATCAGCTCGGCGCGGCGGTCATAGGGCTGGCGGACAATGTGCTTCCATGTTTCGGTGATGTGATGCTCGATGCGCACCACGTCTTCGAACCCGAACGCCTTGCGGATCTCGGCTGCCGCCTCGATGGTCGCGTTGTTCACCGAGTTGCTCAGATTGAAGCCGATAAGGGGCGTTGTGCCGTCGGGCCGGGCAAACAGTTTCGCCATCATCAGTGTCCACAGAATAAAGTATGGATTGTCGTTGCCGACATACACTGAAATCTTGAACTCGTTGTTGATGCCCAGCCGATGGATCAGGTAGCCGATCAAGATCGTGCCGGCGTTGATGTTGAGCACCTGATAGATGCCATAGTGGGTATAGTAATACAGGAACTCGTCCAGCCACTTGAGCGGGTAATCATTCGGCTGGCCGATGCCGCCAAAGTAGCCCGTGATCGTGTCCGGCCCGCCCAGGTGAACGTTCGAGCCGTCGGTGCCTTTGGTGTCGAGCGTGTCCACATACGAGGCGCCGATGATCTGCATCGCCGCCATGCCCGCCAGCAAGTCGCCCTGGTCGGCTTCCGATTCCTTCATGTAGCGCACGCGGATAAAGCGACCGGGCATCAGCTCGCCCTTTTCGATGCATTGTCTGGCCTGGGTGATGATCCACGGAAAATATTGGAACGCGCTGATCTCGAGCGTCACCGCATTGGCCTTTTTAAAGCGCATCCTGTCCGCCTGGTCGCCCAATATCTTGCGGCGATAGTCGGCCACGCTGATGAATGCCCCCTTGTCGCGCTGCTCGATGAGCCATTCGAGGTCCGGCACGTAAGGCGAGTTCATCGCGCGCAGGCGAGCCATCAGATTCGGCAGCTTGCGCGCTTCGACCGATTCGCGATTGATCTCGTCAATGCTGCCGTATTTGGCAATCACGGCCATCACGTCGTTGACCAGCTTGTTATTCGGGTCGAGCAAAAATTGGTTGACCTGGGCCACGTTGGCCGCCGGAATCTTGAGCTGCTTGCGCAAGTTTTTGTCCATTTGTCTCTCCTTGCATTTTGCTTCTTGCATCTTGCTTTGCGAATCAGGCTGCAAGAAATAGGGGACGTGATGCGAGATTATGCACTTAACATCTTCAAGAGTTCGGCGTACTCGGCGTCCTTCATGCCGAACCAGTTTTCCGGCTGCGGGAATTTCTTGGTGGTGACCTCTTCGACGTACTGCTTCAGCCCGTCGCCGATGACCTTGCCCGCGTCGCCAAACACTTTGGCCATCTTGGGCTTGAACTTGGGGTACAGGCCAAACATGTCGTGGAAGATGAGCAGTTGACCGTGCGCGTGCGGCCCGGAGCCGAGGCTGATGATGGGGATGCTGGCGCGCCGGGTGATGATCTCGCACACGCGGTCGGGCACCATCTCGAGCAGGATGCTAAAGCAGCCCGCATCTTCAATGGCTTTGGCGTCGTCAATGATCTTTTTGGCCTGCGCCGCGCCTCTGCCTTGTACCTTGTATCCGCCCAGCGCCGAAACGCTTTGCGGCGTGAGGCCCAGGTGGCCCATACAGGGGATGCCGGATTTGACAATGCCCTCGATGCGGTCGGCCATTTCGGCGCCGCCTTCGAGCTTGACCGAGTCGCTGCCGGTTTCGGCCATGAATCGCCCGGCGCAGCGGATCGCTGTCTCTACCGACGGCTGATAGGTCATGTAGGGCATGTCGGCGATCAGCCAGCCGTTGGGCGTGCCGCGCCGCACGGCCTGGATGTGCGGGATCATCATGTCCTGCGTGACAGGCAACGTGGAATCGTAGCCGAGGATCGTCATGCCCAGGCTGTCGCCGACGAGCACCATGTCCACTCCGGCTTTCTCCACCAGGTCGGCCATGGGATAGTCGTAGCACGTGATCATGGTGATGGGTTCACCCTGGCGCATCTTTTCATACAGGAACCCCAGAGTGACCTTTTGTCTTCCAGCCATAAATGCCTCCTTCGGAGCGTGAATAGCGCGGATCGAGTTGCAAAAAAGAGTGTAGCACAAGTGCGAGCAAATGTCACAGTGGCAAATGTCACGTTTTGCCCGTGGGGAATAAAACCCGGCGGATTCCGGGCAACTCGCCGGAATCAGCTGGGGGGTTGTTTGCCACGAGAGAAAAGGTGTAGCAGCGCGGGGTGCGCTAAGCACGACCAACTAAGAACCTATCCGAAAACCCGGCACAGGCGGCTCCTCGCGAAGCATCCCGGAGCAAAGCGGAGTGGACACGCCGCCGAAGGTCGGGCATGGGAGCCCGACCCGCTAGTTTTCGGATAGGCTCTAAAACAGATTCTCGACCAGGTCAGTCTTGGAGATCACGCCGATGAGCTGGTGCTCGGAAAAGACTGGCGCGTGGCTGATGCCCGTCCTGGCAAACAGTTGCGCCACGAATTCGACGCGCAGGTTGGGGTTGATGACGATGAGCGGTTTGGTCGTGATGTCGGAAATGGGAACCTTGGCCGGATCAAGTCTTTTGGCGAACACCTTGTTCACCAGGTCCGAGTAGGTGATGATGCCATAGGCATCGGTCTCATCCTCCCGGTCCACGATCAGGCTGCGAATGTGCCTGGCCCGCATAGCCCGGATGGCATCGGCGGCAGTCCCTTTGGGCGAAATGGCCTCCGGGGCGGGGGTCATGATGTCTTGGGCGCGTAGAGTGTACTTTTGTTCCGGCATGAGACACCTCCTTTGTTAAAGTTGATGATTGTTCGCCGGCGGCATTATACCCCGTTTTTGCGCTTCTTGCCGAAGCGCGTAGGCGATGGCGCCAAAATCAATGTCGTTGGGGCAGTCCATGTGACATTCTTGGCAGTCCTGGCAACTCCAAACGGTCTTGCTCGATAGCACCTGCTCGTCATCCTCGCGGATCATCTGAATGACCTGACACGGACGCAAGTCCCAATGGAGGGAAAACTGGCACTCGCAGCACTCGCATTGACTGCAATTGCTGACATCCTGTCCGCTCTGATTCAAGACGATAAAACGCAACGGCCCACGACTTGCCATTCCATTCCCTAAAAAAAGACCTGACGGGTTTCGGCAATCTGTCAGGTCTGTGCTGATTAGACTGTGAAGCCCTTTTGCCGCAGCATCGGGCGCGGGTCCACGATGCACTTGGCAAGCTGCATGGCCTTTTCGTCCAGTCCAAAGGCCAGCGCCATCAATTGCGTCGCGTACAGGATCGGCAGCGCGAAATCCAAGCCTCTGGACTTGAGCTGAACCTGGCGCGCATCCAGGTTCGCATGGCACAGGGGGCAGACGGTGGCGATCACATCCACGCCGTGCGCGTGCGCATCTTCCAGCACCTTGCGGGCCAGCCCCAGCGCCGGCTCGACCTGCGAAAAGATGAGACTCCCGCCGCAGCAATCCGTTTTGCCGTTCCAGTCAATCGGCTCGGCGCCCAGTGCGCGGATCAGGCGATCCATCGTCATGGGGTATTCGGGATTTTCAGCCCCGGTGACGGCGGGCGGGCGGCTATACAGGCAGCCATAATAGCACGCCACGCGTAGGCCGCGCAGCGGCTGCTTGACGCGCGCGGCGATCTTGTCCGTCCCGATCTTGGCCATGATCGCGTCGAGCAAATGCAAAACCTCGACGCTGTTCTGATACCGGTAGCCGATCTTGTCTTCGACTTCTTGGGCTAGACGTTCGTCGGTGGCAACCGCGTGGGAGGCCATCTTGAAACGGCTGTAGCACGAGCTGCACGGCGCAGCGACTTGGCTCAATCCGCTCTTTTCGATGAGGGCCAGGTTCTTGATCGGGAACGCCGCCGCCAGGATGTGATCGGTGTTGTGAGCAGGTGAGCTGCCGCAACATACCCAGTTCTCTGGCTCGATCAATTCCAATCCCAGCTCTTTGCAGACGGCTTTGGTCGAATGATCGAATTCAGCTCCGGCCGAGTGAAGCGAGCAGCCGGGATAATAGCCGATGCGGTTCTCGGCGGGCTCGACCTGCTTGACCTGCTGAGGCACCCGGAGCGGCCCAAGGATAATCTTGGGCACAAAGTTGAGCTTCCATCTTTTCAGCATCTCGATGCCCATGTCCATGTCTTTCATGGGCTGACGGTAGACCAGGTTGCGCAGGCCCAACAGCGCGGGTTCGTACAGGCGACCGGTGGCCTTGATGTTGCCGAGAAAGATGTCGTTGAACTGGACGGCTTCCTTGATCGCGGCTTTGCCCTGCTTGCGCGACTCGATGCGCAGCGCGTCCATGATCCCGGCAATATCCAGGCCTTGCGGGCAGCGCGTCGAGCACGTCAGGCACGAGGCGCACGTCCAGATGGTCTTGCTTTCCAGCACGGATTCGTCGCCAAACTGCACCAGGCGCATGACCTGGTTCGGCTCCAGGTCGAACTGATCGGCCAGCGGGCAGCCAGAGGTGCACTTGACGCACTGATAGCACAGGTATACGTTCTGCCCGGTTTCTTCTTGAATCTTTTTCGCTAGGTGGGTTGAAATCTCGGTCGCCACAGTTGCCCCCATGATCCGTGAAACGTGATGCGTGACAAATTCACGTTTCACGATTTACATTCCCCGCTCAAGCATGCTCTGCAACGTCTCTCGACAACTCACATCCAACGGCAGCGCCTCTAGCCTGTGCGCGGCTGCGTGATGGTCATAGTGCAAGTGATGAATCTGGATTGTCCCGTCCGTCCACGCGGCGAACGTGGCGTCTGGCACCCCGTAGCGTGGCGCGCCCAGGCTGCCGGGCGCAACAATGACCTTGTCCAGGATTTGCCGAATGCCAGGCCGATGGGTGTGACCGATCAAGATCACGTCGGCGGCGATCCCTTTGCACTCGGCCTCGAGCAGTTCTTTGGGCGCCATCATCAGATCGTAGCGGTCGAACAGGCCGGTCGGCCCGGCGTGGGTCATGTGGAAGGTGCAGTCGTCTAGTCGTATAGTCTGATGGTCTGGCAGTCCCGCGATAAAGTCGCGTGATGCTGGCGAAAGCGATCGGGCCGCATACCCGATGGTCGCGTCCACGCCGCAGCACACTCGACTGCCGGGCTTTAACTCGTCTGCATCAAAGAGCGCGGCGTCGTGATCGCCGCCAATGGCGTGAGCCACGTTGACTCGCAGCCAGGCCGCGCAGCGGTCCGGGTCAGCGCCCAGACCGATGACATCGCCCAAAAAGAGCACGGCGTCGGGCTTGTGCTCAGTCTGTTGAAGCGCCCACAAGGCCTCCCAATTCGCGTGCACGTCAGATAAAATCAGGTATCTCACGGATGTCAGATGTCAGATGTCAGATATCGGAGGTCAGAAGTCGAAAGTCGCCGTCTGACCTCTGACCTCCGACCTCCGATCCCGGCTAGAACTTGCGGAATTTTTCGTGCCGGGCCCCACACACCGGGCACACGTCCGGCGGCTCACCTTCCATCGTAAAGCCGCACGCGGTGCAGACCCAGATGTCTTGAGCGGCAATATCTTGGCCTGCTTCAACCGTTTGTTTGGCAGCAGTGTAGGCCCTGGCATGAACTTTTTCGGCCTCCATAGCCCATGTCATCGAGCGCAGAGCCTTCTTTTCACCTTGCGCTTCAGCCACGGCCATGTAGGCCGGGTACATCTGATCCACTTCGAACGTCTCGCCGCCGATCGCTGAACTGAGGTTGGCCGCTGTGCCCTGAATGCCTTCCAGCGCCTTGAGGTGATTGCTGGCGTGGACCTGTTCGGCAAACGACGCGGCCTGGAACAGCCGCGCCACGTTCGGCAGGCCCTCTTTCTCAGCTCGCTCCGCAAAATTCAGATACTTGACGTGCGCCTGGCTTTCGCCAGCGAATGCAGCTTCGAGGTTCTCTCGAGTCATGGCTTCCATGTTCGATGCTCCTTAGAACCTCTCCGAAAACCCAGCACAGGCGGCTCCTCGCGAAGCATCCCGGAGCGAAGCGGAGTGGACACGCCGCCGAACCCCCTGACGGGGGCAGGTGTCGGGCATGGGAGCCCGACCCGCTAGTTTTCGGATAGGCTCTTAATGAGGCAGCGCGCCATGCTGCTTTTCAGACGGGCTGGGCGGTGGACGCGGGTTCGACTTGGATTACCGGGCGAGGCAGCAGTCCCGCTTTTTCGACAATCGTCTTGACCGCCTCTTCCCACTCGACGGCCATGATGTGCACCCCAGCCACGCCAGGAATTTCTTTCACCTGCTGGATGATCTCGACCGTGATGTCAATGCCGCACTTTTTGTTCGCTTCGGCCCTGGCTTTCTTGTCCTCGATTCCCTTGCCGGCCGCTTCGAACCTTTCCACAATTTCATCCGGCACATCCATGCCAGGCACGCTATCGCGCATGTACTTGGCGCCCGCCGGGCCTTTGACCGGGATCACACCTGCGAGGATATAAACCTTGTCGAGCAGCCCCAGGTCGCCGCAGCGCTGCATAAACTCACGAAATCTGGGGATGTTGAAAATCCCTTGCGTCTGGATGAAATCTGCGCCGGCTTTGATCTTTTTGCCCAACCGGTACGGGCGGAACTCGAACGGATCGCCGAACGGGTTCTCTGCCGCGCCGACAAAGAACTTGGGGGCAACGTCTTTGATCACCTCGCCGCACTGGAACGTGCACTTGTCACGCATGTTGGCTACCATCTGGATGAGCTGCATCGAGTCAATATCATACACGTTCTTGGACGTGGGGTGATTGCCCATCGTTTGGTGATCGCCGGACAGACACAAAAGATTGCGCAGGCCCAATGCATACGCGCCGAGCAGGTCGGCCTGGATCGCCAGGCGATTGCGATCGCGGCACGTCATCTGCATGACAGGTTCAAGGCCCTCTTGCATCGCCAAAAAGCCCGCGCTGATGGACGACATGCGGACGACGGCCGTTTGATTGTCGGTGATGTTGACCGCGTCCACGATGCCTTTCAGGAGCTTGGCCTTTTTCTGAATGACATTCGCGTCGGCGGACTTGGGCGGGCCTAGCTCCGCCGTCACCGCAAAGGCTTTGGCGCGCAGCACCTTTTCGAGGTTCGTGCCGACTTTGTGTCCGTTCGAGGTAGGTTCAGCCATGGTTCACCCCCAAGTCTTTCGAGGTTGCAGAAGATTCGAAGGTCTGCGTGGTTATCCGAGTCTCAAGTCTTCGCGGACGATCTTGCGCGGGCCGCCATCGCGCGAAGTCTGCCAATTCTTGGGCGGGCGGATCTCCATGAGCAGCTCGAGACGCCCCTGTTCCTTCAACCGATCATAGATGAGCTGCCAGGCACATTCGACCTGCTCGTTGACTTCGCACTTGCCTTTGGACGATCCGCCGCAAGGGCCGTTGAGGAGCGACTTGGAGCAGCGCGCGATCGGGCAAATGCCGCCGGTCAGCCCGAGGATACAGTCGCCGCACGCCGCGCAGCGTTCAGCCCAAACGCCTTGTTCGACGGGGAGGCCCAAGAACTTGGTGTTGAGGCCCGGCACGACAATCGCTTTGGGGAAGCGTTCGGCCAGCGTCTGCACGCCGATGCCGCAGCCCAACGAAAGCACCACGTCCACATCTTCGATCTTGTCTTTGAGCGGGTCAATGTATTCCCACTCGCACTGACGTTGCACGGTCACGTCAGTGACCTCTTTGGCGTTGCCGTCGAGCTTGGTCGCCATGCGAAGCGCCGAGGAAAGAATCTGCGCTTCCTTTTCCCCGCCGGCAAAGCACACGGTCACACACGTGCCGCAGCCGACGACGAGCACTTTTTTGGCTTGGGCGATGAGCTGCTTGATTTCTTCTAGCGGTTTTTGTTCGGCGACAATCATCGTTTAGCCTCCCCATCCGTGATCAGCGAGCCATAGCAAGTACCAGGCAGCTTCATTGAGATTGTAAGACAAGGGCAGGTCAGTGTCTATAGCCCATGAGAAGGCAGGCCAGGGCGGCTGGTAGCCCAAAAGGACTAGACCGCAGTGGGCAGATAGCAGGTGGCGGATGGCGGACGGCTGAAGGCCGGCGACAATTTGCGGTCAGTGATGCGCCTCTGATGTGTGGCATAGCGCGGGAAATGGGTTATAATCGGTTCGATTCAAGGCAGGTGCGGAGAGAGGTATGGAGGTCAATCAAAACAGTATCCCTAAAAGCGCGATGGTGATCATGGCGCATCCTGACGATGCTGAGTTCACGGTGGCGGGAACAGTCGCCAAGTGGGCGCAGGCAGGCTGCGAGATCGTTTACGTGCTTTGCACGAGCGGCAACGCCGGCACCCTAGAACCGGGCATGACGCCGGAGAAAATCGCTGCCATTCGTGAACAAGAACAGCGGGCCGCGTGCCGCGTGCTGGGCGCTCAAGAGGTTGTGTTCCTTCGATATGACGACGGCGTTCTCCAGCCCACACTCGAACTGCGGCGCGATTTAGTGCGACAGATCAGACGCTTCAAGCCCGAAGCTATCATCACTTATGACCCGACGACTTTGTATTACGGCGACGACTATATCAATCATCCGGATCACCGCGCCGCGGGTCAGGCGGCGATTGATGCCGTGGCTCCCGCTGCCGCGATGCCGCTGCTCTGGTCGGAAGACGGTGAGCCTCACCGCGTCCGCTACGTTTACATCAGCGGCGCGGACAAATCCAACGTATGGATTGACATTTCAGGCACGATCGAGTGCAAGATCGAGGCGCTGCGTCAGCACAAAAGCCAGATGGGCGATTGGAACCCGGCCGAGATGATCCGCCGTTGGGCGGCCGAGACCGGCAAAGAAAAGGGCCTGGCTTTTGCGGAATCGTTCCGGCGGATCACGCTTGAACCGCCGCCGAGCGCGGAATCCAACTGATCTGTCTCTCTATGCCACTCAACATGCGCGAGTTGATTTACGGTCGTAACGCGGTTTACGAGTGTCTGCGCGCCCGTCGGCGCGATGTCTTCAAGCTCATTGTGGCCGAAGGCGCGCAGGAGAAAGGCACGCTGGCGCAATGTCTCCAACTTGCGCAAGAGCGGCGCATTGCCATCCAACGTGTACCGCGCGCGCAGCTCGACCAAATCGGCCCAGGCCATCAAGGCGTTGCGGCTGAGGTCAGCGGTTACCCCTACGTTGCGCTAGACGAGATCCTTTCCGCTCGGGGCGATCAACCTGCGCCTGTCTTTCTCGTGTTGGACTGTGTCCAGGACCCGCAGAATTTGGGCGCGCTGCTGCGGACAGCCGAAGCCGTCGGCGTGGTGGGCGTCATTATCGCTGAAGACCGGGCCGCCAGTGTGACCCCGGCAGTGGTCAATACCTCGTCCGGCGCGACCGAGCATCTAAAGATCGCGCGCGTCACCAACATCACTCGCGCGCTCGAAAAGCTGCAAGAGTCTGATGTTTGGGTGGTGGGTCTGGAGGATGTGCCCGATGCGCAGGATTATACGGCAGTGGACCTGCGTGGGTCGCTTGCCCTCGTCGTCGGAAGCGAGGGACAGGGCATCCGCAGACTGGTGCGCGAGACCTGTGATATTCTGGTCAAGCTGCCGATGCAGGGCAAAATCACCTCGCTCAACGCAGCGGTTGCTGGGTCAATCTTGCTTTACGAAACGTTGCGACAATGTAAATAACTCGACGTTTTGCCGGTACTGGCGTAGGTCAAACGCCAGTTGACAACGCGCCCTGCTTGGGCGTATACTGTGAGCAAGAATCAATGGAGTTGTGAGCCTTGCCTGTCGCAAGTGTCTTGGAACTGAATACGAGTACGAGCTGAACACGATAGCTTATGGCTGCGTGTTTTTTTGTCTCCCGCCGGGGAGCCATCCCAACCTATTCAGGAGGAAGATATGGATTCAGGCATGATCGGCAAGATCGAAAAAGCCATTCGATACGCGCAAGAGCGCGACCGCTTTGAGATTCAGCAGCTTTCGGTCAAAGTGCGTGGCGATCACAACACGCACACCGTTTCTTTCAACGACGGCAAGCTGGCCTGCACGTGCGAGTTCTATGGCACGCGCGGCGCTTGCAGTCACACGATAGCGATTGAAAAAGTTTTGGGCGAGATGTTGCCTGGGGCGATCCCTGCTGTGATGAGCCGGCACTGACAACCGAATACGATCAACGACGGGCGAGGCGATGTCCTCGCCCGTTTTTTGTCGGGTGTCAAGTTGCATGGTATACTCGGTTCACCTTTCAAACGGAGCTTGCATTGAAACGCTGGCAATTTTGGCTGGGAGTGGCGATCAGCGTGGTGTTTTTGTGGCTGGCGCTGCGCGGCCTAAAACTTACCCAGGTCTGGGAGTCTATTCAGCACGCGAACTATTTTTGGATCATCCCTGGCGTTGTGGTTTACTTTGGCGCGGTGTGGGCGCGGACCTGGCGATGGCATTACCTGCTGCGCCCGCTCAAGCGCGTCCCGCTAAACGAGTTATTCCCCATCGTCGTCATTGGTTACATGGGCAACAACATTTATCCAGCGCGCGCCGGCGAAGTGATCCGCGCTTATGTGCTCAAGCGCGACCAAGGCGTCAGCGTCAGCGCGAGCCTGGCGACGGTGATCGTCGAGCGCATTTTTGATGGCATCGTGATGCTGATCTTTGTGCTGGTCACGCTGCCGCTTGCGCCTTCGCTGCCGGAGCTGCTGCGGCGAGTCGTGATTCTGGGCAGCGTGGCTTTTTTGGGCGCGCTGGCGGTGTTCTTTCTGCTCGCCAGTGCGCCCAGGCGATTCGCGGCTGTGTATAATGGGATGGTGTCGCGCTTTGTCCCGGCCCGGCTGCGAGCGGGCGTCGTCGGCATCCTGGATCGCTTTGTCGAAGGGCTGGCGTCGCTTCGCAGCCCGCTCGATTTGCTGATGGTGTTTGTCACCTCGCTCGTCATCTGGCTGACAGAGACAGTCAAATATTGGTTCGTGATGCACGCCTTTCCCTATGGCGGCTTTCCGGTGTCGTTCTTTGCGTTGATGCTGATGAACGGCGTGGTGAACCTGGCGACGACGATCCCTTCTGCGCCGGGTTATGTGGGCACGTTCGATACGCCCGGCATCGAGATCCTCAAAGTATTCGGCGTGGAAGCGGCTACGGCGGCAGGCTATACACTTGTACTGCATGCGGCGCTGTGGCTGCCGATCACGCTCCTGGGCTTTTGGTATCTGGCGCGCGAAGGGTTGCGGTGGAGCGATTTTGCAAAAGCAGAGCAATTGCGGCAAGCACGTGAACCGTGAGGCGTGAAACGTGATGCGTGATCTTTACGTTTCACGCCTCGCGTGGCAATCGTGATCTGGAGCTGGCATGAACGTAGGCATCATCGGCGCTGGCGCGGCGGGATTGGCGGCAGCTTATGATCTTGTTCGCGCCGGACATGCGGTTACAGTGTACGAAGCCGCCTCAGCGGTTGGTGGCCTGGCCTCGGGCTTTCGCGCGCCGGGCTGGGATTGGACGCTGGAGCGGTTTTATCATCACTGGTTCGAGTCCGATTCGGACGTGCTGAATCTCATCCGCGAGATCGGCCACGGCGACAAGATCGTATTTCCCACTCCCAGGACGGCGGTGTACTATCGAGGCAAGTTTTATTCGCTGGATGGATCGCTTTCGACGATTCTGGGAGGCAAGTGGCTGGACAGGCTTCCCGGCTCGGGCGCGATCGCGCGCGGGATATTGGCTTTTCAGTTCCCTGGTCTTTCGTTCCTGGACAAGATTCTCTATGGCCTGATGGGGTTGTACCTGGTGCTGACGCCAGCCTGGAGGCCGCTCGAACGAGTCACCGCGCACGAATGGCTTTTAAAGTGGGCCGGGCCGCGCGGCTACCTGGCGCTGTGGGAGCCGCTGCTGGTGGGCAAGTTTGGCGAGGAAAACTATCGTGAAGTGAACATGGCCTGGTTTTGGGCGCGCGTCCACAAGCGCAGCCCACGCCTGGGCACATTCGTCGGCGGCTTTCAGGCGTTCTTTGAAGCGCTGGCCGAAAGAGTGCGCGAGCTGGGCGGTGAGATTCGACTCGCATGTCCTATCTCCAGCGTCACGCGGAGCGGTCAAACGTCAGAGGGCAAGTCGCTGCTCCAAGTGAGCGCGACGGACGGCGAGGCGGTTTACGATGTCGTTATTGCAACGACTTCGCCGCGGCTGCTGACCCGGCTCGCGCCAGAGCTGCCGGCATCGTACACCGGGCAACTGCTCAAGCTCAAGTCCATGGGCGCGGTGGTGTTGATCCTTGCGCTCAAGCATCAGCTCAGCGAGCAGGGCATTTATTGGCACAACCTGCCCAAGGGTGAGGGCTTTCCGTTCCTGGCGCTGGTCGAGCACACAAACTATGTCAGCCCCCAATACTTTGGCGGCGATCACCTCGTGTACTGCGGCGACTATTTGCCGCCGGAGCACGAATACTTTCGGTTTTCGCACGATGAATTGCTGGCGCGGTTCCTGCCGTCGCTTGCGCGTTTCAATCCTAAATTCGATCCGTCGTGGGTCAAGCAGTCGTGGCTGTTCCGCGAAACGTACGCTCAACCGGTGCCGCCCCTCCATCACTCGCGCAATATCCCCGATGTGCGCACGCCGATCCCCGGGCTGTATCTGGCCTCCATGAGTCAGGTCTATCCCTGGGATCGCGGCACGAATTACGCGGTCGAGTTGGGCCGTCGTGTGGCGCGATATGTCATGGAGGATGGACGAGGCGTGAAACGGTGAAACGGTGAAACGTGAAACGTCAAACGTCAAGCGTCAAACGTCAAGCGTCAAACGGAATATGAATACGCAGTACGTGAGGAGTGAGCCATGAAGAATATCACTGTCATCGGCGTCGGTTACGTCGGTCTGGTGACCGGCACGTGCTTTGCGGACTTGGGCAACAAGGTCGTCTGCCTGGACATTCAAGAAGAGCGCATCGCCAATCTCAAAAAGGGCATCCTGCCGATCTATGAGCCTGGTCTGGAGGAGATGGTCGCGCGCAACGTCAAGGCGGGGCGGCTTTCGTTCACGACCTCCTATGCCGAAGGTCTCCAGGAGGCCGAGTTTGTTTTTATCGCTGTCGGCACGCCCTCCGACGTAGATGGCGAGGCGGATTTGCAATATGTGCGCGCCGCCGCCGAATCCGTAGCTGAGGTGATGGATCATCCGCTCATCATTGTCAACAAATCCACCGTGCCGGTGGGCACAGGCGATTGGGTGGCTGACATCATCAAGAACAAACAAAGAACGCCCGTGCCGTTCAGTGTCGTTTCCTGCCCCGAGTTCTTGCGCGAAGGTTCGGCCATCACCGACTTTATGAATCCTGACCGTATCGTGTTGGGCAGCCTCGACCGGGAAGCGGCCAACCGCGTGGCCGAGCTGCATCTGCCGCTGCGAACGACGATCGTCGTCACCGACTTGCGCACGGCGGAAATGATCAAGTACGCCAGCAACGCCTTCCTGGCGACCAAGATCAGCTTTATCAACGAGATCGCCAATGTCTGTGAGGCCTTGGGCGCCGATGTGAAAGAGGTGGCGGCAGGCATGGGCTTTGACAAGCGGATCGGTCGCCACTTTTTGGATGCGGGTATCGGCTGGGGGGGCAGTTGTTTCGAGGGACGCGAGACCGTCTTTACCCTCAATAGCCCCCACGTGACCACCGAATCGTTTGAACAAGTTTTTGTTCGGGCTGGCAAGCCGTTTGAGGGAGATCGAGTGCAAGTTGTCCGGCCCGCCGATCGGCGCGTGTTGGCGTTTGACCTGAACACGGGTTATCCCACTGTGGCGACCGTCACCGCCGTCACGCGCCGACCCTATGTGGGGACGATGGTACAGATCACAAGCAGCATGGGACGCTCGCTGCGCCTCACGGCCGATCATCCAGTGATCGTACAAACGGACGATGGGTTCAGCATCTTGCCAGCGGCGGCTGTCGCGCCCGGCGACCGGCTGATGACATTGTGCGAGTTGCCGGAAGTAGAGTCGGTCGCCTCTCTCAATCTCATCGAGTTGCTGCAAGGCACAGACCTTGAGGCCGATGTCTATGTTTCGCCAATAGACGCTTCTTTCACAGAGCAATATTCGCAATTCGCCCGACACATTCCAGCCGAAATGCTGCGCTATCCGCACGAGATCAAGCAGCACAATCGAATGTCACTGCGCCTGTTTCGATACTTGTCCCAGTCCGGGGTGTTGAATGTGCCGGTCGAGAAACTGCAACTATACACCGCAACCGGGGCAGCGACTAAAATCAACGCTGTCTTGTCGGTGGACGCCGACTTGATGCGGCTGTGCGGTTATTACCTGGCTGAGGGGTACATTAGCTGCGATGTCGGGCGTGCGGGCGCGGTGCGCGAGCGCGTGGGATTCAGTTTCCACGAAGACGAGACCGAATACATTGCCGATGTGCAACGCATCCTGACCCGCTGGGGTCTCAAGTTCATCGAGCGACGCAGCACACACGCTGTCAGCACGATAGTCTCTTCGCGTGTTTTCGCCTGGCTGTTGCGCGACGTGCTCAAGTGTGGCATTCGTTCGGACGACAAAGCCTTGCCGCGCCTGGCCTTCAACGTCCCCCGTGAGCTGCGCTACGAACTGATCCGTGGCGCGTTCAGCGGCGATGGTGCGGTGACCACGGTGCAGGCCGGCAAGAATCTGATGTTCGAGTACGCCACGGTGAGCAAGCGGCTGGCCGATGGAATGACCCTGCTGTTGCAGACCACAGGCATTATTCCATCCATTCGTACCCGGTGGATGAACAAATCCAAGCAACCGGCTTATATCTTGCGTATCAGCGGGTATGCGCAGTTGGATGCCCTGCAAGATGTGTTCGGCGCCAAGCACCGCGAAAAAATCTCGGCCGTGTTATCTGGCTATCAACGACACATTCGTCAGAGAGGTTTTACGCGCCAGGGGGCGTATGCTGTTCTCACGGTCCAGGATGTGGAGTATGAAGACGTAGAGACTGAGGTGTACAGCCTGGAAACCAGCGCGGGCACACTGGTGGCGTCGTCGGGATTGATTTGCCACAATTGCTTCCCCAAAGACGTCAAAGCGCTGGCGCACATGGCGCTGGAAAAGGGGCGGCATCCGCAGCTCTTGCGCGCTGTCATGGACATTAACGCCGATCAGCGCCGCGATGTGATCGCCAAGCTCAAGAGCGTGTTGGGCGATCTGCATGGCAAGACCATCGGCCTGCTGGGGCTGGCCTTCAAGCCCAATACCGACGACATGCGCGATGCGCCTTCGGTGGACATTGCGCGCATGTTGCTCTCCAAAGGCGCCCGGGTCAAAGGCTATGATCCTGTGGCGATGGGCGTAGCGGCACGTGTGCTGCCATCCAACGTCCAGTTGGCGGAAACTCCCTACGAGTGCGCCGCAGGCGCGGACGCGATCATCGTTGTCACCGAGTGGAACGAGTTCAAGCAACTGGACCTGACGCGGATCAAACAGGTGATGAAGCAACCGGTCATCATTGATGGCCGCAATATCTATGAACCGGCGCAGCTCAAAGGGTTAGGGTTCACTTACCGCTGCTTTGGACGCGGTTACGATGGCCAAGGGTAGGTGTTGACCACTGACTTGCCGCCCCATTTCTTTTCCGTGCTATAATTGCGCCCAATCCCGCCCCAGGAGATGATATGCCATCATCGTTTGCCTCTCGAAAAAAATCGCCAACTCGTCGCCCAAAGATTCTGGCTCGCAACGGGACGCTCAAGGCCGTGTTGGACAACGGCCTGACGGTGATCGTGCGCGAGATGCATCACGCGCCCGTCGCAACGTTCTGGTGCTGGTACAAGGTCGGCTCCCGCCTCGAGCGGGCCGGCATCACCGGCATCAGCCATTGGGTCGAGCACATGCTCTTCAAGGGCACGCCGCAATTTCCCAAGCGCGAACTGGATCGCCTGATCTCGCGCGAGGGCGGTACGTGGAACGGCTTTACCTGGCTCGACTTTACAACGTATTTTGAGACGCTGCCGGCCGATCGCTTTGACCTGGCGTTTCGGATCGAGTCTGATCGGATGGTGAACGCCGTGTTCGATCCGAAAGAGGTCGAATCGGAGCGCACCGTCATCATCAGCGAGCGACAGGGCAACGAAAACAGCCCGACCTTTTTGCTGGCGGAAGAAGTGCAGGCGGCCGCCTTTCGCGTCCACGGTTATCATCACGAGGTCATCGGCGATCTGTGCGACCTGCAAACGATGACGCGCGATCAACTCTTTCAGCATTACAAGACCTATTACGCGCCGAACAATGCCGTCGCTGTGGCCGTGGGGGATTTCAAAGCTGACGACATGCTCAAAAAGATTCAGGCTGCGTTCGGCAAGAGCAAGCCGGGGCCGCCCCCGACAATGATCCGCCGCGAAGAACCCCCTCAAAAAGGCGAGCGGCGCGTGATCGTGGAGGGACCGGAAACCACAGCCTATCTTGAAGTAGCCTATCGCGCTCCTAACGCTGTGCATCCCGATTTCCCGGCATTGGTGGTGCTGGATGCGATCCTGACCGGCGCGTCGTCGCTGGCTCTATTCGGCGGCGGCACGACGAACGCCAGTTCGCGGCTCTACAAGGCTTTGGTGAACACTGAACTGGCGGCGGACGTCTCCGGCGGGCTGGGCACGACGGTGGACCCGTTCCTCTACAGCATCTCGGCGACCGTCCGCACCGGCCATACACCCGCCGAAGTCGAAGCTGCGCTCGATGCCGAGCTGGCCCGCGCGGTGAGCGAGCTGGTCACCGAGGGCGAGGTCGCCAAAGCGATCAAGCAGGCCAAAGCGCAATTCGCCTATGGCAGCGAGTCGGTGACGAATCAAGGCTTCTGGTACGGCTTTTCCGAAGTCTTTGCCGATTACACCTGGTTCGAGTCATACCTTGACCGGTTGGCCGCTGTCACGGTGGACGATGTGCAGCGCGTTGCCAAAACGTACCTGACCAGGAGCAATCGCACGGTCGGGTGGTACGTCCCCCAAGCGTAGGGTGGCCCTCTTGGACGCCGGGCGCGAGGTGTTCGGCAATGTTCTGTTTTCATTCATAGCAGTTGCGCCGCGATAGCATAGAAGAACGATGACGGTGGTGTTGCAAAATCAGAATCCGTTTGTGCGCGAAAGGAGAGGACGCCGTGCGTTTCAAGGTCGTGCTTGAACCTAGCGATGAGGGCGGCTTCACGGTCTATATCCCTTCCTTGCCCGGGTGTATCAGTGAAGGTGACACAGTAGAAGAAGCCCTGAAAAACATTGAAGAAGCGGCTGAACTTTACCTCGAACCATTGGAGCTGCTGTAATTAAAGGACTCGTCATGACATCCATTCCCGGACCTCAAGACATTTTCCGCCGCGAGTTTCCGAACGGCATGATCGTGCTGGTGCGCGAGAATTTCTCCAGCCCGTCGGTTGTGGTGGATGGGCTGCTTCGTGTGGGCGGCGTGGACGATCCTGCGGAGCAAGCTGGACTGGCTTCATTCACTGCCGCGTGCTTGATGCGCGGAACCGATCGCCGCACGTTCCAGCAGATTTACGAAGAGATCGAATCCATCGGCGCTTCGGTGGACGTGAGCGGTGGACTCAACACGACCGGCTTTGGGGCCAAATCGCTCGCCGAAGACCTGCCGATCGTGATAGACATTCTGGCCGATGTGCTTCGGCATCCCACCTTCCCGGCGGCCGAAGTCGAAAAGGAACGCGGCGAAATCCTCACCGATCTCGAAGAGCGTGCGCACGACACCCGGCGCATGGCCGGGCTGACCTTTCGCAAGTTGCTCTATCCGGCCGATCACCCGTATGGACGCAGCACGAGCGGTTACATCGAGACCGTCCGGGCGATCGGGCGAGATGATCTGGAAAGCTTTTACCGCGCTCACTTTGGCTCCCAGGGCATGATCGTCAGTATCGTCGGCGCGGTCAAGGCAGAAGCTGCTTTTGAGATGTGGGAGCGCGCGTTCGGCGATTGGCGCGGCGTCGAGAATCACCGTGAATCGCTTCCGCCCGTATCCAGGTTGGACCAGACACGCTACGAATTCGTCCCGGTCCCGGGGAAAACACAAAGCGACATTCTGTTAGGCTTTGTCGGCCCGGCGCGGGCCGAGCCGGATTACCTCGACGTGGCGCTGTGCAACACGATCCTGGGCGTGTTCGGTTTGATGGGCCGCCTGGGCGAAAATGTGCGCGACAGGCTCGGCCTGGCTTATTATTCGTACAGCCGCGTCGAAGGCGGATTGGGGCCGGGGCCGTGGCTGCTCGCCGCCGGCGTGAACCCGGTCAACGTCGAGCGAGCGGTTGAGGCGATGCGGAGCGAGATTCGCCGCATCTGCACCAGGCTCGTGGGTAGCAAAGAGCAGGCCGACAACAAAGCCTTTGTGACCGGCTCACTTCCCCTGCGGCTCGAAACGAACGACGGCGTCGCGGGCATCCTGGTGGACATGGAGCTTTACAACCTCGGCCTCGATTACCTGCAGCGCTACACGGACCTGATCAACGCCATCACGCCCAGGCGCATCCAGGCCGCCGCGCAAAAATATCTTGACCCCGATTGCTACGCGCTCGCTGTGGCAGGACCACAAGAGTAATGGTCAATGATCAATTGTCAATTCTCAAAGGATTGGGCAATTGATAATTGGTATTTGAGAATTGATCACTACCGGTGTTGATCTGGTCTATATCCCCCGGTTGGAAAGCGCGCTGAAACGCTTTGGATCGCGCTTTGTCGAGCGGGTCTTTACTCCGCGCGAGGTCGCCGCGTCGCGCGGCTTTGCGCACGAGCTGGCCGCCCGCTTTGCCGCCAAGGAAGCGGTAGCCAAGGCGCTGGGCGTAGGTGTGCGTGTAATGTCGCCGCTGGGGGTCAAGTTCCAGGAAGTGGAAACGCTGCGCGACCCGCTTGGCAAGCCGGTCGTCGTCCTTTCGGGGCGAGCCGCCGAGCGGGCGCAGCAGTTAGGCCTGAAGGAATGGGCCATCAGCTTGAGCCACGAGCGCGAGTACGCAATTGCGTTTGTCGTGGCGCAATAACCGACCGCCGATGCTCCACAGCAGTCAGGTGTTAACCTGCCTCTAGCCTTCCTCTAATCTGCCTCTCACTCAACCGATCTATTCTTTACACTGCCCCAAAAGCTATCAGCCATCGGCCAATGAGGAGGGTACAATGAAAGCTAAATCAGTTTTACTGGGTTCGGTGATCACGCTCGTGCTGGTCTTGGTGCTTGTGGTCGGGTGCGTGGGCGGAGTCGTCGCCGCGCCGTACGTTCAAAAGTACCTGAGCGGGTTCAAGATCGCAACGGTTGCGCCAGTGAGCGCGATTGCAGGGCAGCCTGCTGCGCAGCCAGCGCCCCAGATCACGCCACCGCCGACGCCGACTCTTGTTCCGGTTCCGTCTGACGCGAGCGACATTGAGCGGCTGGCGATTCAAGTCTATCGCAATGTCAGCCCGTCGGTCGTGTACATCCGCGTCGTGAGCAATTTGCCAACCGGGCAGCAGCGCCCGCAAATTCCGAACATGCCACAGTTTCCCGACATTCCAAACATTCCGCAGCGAGGTAGCGGCTCGGGGTTTGTGATGGATAAAGACGGCCACATCGTGACGAACAATCATGTCGTGGAGGATGCGGACAAGGTCGAGGTCAAGTTCATTGACGGCACGACGGTGTCTGCCCAAGTGGTTGGGACGGATCCCGATAGCGACTTGGCCGTGATCAAGGTGGATGTTAAATCGTCACTGCTCCAGCCAGTCGAGTTGGGCGATTCGTCCGCACTGATCGTCGGCCAGCAAGTGTTTGCCATCGGCAATCCATTCGGGCAGGAGTGGACGCTGACGGGCGGCCTCATCAGCGCGCTGGGGCGTACCATCCAGTCGAGCGCCAGCCGCTTTTCCATCCCCCAGGTGATCCAGACCGATGCGGCGATCAATCCAGGCAACTCGGGTGGGCCGCTGCTCGACAAGTACGGGCGTGTGATCGGCGTCAACACCATGATCGTGTCGGATAGCCGCTCGTCTTCGGGCGTGGGCTTTGCGGTGCCAGTCAACGTGGTCAAGCGCGTCGTGCCCGCGCTGATCAAGGACGGCAGGTTCACCTATGCCTACCTGGGCATTTCGGGCGGCAGCCTCACGCCAGACCTGGCGCGCGCGATGAGCCTGCCGGAGGATATGCGGGGCGTGCTGGTGAGCGAGGTCGTCAAGGGCGGGCCGTCCGATCGAGCGGGCGTTCAGGGCAGCACTCGTGAGGTGACCATTGATGGCGCTCAGGTCAACGTGGGCGGTGACATCATCATCGCGGTGGACGGCAAGGGCGTCACAGCGATGGATGCCATCATTGATTACCTGTTCACGTCCAAGCGGCCGGGCGACAAGATCACGCTGACCGTGCTGCGCGATGGGCAGCAAAAAGACATTGTGGTCACTCTGGGCGAACGACCGACGACGCGATAGAGACAGGAGATAGAGCGGGCAAGCAGCGGAACCTGGCTCCGCTGCTTGCCCGCTATCTTGCGTGGGCACAACATGCGCTTTTATCATGACCAAAGACGAAAGTCGTCCTTCGTCTTTGGTCTTTGGTCATCAGAAGAATCGCAATTTGTGACCATGTGCAGCGTCTATCTGTTTTTTCGGTGACTGTTCAGCCCGCACCCGGCGGGATGATGAATCATCCCGCTGATACTGGAAACTGGCTGAAGCCAGTTGAGACCGGCCTGCTTCAGCAAGCCTGACGTAGCAGCCGCGAAATGAATTTCGCGGCGAACAGGCTGAGCAGTTACCTTTTTCGACCTCTTGGCTCGATCACGCGCAAGCGCAGCAGCGCCAGGCTGGCGAGCGTGAGCATGAACGCGAGCACAAACATCCATGAATATCCCCATACCTGCGCCACAGCGCCGCCGATGAGCGGCGCGATAAAAAGGAACGGCGCAGACAACGTGCGCGCCAGGCCGATGTACGTGGGCCGCTGCGCCTCTGGCCCAAACTCCATGACGATAGAGAGATCAGAGAGGATAAAGCCTGCGTTCGCCGCGCCGATCAACACGAACACGGCATAATAGACCCAGATGGATTGCGCGACGAGCGCGATCACCAGAGCCAGCGCCCACACGGCAGTCGAACATTCCATCACCAGCTTGTGCCCGCGCCGATCGCCCATCCATCCCCACAGCACGTTGCTCAACATCCCCGCTGCCGACAGAATAGCGGTAAAGATCGCCGCCTGCGCGTCGCTCAGATGAAAACGCTGCACCGCGTACACCGCAAAGAACCCGGAGGCCATTCCTCCCAGATAGCCCAACCCCCGGCTCAGAATGTATCGGCGGAAATTGTGATCCTGGCGCACGATGGTCAAGAGGCGCTGGCGGTAAATTGCCGTGTTGGTCGGAGGTGACGCTGGTTGCGCGGGTTCGATGGTGAACAAGATCCCCAGCCACGAAAGCGTCGTGAACGAAAACCCGATCAGGAAACACACTGCAAAGTTAGTCGGATACGGGAATTGCGCCAGGATCAGCGTGGCGATGGCCGAGCCGATCAAGCCGAGCGCGCCGCCCAGCGCGTGGGCGATGCCAAAAAATCGCCCGCGCCATTGGACCGGGATGACTTTGGCGATAAACTCTTGCCAGGGCGTAGCGACCAGGCCGCTCGCCAGCGCGCGGATGGTGATCAGGATGAAAAAGAACGTGACCGCCGTCGCCTCCGGTAACCGGGCGAACCATAACGCGCCGCCTGCCATCAACAAAAACGGCAACCGCTCGATCAAGCCCAACAGCGCGACGAGCGGTTTCTTGCGCGGCAGTCGTTCCACGTGTTGAGCGACAAAGAGCTGCGGCAGGAACCAGCCCAGGTCGAGCATCGCCGGGATCAACCCAAGCAGAAACGTAGACGACGAGAGATGCGAAAAATATACGGGCAGGATGGTCGCCGCCGACAGGAAGCTAAAGCCGAACATCCAAAACATCACGTCGCCCGTATTGGCCAAAAAGTTGCGACGAAAGTGGCGTTGTAGTTCTTGTTCCATAGGTTTTCCCAAAAGCTGTCCCTTCGCTACGCTCACGCGCAGCGCGCGGCTTGCGTAAGATCAGCGCGTGACACAAAATGTGGCTGATGGTTAACCCTTAACCACCAGCCACGGCTGCGGAGAGGGTGGGATTTGAACCCACGGTGGATCGCTCCACACGCGATTTCGAGTCGCGCGCACTCGACCGGACTATGCGACCTCTCCGGCTTGGATTATAACAGAATCAGTCAATCAGTCAATCTGCGAGCGGTGAACAGTTGTCAGTGATCAGTGATCAGTTGTTAGTGATCAGTGATCGGTGATCGGTAATGGGGTAACCCGCTGACTGAGAACCGATCACCGAGTAACTGATTACCGAGTAACTGATCACCGAGTAACTGATCACTATGGCGTCAACGTCAACATACCTTCGGTGTTTTTCTCAATCTCGGCACGCGCCCACAGCATGGGATGGTACTGGATATTGCGCCACGGATCGATCATGTCGTCATAGTGCTTGTGATAGGGCAGGCCCGATTGGCCGGTGGTGTGCATCGAAAGCGAGCGCGTCCAGTCGGCCAGGTCGGCAATGTACCGCTGCGAAGGCACCCCGGCGACGGTGTAACGCTCACCGGCCTTGGGACTGTAGCCGGTGTTGTTGACCGCCGTCGAGGTGCCATCGGCGGCGACTGGCCCGCGATTAAAGATAGCTTCGATGATCGAGACGCCCGACTTGCCCAGCGATCCGTTGCGAAAAGTCGCCGTGTGCAGCTTGCCCCACTGCCACTGGCCCACATTGCCGCCCAGGCGCGATTCCAGCTCCTTGCAGGCGTCCTCGAACGCACGCTGCAAAATGTCGTCGCGCGTCTCGGCCCGGTCGGTCGTGGCGACATCGTTCCACAGCGGATCGCTGGGGCGCTCCAACACCGCGCCAATCGCCGCTCGCTGCACGGCTCCGCCGTTCACGTAATCGCCCGCCAAATCTTTGCCCAGATCATCGCCAAAGGTGTTGTTGACAAGATGCAAGACCAGCGACTCAAACACTGATGCGCCGACGCTATCCCGCTTGGTGAAGCGATCCCACTGGATCAGTTCGTTGAGCGCGGCTGTTTGAACGGACGTGTTGGCTTTGAGCACCTTGAGATACGGCATCAACTGATCGGCAAACACAGAATAGTTGTCGCCGTGAATCGCCTTGATGTCGTCAATCGAGAGTTTGTCTTTGGCGCGGATCATGTCTACGATGCGCTGAGCGCGATAGCCGCGATCCCAATCGCGCGAGATGAAATACGGGTACCGGTCGTCCACAACGGCGTGATTGGCTGTGGCGATAAAACCTTCTTTCGGATTGAAGCGGGAAGGCAGTTTGTCGAATGGAATATAACCGGTCCACTCGTACTCGCCGGTCCAACCAGGCACCGGCAATGAACCGTTGCCTTTGGCTCGGATTGGAATGAGGCCGGGCGATTGATAGCCGATGTTGCCGTCCACATCGGCGTACACAAAACTGGACTTTCGCCAAAAATGAGCTCATTTGAGCATCGAGCGTTCTCGGTGTAAGATAGCGGCTTGCTCCAACCCTATCTGATGTCGAGGTTCCTCCATGCTCAAGACAATTGTACATCAATCGCCGCAACTGGTCAGCTTTCTCGTCGCGTTGCAGTTGG
>DAOTXX010000001.1:0-50895 GCA_034434835.1 Thermoflexales bacterium | reverse complement strand
ATATACCACCAGGGATTTTGCGGAAACAAAACGGGCCGCATCGGGGGATGCGGAACACGGAGCGACTCTTATGCAATCGCCGGCTCGACGCTCAAGCGAGGAACGAAAACGGTGCGCACCTCTGGGACCAGCTTGACTCGCACAAACACGACCTGCTTCCCCTCTTGCTGCCTGATAGACGCCAATTCCCGATTGGCTTCCATAAGCTCAGCGTCATTCTCTGGGAGAAATATCACTTCCGCACCATTGGGTATTATTCCCGTCAATGATGGATCGTTGAGTGATTCCAGCATAAACATCTCGAACAGAGCGTGATTACGACGGAATTGTTCTTCACGATTCATTGCGCCACCTCTCGTAACGCTCCCGATAGAAATCCCATCGCATCTTGACATCACGTAAAGCATGAGTCAATGCAATACCGTAATCATCCAGCTTCAACTCTTGCGTCTCTGTCGTGCCATCGGGATGAGAAATGTCCTTGTGAGCATATCCATGTGCCGTGTCAAAGCGCACGATAGCCCACCACTCGCCCTGAATTCGGGCACGATACTGGACTGAAAACTCGACAACAAGGCCACTTTCACGTTCAAGATGGACCAGGATTTCATCATCTTGGGTGAGTACTATAACGAAATCTTCCTGTCGGCGTTGTGGCTTGCCAGATCGCATCATCAAATTCAGTGTATCACAGGAGCGAGTTTACCGCAATGCAAAAACGCCCTTGCCAAGGTTGGGGACACTTGCAAGGGCTTTGGTCTACTGCCGTGGGCTGCGATCTCCGCCGCTGCGACGGTCACCGCTACGGTGATCGCCGCCACGACGATCTCCACCGCTTCGGCGCTCACTGCTGCGCCGGTCGCCTGCACCCCGGCGATCGCTGCCTCGCGGATCATGCCCGCGACTGCCACCGCTGGGACGCGCGCCGCCACTTCCGCCGCGCAAGTCGCGCTCGCGCGCTTCCTCGGGTGTCCAGCCTTGCAGCACGGCCTGACGGCTCAGGCGGATCTTGCCTTGCGGGTCAATGTCCGTGATCATGACCATCAACTCATCGCCGAGCTTGGCGACGTCTTCGACCTTGTTCACACGGTAGTCGGCCAACTGCGAGATATGCACCATGCCGTCCACGCCGGGCAAGATTTCCACGAACGCGCCGAAATCGGTGACGCGCACGACCTTGCCGGTATAGATACGGCCCACCTCGGGCATCTCGGTGAGCGCCTCGATGCGGGCGCGCGCCAGCTCAGCGGCGTTGCCATCGGTGGCGGCAATATAGACCGTGCCGTCCTCTTCGATGTCAATCTTGACGCCGGTCTCGTCCTGAATGCCGCGGATCACTTTGCCGCCGGGACCGATGACCGCGCCGATCTTATCCACTGGGATGTGGAGCGTCGTGATGCGCGGCGCATAAGGCGAAAGCTCTGGCCTCGGCTCCGGCAGGCAGGCGCGGATCACCTCCAGCACCTGCATCCGCGCCTCGCGTGCCTGAGCAAGTGCCTCCTCCAGAATCTCGTACCGCAGGCCTTTGACCTTGATGTCCATCTGCAGCGCGGTGATCCCTTGCTCTGTGCCAGCGACCTTGAAATCCATGTCGCCCAGATGATCTTCCATGCCCAGGATGTCGGTCAGCACAGCATAGCGGTCGTGGTCGGTGATCAGCCCCATCGCGATGCCGGCGACCGGCGCTTTGATCGGCACGCCGGCGTCGAGCAAGGCCAACGTGCTGCCGCACACCGACGCCATCGAAGTACTGCCGTTGGACGAGAGCACTTCACTCACGAGGCGGATCGTGTAGGGAAAGTCTTTTTCCGGTGGAAGGACGGGGACCAGCGCGCGCTCGGCCAAGGCGCCGTGCCCCACCTCGCGGCGGCTCTGCCCGCGCAGCACGCGCGTCTCGCCAGTCGAATAGGGCGGAAAATTATAGTGATGAATGTACCGCTTGGTCTCTTCCTGCGAGACCAGGTCTTCGATCTCTTGCTGGTCGCGCGGCGTGCCCAACGTGGCGATCGTGAGCACCTGCGTTTCGCCGCGCGTAAACAGACCCGATCCATGTGCGCGCGGTGCCAGCCCCGTCTCGGCAGACAGAGGGCGGATCTGCTTGAGCGAGCGGCCATCCGGGCGGATGCCTTCGTTGAGGATGCGCTCCCGCACCGTCGCCTTGACCTCGCCGTGAAAGACCTCTTTGATTTGACTCTTGTCCATCGGCACGCCGGTCAACTCGACCTTTTCGCCGCTGGATTCTTCGATCAACTCAGCGACGATTTGATCCTCCAGTTCTTCAAGCGCGTCGTTGCGTTCGTCCTTGTCGAACGTCGAGTTGAGGATGGCGGCGATGCGTCCGTTGAGCTTGCTTCGCACTGCCGATACGACCACTTCCGAAACAGCAAACGATTTATACTCTGCTTTGGGATGACCCAGCGCCTCGCGCATTTGGTCTTGCAGGGTGATGATCGGCTGCATTTGATCGTGACCAAAGCGCAGCGCCTCGACCATGAGATGCTCGGGCAATTCGTTCGCGCCGCACTCAACCATGAGGATCGCGTCAGCCGTCCCGGCCATGCGCAAGTCCAGTTTACTTTCGGCCATTTGCGAGCTGGTCGGGTTGACGACGAATTGCTCACCGATGTAGCCCACGCGCACCGCGCCCACCGGCCCGCTGAACGGGACGTCGCTGATCGTCAACGCCGCCGAAGCGCCAATGATGCCCAGAATGTCAATCTGATGTTCCAGGTCGGTCGAGAGGCTGGTGATGATGACCTGCACGTCGTTGCGCAGGTCCTTGGGGAATAGCGGGCGCAGCGGGCGATCGATCAGGCGGCAGACCAGGATCGCGCCTTCGGTGGGGCGGCCTTCACGGCGAAAATACGAGCCGGGGATTTTGCCGGCCGCGTAGAGGCGCTCTTCATAGTCCACGCTCAACGGGAAAAAGTCAATGCCCTCGCGCACATCGCGCGCCATCGTCGCAGTGCAGAGCAAGAGCGTGTCGCCCTGACGGATGGTGACCGCGCCATTCGCCTGGCCGGCCAGCTTGCCGGTCTCGATGATGATCTCATCCGAGCCGACGGTCGTTCGGAAACTGTGGCTTTGTAACATGATATGACCTCCGTGCTGGACTGCAGACAAGCCCATCTGCCCCAGCCAATGATGTGCCCAGCACGGAGATCAGGGACTGGCAACTGGCTCGCAAAACGTTCCCTCTGGTCATCCTGAGCGAAGCCAAGGGCCCCAGCCCTGCGCGGCTCAGAATGACATCTCATGAATCGCTCTGCGGGACACTTGCCAATTCCTGCTCTCGACATGCCGGGCCGAAGAAGGCGGGCGGGCGACCGTACTGAGAATAACAAAAGCCTATGGACTCGCACCTTCAGCCATAGGCTATCAGCCATCTGCTATTGGCCATCAGCCATTCGCAATCAGCTACTTGCGCAACCCCAACCGTGACAAGATGCCCTTGTAGCGATCGGGGGATTTGCGGCTCAAGTACGCCAGATGCCGGCGGCGCTGGCCGACCAGCTTGAGCAAGCCGCGTCGGCTGTGTTCGTCATGCTTGTGCGTCTTGAGGTGCTCGGTCAGTTGATTGATACGAGTGGTCAAAATGGCAATCTGGACTTCGGGGCTTCCGGTATCGCTTTCGTGAAGATGATATTCGTTTATGATGGTGTCTTTCTCAGCCTTCGACAGCGCCACGTCCGCGCTCCTTCTCGATTTGTTTGATCGGTCGGGATTCTACCATAGGAGCTGTGATCAGTCAATCAATGAACCTTCCCGCCGGTTATACGCCTGCGGGAAGGTTCAATCGCGGTTTGACACGCTTTATCCCCAGTGATAGACTCTTGACACACGGATTTCCCACAGATTGCACGGATTGACAAGTATTCGCTGGTCATTCTGAGAATCTCGGTCATGCAAGGCAGAGGGGCTTGGTGCCTTCGGCGCTCAGCATGACCATACTCAATTCGGCTGATGAAAAAGGCTTCCAGGGAAATCCGTGTGACAAATCTTGCGAGGAGTCGTCCGTGTCCCGCGCCACTCGCCCGAGCAGCGATCTCAAGCTCACCTGGCCTTCCAAGCCTGCAGAGGTTCACGTCGAACCGGCTGCGCTCAAGCTGGCTCGCGTCGTCACGCCGCCAGGGGCGGAGGCTGACCGCGCTCGCCATCGCCTGATCGAAGGCGACAACCTTTCCGTGATGGCCGCTCTGTTGCCCGAATGGCGAGGACGCCTTGCGCTGATGTATGCCGACCCGCCGTTCATGAGCGGCAAGCGCTACGCGGCACGCCTCGGTCGAGGCGAAGACAGCCGCAAGCCAGAAGAGTGGCTGCTGGGCGAGGGCTATGACGATCGCTGGGCGGACCCCGATGCTTATCTGACGATGATGTATGAGCGGTTGTGGCTGATGCGCGAGCTGCTTTCTGAGCGCGGCACGCTCTATCTCCACGCCGACTGGCACGCCGGCCATTATCTCCGCCTGCTGCTCGACGAGTTGTTCGGCGCGGAGCATTTGCTCAACGAGATCGCCTGGGTGTATCACGGCCCTTCACCGGTGCGCCGCGCGTTCAACCGCAAGCACGACACGATCCTGGTTTACACCAAGTCGGACGACTATGTCTTTAACGCCGATGCCATCCGCGTGCCCTATGATGATTCGACCGTCAAAACGTTTGCCAGCAGCCCCAAGGCCGGTTTCGGCAAAGTGCCGAATCTGGCGCGCGGCAAAGTGCCAGAAGACTGGTGGTATTTTCCGGTCGTGGCGAGGCTGCATGCCGAGCGCACAGGGTACCCCACGCAAAAGCCCGAGGCGCTCGTGGAGCGCATCCTCAAAGCGTCTTCCAACGAAGGCGACTGGGTGGCTGACTTTTTTTGTGGGTCCGGGACGGTGCCAGTGGTGGCGGAGCGATTGGGGCGGCGCTGGCTCGCCTGCGACATCAGCGCGCGCGCGATTCACACGACGACCAAGCGACTGCTCAAAGTGCGCGCGCCACTCGAGGTATGGAGCACACGCGACGAACCGGATGCCGACGAGTACATGAGTGTGGAAACGGTCTGCAACGGACGTGTTCTAGAGGTGACCCTGAACAAGTATCGAGCGCCGATTCCAGCCGACTTGCGCCCGCGTATTCAACGCTGGGAAGATTTGGTAGATTATTGGGAGATTGACCCCGACTATCATGAAGGTGTGTTTTGCAGTCGCTGGCAATCGTTCCACAGCCGAACGCAACCGGGGCTGATCACACGCGCGACGTTTGAAGTAGACGGCCTTCGGCAGAGGCAGATTGCTATACGGCTCGTGGATGTGCTGGGGCGAGTGAGCCGGATGAGGATCGAATAGACCCAACAAGCAGTTGAGGCTCTTCGCGTTTAGCTAGTTTTCTCTTGGGGGCCAAAGCGGTAGCCCACACCACGCACGGTGGCCAGCAATTTGGGCACGCTGGGGTTGTCTTCGACGATCTCGCGCAACCAGCGCACATGGACATCGAGCGTGCGCGTGTCGTTCAGATCGTCCGTGTTCCAGCCCCAGACCTGCTTGATGAGGTAACGCCGGCTGAGCGTCTCACCCGGGTGGCGCATGAACACTTCGAGCAACTGAGCCTGCATGGGTGTGAGGTGATAATCCACGCGACCCTTGCGCACGTGACGATGTTGAATGTTGAATTGCAGGTTGCCGATTTGCACGACATCGCCATCGGCCGCGGGCACGAGTTGTTTAATGCAGTTGCCAAGTTTGCGTGCCGTAAAAGGTCGCCTTAGGGTGGGAATCCCTTCTGGCAGTCCCTCAGGTTTTTCCTGACGCTCCGCCAGCAAGACGAGGACGGGCAAGTTGGCCTCGTGCAGGTCCTTGCATAACCGCACGCAATTGCCGCGCCAGGATGAACTGTCGAACACGACCACAGTGGGCCGTTGCACTTTGATGCGACTGAGGGCATCTTTGCCGGTCGAGGCGCGGATCACCTCAAAGCCTTTTTTGCGCAGCATCGGCTCGATGGGTTCGCCTGTGCGGCGATTCCCTTCGAGCAATAGTATCATAGTGGGCGAGGTAGGTTTAGCCAACGTGCTAGCTCAGTTCACGAGAGGGTTACTTGCCCAGAAAGCCGGCTTTGAGCAACCAGTCCAGCCCGATCATGCCGACCAGTCCAAACAGAATCACAGTGACAGCCGTGTAAATGGGACCATAGGATTCGAGCGGGATGCCAAACGAAAACAATGCCAGCAGCGTGACGATCACTCCAATTGCCAATCCACCCACAATGGTGACAATCTGCTTGATGGTCATGGAGACGGTTCCTCCCGTTGCAGCGCCACTTGAATTTTAGCTCAGGAACGCCGCAGAGTCAACTGGGGTTTTAATGCTGCCTTTAATGCCAGTTGACTTGCGGTGGCGATGCGAGTAGAATCCTCACTGGAGAGAGCCATGCCACCCCAAGGGAAGCCTCGCGCTGTGACTGAAGCGTCACTTGATCTGGCGGCAACGCCGCCCGTGCTCTGGGCAACATTCACGGACCTGGACAAGTGGCCGCGCTGGATACCGACGGTGCGTTCGGCCTGCTGCGTCTCGGGAACAGAATGGACGCTGGGCGCACAGTTTGAGCTGGAACTCGATCTGCCCTTTCCCGCTCGACAGTGGAAAGGGATCGCGGTCATCACCGAGGTACAGCCCGCAGCCTCTGTTGCCTGGGAGATGGAATATCCTCTCGGTGTTGTCGTCGTTCACTCAAGCCGCTTCGAGCTATCGGACTTGGGCACGTTGCTCACCCTTCGCGAGGCGTACTATGGGGGTGGCGTGTTGTTCTATCGCCTGAGCGGATTTCCAGAGCGAATGCGCCAGGTGTTTGAGACGGCGCTCCAGAACCTCAAGACCTACCTTGAAGTGGGCGCCTAGGCTGGCTGAAAGCAGGAGAGGCTGACGATGCGGATGTTGATAGTCATGCTGGCCGTAATGCTTGCGGCTTGCAGGCCGATCACGTCTGGGCCGACCCCAATGGTTGAGCCACTGGCTCTTCCCTCACCTAGTGTTGCTGGCACGTCCGATCCTTATGCACGGGCGCGCAAGGAGATGGTCATGTCACAGATCGAGGCGCGCGACGTCAGCGATCCGGATGTATTGGAAGCGATGACCGCAGTCCCACGTCACTTGTTTGTCCCGGCTGAATACCTCTCCCAGGCCTATGAGGATCACCCGCTGCCTATCGGCCATGGACAAACCATCAGCCAGCCATACATCGTCGCATTGATGACAGAAAAACTTCGGATCAAGCGTGGCGATCAAGTGCTCGAGATCGGCACCGGCTCCGGTTACCAGGCCGCGGTATTGGCGCACCTGGGCGCGCAAGTTTACTCGGTCGAGATCATCCCCGAACTCGCGCGCTCGGCCGATGAACGGCTCAAGCAGCTTGGCTACCCGGTAGCCGTCAAGCAAGGCGATGGCTACTTTGGCTGGGAAGAACACGCGCCGTACGATGCGATCATCGTCACTGCTGCGCCCGATCACGTCCCGCAGCCGCTCGTCAAGCAGCTCAAAGATGGTGGACGGTTGGTGATCCCCGTCGGCCCACGTGGGAGCTATCAGACGCTCTGGCAGTTCACGCGCCAGGGTGATGACCTCAAAGCTGTCAACCTGGGCGGCGTTTTGTTCGTCCCGTTGGTGAGTGGTAAGTGATGCAGCAATCAGTTACTGGACTTGGCAACATCTACATCTGGCACTTGGAGTACAGGCTTCAGCCTGCCAAGCCGCCAGAGGGAGCAGCCTGAAGGCTGCAATCCTGCGCTTTAGTTGCTCAGTCAATCAGCAGCACAGTCATGGACTGTCCGCCAATCAGGCCGACACAGGGGGTGTCGGCCTTTTGATTGACCAATTGACCGAACGACTATCGCTGACCGCTAAATTGCCTCTTGACTCTGACGTTGCGTCAGGGTGTATACTGATAACCGAAGCTTCAAGACATACCGCGCGGAGTGAACCATGATCAAAATCGGAGATTTTTCCAAACTCAGCCTGGTGTCGGTGAGGACGCTGCGCTACTATGAAGAGATGGGACTGCTAGCGCCTATCGAGGTAGACCGCTTCACCGGCTATCACTACTACTCGGTTGACCAGTTGCCCCGGCTCAATCGAATCCTGGCCCTCAAAGACCTGGGCTTTTCATTGGAACAGATCGCCCAGATGCTCGACGAGGGACTGCCCCCCGATCAGATCCGGGGGATGCTGCGAATGAAGCAGGCCGAAATTCGACAGCAGGCAGAGGAAGAGCAGGCGCGGCTGGCGCGGGTAGAGGCCCGGCTGAGGCAAATCGAACAGGAGGGCAAAATGCCAGCGTATGAAGTCGTGATCAAAAAAATCGAGCCGCAGCTTGTGGCGGCGGTGCGTCAGGTGATTCCCGCTTATAGCCAGGTCAGCCAGCTCTTTGGTGCGCTCTTTGCGCACCTGGGCCAGCGCGGCGGGCGGCCGGCCGGGCCTCCGCTTGCCCTCTACCATGATCCCGAATTCCGCGAGCGGGATGCCGATGTGGAAGTAGCGGTTCCGCTTGCTGCTACACTGCCTGGCAGCGAGCAGGTGAGCGTCCGTGAGTTGCCGGGCATCGAGCAGACGGCTTGCACAGTGTACAAGGGGGCATATGAAAACATCGGCGAGGCGTACAATGCACTGCTGGCCTGGATCGGCACCAATGGCTACCGCATCGCCGGCCCTTGCCGCGAGGTGTACCTGCGCGGGCCAGAATCCGGCCCTGATTCCTCCTCTTACGTGACCGAGATTCAGGTGCCGGTCGAGAAGGCATGAGCGGCGAAGGAGTGAATGAATGCAAGCAATCGCAAAGTCAAAACAAGGATGGATAGCCTGGCAAGACGAGGTAGGGTTCAAGCGCAACGTCGCTGGATGGGTGCTGGCCGTCCTCAACACACTGATGGCGATCAACTCGGCCAACTTTTTCCTGGGAATGCTCAAGACCGACATTGCAAGTTGGCTGATGATGAACACCTGCGCGCCGAGCATCGCACTGTTCGTGATCGGATTCCTGCTGGGCAGCCCGGTAGTGATGGTGGCCGCCTCGGCGATGATGTTTCGCTATGGCACACTGGGTCTGTTTGTCTTTGGCTGGAGCGGCGGCAACCTCTTTGCTCAAGCCGGCCACATCCTGATGACGCTGGCGGTCATCTACGAGTTCGTGGATGTCATCCGCCATCGGCGATGGAAGGCACTGGGCCTGGGGTTGTTGCTGGGGATCGTGATCTTGTTCCCGCTGGAGACGGTTCAGACCATGTGGCTCGTCGCCCACCCTGAAATGGCGGCAAAGCTGTTCAGCGGCAACCTGATGCCGCCCGGCCAGTAAGACTGGCAACGGAGCAATTGTCGCGCGGGGTATGTCGTCATCCCGCGCGACAATTGCGCTCTGCCATGTTCACCAAGGCAGGAGTGATTGCATTTGTGACGATTGAGGGCCAGCTTGAGCCGGGCGTGCCGATTAACCGATTGATTGATAACCGGTCACTGATCACTGCCCTCTGACCACTACCATCGCCAATCCATAGCACGCCGCCCCGGCCACCAGCACCACGGTGAACCCCGCCGAAAGCGCCAGGAGCGCGGCCAGCACCGAAGCGACGACCGACATTGCCCCGTTTACCCCCCATGCCCACGGGATGAAGTCGGGCGTTGTGCGTTCCAGCCACGCGATCCCTTTTGGGAACGGCATTCCCATCAAGATTCCGAGCGGCGCAAGCGCCATCACGCCGAGCGCGAACCGCGCAGCAAGCGACCAACCCAGCGTGGCTTGAAACAACACAGGCAGCAGCAGCGGATAAGCCAGGCCGAGAACGGCCAGCCCGGCCAACGTCCCGCGCCACGGCGCTCGCCGTGAAAGAAAACTCCCCAGCCCGGAAAAGGACAGCAAGCCGAATAACACGACCGCCAGCGCATAGACCGGTTTGCCGACAAACAGGATGAATCGCTGCACGAGCGGAATTTCGATGAACAAAAAACCCAGGCCGAGCAGCGCAAAATAAACCAAAACGTGGAGAGGAGAGTGTGGAGGGTAGAGAGGCAGTCGCTCTCTACCCTCTGCTCTCTGCTCTCCACTCTCTACTCTCCACACTCTACGGAGAGCAAGCGGCAAAACGATGAGCGCGCTGGCAGAAGCAACGGCAAACACCAACAACACCACCAGCACAAAATACCCCGCGCCGCCGAACGGCTGCCACGTCTTGCCCAATTGCGCCCATACCTGCCCGGCTTGCTGCCACTTGAAATAGTGACCAAAGAAAGGCCGGTCATCGGTAGGGGGTGTCACATCGAATGGGTACTCGGCGTAAAAGCGGCGGCGATCCTCTGTGGTGAGTAATTCACTGAACGTGCGAAAGAATGTATCATCAGGAAGCACGTTAAAGCGATTGGCTTCATCCGGGCCAAGACCACGCACGGCGACCAGATCAAACTTGCGCACGGCGGCGAACTCGCGCACAAGGCCCAGTTCTGGTTCGGTGAATGCGCCACGTTTGATAATGACGGTGGCTGTGTTGTAGCCGCGCAATACGACGATACTTTGTATTGCGTCGAGCCGGGCGCGCTCGGCGGCCGTCACCGCGAGCGCGAACAAGCGCAATGGCTCAGTCGGCGGCGATTGCAGCCAGCGCGTGACGACGAGCAGCCCGCCGTCATTCAATCGCGCCAGAACGTCATCACACGCTTCGACAGTTAGGTTATAGTCCTCGATCAAACTGTACGCGCCCGACGTGACCGGGCGGTATGGCGAGGTCAGCGACAGTTGAATGACATCGAACGTCTCGCGGCTGCGGCGGATGAAACTACGCGCATCTTCGATAACAAATTGCGCGCGCGAACCAGAGTCAAGCCGCGTTGCTTGTCGCACCGCTTCAACGGCGATCTCGTTCGGCTCGACGGCGGTCACGTGACTGGCGCGGCCTGCCACTGCAACACTCACATCCAATCCACCGCGGGCCTCCAGGATGAGCGTGGCCGCGCCGGGCCGCAACCGGTAGGCAAGTGCGCCCGGCATATAGTCGGCCCAGCCCGCCTCTTGGCTTGCGGCAAACGTGATCGGGCTGAGGTCATCCCCGTCGAACGTCAGTCCATCCTGGCGCGGCAGCGTGCCGAGGTAAGCGTAGCTCAGGCCAGGAAAGTTGCGAATGACCGGGCTGCGGATGAGATCAACCCGCGAGGAGGCGTTCCACCGTGACCACACATGCTCCGTGCCGGGGTAGCGCAGCGCATCGGATAATGTCTTGTAGGGCGACAGCCGGATGTTCAGAAAGGCCGGACGAGCGATCAGGCATACACTCAAAAGCAGAAGAGTTGCGAGGCTGACCGCGCCGATGACTCTGATTTGACGTGCACAGACAAAGGCTGTCCATCCGGCCAGCCATGCGCAGAACACCACAGTGCCCTCACCGCCCCACCAGGCCAGCGCGCCCAACGCCATCAAACATCCTGTTGCGGATCCAGCAAGATTTGTGGCATAGATGCGGGGCGCATCGTTCGGACGCGCGGCCAACAGCCAGCCAATAGCCAGCCCGCTGAAAAAGAACGGCGTCGAAAGCGCAAGGTACATCAGCGCGAGATAAAGAGCCTGGCGTCTGTCCCAGGCAATAGCAAACGAATCGAACGGTAACCAGTTGGCGAGCAGGAAGCTTGCCAGCATGGTCAGTGATGTACCGAGCGCAAAGGCGGACAGTCGTTGCGCCGGATCGCCGCGCCGTAATCTGGAAAACACAGCCAGCGCGGTGCCGCTCGCGCCTCCGCCCAACAGCGCCAGGCTCACCGTCATGAACGCAAAGTGGTAGAATTGAGCAATGGAAAACAAACGCGAAAGCGCGATCTCGAACGCCAGCGTCGAGGCAGACAGCAGGAACACAGCCACATAAATCTGCATCAGCGGTCTCCCGGTGATATTGTATTCGCGCGCGCGGAATTGTCCACTGCCACTTGGGCAGGGCGGTAGGAGGAACAATGGGCTCGAAGGAATTTGATCCAACACCTGATCTGGCGGCGTGCCAGGCGATGGCAAAAGAGTTCGAGGTGTATCTCAAGTCCGATGTGCTGTACTGGCAGATGGATGCCTCTCAACCTGGCGGCGATAAGCTGCCTAAACTGACCATCGGCGGGTTCCTCGAGCGTGCGCGGCGATTGCAGGCGGCTCCGCTTTTGCCTGCTCAGCAAGCCGCGCTGGACAGGTCCATACGCCAGTTTGAGCACATCCGCGACGCGCACCATTCGCGCTACCTGATGCGCGCCGTTCACGATCTGCGGGGACGGCTTGATGCCTGGAAGTGGTATCTGGATGATTACGCCCGGCATCCTGACGAGCAGGCACCTTACTACCCGGCCCAGGCTCGCACCCGGCTTGCCATTGAGTTGCTGTTGGAGGAATTGAAGGACCGACCCGAGTCTGCCGAGTTCACGCGTCACCTGGCCGATCTCGATGAGCGACTACGCGCCGATTGGATAGACGGCGCGTTTGTCTGGCATGCGGCGCTTGCGCACGCCTTTCCCCAGGACCGGTTCTGGTGGCTTTACGGGCGGCTCAAGCAGGCCGATTGATCCAGCAAGTCGTTGGATCGGCAAGCATTGGTGTAAACTTTAGCCCCGGAGTGCGGCCTTCAGGCCGCGTTTTATGCAGGCTGAAGCCTGCACTCCAACCTTAAGTTGACACGCATGGATCGGCAAGATGCAGGCCCTGCCCGGTTGACCTGAGCATCAAGCGTAGGATGTGGAACGAAGGCAGCGCGAGGTGTTTTATCCTCGCGCTGCTTGTGTTGTATGGACGCTTCGGGTCTTGCGTCAGGGGCAATGACTCACTGTAATGAGGAATTGTAGTAAATCAGCGGCAAGTATATCTGGTAACGCGCAATAGTCGCACGATTGTTGCTCATGTCCGGATCGGTGACGCCGGCGGGCACGATGACCTCAGCAGTGTTCCGATAATAATCCCAGTTGGTCAGTACGCCTTGCACCGTGTAGGTGACGACACTGCCGACTGGGAACGTCGTCAGCGTACTCTGGATGCTGCCCACACCGCTGGCGGTGCAACTTGCCCCGCCAGAGGCCACGCACTGCCAGGTCGCATTGGTCACATTCGACGGCAATGTGTCTGAAACTATCGCGCCATTCGCCGCATTCGGCCCTAAATTGCGTGCAACAATGGTGAATGTGATGTCGGCGAGAAAGTTGACCCGCGCCGATTTGGTGATCGCCAAATCGGCTGGTACAGGTGGCAAGGTGGGCGTCGCTGTGCTGGTCGGGGTGCTGGTGGGCGTGGCGCTCGGCGTATGAGTGGGCGTCGCGGTAGGTGTCTCGGTCGCCGTGGAGGTCGGCGTCGGGGTGCTGGTCGGCGTGGCGCTCGGCGTGTGAGTGGGCGTCGCGGTAGGCGTCTCAGTCGCCGTAGAGGTCGGCGTCGGGGTGTTCGTCGGCGTGGCGCTCGGCGTGTGAGTGGGCGTCACGGTAGGCGTCTCAGTCGCCGTGGAGGTCGGCGTCGGGGTGTGTGTTGGCGTCGCGCTGGGAGTATGAGTGGGCGTCTTGGTCGGCTGAGGATAATAGCATACTTCCAGGGCAGGCCGATATGGAATGTCACTATATTCGCTGCTCTTGAAGGCATCGAATCCAACCAAATTCTCTTCCAGCAGCAGCCCATAGTTGGGTGTACCACCTGCCCAGGCCCGGACCAGCTCTGTCACATCGGCTGAGTGAAAACCGGTGCTGTCGGCCAGAAAAGAAGCACTCTGGGCGGAAGCAAAGCTGTTCCCAAAATTGTTCCAGGTGACTCCTGTCTCGGACCATGTCGCGGTGATCTCGTGCACACGTACAATCTGATAGCTGGCAGTCGTCAGGTAAAGGTAGAGAGTGGCAGAATCAACAATCACACCCGCCGGGATCACACCGAGATCAAATCGGATCAGGCTGCGTTTTTCACCGCTGCCGACCAGGCCGGCATAAAGCATGTCCGAGGTTCCGCCATTGTTATCGGGGGCGGCGGCCCAGATGTAGGCATCCGCCACATTTCCAAGCATTCCTCGCTGAATGCAGACGCATGTACGATCATCACTTGTAGCCGACGCGGGTTTCAGCGCCAATGGCGCCGATGGCACCTTTGCCTGCTCTGCAAACACCCAGGCATTTGACGCAAGACTGATAACCAGTCCAATGATGACAACCAACGTAGCTAAAGTTGATCGCTGAAATGATTTGGTGCGCATGTGATCACCTCTTGTCCAGTGGCCCACAAGGCAGGTTAGTGAACATCTTTTGACGCGAGCGAGAAAAGACTGTGTCGGAGTATACTATGGCCCATATCAAATAAGAATCACAGGACCACTCAGCACGTAACAGGAGTATGACAAAATAGCCACTGATCTGCCCGGTAGGTTAGACTGAGGTTATAATCTCTCCCTTATGTTCCCCGATGCAGCTCTCTTACGCAACCACGACAGGGTTGCTGGCAACGTCTTCCTATTGTGTTCGATCAGCTACCGGGGAAAGGTTACAGGTGAATCGAGATCTTGCGTCGCATCGCCATTATGGTATACTTGTTACCAACATCTGATTCGAGGAATATCTATGGTCAGTCCTGACCTTTTGGAAATCTTGCGTTGCCCATACTGTGTCAGTGGGCCAACGCGCCGCGAAGGCCCAGATCCAGGCCGGCTCTTGCTCGTCAAAGACACCTGGCTGGTTTGCCAGGAACCCGGCTGTGGCCGGAAATACCCCATCAAGGACAACATCCCCGTCATGCTCATCGAAGAGGGCGACAAGTACCGCAACACGCCTGTCGAGGAGCTTGGGCAACCGTGAGCACATTAAAAGACCCTGGGCTATTAGCCCCGCCAGCGCGTCTGCGCCAACCCGTGTTGTGGATGTCGCTGATCGCGCTTTCATTCCTGCTCCTCGGACTGATGGCGATTGCATTGCCGGATTCGCTGTCTGGCCCGGTGGTGTGGGAAGGCAGCGCAGATCATGGTTTGCGGCAGGCGGATATGATCGGCCTGGCCTTGATGGCGCTGGGCAGCGGTCTGATCTGGATCACGGGTTTGATCTGGCAGTGGCGGCATCCCCGCTGAGGCGTAGCCCCCTGTGGGGTGGCCCTGGCACCTACGCACTCGTCATCGTACTCGATCGTCCACGCATCATCCAGATCGGCCGGCGGAGAAGATTCCATTTCCCCGCCGGTTTCTATCTTTACGTTGGCAGCGCGCTCGGCCCGGGCGGACTGACGGCGCGGCTGGCACGTCACCTGCGAGCGTGCAAACGTCCACACTGGCATGTGGACTATTTACTTCAGCGCGCTCGAATCGTCGAGGTGTGGGGAATCCAAAATGCGCTGCGCCGTGAATGTGATTGGGCGCAGGCCGCGATGCAATTGCCAGGCGCGAACATCGTCTCCCCGCGTTTTGGCGCATCGGATTGTCGGTGCGCTTCCCATCTGATCGCTCTGAGCACGCAACCAGATCGAAGCCTGTTTGCTGCGCTGACAGGAGATGAGGTCAGGCGATGGGCTATGGAATGACCCAGGTCAATTGTCTCGTGGAAACACTACTGAGCAGCGACGACGCGCAGGCCGAGCAGACGATAGCGGCAATAGGTCTTGCGGACGCCGAGGCGGTCGTGTCCGCACTGGAACAGCGTCTGCCCGGCTCGACCGCCGACGAGCGTTGGTGGATGGCGCGAGCGTTGGCCGTCATCCCCACGCCGCAATCCGTCGCACTCTTGATTCGCCTGATGGACGATCCTGACGCTGATGTGCGCGCTTGCGCCGCGGTGGCGCTGGGCGAGTTGCAGGCGATCAGTGGAGCTGAGGGCGCAAACGCACTGGCCGTTCATCTGTCTGACGAGAACGCGCACGTAGCAGAACTCTGCACGGTGGCGCTGTGGCGTATCGGCACAGCGGCGGTTCCGACTCTGCTGCGCAAGCTGCAAGAAGGTAACGTGCTCGAACGGATTCGCTCAGCCAAGGCGCTTGTGCCTATCGGGTCCCATGAGGCGATTCCGGCCTTGATCGCCGCGCTCGACGACGAAAATGCCGTTGTGACACACTATGCCGAAGAAGCATTGGAACGGCTGGGCGTGGGGATGGTGTACGTCAAGCCCTGATGGGGTGCTTGGCAGGCATGCCGGGTCGGCGCGGGTGCTTGGCGGATGAGGCGGCGACCTTGTCTATGAGCACAAGATATCGGGTCTCTGCAATGCCAGTCAGTTCCAGAGGGATGAGCCGGTTGAGCCGCCCGCCCAAGTGAGTGATCGCGGCTTCGGCGGAGGCGACCTCGGCAAGCGCGTCCTCCCCTTTTTGTGCCAGCGCCTTGCCACTGATCTTGGCAAAGGGCAGCAGATACTCGGCCAAGGTTGACATCTCGGCCACAGCGCGCGCCACTGCCCAATCATACTTTTCGCGGTGCTCGGGCGAGTGCCCCAGTTCCTCTGCGCGGCCTTTGATGACCGCCACCCCTCGCAAGTCCAGCACTTTTACGATGTGCTTGAGAAATTCAACTTTCTTGCCAGTGGCCTCAAGCAGCGTTAGCCTGATGCCCGGGCAGACGATCTTGAGCGGCAGACCTGGGAAGCCAGCGCCGGTGCCAACATCAATCACGCGCGTATCGGGCTTGAATAGGCAGACCTCCTGCGGCGTCGGGGCCGTCGTTGCACTGGACTGAGATGCAGCCACAGCGACCAGGCACGAAAGCGAATCTACAAAGTGTTTGGTCTGGATGCCCTCATCGTCCGTGATGGCCGTGAGATTGACACGCGGTTGCCACGCGATGAGTTCGCTACGGTAGAGCCGAAACATCGCCACCTGGTCGGGGGTCAGATTCAGTCCGAGTTTGCGCGCGCCTTCAATGAGCTTTTGCATCGCGCGTATTATACCGCAGACCTTGGCGGTTTTGGAAATCTCCAGGGTCTCGCCATTGACGCGGGCCTGGCTCGATGCTACAATCGGCTCAGTTTGTGAAGGGAGGGAGAAAATGGAGGAACGCTTTGGAGCAGTAACTCTCAAGGGGACACCGCTCACGCTGCTGGGGAAACCGGTCCAAGTCGGCGACGCTGCGCCAGACGCCGATCTGACGACGAACGATTGGACAACAGTCAGGCTCTCGGACTATGCCAGCCGGGTGCGACTGATCAACGTGGTATTCTCACTGGACACGAGCATCTGCGATACGCAAACGCGCAAATTCAATGAGGAAGCGTCCAGGCTGGGCCAAGATGTCGTCGTGCTGACGATCAGCGCGGACTTGCCCTTTGCGCAAAAACGCTGGTGCGGCGCTTCAGGGCTGGAAAACGTCATCACGCTTTCCGATCACAAGACAATGGCCTTTTCCAATGCCTATGGCGTTCACGTCAAGGAGCGGCGGACGACGAGCCGTGCGGTGTTCATCATTGATAAGGGCGGCATTGTGCGCTACGCCGAATACGTGCCCGAGATCGGCAGTCAGCCGAACTATGACGCGGCACTCGCCGCGCTCAAACAAATCGCCGCCTAGCAGCCTGTCGGAGAGCTGATAGTTTCCGCTGAAAATGGTGGCCCAGAAACCCGTTTTCTCGGAGAAAACGGGTTTCTCCGACAAGCTCCTAGCAGCCTGTCGGAGTGGCATCCTGGAGTCAAGGCTTCAGCTGGTTTTGACTGGAAATCGCCGCCTCTTCACCGGCTGAAGCCTCGACTCCCGCTCCTTGAGGGTTCTCTCCGACAGGCTGCTAGGCAGACCAAGAGGCCACGCCGCCGAGTCGTGGCCTTTTTTCACTCCCACTGAATTTGACTGTCAACTTGAAATGTGATACTCTATACATGCTTTGCCCCTCACTTGAGCCAGTGTGCTCTGGCAAATCAAGGAGGCAAATAGATGAACCGACGCATCGTAAATACCGCATTGTTCCTGGCTGCAGTGACAGCAATTGTCCTGATCGCCGGCTGCACTCGTTCCCAGTCGAGCGGCCCGATTCCCAAGCCACAAGTGGCGGGCACGTCGTTGCCGACGGTCGAAATGCCGACACTGACCCCGGCTGCGCCGGCGACGGCCACGCCACAGCCGCCTGCGCCTACGGTGGCGCCTGTGGTCCCGACGACCGCGCCTCAGCCTGCCACACAGCCGACGGCGGCTCCGGCTCAGCCGACGGCCGCGCTGAGCGGCGGCCCCAGGACGCACGTAGTCAAGCCGGGCGAGTGGATCTATAGCATCGCCCGTCTCTATAACGTCACGCCGTACGCGATTGTCCAGGCCAATCAGATCATCAATCCCAACCGGCTTTACCCGGGCCAGGTCCTGACGATCCCAGGTGGTGGCCCCGGCCCAGCGCCCGCGCCCGGCTTGTGCTCGTCACCTTACACCGTTCAAGCTGGCGACACCGTCTATTCGATCGCCCGCAAGTGCGGCAAGACGCCTGCCGCGATCGTCACAGCGAACAATCTGGTCAATCCGAATTTGATCTTTGTCGGTCAAAAGCTGCAGATTCCGTAGTGAGCCTCAGCCGATGCGTTCAAGGCTATCAGGCACACCCTGGTAGCCTTTTACGTTCGGGAAGGAATAATCTTGGACGCCGAGACGCCTTTGGAATCCCGCCGCATCTACAACGGCAAGATTCTCGATCTGCGCGTGGACCGCGTGGCGATCCCCGGCAAAGGCGAGGCCATTCGCGAAGTAGTCGAGTTTCACGGCGGCGCGGTGATCGTCGCGCTGGACGAGATACGGCGTGTACTGCTGATCCGCCAGTACCGCTATGCGGTCGGACGCGAGTTGTTGGAATTGCCTGCGGGGATCCTGGAGCCGGATGAGCCGCCAGAAGTCTGCGCCGCGCGCGAGCTGGAAGAAGAAACCGGCTACCGGGCTGAGCGCATCGAGCGGCTGTGCAGCTTTTACACGACGCCCGGCGGCACCAACGAGATGCTGCACGTCTTTTTGGCCCAGGGGCTGACGCCGGGCCGCCCTCGCCCGGAAATGGATGAGCGCATCGAGGTGATGTCCGTACCGTTGGAAAAGGCCTTGAGCATGGTCGAGCGCGGCGAGATCGTGGATGGCAAGACACTCATCGGCTTATTGATGCTTTGGCTCCGCGAGGTGCGTCGGTGAGCGAATCGCTTGCCGCTCGATTGGCGCACGCGCTAGAGGCCGCGCTGAACAATGCCTACAACGCCATTACCCCGGACGAGTGGGAAGAGTGGGCAGTTTTGCGCGACCGCCTCGGCGATCAGGCTTACGGCAGGCCAGGCGGTGTGTTTGATCGCGTCACGCGCGAGACCGTCAAATCGTTTGGACTGCGCTTTGAGGGCGTCTTTCCGCCGCCGTTCGCGCAGACGCACGAAACGCCTGGGCCGGAGGGCGTGCGTGTGCGATGGTACACGGGGGTCCTGCTTGATTCAAGCGGACACCGCATCGCCAGGTTGAGCCTGGGCTATCACCATCGCCACGATCGCTTTGAGGTGCCGCGTGCGCCCGAAGTGGTCGTCGAGCCACTGTAAAGCTCCCCCTTCTCTGTCCAAAACGAGAGAGGGAGTGGGGGATGGGGGTGAGCGACGAGTTTCACTTTGAATTGCCGGTTGAGGTGCGATTTCGCGACATTGACGCGATGGGGCACGTCAACAACGCCGTCTATTTCACGTACATGGAACAGGCGCGCATCAGCTACATGCGCGCGGTCGGCTCGCTAACGGATCGTCTGGACGAGACCTGGTTCATCCTGGCCGAAGAAACCTGTCAGTTCAAATCGCCCATCCCGTTTGGCATGCCGATCGTCGTCAAGGTGCGCGTGTCGGAGATAAAGAACTCGAGTTTTGTGATGGAGTATCGCATCGAGGAACGCGACACCGGGCGCGTGATGGCGCTGGGGCGGACCGTCAATGTCGCTTACGATTACGCTACGGGCAAGAGCATGTCCATTCCACCGCAGTGGCGTGCCAAGATCGAGGCGTTCGAATCTGACCGTCCGCCGCAGACGGTTGACCGCTGAATCTATTTTCGAAAGAGGTGTGCTATGGCAGCGTACAACGTAGATGTCGCCGATATGACCCGGTTCTTGTTGGGCCTGCTCAACGTCTACAGCCCCACGGGCGACACAGAGCGGGCCATCGCCTACGTCCGCAAAGCCTTCGACGCGCTCGGGCTAGAGACCGCACTCAACGCCAAGGGCGCATTGATTGCCACATGGCCGGGCCAGTTGGCCGACCGCCCCCGTGCGCTCACCGCGCACGTGGACACGCTCGGCGCGATGGTCAAAGAGATCAAAGAGAACGGTCGCCTGCGGCTGACACAAGTGGGTGGCTATGTGTGGAACACCGTCGAAGGGGAAGGCTGTCTGGTTCGCACGGCGCTGGGTACAGTCGTGCGCGGGACGATCTTACCGACCAAGGTCTCGGTCCATGTCCATGGCGGCAAAGAGGTCAGCAAGCTAAAGCGCGAGGAAGAAAATATCGAAGTTCGCCTCGACGCCCGCACCCGCAATGCGCAAGAGACGCGCGCGTTGGGGATCGAAGTGGGTGACTTTGTGTACCTCGATCCGCGCGCCGAGCTGACCGACACCGGCTTTATCCGCAGCCGCCACTTGGACGACAAGGCTTCAGTCGCCTGCATCTATGGCGCGGTGAAGGCCATGGCAGAGGAAAGGCTTGTCCCGGCTCAGCGCACGACGATCCTCATTGCGAACTCGGAAGAGGTCGGGCATGGCGCGTCGGCGGGCATCCCAGCCGATTGCGTCGAATTGCTCGTGGTGGACATGGCGGCGGTCGGGCCGGGACAGAACAGCGACGAATTTTCGTGCGGCATCTGCGTCAAAGATTCCGGCGGGCCGTATCACATCGAGATGCGCCGCAAGCTGGTCGAGCTGGCGCAAAACGCGGACATCCCGTACAAGCTGGATGTGTATCCGCACTATGGCTCCGATGGCGGCGTGGCCTTGCGGGCGGGTGTGGATGTGCGCGTGGGGCTGATCGGCCCCGGCGTAGATGCCAGCCACGCGTACGAGCGCACGCACCAGGATAGCTTGCTGGCGACGGCACGGTTGATGGTCGAGTACCTCATCGCGTCATAGATGACGTCATCATCCATCGCCTGGCCGAATTGCCGGAAGTGATAATCCGCCTTGCCACGGTTGCAGAACCGTCGTAGGGCTTGAGAGGAAATCATGCTGATCATTGACGGTCACGAAGACATTGCCTACAACATGGTCGTGTTCGGGCGGGACTACACACGGTCGGCGCAAGAGACGCGCAACGCAGAAACCGACAATGCGCGAGCGCGCGCGGCGATGGGCGAGTGCATGTTGGGCCTGCCGGAATGGCTGGGGGGCAAAATCGGGATCATCTTTGCGACGCTGTTTGCCATGCCGGCCCGCCGCAAAATGTCCGGCGTGGACGAGGGCGCTCCCGCGTACACCACGCCACAGGAGGCCTATCGTCAGGCGATGGAACAGCTCGACGTGTACTGGCGACTGGCCGACGAGAACCCGCGGTTTGCGCTCGTGCGCGAGCAAAAGGCATTGGACGCCGTGCTGGCGACGTGGCAAGCAGGCGCGCCGAAAGACCAACGCCAGATTGGCCTCGTCGTCTTGATGGAGGGCGCCGATCCGATCGTCAAGCCCCAAGACATGGAAGGCTGGTACGAGCGCGGCGTGCGGATCATTGGTCTCGCGTGGCTCGCCGGCACACGCTATGCCGGGGGAGATTCTTCCGGCGGACCGCTCACCCCCGAAGGGGTGCGACTGTTGCGGACGATGATGAATTTCAATCTGATCCTCGACGTGAGCCACCTTTCGGATCAATCGTGCTTGCAGGCGATCGATCGCTACGATGGCCCGGTCATCGCCAGCCACTCGAATCCGAGAAAGCTTGCGCCGGGCCATCGGCAGCTTTCCGACGACATGATCAGAGCCATTCTCTCGCGCGATGGCGTCGTCGGCATCGTGCCGGTCAACTCTATGCTCCGGGCGGGCTGGCGTCGCGGCGACCGCAAGGACGCCGTCAGCGTGGCCGACGTGGTGGCAGCGATGGATTACGTGTGCCAGATGGCCGGCGATGCGCAGCACGTGGCGCTGGGGACAGATTTCGATGGTGGTTTTGGGACGGAATCCACGCCCGCGGAGATAGACACGATTGCCGACTTGCCCAAGATTGCAGCGGAGCTGAAAGCGCGGGGCTATGTCCAAGCCGACGTGGAAGCGATCATGAGCGGCAACTGGCTGCGGGTTCTACGGCGAGCGTTGCCGTAAAATGTGAAACGTGCGAATTGACGTTTGACGTTTGACGTTTGACGTTTCACGTCTCACGTTTCACGCATCATTCCCAGTGCTGGGCGTATCGCCGCCTTGGGGTGAGATAGAGCCTGCCAGGCGATCCAGTTCCTCTTTTGCAGCCTGATTGCCGGGATTGATCTCGAGCGCGTGACGCAGGCACTCGATGCGCTGCGCGTCCGTATCCACCACGCGCGCCAGCCACAGCCACACCTGCTCGTTCTGTGGCTCCTGCTCAGCCGCCTGGAGCAGCAACACCATCGCCTGATCGCGGTTGCCAATGCGCGCGGCCATGATCGCATCGCGCAGGGTGTTGCCCGACTGAGTAGGCACGACCAGGTTGAGAGAAGGTCGAGCCGCCGGGTGCGAGACGGGCGGCAGTTTTTTGATGAGCTGCACCGGCTTGCCGCGCGGCGGGTGCGGCTCGTAAGGCGTCTGCGGCAGGAGGGTCAGCAGACCACGGCCGGCCCGGTGATGAGGATGGGTTTCAACCCACGTGCGCAGACGTTTGGCGGCATAATAGGGCCGGTCGGCAAAACCCACGCGCCACAAGAAATCGGCCAGCGGGTTGGACGCTTGCAGGTTGGCGAGCTGTGTTTGCGCGCGCGCGGCATCGAGCCGGATCGCGCTCAACACGGCTTCGACCAGATCGTCGTCGCTCAAGATGGCCTGACATCGCTCTTGCACGCACTCGGGGCAAAGGACCTGGCCGCTGCCTTCGCACACGTGACACCAGTCCCGCCCGTACGCTCGACAGCCCACGCAATCCACAAAGCCGGTCGCATAGCATCGTGCACATTCTTGCCATTGTTCCTGAGCCTGGCTCAAACTGCTCAGAGGCAGCGGCACTTCGGCGTTGACCCAGCCCAGACCATGACAGCTCTCGCACTCGCGGATGGTCTGTCCCTGGCAAGCGGGACACAACTCGGTGCGCTCCCCGCCGCAACTCGGACAGGTGATCCGCCCCAACTTGCCGCAGGTGGGACATTGGACCGCCGCCAGGCACTGCTGCACTTCGAGCTGATCGAGACTGGCGCGTGCATAGGCATCGTCTGGCTTGATGTCGAGATAGCAGCGCAAACAATCGGCGCGCTCATCGTCCTCGTCGGAGGCGTCGGCCAGCCACAGCCACGCGGTCGCGTCGCGCGGGTCTTGCAGGACCGCCTCCATGAGCAGTTGATAGGCTTCTGCCTTGCGGCCTTCTTTGAGCGCCGCGATGCCTTGTTCGGTGAGTTCAGACATGGCTCAAAATCCAATTTCCAATGATCAATGTTCAAAGAGACGATTGGGCAGCGAGTTCACGAGGTTTGAGCACGGCATACGCCAGGCGCATGACGGGTGTCGGCACGCCGAGCTGCTCGCCCAGGCGCACGACGACGCCGATCATAGACTCGAGTTCACTCACTTTGCCCGCTTCCACGTCGCGCTGCATCGAAGGCTTGATGCCCGGCGCGCTGCCATCAATGAACGCGAGCGTCTTTTCGACCACATCTGGATCGAGCGCGATGCCTTTGGCCCGCGCTACGGCTTCCACTTCGCGCATCGCCTCGGTCAGCACGGCGCGCGTTTCGGGTACGTGACGGTATTCGCCGAAAGTCACGCGCGTCAGGCTGCTGATTGCGCTCACGGAGGCGATAAAGACAAATTTCGTCCAGAGCACTTGGGAGATGTCCTGGCTCAGCTCGACTGTCGCGCCAGCGCGGTCGAGTACATCCTCGATGGCCTGGAGCCGCGGCGTGTTTTGCCCGCTGAACTCGCCCAGCGCGATGCGGCGGAATTGACTGTACTGGCCGATGACGCCCGGCGCTTCAATCGCCGCCGAGACCCACGTCGCGCCGCCGAGCAGACGCTCCGGGCCGATCACTGCGCCGATGCGCTCGGCGGCATCCACGCCGTTCTGGAACGAGACCACGACGGTCTCTGGGCCGACCATCGGCCTGATCGCCTGCGCGGCCTCGTCGGTGTGATAGGTCTTGACGGCCACGACGATCAGGTCAACCGGCCCCACCTCGGCCGGGCTGCTGGTCGCCTGGGCGGGCGAGATGACGAAATCGCCGTGAACGCTTTTGATCTGCAAGCCCTTGGCGCGGATGGCAGCCAGGTGCGCGCCGCGCGCGATAAAGGTCACGTCCTGGCCGGCGCGAGCGAGCAGTCCGCCATAGTAACCTCCCACTCCCCCGGCACCCATGATGGCGATGCGCATAGTTTCCTTCTCCAGAACACGGCTGCCATAGAGCCAGGTTTTACCTAAAAATTCCGCGTCAACGAATCGCCTTCGACGCAACGAATAAACGAATTGCGCCTGTGTACCCGACGCAAGGCCTGCCCCCTACAGGGCAACCGACGCGGCAGGCGTGCCATCATTGTAGCGCGATTGCATGCAAAGGTAAAGCGCCTCCGCTCTTCCAGGCTTGAGCCTTTCGATCTATTTCCTTGACGAACTCGTCTTTGCCCGCGATGTAGTTATCAATGTCCGTCGGGAATCTGCGAGCCAGCTCTTGCTTCAAGCGGCCATACGCTTGAGCCTCCTCTGGGTGAGCGACCAGGTAATCTCTAAAGTTGAGATGACGTTCTATGTCGGGATGGCCGATCTGAAAGATGTGAATGTGGTGGGTGCGATGAATCTCATCGCCTTTGATGAAAAAGCGCCGCCCCGGGATGCCGTTCTCGCCTTTGGCCAGATAGTCCAACCGGCTCATCATTTCGTTGAACGCATCTATCTTTTCGATATCGCGGACCACCACCAGTAAATCTACGATGGGCTTGGCGCTCAGGTTGGGGATGGCCGTGCTGCCGATGTGGTGAACCGCCACTACCTCCTGGCCCAGAATGCGCCTGATCGCATCCGCCTCGGCCTGGAAAGCGTGTGCCCAATTTGGATCGTAAGGGATGACCTCTACTTTTCTGAACGCGTGAGGTAGCCGTGTATCTTGTACCACTGATACGTCCGTTCGACCGTTTCGCGGAATGGCGTTTGGGGCAGGCCCAGCTCAAGCACGGCCTTGCTCGAATCGAAATAGACAAACTCGCCCGAAAGCCGCAGTTGATCGCCGTTGAGCGGCAGCGGCCGCTGTGCGATTTTCGCCGCGAGATCAACCATCACCGCGAGCGGCCGGATGAGCGCACGCGGCAATCCCCAGCGCGGCATCGGCGCGCCCACGACCTGGCAGACGATCTGCATGGCCTCACGATGCGTCAGGTTGTGCGCAGCCAGGATGTAACGCTCCCCCGTCTGTCCGCGCTGGGCAGCGGCGATGTGCCCGGCGCACACGTCGGCCACGTCAATGTAATTCACGCCGCCCGGCGGATAGACTCGCGGCACGCGCCGCATCGCCACTTCGGTCACGATGCTGCCCGAGATCAGATTCAGGTCGCCCGGCCCCAGGATAACAGACGGATTGACGATGACGGCATCCAATCCTTGCGCGACAAATTCGCGCACAATGCCTTCGGCCAGCAACTTGCTGTGACCATACGGGAAACGGTGAGGCGGCAGGTTGAACTCGTGAGATTCATCGGCCAACTCGCCCGGCTTGGGGACGCCCAACGAGGCGGCCGAAGACGTGAACACCAACCGGGAAACCCTGGCGCCAAGTGCGGCCTGGCACACGGCGCGCGTCCCTTCTACATTGACGCGATAAAGTTTTGTCGGGGGCTGCCGCCAATAGTCGGCCACGGCTGCGACGTGAAACACCACGTCACAGCCGCGCATTGCCTGCGGGAGCGTCTCTGGCTCGAGCACATCGCCGATGGCATGTTCGACTGGCATGCCCGCCAGCGCGTCGAGCCGTGACGATGCGCGATGCAGCGCGCGGACGCTCCAACCCCGCTCGACGAGCGCCCGGCACAAGTTTGCGCCGACAAAGCCTGTGCTGCCGGTGATGAGTGCTTTCACGGCTGTACGTGGAGCCTCCCGCAGGTATGCAGCCTACGGAAGGTTGACTGCTCACTAGTACGCCTGCACCGTCTTGCACATCCCACACTGCCACTGGCGGCCCTGACCTTTGGTCTTGATGACCTCCGCGATCACAGCGCGCTGCTGTTGGGCGACGTCGGATGCCAGGTCATCCCAGTTGCAATAGTCCACCAGGTCGGGCTGACCTTCGCGCGCTTCGACGAACGAGTTGCCGCCCAGCTCGAACGCAGCCTGGCATTGAGAGCACGTCAGTTTGCGCCTCATCGTGGGCTTGAAGATGAGCGCGCCGAGCGCCGCGCCGCCCGCGCCCAGCGCAACGCCCATGATAAGCCCGCAGACCAGGCCCGTCGCCATGCCGGCGAGCATGGTGGTACTGCTCGCGCCGCCTTGCTGCATGGCGACGATTTGCGCGCGCGCCATTTCGAGCTGTTCTTCAGAAAGTCCCATCATGCGCGAAGGCAGCAGTTGCACTTCGATCATTTTGTCCTGCAAACCAAGCCAATTGGGCAATTGCAGCGTGAGCGGAACGGCGACGACGCCAATGATCGAAGATACAACTCCAGCGATGATGCCCGCAGGCGCAGTCTGGCTCGCCGTGAGCTTTTCCGGCGACCGGGCTTGCGCCATAAACGCAGCCAGCAAGCCGATCCCCAGACTGAGAAGAAAGCCGATGGGAGAACTGAGACAGTACAGCGTGACGCCGATCTGACCGGGCAGCAACAGCGCAAACGTGAGGAGGACCGTCACGAGAATAGACACGATGCCGCCGATGATGCCCGCGTAAAGGCCGGGCTTCCACATTTGCTTGAACACAGTTGCCTCCTTCAATGAGGGTGTGATAGACCGAAAGCCGTGGGGATTCTATCCCGACTTGCCAAAGGATGCCGGACCAGAGGCGGACCGTTGGCACCCTGCGTCAAGTGACCGGGCGCAACAAACAAAAAAGCCCACAAACACTGCGGGCCTGCGTGTGGCCCATGCGGGGTTCGAACCCGCGATCTCCGCCTTGAGAGGGCGGCGTCCTAGGCCGCTAGACGAATGGGCCAATCATCGGCGCGGATTCTACCAGTAAGCCGGGGAACTGTCAAACTCTTGGCGCAAAATCCGCCGCGTGTTATAATGCCAGATGACCGCAGACAACAGACTGCTATGAACCCATCCTTTTGGCGGTCTTGCCAGTCGGCGGTCTTTTTATTGGACGAGAGGGGATGAGAGATTGGACACGATGCATCTTGTCGGTGTGCTGGATCGAATTCTGCCCAAGGTCGCCAAGCCCGCGCGTTACACGGGCGGCGAGTTCAACAGCGTGATCAAAGATTGGCAGGCGACGCCGTTCCGCGTGGCCCTGGCGTTCCCGGACATTTACGAGCTGGGGATGAGCAATCTCGGATTGGCGATCTTGTACGACATTCTCAATCGCCAGCCGGGGGTGCTCTGTGAGCGCGTCTATACGCCCTGGCCTGACATGGAAGCGCAGTTGCGCGCGGCCGGCCTCCCGCTCTACTCGCTCGAGACCAAACATCCTCTGTCCGAATTCGACCTCATCGGCTTCAGCCTGCCTTATGAGCAACTGTATACCAACGTCCTGACGATGCTCGACCTGGGCGGCGTGCCGGTGCTGGCCGCTGAGCGCGACGAGCGTCATCCCATCGTCATCGCAGGCGGTCATGCCACCTACAACCCTGACCCTATGGCAGACTTTATAGATGCCTTTGTGATCGGCGAAGGCGAAGAGGTCATTCTGGAAATCGTCCAGGCCATTCGCGAATATCAATACCCAATACCCAATACCCCCAGGTCACTAGTCCTGCAGCGATTAGCCAAGATTCCAGGCGTGTACGTACCACGCTTTTACGACGTGAGTTACCACGACGATGGAACGATCGCGTGCGTCCAACCGAACGTCGAAGGCATCCCAGCGCGCGTGACCAAGCGCATTGTGCCAGTCCTGCCGCCGCCCGTGACCCGATTCGTCGTGCCGTTTGTGGACATGACGCACAACCGCGCCGCGATCGAGATTCAGCGCGGCTGTACACGCGGCTGCCGCTTTTGCCACGCCGGCATGGTCACGCGCCCGGTGCGCGAGCGCCCGGTCGAACAAATCCTTCAAGCGGTCGAAGCGACGATGCGCGAGACAGGCTTTGAAGAGATCGCACTGCTTTCGCTTTCGTCCAGCGATTACACGCGCATCGGCGAGCTGGTGCGCGCGATCAGCCAAGAGTATGGCCCTCAACACCTGTCCATCTCGCTGCCTTCGCTGCGCATCGAATCGTTCTCGGTGGACCTGGCCGAGATGCTCAAGGATGGACGGCAGACCGGATTCACCTTTGCGCCGGAAGCAGCCACCGAAGCGATGCGCCGCCGCATCAACAAGTTCATCCCTGATCAGCAATTGCTCGATACGGCGCGCGAGGTTTACTCGCGTGGCTGGCGGACGATCAAACTCTATTTCATGATCGGCCATCCTGACGAGACGCTGGAGGATGTACAGGCGATCGCCGACCTGGCCAAAGCCGTGCTAAAGGAAGGCCGCAAGGTTCACGGCAAAGCGGCGCAGGTCAATATTGGCTGCTCGACGTTCGTGCCCAAGCCGCACACGCCGTTCCAGTGGGCGCCGCTGGACAGCCCAGCCTCCATCCGCGCCAAGCAGGCGCTGCTCAAGCGCGAGCTGCGTGGGCCGGGCCTCAAGCTGAGCTGGACCGATCCGGAGCAATCGCTGCTCGAAGCGTGCCTTTCGCGCGGCGACCGCCGACTTGGGTCAGTGATCTTGCGGGCCTGGCAGCCCGGCGCCAAATTCGACGGATGGGATGAACACCTGAAGATGGAAGCGTGGCTTCAGGCCTTTGCCGAGCGAGGCCTTGACCCGGAATTCTACGCGCGCCGCCCACGTCCGATGGACGAAACTTTTCCCTGGGATCACATTGACATCGGCGTGCGGAAAAAGTACCTCGCCCAGGATTACGTGATGAGCCAGCAAGGCCAGACCCGTGTGGATTGCCGCGAGCATTGCTTTGCCTGCGGCATCCTGCCGACTTTTGCCGAAGCGCGGATGAACACGCCTGCTGAAGCGTGGGAATGCCCGCCCGTCGTCTCGCCGCATCTGCGCGGCATCCGGCAGACTGATGTGATTCAGATTGCGGCCATCTGACGGACGACGCATGACCAACGTTGATGTCTGCCTTTCATCGTTCGCCATTTTCACGTTTGACGCTTGACGTTTGAAATTTGAATCGTTATCGCATCACCTTCACCCGTGACTCATCCATCCGCTTTGTCGGCCATCTCGATTTGGCCAGGACCTGGGAGCGCATCCTGCGTCGCGCCGGGCTGCCGGTGGCGTATTCGCAGGGCTTTCACCCACAGCCCAAGATCACGTTTGCCGCGGCGCTGCCGGTCGGTTGCACGAGCGAAGCCGAACTGATGGACGTTGTGCTGGCCGAGCCGCTCGACCCATCAGCCATGCGGCAGCGGCTCGAGCCGACGTTGCCCGCTGGTCTGAGCATCACATCCATCGCCGAGGTGCCGCTCGATGCGCCCGCACTGCAAGCCGTGCTGCGCTGGGCCGAGTACCGGGTGACGGTCGAGACAGACGAGCCGCGTGAGCACATCGAAGCGCGAGTGCAGGCATTGCTCGCCGCGCCAACGCTCCCACGCGAGCGGCGCGGCAAGCGCTACGATCTCCGCCCGCTGGTGCTTGCGCTCTCGGTCGAGTCCGTTCAGCCCTCGTGTGTTCATCTCGCCATGCGCTTGCTCGCCGACGCCAACGTTGGCACGGGCCGCCCCGATGAAGTCATCGCTGCATTGGGCTGGGGCGACTTGCCCGTACACATCCATCGCCGCAGGTTGGGTTTCGAGGCTTGGGTTTTTGAAGAATCTGTCGAGTCCGTTCCAGAAATCCGTTGACGGCGTCCCGCCACGGACTTGAAGTGAAACAAAGTTTGTACCGCGAACTCTTGTGGGCGCAGGAAGAATTCGCCTATCCCAACCTGCTCGACCTCATTTCGCAGGCTGTGCAACGCTGCCTGGCTGAAATGCGCCACGAAGCCTGGCAGCGAGAGTTCCGCTTGCTCTAGCAACAGGTGCGCGCTGCAGGCGGCTTGGGACTGGGAGAGACAAAAGACAAAGTGATCACCCATCTGCGGGAAATCCGGCGACAGATCTTGCCGAGTGTGCGCATCTGTATTGACAGCGCAACAACCCCACGAGGCGGCCTCACTCTTGAGGTCGCCCCGGCCATTCTCGGCAACCAGCAGCATGCATACACGTCAGGCTGCCCTTGAATCCAAATGATCTTTTGAAACTACAGGGCCGGGTTTGACAAAACCCATCAGGCCAGTTATAATCCGCCCTCGCCAGCGGCCCAGCAGGTCAGGCCGCTTCTGTTTGTCCAGTCCAGAACAAGAGGTGTCATCGTGTACGCAGTGTTTCAGATCGGCGGACAACAATTCCGCGCCGGGGTCGGCGATAAAATCCGTGTGGAGGCGCTGCCCCAATCGGTCGGTGACCCGGTCGAAGTGAATCAGGTTTTGCTGGTCGCAGATGGCGAGCATGTCCAGATCGGCCAGCCTACCGTCAGCGGGGCCAGGGTCAAGGCGACCGTGGTCGAGCAGAGCAAAGGCCCCAAGATCATCGTCTTCCACTATCGGCCAGGCGGCAAGCGACACCGGGTCAAGGCCGGGCATCGCCAGGATTACACCTGGCTGCGCGTGGACGAGATTGTAGCAGGATGAGGTGAGAGATGGCACACAAGAAAGGTGGCGGCAGCGCCAAAAACGGTCGGGACAGCCGCGCCCAGCGATTGGGCGTCAAGCGCTACAGTGGGCAGATTGTGCGCTCCGGCAATATCTTGGTCCGGCAACACGGTACGCACATCAAGCCGGGCCAGAACGTGGATGTGGGCAAGGACTATACGCTCTTTGCCACGATTGATGGCATCGTCAGGTTCGAGCCGCTGCCGGGGGGTCGCCGCCGCGTGAGCGTTTACCCGGTGGCCGACTAGTTTGTGGCAGTCGCCTGGCCCGCCGGACAACTCGCGTTGACCCAAGCCGGGCAGGAGAAGGGAAATGAAGGAAAAGATTCATCCGACGTGGTATCCGAATGCCAGAGTCATCTGCGCGTGTGGCCACACCTGGACGGTCGGCGCGACCGTCGAAGTGATCCGCACGGACGTTTGCTCGCATTGCCATCCGTTCTTTACCGGGCAAACGCGCATCGTGGACACCGAGGGCCAGGTAGACCGCTTCTACAAGCGATTGGATCGCGCAGTGGCCTCTGGCACCGAAGCTCGCGGCAAGAAAGCCAAGCGGCGCAAGGAGCGCCAGGCCATCCTTGAAATCGTTGACGAAGACGAGACCCAAGGCCAGCCGGCCAAGGCGGTTTAGTCGAGGCGATACGATCGGAAAAGACAGAAGGGCAGATCAAGTGACTGCCCTTCTTTGCTTATGGGGGTCAACATGGAGACGCGAGCAAGCGGCTGGATCGAAGTGGTGTGCGGCAGCATGTTCAGTGGCAAGACGGAAGAACTCATCCGCCGTGTGCGCCGCGCCCGCATCGCCAGACAAAACGTCCAGGTGTTCAAGCCAGCGATTGACACGCGCTACACTGCCGAAGCCATCACGTCGCATAACGGGCTGGGCGTCGAAGCTGTACCGGTTCAATCGGCAGCCGAGATCGAGCAACTGATCCAACCGGACACGAATGTCGTTGCGATAGATGAGGCACAGTTTTTTGGCTGGGAGATCACCGAGTTGTGTCATCGCCTGGCCGACCAGGGGATGCGGGTCATTGTCGCTGGACTGGACATGGACTTTCGCGGCGAGCCATTCGGCCCGATGCCGGTGTTGATGGCTCAAGCCGAGAGTGTAGAAAAGCTCCAGGCTATCTGTGTGGTGTGTGGCCAGCCGGCCAGCCGGACGCAGCGGCTCATCAACGGCCAGCCAGCAGCCTACGAAGACCCCGTCATCCTGGTCGGCGGGAGCGAATCTTATGAGGCGCGCTGCCGCAAGTGCCACCGGGTCCCTCGCAAGTCGGGAGGCTGATATGGCGCGACCTTACGAAGAATACCTCAGCGAAATCTTGATCACGTCCGAGCAGTTGCAGGCGCGCATTGTCGAACTGGGCAAGCAAATCAGCGCCGACTATGCCGACAAAGATTTGTTGCTCGTGTGCATCCTCAAGGGCGGCGTGCTGTTCCTGACCGATCTGATGCGCCACATTACCGTGCCGCACGCGATTGATTTCATGGCGGTCACGAGCTATGGCGCCGGCAGCCGCGAATCCACGGGCGCGGTGCGCATCCTGATGGACCTGGAAACAGACATTCTCGGCCGGCATGTGCTGCTGGTGGAAGACATCATTGACAGCGGTCACACACTGGACTATATCACGCGCGTGCTGCGCGCACGCCAGCCGGCCAGCTTGCGCATCTGCACTTTGCTGGACAAGGCCGAGCGGCGCCAGGTGGACGTCAAGCTTGACTATGTCGGCTTTGTGATCCCCAACAGATTCGTCTTTGGCTACGGGCTGGACCTGGACGAGACATATCGCAATCTGCCGTTTGTCGGCGTGGTCAAGCCGGGTGCAATGATCGCAGAGTAAGCAGGAAGCTGGACGAACAAAAACGGGGAACCTGCGCAGGTTCCCCGTTTTTGATAGGGTGATTTCACTGGCTTTTCTTGACAGTCGCCAATCGCGCCAGCTCGGTAAAGAGGTCGCTGACATTATTGCCAGTCAGCGCGCTTGTCTCAAAGTACGGAAACCCCATGCTGCCGGCCCATCCCTCGACTTGCTCACGCGAGACCTTGCGCTCTAAATCAATCTTGTTGCCGACCACGACGAACTGAGCGGTGGGGCAAATCTGCGCGATTTCAGCGTGCCAACGCGGCAGGGTTTCCATGGTGGTCGGCTCGGTCAGATCGTACACCAGGGCGATGGCTTTGGCCCCGCGATAGAACGTATCGCGGAACGCCCCGAACTTTTCTTGCCCCGCAATATCCCAGATCGAAAGCTTGATCGAGCGTTTGTCCAGCTCGACGATCTTGATCTGAAAGTCCACGCCGCCAGTCGCGACGCGGGACTCGTCGAACGCATCAGTGCAATAACGGCGGATCAGGCTGGTCTTGCCCACGCCAGCGTCACCCGCAATGACGACTTTGACGATCGGAAAGATGATGGTGCTCGAAGTCGGCTCTTGCAAGTCCATGCGTATGCTCCTTTGGGCGGGCAGGCTGGGCAAAATTATACCTCAGTCGCGCCGGATGCAAAAGTGCGCTTGACACGGAATGGCGTTGCGCTTATGATAACGGCGTGTGGTATATGGCACTGCGCGTACGCCGGGTGTGCGACACGCAAGGAGTTGCGATGGGCGCCAAGCCCAAGCCAGGCAAGCTTCTATACCCTCAGCTCGATCTGAGCCCTTATGCTGGCCGATGGGTCGCGCTGGTCGGCAGGCGGGTAGCCGGCGTGGGCCTGACGCCGGAAGAAGCGCGTATGGCCGCCAAGCTCTCGCGCCCGAAAGAAGAACCGATCATCCGCTTCGTGCCTGTGGGACCGCGAAGGCGGCAAGACACAGATAGAAAATGTTGAAAGAGACGGTGATTCAAGCTCTTGAGCGCGACGCGCCCGTCCGCGCGGCGAGGCAGGTGTGCGCCGAGCGCCACGTCCCCGCGTGCCTGGTCGGCGGGGCTGTGCGCGATTTGCTGATGGGCCGTCCGGTTCACGATTGGGATTTTGTCGTCGAACGCGATGGAATCCGGCTGGCGCGCGCGGTCGCCGATCGGCTGGGCGCAGCCTTCTTTCCCCTGGACGAAGAACGCGATACAGGCCGCGTAGTCATTCGGGATGGCAGCGGCGCGCGCACGTTTCTGGATTTTGCGCCGCGGCGCGGTGATGATTGGCGGGCCGATTTGGAGGCCCGCGATTTCACAGTGAACGCCATCGCGCTGACGCTCAATGACCCCACCGAGTTACTCGACCCGTTCGAGGGTCAACGCGATCTGGAGGCCCGCCTCCTCCGCGCCGTGACCGAGCATTCGCTGCGCGACGATCCGGTACGGGCGATGCGCGCGGTGCGACTGGCAGGCGAGCTGGGCTTGCAGATCGAACCGCAAACCGCCGGGTGGATTCGCCGGGATGCGCCGCTGGTCGCCCAGTCTTCGGCGGAACGAATTCGCGACGAGCTGGCCCGGCTCCTCACGCAACCCGATGCGCTCACCCGGGTTCGTCAGATGGACGAACTGAGATTGCTCACACAGGTATTACCGGAAGCAGCTGCCCTGCGAGGGGGCGTCCAATCGCTGCCGCATCATTGGCCAGTGTTGGAGCACACGCTGTTGGCCCTCGGCGCGTTGGAGTGCATCGTGGACATGATAGCTCAGCGCCAAGACGAGGCAGAGGACATCGTTGATGGAACAGGCGCGCCCGATCTGGTGTGGCAAGACGTGCGGCGGAGACTGGCCGATTTCTGTGAACCGCTGGCGGCGCATCTGGCCCGACGTTTGGGCGACGAGCGACCAGCGCTGGTCGCGCTCAAGCTGGCCGCGCTTTTGCACGACTGCGCCAAGCCATACACGCGCACCGTAGACCGAGATGGCCGAACCCATTTTTACGATCACGAAAACGTCGGCGCGCCCATCGCTGCTGACCGGGTCCGCGCGCTGCGTTTCAACAACACCGAGGTCGAGCGAGTGCGTGTCGTCGTCGCCAACCACATGCGCCCACAGCAATTGGCCGATGCCCCCGGCGGCATCACGCGGCGCGCCGCGTATCGCTTCTTCCGAGATACGGGCGAAGCGGGCGTGGACGTGCTGCTGCTCGCGCTGGCCGATCATATTGCCACACACGGCCCGGACATTCAGCCCGATCGCTGGAGCAGGCGCATCGAGGCTGCGCGTGTGCTGCTGACCGAGTATTGGACGCGATTGGCAAAAGGCGTTGCGCCGCTGCCTCTGGTCTCTGGCGACGATTTGATGGCCGAGTTAGGGCTGGCGCCCGGCCAGCGCGTCGGCGAGCTGCTCGAGGCGATCCGCGAGGCGCAGGCGGCGGGGGAGATTGCCACGCGAGAGGATGCGCTGGAGTTGGCTGAGAGCCTGATCCTTAAATCGTCGCCTCCGTCGAGACAGTCGGCTGGTCTGACTGACTAGTCCGACTGCGAAGGAAGGATAAACTGTAGTGCAGCTTCCAGGACGTCAGGGATATTCATCTGAGCAGATGCGTGAGGCCTGTCATTCTCATCATGGCGGTGATCGGGAAAAGTAGAAACATCGTGGTGATGCGGCGCATTGTCCCACCGGCTCACCAACTGCCCTTCTGCAGTCTGCAAGTGATACCGGTACTTGAGCCGCGCTAGAGATGGCTCGGTGACAACATACTCTGCAACATGCAGTTCATAGCCGCCCATTAGCGTGAGGATGCCACTCACATAACACTCGTTGGCGTCAATCTCCTCGAATTGCACATCTGAACGAATCACGTGCGGCGCAGCATGGATAGCGCTCTGAAGACGGATGTAATAGTCACGCGCGTTCACACTTGGACCCCGGACAAAATGCGGTAACGCCTTTCCCACAGATCCAGGCCACGCTTGGCTGCATACCAGTCAAAGTATAGCGCTTCGTCGCCCAACGCGCCGGATTCAAATTGCCGCATGAACTCCTCTGAAGACATCCGGAATTGCTGCTCAAATGCCAGACAGGCACGTTCAAAGTACGCCCGCCGCGCGTTGGCCAAATCGGCCTCGCGGTGCAACGCGCTGTTCAAGACATGGCGAACTTCGTCGAGTTGAGTAACTGTTGAGAACTGGGTTCTCAGCGCGATTTCCTCCATTGCACGCTCCTTACATGGCGCACGACATGATAAGTCACCATCTCCAATCACTGACCGTCGTTTTGTGCTCGTGTGAGGTATATTTCATCGAGGCCAGCCCAGGTCGCCAATCAAATCTTCCATTGTGTCAAAGACCTGGTAACGCCCGGCTGCTAAATCAGCTTCGGCCTCGCGCTCCCCTGCCTGCCACTCCTTTGTCCAGAACCACGCCTGATCCTCAGCGGTCGCCAATGCTTGCTGCAAGTAATCAGCTAACACACCTGCCATGTCAGGGATGACTTTAAGTTTCGCGCGTGTTGCTTGCTAAACGAGCCTGGCGCGCAAACGCCTGCACCTTATCCAGTTCTGGGCGTAAGTACTGCGTTCACGCCTACCATCCCTTCATTGCTCCATGGTCCTGTTTGTCACCGAGTACAGTGTAACACAAATGGCCTGACAAGCCAAGCAGGTTATCGCGCCTGCGCTACTCGCGCTTTGTACCACTCCCAGAACCGCGACAGGCCTTGCTCAATTGAAACGCATGGCGAGTAGCCCAGCATGCGATGCGCTTTAGAAGTATCGGCAAACGTCACAGCCAGGTCAGTGGGGGGAAGCGGCGCGTTCTTCCATCGCGCCGATTTGCCGATGAGCTGCTCCAAAATAGTGACGAAATCGCGCATCGTCACCGGCTCGCCCCGGCCCAGGTTGAAAATCTCATAGCTCAGGTCGGCATCGGTTGCAGCCAGGACGCCAGCGACAATGTCGCTGATGAACGTCCAATCGCGACGCGGGCGACCTTCCTCGTAGAGTGTGAACTCGCGCCCATTGACGATGGCCTCGGTGAACTTGAACGGCGTCATGTCCGGCCGGCCGCGCGGGCCATATACGTTGAAAAAGCGCAGCACGGCGCATTTCAGGCCGTAGAGGTGATGATAGGTGTAAGCCAACACCTCGCACGCCTTCTTGGTCGCCGGGTAAGGCGCAAGCGGCCTGTCGGTCGGATCCGTTTCCACGAACGGAATTTTGTCCGTCGCCCCATAGATCGAAGACGTGGAAGCCAGGACGAACTTGCCCACCTCGAACTCACGCGCCATCTCCAGGAGATTCAAGGTCCCGCGCGTGTTGACCTCCTCATACAGCAGCGGATGCTTCATCGAATACGGAATGCCGGGCATCGCGGCCAGGTGAACCATCGCGCTCACGCGTTCGGAGGCGAACAGCCCACGCAGCGCTTCGAGGTCTCGAATGTCACCCTCGACGAATCGAAACGCGGGCGACTCGCCGATCTCGACCAGGTTCGCGCGTTTGCGCGCGGGCGAATAGTAATCATTCAAATCGTCCAGCCCGATCACGCGTTCGCCACGCGCCAGCAAGGCCTGCGTAACATGACTGCCAATAAATCCGGCTGCGCCCGTGACTAGAATAGCCATGATCATCCCTTTATCGTCCTGACGTTTGACGCTTCACGTTTGACGCTTCACGTCTCCGCCGGCCTCAAGTCCAGCACATTGAACTGCAATCGCTCCACGCCGTTCCACTCGTTGGTCTCCAGATGAAAAGCCACATCCACGCGCACGTCGCGCCTCAGCCATGACGAGTGACGGCTTTGTCTGAAAGCGATCGCGTCCCATGTGGCGCGCCGCTCGTCGAGGAGCGACAGCTTGAGATGCGCGCCGTCGGCGCCCACGCTGCGCACGTCGCGCACAATCATATTCCGGCTGACGAGCACTGGCACCGGGTTGGCGTAACCGCAAGGCTCAAGTCGCTTGAGTTGCCTGCAAGTCTCGTCATTCAAATCGCCGAGCTGTGCTTCAGCGTCAATGTGCAACGCCGGGCTGAGGTCGCGCCCACCCAGTTGCGCCTGGGCGATTCCCAGCAAGCGCTGCGCCAACTCGTCCAGTTTCTCGGTGGGCACAGTAAAGCCGGCCGCTGCCGCGTGTCCGCCGTGTCGAATCAACAGTTCGGCGCACTCGTCTAGCGCATGGGTGATGTGGAACTCGGGGATGCTGCGACACGAGCCGCGGCTTTCCGATTCGCCCAACTCGACGACGACCGACGGGCGATAAAACTCTTCGGTCAGGCGACTGGCCGCCAGTCCCACGACGCCAGCGCGAAAACTCGGGTCCGCGGCGAAAAGCAGCGGCGCATCGGGCGCGCGTGCCAACGCCAACTCGCGCGCCCGGTCGTGTATCTCTTTAGTCAATCGCTGACGCTCACGGTTGCGCTCGTTGAGGTCGGCGGCCAGCTTGTGCGCTTCGGCCATGTCTTGAGTGACCAGCAACTGATACGCAGCCATCGCATGCTCGATGCGTCCGGCAGCGTTCAGCCGTGGACCGAGCATAAAGCCAATGGCGGTCGCATCCACTGCGCCGGGCTTGACAGTTGCGGCTTGCATCAGCGCAGCAAGGCCGGGGCGAGGCGCGGCGTTGAGTCGGGCCAGTCCGCGCGTCACCAGCACGCGATTTTCGCCCACGAGCGGCGCGAGGTCGGCCACTGTGCCCAATGCGACCAGGTCGAGCAGGTCCTCCGCGCGCAGCGACGCCGGGGGGCCCGTGCGTTGCTCGATCATCAGCAAGGCTTGAGCCAACTTGAACGCCAGCCCGACGCCGGCCAATTCCTTGAACGGATAGGGGCAATTGCTTTGCTTGGGGTTGATGCAGGCCAGCGCAGGTGGCACGCTTGAGCTGACCGAGTGATGATCCGTCACGATGAGGTCAAGCCCCAACTCGTTGCCAAAAGCCACTTCGACCAGCGATCGGATGCCGCAATCCACCGTCACGACGACGCGCACGCCCATGTCCTTCAGTTTCTTGAGCGCGTCCCTGTTGAGGCCATAGCCCTCATCCACGCGGTCGGGGATGTATGGGCGCGCGTCGCCGCCGAGCGCGATGAGCGTTTGAGTCAAGAGGGCCGTCGCCGTCACGCCATCCACATCGTAATCGCCATAGACGGCAATGGGTTCGCGCTGCTGAATCGCCTGGCGCAAGCGCGTCACAGCTTTGTCCAATCCCTGGAGCTTGGGGGCGTCCAGCGGATTGCGGAGCGGTGGGCCGGGGTCGAGAAATCTCTTGACCTCTTCGGGGTGGGTCACGCCGCGGTTGTAAAGCACCTGGACCAGCAGGCGGGGCAGGTCAGGGAATTGCTTCAGGTGAGACGCCGGGGCGACCGGCGCGATATGCCAACGTTTACGTAGGGAGGTCGGGATGGCGTCGTTAAGCATAGGACACATCTTTTCAAAATGTGGGGGCGAACCCTTGTGGTCGCCCGGTGGGGCAGGTGCGAGACCTGCCCCTACCCCAGATGATTGAGAGCCTGTTTTAAAAGCAGGGCGGCATCTCGGACAACTTTTAGAGAAGATACAAACAAAAAAGGTATCTTCTCGATATTTCGGGGACAGCAAGCCGGGCTCCCATGTCCGACTTATCCCCCTGCGCAGCGGGGGGAGTTGGAGGGGGTAGCGGCGTGGGAGCCGCCCCAGCTTTTTGAGAAGATACCAAAAAAGCCCTTCTCCCCAAGAGAAGGGCGTCGTTCATCGTACGGTTACATCCATCCCTGCTTCTTGCAAAAGTCGGTAATGACAGGGATAACAACCCATTCCTTCTGGTAGGCTTTGTAGGCCCACCAGAACAGCGGCAGGAATACAATCCATGCGATGCAGGCTCCAAACCCAAGTGTCACGGTCGTGATGAGGAAAAAGAGCACATAGGCCACGATGTTGACCGCCAGCGCGTTGACTGCGTGATACTTTTGGAAGGGGCGCGTCCTCATCGTGTCCACGAGCAAGATGATGATTGCGATGATCCCAATCGGATAAGCCAGGGCCGCCATCAATTTGTCGTTGTCACTGATGCCGGCTGCGGTTCCTTGAGGTGCTTGCTCTGACATGGCATTTTTCCTTTCTAAAGTGGCTTTACTTCTCCCAGAAGAATTGCCACTCGCCAACGGACTGGCCGTTTTTGAGCATGGTCGCGATTTGGTAGGCGTCAATGATGCCGATAATCCAAACGACGACCCCGATGCCGATGCACGAGAGGAGCGCCGTGGCGACTATGAGGACGATCCCCTTGGTCGTCTGGCCCAAATAAATCTGCCCTGCGCCGCCCAGCAGGAGCAAACTGAGAACCAGAGCGATGATCGGGTCCTTGGGGGGACTGGCGGGTTGAATTTGAGTCTTACTCTGAACGAGTGGCATGGTTTTTCCTCCTGTATTATGAAATGATCCGAACCGGCCAGGGGTTTACGGACGGGACCAAAACTGCTTGGCACCTATATTCTACACGCCTGCGATGATTTGTCAAACGCCGGACGTGATGGTAAGCTTAGCAAAGGCAGATGGCCGATAGCGGATACCAAATGGCGAAAGGTGCGCGGAAGCGGCTGGGGCATACAGGCGAAGAGATTGCAGCGCGCGAGCTGACGCGGCGCGGCTACACGGTGCGCGAGCGGAACTGGCGCTCGGCGGAGGGCGAGTTGGATATTGTGGCTGAGCAGGGACAGACGCTTGTGTTCGTCGAGGTGCGCACGCGGCGCGGCGACCGCTTTGGCACGCCGGAAGAGTCCATTACGCCAGCCAAACGCGCCCACCTCATTGCCGCCGCGCAGGCTTACCTTCAGACCTATGCGCTTGAAGATCGGGACTGGCGGATTGATGTGGTGGCCGTTGAACTTTCGTCGCAGGGCAAACTCATCCGCGTGGATGTACTCGAAAATGCAATTGAGGGCTGAACAAATCACAAATCACAAATCTCCAATCTCCAATCTCCAATCTCAAATCTCAAATCTCATCGTCATTGTCGGGCCAACCGCCGTCGGGAAAACCGCGCTGGCGATCGAGCTGGCTCAGCGGTTCGAGGGCGAGATCGTCTCGGCCGATTCGCGGCAGATTTACCGGGGGATGGACATTGGCACAGCCAAGCCCACGCGCCAGGAGCAGGCGCTTGCGCCGCATCATCTGATTGACATCGTCGCGCCGGATGAGCCATACACGTTGGCGAATTACCAGGCCGATGCCTATGCAGCAATAGAGGACATTCTGGCGCGTGGCAAACAGCCGTTTCTGGTGGGAGGCACGGGCCTTTACGTGCGCGCCGTCGTCGAAGGATTGCGCATCCCCCACGTCCCGCCGAACCGGGCACTGCGCGCGCAACTGGAGCAGGAGGATCGCCAGGCGCTCTATGAACGCCTGCGCGCACTCGACCCGGACGCAGCGACCCGGATCGATCCGCGCAACGTCCGCCGCACGATCCGCGCGCTGGAGGTCTGCCTGACGACCGGTCGGAAATTTTCGGAGCTAGGCCGCGTTGAGCCGCCGCCGTATCGTATCACGCGGATCGGCCTCACGCTCAGCCGCCCGGAACTCTATGCGCGGATTGACGCGCGTGTGGATCGAATGATGGCCCAGGGCCTGGTGGCCGAAGTCGAATCGCTGTCGGCGCGAGGGTACCGTTGGAGCCTGCCCTCCATGTCTGGGCTGGGCTACCGCGAGATCGGCCAGTACCTGCGCGGCGAGGTCTCGCTCGACGAAGCGGTGAGCAATATCAAGCGACACACGCGCGATTTCGTGCGCCGTCAATACGCCTGGTTCCGTCTGCGCGATGAGCGCATCCGCTGGTTTGAAGACGCAAGTCAAGTCTACCAGTATGTAGGGGTGATCCTGAGGGGACAGTAAATAAAGAGTGGTGAATCACTGCAGCAGAGTTGCTACTGTTTCGATCAGAGCATGGGCATCTTGGATACGTGCTTGGGCAGTTTCTGGGGTCGCGTTCCAGTATACATCGTAATCGGCCTTCTGCCGCCATTCGAAATCTTGGATGAGCATTTGATGATATCGGGGATCTATTTTGCCATTTTTGGCATACTCGCGACCAAAAGCAGCCACGACTGCCGAGTGCTTGCCACTCACATGAAAGCCGTCTTTGATAAGCAATGCGTTAGCGGCATAGAACATGGCATAGTACGCTCGCGACACGGCGTCTTCGTACAGACCTTGTTCGACCAATGTTTCGGCTGCTTTGAGACTGCGATATGCGCGCCTCAGCCATCGCTGAGCTTCATTCAAATTGCCGGCCACAGCAATCGCCCTTCATTCTCGATGTTGAGGAGATAGGATGAGTGCTCCTCTCTGAGCAAACGATAATGGCCCAGGTCTATAATATTCAGGGCCAGCATGTACCTGAAATTGTGTTTCCACATCAACTGGTAGGCAATGCCGTGAATGGTCTCTTGGGTCGCCATATCGGCTTGTCGGAGTACGATCAAAACATCTACATCCGAATCTGGCAGAGCATCACCACGCGCCTGGGAACCATAAAGGGTCACCCGTTCCAGGTTATCGCCTAGCATGCTGTATAATTGGTCGCGTAATTGATCGAGCAAAGCCTCAAGTTCGGGTGTCATCGCTTCACCTTGCGCCTGTCATGGATGATTATACTTGACCGGAACGCGCATGTAAAGTGACATCTGATGCGGCAAACGACGTGCGGCGTGCGTGGACAGCCTGCTACCTGGAGGATTTCTCGTGAAAGGCATTCGTTGGCTCTTGCTCTTTGTTCCGATTGCCATCCTGGCCGATGTGCTGCACGGCAGCCCTTTGATCGTCTTTGCGACCTCGGCGTTGGCCGTCATCCCGTTGGCCGGGCTGATGGGGGAAGCAACCGAAGTCCTGGCCGCCAAGACCGGGCCGCGCGTGGGCGGCTTGCTCAACGCCACGCTGGGCAATGCGGCGGAACTGATCATCACACTGTTTGCCATCCGGGCCGGGCTGCTGGAGCTGGTCAAGGCATCCATCATCGGTTCGATCCTGGGCAACCTGTTGCTGGTGATGGGGCTGAGCATCTTGCTCGGCGGTCTCAAGAACGGCCTGCAAAAATTCGACCGGGGGCATGTCGGTGTGGACGCCACCATGACCATCCTGGTCGTCATTGCGATCAGCGTGCCCTCGATCTTTAATGCGGCGATCGAGCCGGATACTCTCCGTGTGGAGGAACTGAGCCTGACCACCGCGGTGGCGATGTTGGTCATTTACGCGCTGGGTGTCCTTTACGCTTTGCGCTCTCGCGGCGAGGAGACCCAGGCCGGGCCGACCGTCAAGCCGACGCACACCGGGCCGCAGTGGAGCACCCGGGTTGCGTTGGGCGTGCTGGCCGCGTCCACGGCTGCGATCGCCTTGATGAGCGAGTTCCTGGTCGGCGCGGTCGAGCCGGTGACGGCCTCGCTGGGCTTTTCCGAGTTCTTTGTCGGCATCATCCTGATCCCCATCATCGGCAACGTGGCCGAGCATCTGGTGGCCGTGCAGGTGGCGATCAAAGATCAGATGGATTTGTCGCTCTCGATCGCACTGGGGTCGAGCTTGCAGATCGCGCTGTTCGTCGCGCCGGTGTTGGTGTTCCTCAGCCTGCTGCTGGGCCATCCGCTCACGCTCGAATTCAACAGCTTTGAATTGATCGCACTGACAGCAGCGGCAATCATTGCCGCGTTCGTCTCGCTGGATGGTGAGTCAAACTGGCTGGAAGGCGCGATGCTGCTCGTGGTGTATTCGATTTTGGGATTGGCGTTCTTTTTCCTGCCAAGAATGGCCTGAGGCGATCTTGGCAGAATTCACATACGAGAGGAGTAAACCATGCTGTTCGATCTACCTTTGGAACAACTCAAAACCTACTTGCCGCCGCGTGAAGAGCCAGCCGATTTCGACGCCTTTTGGCAAGAGACTCTTGCGCAGACGCGCGCGCATCCGCTGAACGCTCGGTTCGAGCCGGTAGACTATGGCCTGCGGATGCTGGACACTTTTGATGTCACCTTCAATGGATATGACGGTCAACCGATCAAAGGGTGGCTGCTGCTGCCTGCGGCTGCACATCGCTCAGGCCCCTTGCCGTGTGTGGTCGAATACATCGGCTACGGCGGCGGGCGCGGCTTTCCTCTAGACTGGTTGACCTGGAGTAATGTTGGTTTTGCCCATCTGGTGATGGACACGCGCGGTCAAGGCAGCACGTGGCGGCAAGGTGACACGCCCGATCTGCCATCGGAAGGTTCGAGCGTGCACTATCCTGGCTTTATGACGTTGGGCGTGCTCGATCCCAAGACTTATTATTATCGTCGCGTCTTTGCCGATGCCGTGCGAGCGGTCGAAGCAGCCCGCTGTCACCCGGCCGTGGATGCCGGGCGCCTCGCCGTCACCGGCGGCAGTCAGGGGGGCGGCATTGCCTTGGCCGTGAGCGGGTTGGTCCCAGACATCCAGATCACCATGCCGGACGTCCCTTTCCTGTGTCACTATCGGCGGGCAACCGAACTGGTGGACACGGCGCCGTACAGCGAAATCGTTCACTATTGCAAAACGCATCGTGACAAGGTCGAGGTCGTTTTCAAGACGCTGTCGTACTTTGACGGGGTCAACTTTGCCGCGCGCGCCCGGGCGCATGCCTTTTTCTCCACGGCTCTGATGGACGACACCTGCCCGCCTTCGACAGTCTTTGCCGCTTACAATCACTATGCCGGCCCCAAGCAGATCGAGGTCTGGTCGTACAATACACACGAGGGAGGCGGCACCTATCAGGTCGTCGAGAAAATCAAATTCCTCACGGGACTGTGGCAATGACCCCTCAAAACAACCTGACCCACACCGCTCGTTGGACCGCTCACAAGATCGCGCAGCGCATCAAGCTGATCGAACCGCTGGTCTATCGGCAGCGTCAACTCTTGTCGCCATTTCGATGGATGATACTGCCCAGTCCTCTTGACATTCCGCCCATCGGCACTGAGGTGGATGACAACACCTGGCCGCTGATCGAATATGAAGCTTATTGGGGCCGATGGTACACAGATTTTGTTTTGCGCACTCACTTTCGAGTGCCGGAGGACTGGGGCCTTCATGCCCCGGTGGCGCTCTATTTGCCGCTGGGCGAGTCGGGCGATTTCAGTCACCCCGAAGCGTTGGCTTATGTGGATGGCGCGCCCTTTGCCGCCTGCGATCGTCACCACCGAGAGATCTTGCTTCCGATGCGCTGGTGTGATGGGCAGCGGCATCTGTTGGCCCTGCACGGTTGGACCGGCATTGGCGGTTGGCAGCGCGACGAGCCATACACCCAGCTCTTTATGCGTTCTTGTTTCCTCGTGCAGATCGATCAGCCCACACGGGATTTTATCGCCACCGCGCGCGTCGCGTTGGGAGTCGCTAACCGCCTCGATGCAGACGAACCGGCCAAAGGCCGCCTGCTCACCGCATTGGATGAAGCCTTCAAGATGCTGGACACACGCGAACCGTATGGCTCAGGGGAAGATTTCTACGCCAGTGTGGCTCCAGCGCACGCGGCTTTGCGGGAAGGCATCCTGAAGGCCGGCCCGCCGCTCGATGTGCAAGTCTTTGCCACAGGTCATGCTCACATTGACGTGGCCTGGCTTTGGACGTTGGGCCAGACTCGCCGCAAAGCGGGGCGCACATTCCACAACGTCATCCGCCTGATGGAACAATTCCCGGACTATTACTTTACGCAGAGTCAGCCGCAACTTTACGATTTCGTTCGCCAGGATTATCCCGACTTGTTCGAGGTGATCAAGACGCGAGTGGCGGAAGGCCGTTGGGAACCTATTGGCGGCATGTGGGTCGAGGCCGATTGCAACCTCAGCGGATCGGAATCGCTGGCACGGCAGTTCCTATTGGGACGCACGTTCTTTCGTCAGCACCTGGGCCTGGAGGCCGAGTCGCCAGTGCTGTGGCTGCCGGATGTCTTTGGCTACTCGTGGGCGTTGCCGCAATTGATCAAGCAAGCCGGTCTGGATTATTTTTTTACCATCAAGCTCGGCTGGAACCAATACAACCGCTTACCTTACGACAGCTTTTGGTGGCAAGGGTTGGATGGGACGCGCGTGTTGACGCATTTCAGCACGACGCCAGAACTCGGCGGCGTCACCTATGGAGTCAGCACTTATAATGCCGCCGCTGAACCCGAGCAGGTCATCGGCACGTGGACCAATTTCCAGCAAAAGGATCTGAGCGGCGCGACCCTACCTCTGCTGATGGCTTACGGCTATGGTGACGGGGGCGGTGGCCCCACGTGCGAGATGCTGGAAAACATCCGCGAGATGCAGCATTTCCCTGCTACCCCCCAAGTCCATCCGGGCAGTGTACGCGAGTTCTTTCGCAAACTCGAAGCCACCGCCGGCGATCGGCTCCCCACCTGGAACGGCGAGCTTTACCTTGAATTGCATCGCGGAACCTACACCACGCAGAGCCGCAACAAGCGCGCCAACCGCAAGAGTGAGTTTCTCTTGCACGATGCTGAATTCCTCGCCACCGCAGCGTCCATGCTCGATACCGATTACCGCTATCCACATGATGACTTGCATTGCGCCTGGCAATTGCTCTGCCTCAACCAGTTTCACGACATCTTGCCCGGCAGCAGCATTGGCCCGGTCTATCTGGAATCACAGCAGCAGTATGCCGAGATCCAAGCTATCGGCGAATCGGTCCGAGGCGCCGCACTTGATGCCATTGCACAAAAGACAGGCGGCGATGTGTTGATCGTCAATCCCACCTCTTTCTCTCGAAATGACCTGGCCTTTTGGCCGGGTGGTGTGGGCACGCTGCGCCGAGTTGACGGCACCCTGATCCTCACTCAACCGGTAGAGGGCGGCTTGCTGCTCGATGTCGGCGAATTGCCCCCCTTCAGCGTCACTCCACTTGTCGCCAATGATCCGATCCCCACTCCCCAGTCCTCAAACCCCTATCTCAGGATCACACCGGCGCTGTTGGAAAATGACTTCCTGCGCGTCGAGCTGAACCAGGCAGGCGACATTGTTCGCCTCTATGACAAAACCCATCAGCGCGAGGTGTTGCCCGCCGAAGCGATTGCCAATCAATTCCAGGCCTTTGAAGATCGTCCCACGCAGTGGGATGCCTGGGAAGTGGACATCTTTTACGATGACAAGATGTGGTTGGCTGAACCGGCGACATCCGTGCGTGTGGCTGAGGTCGGCCCATTGCGAGCCACCCTGGAGGTCCGACGGCGTATCCTGCACAGCGAATACATTCAGCGCATCTCGTTGATGCACAACAGCCCTCGGCTGGATTTCGACACAACGATCAACTGGCAAGAGAAGCATAAGCTGTTAAAGGTCGCGTTCCCGGTAGACATTCTTTCGCCGTGGGCAACGTATGAAATTCAGTGGGGCAATGTTCAACGGCCCACCCATCGCAACACCAGTTGGGATTGGGCGCGTTTCGAGACCCCGGCTCAAAAATGGGTGGACCTGAGCGAAGGCGGCTACGGCGTGAGCCTGCTCAATGACTGCAAGTACGGCCATGACATTCAAGGCAATGTCATGCGCCTCAGCCTGCTGCGCAGCCCGACCCTGCCCGACCCTGAAGCCGATCAAGGCGAACACCACTTTGTCTGCAGCCTCTTGCCGCACACCGGCGGTTGGAGTGAAGTGACCATCGCGGCGGCTTATGCGTTGAATGATCCGCTGATAGTGTATCTGAGCGACTGCCGACCCCGACCCAAGCCCAAGGCCGCCGACCATAGTCTGTCCTCCTTTGTCAGTGTTGACCGGGCTAATGTGGTCATTGAGACCGTCAAGCGTGCCGAGGACGGTAACGGCATCATGGTGCGTCTTTACGAAAGTCAGCGACGGCGCGGGCAGGTGACATTGACCACAAGCTTCGAACTGGCTCAGGTCTGGCGTGCCAACTTGCTGGAGGAGAACCAATCCGCGTTGGCGCCAAAGGGCAAGAGCGTGAATCTGTCCGTCCGACCATACGAAATCCTAACCCTCCGCCTAGTCCCAGTGTGAGGGATACTATGGCAAGTCCCGGACCCAAGCCGGGTGATAGAGGCCACCTGCGCAAACTTCGAAAATTGGCTCTAAAACCCCTTGACAAGTCCTCAGACATTTGCTATAATCATCGCACATTCACAAAGAATGCGAAACTAACAACCGACCTGAACCAGGAGGTGAGGCACAACTCAATCGGGTAGTTGGCGGTAACTGACCAAAGGAGTGTGCCTTGCCGACGAAAGTCGGTTTTTTTGCGCCTTGACAAAGCGTAATAGGGGTGGTAGAATCCGCCCGCCCTGGCAAAGGGCAAAAGACACTTTAACAACTGAAGAGTGGCAGAAAAACAGTGAACTTGGGTCCAAGTCAAACACTTTTCGTGGGTATATCCCACGTCAAGACTTTCCTTACGGAGAGTTTGATCCTGGCTCAGGATGAACGCTGGCGGCGTGCCTAACACATGCAAGTCGAACGAAGAGGCTCCTTCGGGAGCACTTCAGTGGCGGACGGGTGAGTAACACGTAGGTGACCTGCCCCGAGGCAGGGGATAACGGCTCGAAAGGGCCGCTAATACCCAAAAGGGTCGCGCCTCAAAACGCGATCAGAGTCACGGCGTCTCGGGAGGGGCCTGCGGCCCATCAGCTAGTTGGTAGGGTAATGGCCTACCAAGGCGACGACGGGTAGGGGGCCTGAGAGGGTGATCCCCCACATTGGCACTGACACACGGGCCAAACTCCTACGGGAGGCAGCAGTGAGGAATATTGAGCAATGGGCGAAAGCCTGACTCAGCAACGCCGCGTGGACGATGAAGGCCTTCGGGTCGTAAAGTCCTTTTCAGGGGGACGAGACAGGACGGTACCCCTGGAATAAGTCACGGCTAACTACGTGCCAGCAGCCGCGGTAAAACGTAGGTGGCAAGCGTTATCCGGATTCACTGGGCGTAAAGCGCCTGCAGGCGGTCTTGTAAGTGGGATGTGAAATCTCCTGGCTCAACTGGGAGGGGCCATTCCATACTGCGAGGCTGGAGGACAGAAGAGGGAAGCGGAATTCCCGGTGTAGTGGTGAAATGCGTAGATATCGGGAGGAACACCAGTGGCGAAGGCGGCTTCCTGGTCTGCTCCTGACGCTAAGAGGCGAAAGCTAGGGGAGCGAACGGGATTAGAAACCCCGGTAGTCCTAGCCGTAAACGATGGATACTGGGTGTCGGTGGTCCTAACCCCATCGGTGCCGAAGCCAACGCGTTAAGTATCCCGCCTGGGGACTACGGCCGCAAGGTTAAAACTCAAAGGAATTGACGGGGACCCGCACAAGCAGCGGAGCGTGTGGTTTAATTCGATGCTACACGAAGAACCTTACCCAGGTTTGACATGCAAGTAGTAGTGAAGCGAAAGCGGAACGACCCGCAAGGGAGCTTGCACAGGTGCTGCATGGCTGTCGTCAGCTCGTGCCGTGAGGTGTTGGGTTAAGTCCCCTAACGAGCGCAACCCTCGTCGTCAGTTACATGTGTCTGGCGAGACTGCCGGTCTAAAGCCGGAGGAAGGTGGGGATGATGTCAAGTCAGCATGGCCTTTATATCTGGGGCTACACACACGCTACAATGGCCGGTACAATGGGTCGCCAACCCGCGAGGGGGAGCCAATCCTGAAAAGCCGGTCTCAGTTCGGATTGGAGGCTGCAACCCGCCTCCATGAAGTCGGAGTTGCTAGTAAACGCAGGTCAGCCATACTGCGTTGAATACGTTCCCGGGTCTTGTACACACCGCCCGTCACGTCATGGGAGCTGGTAACACCTGAAGCCGGCGCGCTAACCGCAAGGGGGCAGCCGTCGAGGGTGGGACTGGTGACTGGGACGAAGTCGTAACAAGGTAGCTGTAGCGGAAGCTGCGGCTGGATCACCTCCTTTCTAGGGAGTTTAGTCGAACAGTCTGGCAGTCGAATAGTCCAGTAGTCGGCTTGTCCGACTAATAGACTACAAGACTAGGTGACTAGAAGACTAATTCCTGGTTAGGGCCTTGAGCGGTGTCAAGGCTGCCCAAGCTTAGTTTTTCTGCCACTCTTGAGTTGCTAAGGTGTCTGCACCTTAAGGATCATCTGGGCTTGCAAGCCCAGGGACTCTGGGCCTTTAGCTCAGATGGTTAGAGCATCCCTCTGATAAGGGGAAGGTCTCTGGTTCAAGTCCAGAAAGGCCCACACCCTGATTGAGGATTGAAGATTGCTGATTGCTGATTGTAGATTGCGGATCGAAGAGCGCAGTCCAAATCTAAAATTGGCAATCTAAAATCTACAATCGCAAGAGGGGCCGTAGCTTAGTTGGGAGAGCGCCTCCTTTGCACGGAGGAGGTCAGGGGTTCGAATCCCCTCGGCTCCACCAGTGCATCAAGCGCGCGGAGTTACGACTGTACCGAGTCACGGATTACGCACCATAGAATCGTCAGCGGACATACCGAGGTGGTTTGGCGACCTGGGTATGCCCAGGTCGCTTTGTGTCTAGGCCGAATGACCCCTGACGTTTGAGTTCTACATCAACGGCACCGTAGAATTCAGCCGCTAGCGGTCAAGCGCTAGGCCAGTCTGACACCTTAAAAACTGAATAGAACGCGAGAACTTCAATTTCTCCGCATCACGTGTAAAGCTACTAAGAGCGTACGGTGAATGCCTTGGCGCCAGGAGCCGAAGAAGGACGCGGTACACTGCGAAAAGCCCCGGGGAGTCGTGTGCAGACGCTATATCCGGGGACGTCCGAATGGGGAAACCCGGCCAGGCTATACCTGGTCACCCGCCGCTGAATCCATAGGCGGCGCGGAGGGAACGAGGGGAACCGAAACATCCAAGTACCCTCAGGAAAAGAGATCATTCCCCTAGTAGTGGCGAGCGAACGGGGAACAGCCCAAACTCGTCCAGCTTGCTGGACGGGGGTTGTAAGGCCGGCATAATGGCAGTTGGACCTCTAGCTGAATGGTTCAGGAAAGTCCAACCAAAGAAGGTGATAGTCCTGTAAGCAAAAGAGGAAAGACGCCCGCCGTGACCTTGAGTACCGCCGGGCACGCTAATCCGGCGGGAAGCAGGGAAGCCCACTTCCCAAGGCTAAATACTCTTGGCGACCGATAGTGAACAAGTACCGTGAGGGAAAGGTGAAAAGTACGGCTGTTAGCCGAGTGAAATAGAACCTGAAACCGTATGCTTACAAACAGTCGGAGGGCTATGG